>NZ_JACVUO010000002.1:0-575494 GCF_016625145.1 Pantoea sp. S61
GGCTGCTGGCACGGAGTTAGCCGGTGCTTCTTCTGCGGGTAACGTCAATCGCCAAGGTTATTAACCTTAACGCCTTCCTCCCCGCTGAAAGTACTTTACAACCCGAAGGCCTTCTTCATACACGCGGCATGGCTGCATCAGGCTTGCGCCCATTGTGCAATATTCCCCACTGCTGCCTCCCGTAGGAGTCTGGACCGTGTCTCAGTTCCAGTGTGGCTGGTCATCCTCTCAGACCAGCTAGGGATCGTCGCCTAGGTGAGCCATTACCCCACCTACTAGCTAATCCCATCTGGGCACATCCGATGGTGTGAGGCCCGAAGGTCCCCCACTTTGGTCCGAAGACGTTATGCGGTATTAGCTACCGTTTCCAGTAGTTATCCCCCTCCATCGGGCAGTTTCCCAGACATTACTCACCCGTCCGCCACTCGTCACCCAAGAGCAAGCTCTCTGTGCTACCGTTCGACTTGCATGTGTTAGGCCTGCCGCCAGCGTTCAATCTGAGCCATGATCAAACTCTTCAATTTAAAGTTTGATTTGCTGCAACAAGTGCAGCGATGCTCATCTGTAAAACGTCATAATGAATTTCATTATGTGTTCACTCGTGAGACTTGATATTTTTTACGTCCGGAGACGCTGATATCAATCCTGCGAGTGCCCACACAGATTGTCTGATAAATTGTTAAAGAGCGGTGCAATCAGCGCCTTAAGCTGCTGTTGCGAGGTGGCGTATATTACGCTTTCCTCCTTCAGAGTCAAACACTTTTTTCAGCGTTTTTCTCCGGCGGGGTGAATCACTTCACTCCCTGCTGAGCCGCTTGCGTTGCCGCTTTGCCGTCTCAGTGGTGGCGCATTATAGGCAGGTTCTGAGGAAGCGCAAGGGCAATTTTCAAGTTTTTATTCGTTCGCTTGAAAATTGCACAAAACCGCCTGAATCAGCCCTTTTTAATGCGTCCAGGCAGCTCTGACAGGCTATTAAGCACCCAATCTGCTGCATTTTCGCCATCAGCGGTAACTGGCTTACCCGTACGCACCAGCACTTTAGTGCCCACACCTGCTGCTGCGGCTGCCTGCATATCTTCTATTTTGTCACCGACCATATAAGAAGCAGCCATATCGATGTTCAGATGCTTCTGCGCAGAGAGCAGCATACCCGGCTGCGGCTTACGGCAATCACATACCTGGCGATACTCTTCAACTGTTGCATCTGGCAGATGAGGACAGAAATAGATGCCATCAAGATCGACATCACGATCCGCCAGAGACCAATCCATCCATTCGGTGAGCTGCATAAACTGGTCTTCGGTAAACATGCCACGCGCAATACCGGACTGGTTGGTCACCAGGACCAGCGCGAAGCCCATCTTCTTTAGCGCCTGCAACGCTTCAATGGTGCCATCGATGAATTCAAAATTATCGATTTCGTGAACATAACCATGATCGACATTCAGGGTGCCATCACGATCTAGAAAAATAGCGGGGACTTTGTTCGACACGTAGAAACTCCTGCTGCAAATAATGCCGCACAGTATCGCATGATTGCATATATAGAGAGAATGGCAGATTGAATGACTTCGATTGATTTAGCCGTCTGGATGCCTTAACATCCATCCAAATTTCACGCAGCGCGATCGCGTGAAACCCGATACACCACGGACAATGCAACACGATAACTATTAAACTAATGATTAAACTCGAAAACATAACCAAAGTGTTCCAGCAAGGTTCACGCACCATTCAGGCGCTTTCCAACGTCAGCCTGCACGTGCCTGCTGGACAGATTTATGGCGTCATCGGTGCTTCCGGAGCCGGTAAAAGTACGCTTATACGCTGCGTTAACTTGCTTGAGCGTCCAACATCAGGACGCGTGCTGGTTGATGGTCAGGATTTGACTGCCCTCTCCTCCTCAAAACTGACGCTGGCACGCCGTCAGATTGGCATGATTTTCCAGCACTTCAATCTTATGAACTCACGTACCGTCGCCGGTAACGTTGCGCTGCCGCTCGAATTAGGCAACTTATCACGTGAGCAGATCAAAAACCGCGTGACTGAACTGCTGGAGTTAGTTGGGCTGGCAGATAAGCACGACAGCTGGCCTGCGAATCTTTCCGGTGGGCAAAAACAGCGTGTGGCGATTGCGCGTGCGCTGGCCACTAATCCAAAAGTTTTGTTGTGTGATGAAGCCACCAGCGCCCTTGACCCAGCAACCACACGTTCCATCTTAGAATTATTAAAAGACATCAACCGCCGTCTGGGGATCACTATTCTGCTGATCACTCATGAGATGGATGTGGTGAAACGCATCTGCGACCAGGTTGCTGTAATCAGTAATGGCGAACTGATTGAAAAAGACAGCGTCAGTGAAGTGTTCTCACATCCTAAAACGCCACTGGCCCAGCAATTCATTCAATCGACGCTGCATCTGGATATCCCAGACGATTACCAGCAACGTATGACACCGCAAGCCACAGCTGAAAGCGTCCCGCTGTTGCGTCTGGAGTTCACCGGCAAATCAGTAGATGCGCCGCTGCTTTCAGAAGCTGCTCGTCGCTTCAATGTGAATAACAACATCATTAGTGCCCAGATGGATTATGCCGGCGGCGTTAAGTTCGGCATCATGCTGGCCGAGATGGATGGCAGTGAAACAGATACACAGGCAGCGATTGCCTGGCTGAAAGAAAATCATGTGAAAGTAGAGGTACTGGGTTATGTCTGAAGCGATGCTGTGGTTACTGACGCGTGGCGTCTGGGAAACGCTGATGATGACCTTCGTCTCTGGTTTCTTTGGTTTTGTACTCGGCCTGCCCGTCGGCGTGCTGCTGTATGTCACTCGCCCAGGGCAAATTCTGGCCAATGGCACACTCTATCGCGTGCTCTCAGCGGTGGTGAATATCTTCCGTTCAATCCCCTTCATTATATTGCTGGTGTGGATGATTCCTTTCACGCGCATGATTGTCGGCACCTCCATTGGTTTGCAGGCCGCTATCGTGCCATTGACAGTGGGTGCCGCTCCCTTTATTGCGCGTATGGTTGAGAATGCGCTGCTAGAGCTGCCAACCGGTTTGATTGAAGCCTCACGCGCGATGGGCGCTACTCCCCTGCAGATCGTACGTAAAGTGCTACTACCTGAAGCCCTGCCGGGTCTGGTGAATGCCGCTACAATTACTCTGATTACGCTGGTCGGCTACTCCGCGATGGGCGGCGCGGTCGGCGCAGGTGGCTTGGGTCAGATTGGCTATCAGTATGGGTACATTGGCTATAACGCCACTGTGATGAATACCGTGCTGATTTTGCTGGTTGTTCTGGTGTATCTCATTCAATTCTGTGGCGACCGCATTGTCCGTGCTGTGTCACATAAATAAGTAAACAACATCAATAGTCCTCTATTAAGGAAGGGATATGTCTTTCACATTTAAAAAGATTGCCGCTGTGGGTGCTCTGATTGGCGCAATTGCGCTGGCAGGATGCGATCAGAAAGCTAAAGATCCAAACCACATTAAAGTGGGTGTGATTGTCGGTGCTGAGCAGCAGGTTGCTGAAACCGCAGTGAAGGTCGCTAAAGAGAAATACGGTCTGGACGTTGAGCTGGTGACCTTTAACGATTACGTGCTGCCGAACGAAGCATTAAGCAAAGGCGATATCGATGTTAACGCCTTCCAGCATAAGCCTTATCTGGATCAGCAGATCAAAGACCGTGGCTACAAGCTTGTACCAGTGGGTAACACCTTCGTTTATCCGATTGCCGGCTATTCAAAGAAAATCAAATCACTGGATGAACTGCAAAACGGTGCACAGGTTGCGATTCCTAACGATCCAACCAACCTCGGTCGTTCACTGCTGCTGCTGCAGAAAGTTGGCCTGATCAAACTGAAAGATGGCGTGGGCCTGCTGCCAACCTCTCTGGATATCGTTGAGAACCCTAAAAACCTGAAGATTGTTGAGCTGGAAGCACCACAGCTTCCACGTTCACTGGACGATCAGCAGATTGCGCTGGCGGTGATCAACACCACTTACGCCAGCCAGATTGGTCTGACGCCAGCAAAAGATGGCATCTTTGTTGAAGATAAAGATTCTCCTTACGTAAACCTGATCGTCAGCCGTGAAGATAATAAAGATGCGGAAAACGTGAAGAAATTTGTTCAGGCATATCAGTCTGATGAAGTTTCTGAAGCCGCGAACAAAATCTTCAACGGTGGTGCAGTAAAAGGCTGGTAATTTTCGCCTTTGATGCCATCCAGGGCGGCTTCGGCCGCCCTTTCTTTTTGCTGACTTGTTATTTAATCCCGTCCTTGTTTCAATAACGCCACTTTTTACTACTGAGGATGTTGCCATGCGTTTTTTACCGCTCTGCTTGTTAGCATTGATGCTAACCGGGTGTGTCCGTGAATATCACCCAATAAGCAGTGCTCCTGCCCGCCCGCAACAATCATCCAGCCAACCAGAACGTAAGCCAGCTCCACGTCCTGCACCGGTAAAAATTTATACCGATGCCACCGATCTGGTCAGTAATCCGTTCCGCGATCTGGGCGAAGTCTCTGCCGATGATTGCCAAAGCAGCAGCCAGGATTCGCCACCGAATATCAATACCGCACGTAAGCGTCTGCAGATTAAAGCTGCCGGGATGAAAGCGAACGCGATATTGCTGCATAAATGCGAAATCGTCACCAGCACGCCAGGCTGCTATCGCCAGGCCATTTGCCAGGGCTCAGCACTGAAAGTTTCCAATCAATGAGTGATTTTGCCTTTGCGCAAATCGGCGTTATTCGTTCGCCGTGGAAAGAAAAATTTGCCGTACCGCGCCAGCCAGGCTTAGTTCAGGATGGCGGAGGCGAGTTGCATCTCTTGCCGCCTTATAATCAGCCAGAAGCGGTGAGGGGGCTTGAAGCCTTCAGCCATATTTGGGTGCTGTTTGTTTTCCATCAGACCATGGAAGGCGGTTGGCGCCCCACCGTGCGCCCTCCTCGCTTAGGCGGCAACGCGCGCATGGGGGTTTTCGCCACCCGATCCACCTTTCGCCCTAACCCCATTGGCATGTCGCTGGTCGAGTTGAAAGGCATTCGATGTGATAAGCAGCAGGTGATTTTGCAACTCGGCAGTCTGGATTTAGTCGATGGCACACCGGTAGTCGATATCAAACCGTATCTGCCGTTTGCTGAAGCCCTGCCCGATGCCCGTGCCGGCTTTGCGCAGAGCGCCCCCGATGCCACCATGCCCGTGCGTTTCTCTGCTCTGGCGCAGCACCAAATCCAGCAGCAGAAAAACTATCCCCATCTGGCACGTTTTATCGCTGACGTTTTAGCGCAGGATCCCCGCCCAGCTTACCGTAAAGGTGAAGCGGGAGATCGTGAGTATGCTGCCTGGCTACTCGACTTTAACGTGCGCTGGCGTATCGATGATATCGGCACAGAAGTGATCGCTCTCGATCCACGCTAAAACAAGCTTTTGAGTGAATGATCTCGCTGGTACACTAGCCGCCAGAAAAATTTTTGTCCGTGTCCTTCCGTACAACTGGAATCGTAATCAATGCGTACTACTCAATATCTGCTCTCTACTCTGAAAGAGACGCCATCCGATGCGGAAGTGATCAGCCACCAGCTGATGCTGCGCGCCGGTATGATCCGTAAACTGGCTTCTGGTCTTTATACCTGGCTGCCGACCGGTGTTCGCGTGCTGCGAAAAGTTGAAAACATCGTACGCGAAGAGATGAACAACGCGGGTGCGATTGAGATCTCCATGCCGGTGGTTCAGCCTGCCGATTTATGGGAAGAGAGCGGCCGTTGGGAGCAGTACGGCCCAGAACTGCTGCGCATTAAAGATCGCCACGAGCGTCCGTTCGTGTTGGGTCCAACTCACGAAGAAGTGGTCACCGATTTGATCCGCAACGAGCTGAGCTCGTATAAACAGCTGCCGCTGAATCTGTATCAAATCCAGACCAAATTCCGTGACGAAGTGCGCCCTCGTTTTGGTGTGATGCGCTCACGTGAGTTCATCATGAAAGATGCCTATTCCTTCCACATCTCACAGGAATCCTTGCAGGAAACCTATGATGCGATGTATCGCGCTTACAGCCAGAGTTTCAGCCGTATGGGGCTGGATTTCCGTGCGGTGCAAGCGGATACCGGTTCGATTGGCGGCAGCGGCTCTCACGAATTCCAGGTGCTGGCGCAGAGCGGTGAAGATGATGTGATCTTCTCCAGCGAATCCGATTACGCCGCCAACATCGAAAAAGCGGAAGCCGTGGCGCCAGCGGGTGAACGTCCAGCGGCAACTCAGGCGATGACGCAGTTTGCTACGCCAAACGCCAAAACCATTGCTGAGCTGGTCGAGCAACATCAGATCCCGGTTGAGAAAACCGTGAAGACGCTGATTGTGAAAGGTACTGAAGAGAGCGGCCATGCACTGGTTGCCTTGCTGGTTCGCGGTGATCACGAACTGAACGAAATTAAAGCCGAGCATCTGGATATCGTTGCCTCTCCACTGGAGATGGGCAGTGAAGAAGCGATTCGTGCAGCCGTTGGCGCAGGCTTTGGTTCAATCGGCCCGGTGGGTTTGAACATGCCTGTGATTGCCGACCGCACCGTGGCAAAGATGAGCGATTTCTCCGCAGGCGCCAACATTGATGGTCAGCACTTCTCCGGTATCAACTGGGTGCGCGATTTGCCAGAAGCCCGTGTGGAAGATATCCGTAACGTCGTCGAAGGCGATCCGAGCCCGGATGGCAAAGGCACACTGCAGATCAAACGTGGTATCGAAGTGGGTCACATCTTCCAGCTGGGTACCAAATATTCTGACGCAATGAAAGCTGCCGTTCAGGGTGAAGAGGGCCGCAACCAGATTATGACCATGGGTTGCTACGGCATTGGTATCACCCGTGTTGTCGCAGCGGCCATTGAGCAGAACCATGACGAACGCGGCATCATCTGGCCAGCCGCGCTGGCACCGTTCGAAGTGGCAATTTTGCCAATGAACATGCAGAAATCGTTCCGCGTGAAGGAGCTGGCAGAAGAGCTGTACAGCCAACTCCGTGCCAAAGGCATTGATGTGATTCTGGATGACCGTAAAGAGCGTCCAGGCGTGATGTTCGCTGATATGGAGCTGATTGGCGTGCCACACACCATCGTCATCGGTGACCGTAACCTCGACAATGAAGAGATCGAGTACAAGGCACGCGCATCAAGCGAGAAGCAGATGATCAAACAGCACGATATTGTCGAGTTCCTGGCAAAAGCGCTGAACAAGTAATACTGAAACGCCTCCAGCTGGAGGCGTTTTTCATTGCACTTTTCCCCGCATCGCTTTCACATTACTGCGCCGTGATTTCCCCTCCAGCCTCCGCTCTTTAGAGGCACGCGTGGGTCGTGTCGCCCGCCGAGCTTTTTCTACCGTGGTTAATTCACGAATCAGATTGATCAGCCGCTGCAAGGCCGCCTCGCGATTCATTTCCTGGCTGCGATACTCCTGAGATTTGATGATCACCACGCCTTCTGCCGTGATCAAATGGTGGCTCGCCGCCAACAGACGTTCCTTGTAGAACGGTGGCAGCGAAGAGGCATGGATATCAAAACGCAGATGGATAGCGGTGGACGTTTTATTCACATGCTGCCCGCCGGCACCTTGTGCACGAATGGCACTGAGCTCGACCTCGTTGTCTGCAAGTGAAACTGAACGCGACAGCACGATCATCTGTCACCTGCCTTTAAGAACGATGTTGTGTCGCGGAATAACCTGTTCATCAACTTAACCTTTTGTGCGCCGCCTTCCTGCTTAAGGCCAGCGCTGTGTGTCACTTTTACACTTTTCTTTGCACAGATCGCGGCTTCCCCTGGCTGATTTCCATGAAAATCCTGTGATATAGTCGCTTATCTACCAGAGTATTTAAGCTCTGCTGAGGGGGTGTATGTGCAAAAGTATTGTGAGTTAGTTCGCCAGAAGTATGCCGAAATCGGCAGTGGCGACCTGGGGTATGTGCCAGACGCGATAGGTTGCGCGCTAAACGCACTCAACGATATTGCCGCTAATTCTGCGCTAAACTCTTCTGTCAGGGAACAAGCAGCTTATGCTGCTGCTAACTTATTGGTGAGCGACTATGTTGACGAATGAAGCCTACAAACCCATCAACTGCGATGACTACGATAGCCTCGAGCTCGCCTGCACCAAACACTGGACGCTGTTTTTGGAGTTAAAAAACGGCGATCAGCTTAAGGTGAAAGCCGTTGACATGGTCTCACGTAAAAACGTGGAGTACCTGACGGTCGATCTCTCCGGTGAAACCCGCGAACTGCGTCTTGACCATATCGCCAGCTTCAGTCATCCCGAGCTGGGCACCGTCATCGTTAGCGAAGACGAATAACTACCACATCCGGGCGGGAATGCTATCCCGCCCTCCTCGCTTACGGCTTCAGCGAACTGTAATACGCCGATAAATCTTCCATATCCTGATCGCTCAATCCTGCCACAAACGCTTTCATCACTTCGGCCTGACCACCGCTGCGCTCCCCTTTTTTATATGCCTGCAAGGAGTGCAGCAGGTAAGGCGCATGTTGCCCGGCAAGATTGGGATAAAGCGGCACAGCACTTTTTCCTTCCGCACCATGACACGCCAGGCAGGTTGCTGCTTTTTGCGCGCCTGCATTCACATCGCCGTCGGCAAAAGCCGGCAACGCAGCGGCCAGCAATGCTGCCGCTATCCAATGTTTCATCATTGCTCTCCATCTTATTGTTGTTGTAACCAGATCGCTTGCCAGCCTTGCTCATCACTGGCTGCACCCTCTCGGGTAACAAAAAGTCCCGGTGCGCAGATCAGCGTCTGGTTGTAGTAAATCAAAGGAATACGTTCACGCTGCCAGGGTGGCACACCTAACTCCTGCCACAGTTTTTTTATCTCCCGCCCTCCGGCGCGGCCCAGCAGATGATAATAGCCGCTGGCCTGAAAACGAACGTTGATCGATTCGTCCTCGGTGGGCTGACGCAAGGTGGCGATCGCCGGGTTTGCCTGTAATACGCCTAAATTCTCGGGCAACCGCAGCAGTTGTTCACGATCATGCCAGGTTAGCGAGTGCTGACTCAGCGATGCATGCGCGTTAAGCCAATACAGCCGCTGGCGATAACGGCGGAGTGTAAAGGCAGCAAAACTTAGGCTGGGATTGGCATCTTCACGGCTACACATCACTTCATCGGTGATACGTTTTAAGGCATCACGTGAAGGCATCGCGCCGCCCTGCTGTGCAATCCAGCGACGCAAAAGCGCATGCCGTCGCGCTTCGCTCATCGCCAGCAATGGCGGAAAATGCAGTGTGCCCTGTTCATCAGTGAGCTGGGCCAACTGTTCTGCCAGCAATTCATCCAGCAATTGCTCCTGCTCACCACACAGCGCGGCACTGCGGGCGCTGGCGGCGCTAAAATGTGGCCAGCGCGTCTGCAGCAACGGCAGAATGTCCTGACGAAGAAAATTACGGTCATAGCGGCTGTCGGCGTTACTCTCATCGTCAATCCAGCCTAAGCCGTGTTCCGTCGCATAGGCTTCGAGTTGCTGACGACTGATATCCAGCAACGGACGCAGGTGCGAATGTTTCCCCACCTGACGCTGGATGGGCATCCCCGCCAATCCTGCTGGACCACTGCCCCTTTTTAACGCCAACAACAGCGTTTCACACTGATCGTCAAGGTGCTGAGCCGTAAGTAAGTGCTCACCGGGTTGCAGCTGACGAAATAACGCCTGGTAGCGTGCTTCCCGGGCCGCCGCCTCAATGCCCTTTACACGACCATCCACCTGAACACGCAATACTTCGCAGGGAATCTGCCACTGCTGGCAGATATGCAGGCAATGTGACGCCCAGCGCTCCGCATTTGGGCTTAATCCATGATGGACGTGCAACGCGCGCACCTGCAACTCGGGCACCTGGCTTTGCCAGCTCACCAGCTGATGCAGCAATACGGTGGAATCCAACCCGCCACTGAACGCCAGCACACAGCGGGCGTCGGGTGTCAGTAACGAAGCAAGATGGGAAAAGGACATAGCGTAATCCGTCAACGCGAACCGCCTGATTGCGGCCCGCAGCGGTGGCTAGTTTACGCTTGATACAGCTCCAGCGGCAAACCGTCTGGATCCGGAAAGAAAGTGCACGCTTTGCCGGTCAGGGCGTCAATGCGGATGGGTTCGCACACCACGCCTTTCGCAGCCAACGCCACAATCGACTGTTCAACATCATCAACACAAAACGCCAGATGACGCAGACCGCAGGCTTCCGGCCCACTGACGCGTGGCGGCGGCGAGGGGAACGAGAACAGTTCGATGGTATAAACCCCGTTTAGTCCCAGATCCCCTTTCCACGAATCACGCTCGGCGCGGTAATACTCACCCAGCAAATCAAAACCTAACACGTCACAGTAAAACGCCTTACTGCGCTGATAATCGGTGGCAATAATGGCAATGTGGTGGATCTGTTTTATCTGCAGCATAGCGGCTCCTAAAGAATCAGCCGCTAAGCCTACGTGCTCGGTAGCGCGCTGAAAAGAGGCAATTGTCCGAAGTTAACGGCTGTTTTCCTCACGTAGTACACGCACCAGATAGCGCCCATCGTCGGTGAGCGTTGCACCATGGATATCGGTTTCAAATCCAGGATAGTGCCGTCCAATAGTGCAGAGCATCAGCAGAAAATCGAGCACTGCACGGCTCTCCTCCGTGATCATCTCGCCAGGCATCACCAACGGCACGCCCGGCGGATAAGGCAGAATCATGTTGGCAGAGACCCGGCCCACTAACTCACGGATATCGACGGTTTCGACTTGCCCCTGCACCTGGCGCTGGAAGGCCTGATGTGGCGTCATTTTTGATTCAGGTAATACGTCGAAAGCCTTCAGCATCAGGCGTGGCAGATCGTGTTGTCGGATCAGATTATGGATGCCCTGCGCCAACGTCTGAATGCGCATATTGCGATAGAAATCGGGATCTTCGGCATATAGATCCGGCAGCATGTTTTTCACCCGCAGATTAAGATCGTAGGCGCGTTTGAATTCTGTCAGACCACGCAGCACGCTCATGGCTTTGGTTTTATCGATACCGATGCTGAACAGGAACAGCAAATTGTACGGCCCGGTCTTCTCTACCACCACGCCGCGCTGATCGAGGAACTTCGCCACCAGCGCCGCAGGAATGCCCTCCTCCGCCATCTGTCCTAATTCACTCATGCCTGGCGTCAGAATCGTGACCTTGATCGGATCGAGGTACATGTGATCGCGATCGGCGTGGGTGAATCCATGCCAGTCCTCTTCGCCTGGCTGGATCGGCCAGCACTCGGCTTCATCAATCTGCTCAGGCTGCCAGATGTCGAAGAACCAGCCATCGCACTCTTCACGCAGTCGCTGAATCTCACGACGGAAATGCAGAGCGCGCTCAACTGAGCGATTGATTAATCGCTTACCCGGATTACCGCGCAGCATCGCCGCCGCCGTTTCAATTGATGAGACAATCGCGTAACTCGGCGATGTGGTGGTGTGCATCATGTAAGCTTCATTGAAGGTGTCGTGGTCGTAATCACCTTTGATGTGAATCAGCGAGGCCTGCGAAAACGCCGCCAGCAGTTTGTGCGTCGACTGCGTTTCATAAATCACTTTGCCGGGAATACGCTCGCCGCTCATACCACTTTTGCCGCTGTAGATCGGGTGGAAGTTAGTGTACGGCACCCAAGCTGAATCGAAATGAATCGACGGCACATCCAGCGTCTCTTTGATGTACTGGGTGTTATACAACAGGCCGTCGTAAGTGGAGTTGGTGATGACGGCATGCATCGGCCAACTGGCGCGTGGTGTCTGATTAACTTTCTGCTGAATGCTATCACGCGTGAACTCCCGCTGCGGGATACCGCCCAAAATACCGAGTGCGTTGCGTGTCGGCTTGAGCCAGATCGGGATGATGTCGCTCATCATCAACAGATGGGTGAGTGATTTGTGGCAGTTACGGTCAATCAGCACCGTACTGCCTGCGGGTGCAGCGTACATCCCAACAATTTTGTTCGAGGTTGAGGTGCCATTGGTCACCATATAGCTTTGTTCAGCACCAAATGTACGCGCCACATACTCTTCTGCTTCGAGGTGCGGGCCGGTGTGATCGAGCAGAGACCCCAGTTCGGTGACGGAGATGGAGACATCCGCCTTGAGCGTGTTTGCACCGAAGAAGTCATAGAACAGGCTGCCCACCGGGCTTTTCTGGAAGGCGGTGCCACCCATGTGGCCCGGCGTACAGAAGGTGTATTTGCCCTCTTTCACATAGGTGAACAGCGCTTTAGTCAGCGGCGGCATGATTTTATCGATGTATTCATCGGTGTACTGGCGGATGTGCAAGGCGATGTCGTCAGCGGCATTGAGCGCGTACTCAAAGAATTGCAGCGCCATGCGCATTTCGTTAATGCTGACATCCATCTGCGAATGGGTGTTGATAAAGGCATACAGCGGCAGATATTCGTTGAGTTGATTGATGTCGCTGCACAGCGCCAGACTGTAATCGTCCCAGTCAAAAACCACGCCGCAGATACGCGGGTTGTGTTCTATCAGTTTCAGCAGGTCGCTGGCATTGTTGGGATAAACGGTCTGGAAGCCTTGCAGCTTGAGGGCTGCGTCCAGTTCGCGAATCGGTTCATCTTTGTAGAACGCGCCGTGCGGTCCCATGATCGCGATAATATTCAATGCTCACCTCCTGTGGTGTTATGGCACTGAATAAGGATAGCGAAAAGTAAGAGGTGAATGTTCTGGAATGCGGTGTTGTTGATAGTAGATGTAACGCTGGGATGCGAGAGACCGTTGTTTAGGGGGGTGCTGAGAGTTGGGTGCAAAGGCCAGAAAAGGCCAGCCCGATCGCAAAGGAACAACGCATCCATGCAGATCGGCTGGGCCGTCCATGGCCCAGACGCTTTGCTATTCGGGCTGGCCTTCTCTGTCCGGTTAGACTGTCATTGCTGCCCGACTCATAGCGGTCCGTACGATCGCGCTCAGTAATCAACGGACATAAAAAAAGCGGACCGGAGTCCGCTTTTCTTTATGAGCAAGCAGGCTTACGCGTAGCCGTAGCTCATCAGGCGCTGATAACGACGGTTAAGCAGCTCTTCCGTGCTCAGCACGTCGAGATCCGCCAGATCCGCCAGCAGTTGCTTTTTCAAGCTTGCCGCCATATCCACTGGTTGACGATGCGCGCCACCCAGAGGTTCAGGGATGATCGAGTCGATCAGCTTCAGCTCTTTCAGACGATCGGCGGTGATGCCCATCGCTTCAGCAGCCAAAGGCGCTTTATCAGCGCTTTTCCACAGAATAGAAGCACAGCCTTCCGGTGAAATCACCGAGTAGGTGCTGTACTGCAGCATGTTCACTTTGTCGCCCACGCCAATCGCCAGCGCACCACCGGAACCGCCTTCGCCAATCACGGTACAGATGACCGGAATTTTCAGACCTGACATTTCACGCAAATTGCGTGCGATGGCTTCTGATTGACCACGCTCTTCGGCGCCCACACCAGGGTATGCACCCGGGGTGTCGATGAAGGTGATCAGTGGCATTTTAAAGCGTTCAGCCATTTCCATCAGTCGCAGCGCTTTACGGTAGCCTTCTGGTGCTGGCATACCGAAGTTACGACGGATTTTCTCTTTGGTTTCACGGCCTTTCTGATGGCCAATGACCATCACCGGACGACCATCTAGACGGGCAATCCCGCCGACAATCGCTTTGTCATCGGCATAAGCGCGGTCGCCAGCCAACTCATCGAAATCATCAAACGCGTTGCGGACATAGTCCAGCGTATAAGGGCGCAGCGGGTGACGCGCGAGCTGCGCAACCTGCCATGCACCTAAATCGGAGAAGATTTTACGGGTCAGCTCAACGCTTTTTTCGCGCAAACGCTGCACTTCTTCATCCAGATTAATATCGTGTTTCTCATCCGAACGGCCAATTGACTTCAGCGAGTCGATTTTCGCTTCCAGTTCTGCGATTGGCTGTTCAAAATCCAGGTAATTAAGACTCATAATGTTCCTGTTTTAGTCAAACTCCAGTTCCACCTGCTCCGATCCTACTAACGACCGCAAATCGTTGAGTAAACGATCGCTGGGCGAAATACGCCACGCTGCACCAAAGCGCAGCTTCGCCCGCGCATCTGCTCTCTGATAATAGAGATGCACCGGAATGGTCCCGGAGCGATGAGGCTCCAGAGACTGGCGGAGACGGTTTAAAAGCTGGTCATCAATTTGCCTGTCCGTCAGCGAGATAGCAAGTCCGCGCGCGTATTTTTCCCGCGCTTCGTCGATGTCCATCACTTCTCGAGCGGTCATTTTAAGGCCACCGCTAAAGTCATCAAAGCTGACCTGTCCACTGACGATCAGGATACGGTCTTTCTCCAGCAACTGCTGGTATTTATCTAACGCATCGGTAAATAACATCACTTCCAGACGACCAGAGCGATCGTCGAGAGTACAAATACCAATTCGGTTGCCGCGTTTCGTGACCATCACGCGGGCGGCAATCACCAGCCCCGCCGCGATGGTTACTTTACCACGATCCGTCGGATGCATGTCCTTCAGGCGCATGCCGCCAACGTAGCGATCAATTTCTTTAAGATACTGATTAATTGGGTGGCCGGTGAGATACAAACCCAGCGTCTCACGCTCACCGTCCAGTTGAATCTGTTCCGGCCATGGCGTGATGTTGGTGTATGACTTCTCCACCTGCTCAGGCTCTTCGGCCAGCACGCCAAACATGTCGGCTTGTCCGGTGGCTTCTGCTTTTGCGTGCTGATCCGCAGCTTTTAATGCATCGCTGAGCGCGCTCATCAAGGCTGCGCGATGCGGACCGAGGCGATCAAAAGCCCCCGACATGATCAGCTTTTCCATCACACGGCGGTTAATCTTTTTCGTATCGGTGCGCGCGCAGAGATCAAACAGCTCTTTGAAGTAGCCGCCTTCGTTACGTGCTTCGATGATGGCTTCAATCGGCCCTTCACCCACGCCTTTAATGGCGCCGATCCCGTAGACGATTTCGCCTTCATCATTCACATGGAACGGATACAGACCGGAGTTGATATCGGGCGGCAGCACTTTCAGGCCCATGCGCCAGCACTCATCCACCAGGCCAACGACCTTCTCGGTGTTGTCCATATCGGCGGTCATTACCGCGGCCATAAATTCTGCTGGGTAGTGCGCTTTCAGCCACAGCGTCTGGTAAGACACCAAAGCATAGGCTGCCGAGTGCGACTTGTTAAAGCCATAACCCGCAAACTTCTCTACCAGATCGAAGATCTTCATCGAGAGTTCACCGTCCACGCCCATGCTTTCTGCACCGTCCTGGAACACCGAACGTTGCTTAGCCATCTCTTCGGGTTTCTTTTTACCCATTGCACGGCGCAGCATATCCGCACCACCCAGGGTATAACCCGACAGCACCTGAGCGATCTGCATCACCTGTTCCTGATACAGGATGATGCCGTAGGTCGGTTCCAGTACCGGCTTCAGGGTTTCGTGCTGCCACTGAATATCCGGGTACGAAATTTCTTCACGGCCGTGCTTACGGTCAATGAAGTTATCAACCATGCCCGATTGCAGCGGTCCTGGGCGGAACAGTGCCACCAGTGCGATCATATCTTCAAAGCAGTCCGGCTTCAGACGCTTAATCAGATCTTTCATGCCGCGTGATTCAAGCTGGAAAACCGCTGTGGTTTCCGAGCGTTGCAGCATATCGAAGCTTTTCTTGTCATCCAGCGGGATGGCGGCGATATCAATCGGCTCCAACCCTTCTTTGGCGCGGCGCGGGTTAATCATCTTAAGCGCCCAGTCGATGATGGTCAGCGTACGCAAGCCGAGGAAGTCAAACTTCACCAGGCCGGCATATTCCACATCATTCTTATCAAACTGGGTTACCGGGAATTGGCCATTCTCGTCACAGTAAAGCGGCGCAAAATCAGTGATTTTGGTCGGTGCGATAACCACCCCACCGGCGTGTTTACCGGCGTTACGCGTGACACCTTCCAGCTTGCGCGCCATATCGATCAGCGCTTTGACCTCTTCATCTGCCTCGTAGATTTCCGGCAGCTGCGGTTCCGCTTCAAAGGCTTTTTCCAGCGTCATCCCGGGATCTGGCGGGATCAACTTGGAGATACGATCCACAAAGCCATACGGATGACCGAGCACGCGTCCTACGTCGCGGATAACCGCTTTCGCTGCCATCGTACCGAAGGTGATGATCTGCGAAACCGCTTCGCGCCCATACATCTCGGCAACGTGATCGATCACCTGATCGCGCTTCTCCATGCAGAAATCGACGTCGAAGTCAGGCATTGAAACACGTTCCGGGTTAAGGAAGCGTTCGAACAGCAGGTCAAATTCCAGTGGATCGAGATCGGTGATCTTCAGCGCATACGCCACTAATGAACCCGCACCCGAACCACGGCCGGGTCCAACCGGGATACCGTTATCCTTCGACCACTGGATAAACTCCATCACGATCAGGAAGTAGCCAGGGAATCCCATCTGGTTGATAACGTTAAGTTCAATCTCAAGACGTTCGTCATATTCTGGCCGCTTTTCCGCACGCAGCTTGTCATCCGGGAACAGGAATTCAAGACGCTCTTCCAACCCTTCACGAGATTTCATGACGAGGAAATCTTCGGTCGTCATTTCACCGGTGGGGAACTGCGGCAGGAAGTACTCACCCAGGCGTACCGTGACGTTACAACGCTTAGCAATCTCTACGCTGTTTTCCAGCGCTTCCGGGATGTCCGAAAACAGCTCGCACATCTCCTCTTCGCTGCGCATATATTGCTGAGGACTGTAATGACGTGGGCGTTTTGGATCGTCCAGCGTGAAGCCATCATGAATCGCCACGCGAATTTCATGGGCGTCAAAATCTTCTTCGTTGAGGAAACAGACTTCGTTAGTGGCCACCACCGGCACACCTTCGGCAATCGCTAACTCAACGGCGGCATGCAGATAAGCCTCTTCATCAGCGCGTCCGGTCCGCGTCAGTTCGAGGTAATAACGATTAGGGAAGTGTTCCTGATAGAAACTGAGGCACTGCGATACCAGGGCACTGTTGCCGCGCAGGAGACTGCGGCCAACATCACCCTTGCGTCCACCGGAGAGCAGAATGATGCCTTCACCCAGTTCGACCAGCCAGTCACGGTCAATAATTGGCCCGGCAATACCATACCCACGCTGATACGCTCGCGAAATCAACAACGTCAGGTTCTGATAGCCAGTGTTGTTGGCGGCAAGAACCGTAAGCTGTGTCAGCTCATCGCCCATCAATTCGCTGGCGACGTGGAAATCCGCACCAATAATCGGTTTGATGCCTGCATCGTGCGCACTGCCGTAAAAACGCACCAACCCGCAAAGATTGATGTAATCGGTAATCGCAATCGCCGGCATACCAAGCGCAGCCGCCTTCTTGACCAATGGCTTAGTTTTCGCCAGGCCATCGACCATCGAATAGTCGCTGTGTACGCGCAGATGTATAAAACGAGGTTCAGCCATATCAGTTTCCGATTAAAACAGCGTCAGGCTATTAAAGCGTAGTCGGCTGGCGCGCGGCCAGCACATCAGCATCAATCAGGGCATTACGCACCGGTGCAAAGCTGCGGCGATGATGTGGCGTGGCACCAAACTGGGTCAATTTTTCCATATGCAACGCAGTTGGATAGCCTTTGTGCTGGGCAAATCCATATTCCGGGAACAACAAATCCAGCTCGGCCATTTCACGATCGCGTGTAACTTTGGCAATGATCGAGGCTGCACTGATCTCTTGTACCAGGCTATCGCCCTTCACAACCGCTTGCGATGGCATCGCTAACGCAGGGCAACGGTTGCCATCGATCAACACAAAATCAGGCGTAACTGGCAGACCCGCTACCGCACGCTGCATCGCCAGCATAGTGGCGTGCAGAATGTTGAGCTGGTCGATCTCTTCAGGCTCTGCACGGCCCAGACTCCAGGCCAGCGCTTTCTCTTTGATCTCGTCATACAGCGCCAGCCGACGCTTTTCTGAGAGCTTCTTTGAGTCAGCCAGCCCTATAATCGGATTCGCGGGATCGAGGATGACTGCTGCCGTAACAACGGCACCTACCAGCGGACCTCGCCCCACTTCATCCACGCCAGCAATGCGCTGTGCGTTTGGGTAGATAAAATCAGCCATTGGCAATCTCCAGTACGGCGTCCGCGGCTTGCTCATCAGCATTCCAGCGAATCTGTTGATGCAACTCATTGAAGGTATTCAGCAGGTCATCGCGCTCTGGTCCGGCATGCAACAGAGGTTCCAGCGCAGCCGCCAGTGCCTCTGGCTGGCACTCTTCCTGCAACAGTTCTTTGACCAACTCCCGACCCGCCAGCAGATTGGGCAGTGAAACGTACGGTGTTTTCACCAAACGCTTCGCCAGCCAGAAGGTAAAGGGTTTCATGCGGTAACCGACCACCATCGGACACTTCGCCAGCATGCACTCCAGCGCAGCAGTGCCGGATGCGAGAATCGCCGCATCGCTGGCGATCATCGCCTGACGGCCTTTGCCATCCAGCAAATGCATCGGCAGCTCGGGTGCCACTTCAGCTTTAATCTGTTCAAACTGTTCGCGGCGTTTGGCATTGACCAGCGGCACAACGATTTCCAGCGCGGGATAACGCTGACGCAACAACTGTGCCGCACGCAAGAAATCCGCGCTCAGCATTTCCACTTCTGCACCACGGCTACCCGGCAGCAAGCCCAGGCAGATCGCATCCTCCGCGATGCCTAACTCACGTCGCGCTGCCGATTTATCTGGCTGCAGCGGCATGGCATCCGCCATCGTGTGGCCGATAAAGCGGCAAGGTACGTTGAATCGATCGTAAAACGCTTTTTCAAACGGCAGAAACGCCAATACCAGATTGGTGTTGCGGCCAATTTTGAACACGCGTTTTTGTCGCCACGCCCATACAGAAGGACTGACGTAATGAATGGTGCGAATGCCTGCGCGCTTCAGGCTGCCTTCCAATGTGATATTGAAATCTGGCGCATCAATGCCGACGAAGACATCAGGCTTGAGTTCGGTGAAGCGCTGCGTCAAATCCTTGCGAATTTTCAGCAAGCGGCGCAA
Source organism: Pantoea sp. S61 (assembly GCF_016625145.1). Lineage (NCBI taxonomy): Bacteria > Pseudomonadati > Pseudomonadota > Gammaproteobacteria > Enterobacterales > Erwiniaceae > Pantoea > Pantoea sp. S61. Next base: position 19,088 of record NZ_JACVUO010000002.1, read on the forward strand.
GCGGCCGAGCACTTCAACAATGCCCATCACCGCCAGCTCTTCCATCTCATACCAGACTTCACAGCCTTCGGCCTGCATCAGCGGACCGGCAACGCCGACAAAGCGAGCATCGGGATGACGCGCTTTGAGCGCACGGATAAGACCAGCACCAAGAATATCGCCGGAGGTTTCTCCGGCGACCAGGGCAATCGTTAAGGGACGCACTGACATGGATTAACGAATCAATCCACGCGTCGAACGGGCAAAGAAGTCATAGAAAGGCTGCACTTCGCTGTGTTGTTTTGCCAGCTCTTCAATCTCTGGTTTCACTTCATCCAGCGTTTTGCCACTGCGATACAGCAGTTTGTACGCATTGCGAATCGCGTGCAGTGCTTCTTTGCTAAAGCCACGGCGTTTGAGGCCTTCGATGTTGATACCGAACGGTGTTGCGTGGTTGCCCTGCGCAATCACGTACGGTGGGACATCCTGCGCTACGCCTGAACAACCGCCAACCATCACGTGTGCACCAATGGTGCACCACTGGTGTACTGCCGTCATCCCGCCGATAATCGCGAAATCATCCACGGTGACATGACCGCCCAGCGTGGCGTTGTTGGCAAAGATGCAACGGTTACCGATCACGCAGTCATGCGCGATATGCGCATTAACCATCAGCAGGTTATCACTGCCGATTTTGGTGAGGTTGCCACCCTGCGTAGTGCCACGGTGAATGGTGACGCTCTCGCGGATGCGGTTGCGATCGCCGATTTCAACACGGGTCGGCTCACCGGCATATTTCAGGTCCTGGTTCACTTCACCAATCGAAGCAAACTGATAGATCTGATTATCTTTACCGATACGCGTGTGGCCATTCACCACCACGTGCGATTTGAGCACCGTACCTTCACCAATTTCCACGTTAGCGCCGACAAAGCAGAACGGGCCGATGTGAACATTGGCGCCGATAACGGCACCTTCTTCAATGACGGAACTGGGATGAATATTGGCGGTTGAATCAATCACTAATTATGCCTCCCGGCTACGGGCACACATCATGGTCGCTTCACAGACAATCTTGCCGTCTACCGTTGCCACGCCTTTAAAGCGCGTCAGACCACGACGAGTTTTCTCGAAGGTGACTTCCATAATCATCTGATCGCCCGGTACCACTGGACGTTTGAAGCGGGCTTCGTCGATACCGGCGAAGTAATACAGCTCGCCGGGTTCCAGTTTTCCAACGCTTTTGAACGCCAGAATACCGGTTGCCTGCGCCATTGCTTCCAGAATCAGAACGCCTGGGAAAATCGGCTTACCAGGGAAGTGTCCCTGGAAAAACGGTTCATTAACAGAAACGTTCTTCACCGCACGCAGATATTTATGCTCTTCAAATTCCAGCACGCGGTCAACCAGCAAGAACGGATAGCGGTGCGGCAGCAGTTCTAAAATCTCTTCGATTTTCAGAGTATGCGTTTCAGTTGTCAAAATACTCTTCCTGTCCTAAAAAATCTGATGGCAATAATAACACGGCCTGCACAGATCAAAATGATCCTCCGCAGGCCGCAAATCAGTTCGGTGGCGTAACGCTTTCCTGAGAGACCTTCTAACGCTTTCGGGTTAAGCCGAAGTTGTGAAAAGGCACGCTGCTTTATTATGAAAGCGGGTAGCAAGCGATGCGTTTAGTCGTCTTTGCCGACCTTACGTTCGATGGCTTTTAAGCGTTTGCTTATTTCATCGATATTCATCACCAGCGCTGCCGTTTTACGCCAGGTTTTGTTGGGTTGCAGTGGGATACCCGATGAGTATACCCCCGGCTCTGTGATGGGGCGCATTACCATGCCCATGCCCGTTACGGTCACTTTGTCACAGATTTCCATATGGCCGTTAATGACGCTGGCGCCGCCAATCATACAATAACGTCCAATCTTCAGACTACCCGCCATGATCACACCACCCGCAACGGCCGTGTTATCTCCAATCACAACGTTGTGCGCAATCTGACACTGGTTGTCTATGATAACACCATTGCCGATCAGAGTGTTATCCAGTGCACCGCGATCGATAGTGGTACAGGCACCAATTTCTACCCGATCCCCAATCACGACAGTACCCAGCTGAGGGATTTTCACCCAATTGCCACGGTCGTTAGCATACCCGAAACCATCGGCACCGATCACGGTACCCGACTGAATCAGACAATCCTGACCAATCTCGATCTCATGGTAAATCGTCACGTTAGCCCACAAACGTGAGCCGCGACCGATACGCGTCTGCTTACCCACAAAACATCCTGCGCCAATCACGACGTCGTCGCCCAGCTCAACGCCAGACTCGATCACCGCATTCGCGCCCACCGAAACGTTCTTGCCCAGCGTCGCTGTCGGATCGATCACCGCACTGGGCGCGATATTCTGCGCGGGCTGCGGCGTTGTGTCCAGCAGTTGTGCCATGCGAGCGTACGTTAGGTAAGGATTTTTCACCACCAGGGCAGCGGTTTTACACCACTCCAGATCCGCTTCCGTCAGCACCACGGCTGAAGCCTGGATATGAGCGAGCTGCTCGCGGTAGCGGCTGTTTGCAAGAAAAGTGATTTGACCAGTGGTGGCGGATTGCATAGAAGCAATGCCGGAGATGGCGATATCGCCATCTCCGTGCAATTCTGCATCCAACTGCTGGGCTAAATCAGCCAGTCGAATTGATGACATCGATTATTTAACCTGTTTTACAACGTCAGCAGTGATGTCTTTAGCATCAGCAGAAGAGTACAACACGGCCTGAGAATCCAGCACCAGATCGTAACCATCGCTTTTCGCTACAGACTGAACAGCGGTCTGGATTTTAGCCAGCAGCTTGTTACGCTCCTGCATCTGACGAGTCTGGTTGTCTTTGTCGAAAGCCTGCGCTTTCTGTTCAAAAGCAGCACGCTCAGAAGCAATCTGCTTCTCTTTCTTGGTGCGGTCGCTGGCCTTCATGGTTGACGCATTGCGCTGCAGATCCTGGATTTCACCCTGGATTTTCTGCTGCTGCGCCTGGAGGTCAGAAGCACGGCTTGAGAACTCGCCCTCAAGCTGTTTAGCAACAGCGGCACGCTGCGGAGACTGCTGAAATACCTGGCTCAGGTTCACGACGGCGATTTTATCGGCCGCCTGGGCACCCGCAGAAGCAGTTAATGCAACACCCAGAGCAGCAGCACAGAACAACTTTTTCACTATAAACTCCTTACCTCAACGTGTGTGTTTGCAGCGTGTCACGCCAGAGCGCGACACGGATGCAAGACGGTATTTTCACTTCCTTGTTCAGAGCCTTACCAGGTTTTACCAATGTTAAACTGGAACTGCTCTGACTTGTCTCCTTCGACTTTCTTCATCGGCTGAGCATATGAGAATACCAGCGGACCTAATGGCGACATCCATTGCAGTGCAACACCGGCAGAGACACGAATGTTATTCGGATCGCTGTAGTCCGGAATGCCCGCCGCACGTGTTTCTGCGGTGTTCTGCCATTTGGTATCCCAGACAGTACCGGCATCCATAAACACCGAGGTACGGACTGAGTTAGCGTATTTCTCGCTCAGGAACGGCGTTGGCGTGATCAGCTCAAGGCTGGCAATTGCCATTGCGTTACCACCCACCGCATCATCTGACTTACAGACGCCATTGGCATCCGTCAGGTTACAGGTGGAGGAGTGATCGTTCAGGTAAGCCGCTTTCGGACCAATGGTATTGGACTGGAAGCCACGAACCGTACTAGAACCACCGCCGTAGAAGTTCTCATAGAACGGCATCTCTTTTCCACCGAGCCCGTCACCATATCCGACACGGCCACGTCCCAGCACCACCCAGGTGCCATCACGGTTCAGTGGCACGTACTGCTGAGAATCCAACGTCGCTTTGTAGAAGGCGTTATCGGAACCTGGAATGGTCACTTTGCCGTTCAGGTTGGTACGGTTACCCCTGGTCGGGAAGAAACCGCGGTCCAGCGTGTTGTATGTCCAACCGTAGTTGAAGGTGAAGTCATCTGCAGAGAAATCACCTTTATCATTCAGCTCCTGATGACGGCCAACCGAGTCAAGATAACGCCACATCGCAATCTGTGGTTGCATGTTGGACAGGTCGTTATGTACGTAACCCAGGCCGACACGCAGCGTGTTATTCTCGTTAATTGGGAAGCCTAACGTGCCATCAACACCATAACTTTTGTTGGTGTAATCGGACAGGTCAGCATCATTCGCTTTAAAGTCGTTGTAGAACAAACGACCACCCAGGCTGACACCATCGACCGTGAAGTACGGATCGGTCAGTGAGAATTCAGCATAGGTCTGATAATCGTTTTTAGTCCCGCTGATGCCAACGGTATTACCGGTACCGAGCCAGTTATCCTGGGTTACACCCACCTGGAAGCTGACGCCACTTTCGGTGCCGTAACCCACACCAAAGTTGAAGGTACCGGTGTTACGCTCTTTCACTTTGTAAACCACATCGACCTGGTCAGGAGAACCTGGCACGCGCTGCGTGTCTACATCAACCGTTTCAAAGTAACCGGTACGGTTCAGGCGTTCTTTACCCTGATCAACCAGGTCGCTGCCCAACCATGCGCCTTCCATCTGACGCATCTCACGGCGCAGTACGGAATCTTTCGACGTATCGTTACCTTCGAAGCGCACTTTACGCACGTAATAACGGTTACCGGCATCCACATTGATATGCAGTTTAACGGTTTTGTCTGCATCGTTAATTTCCGGCTGTGTCACCACACGCGGATAGGCATAGCCATAACGACCCAGCAGTTTTTTGATGTCGTCTTCCATCTGGGTGACTTTGGTGCCGTTGTACAGCTCACCCGATGGAATACGCGTCATCTTTTCGATTTCCGCAGAGTGGCCCGCCATGCTGCCGTTCACGATCACGCCAGCAATCTTATACTGATCGCCTTCGTTGATGTTCACGGTGATGTAGATGCCTTTTTTATCTGGCGTCAGGCTCACCTGAGTGGAATCGATGTTGAAGCGCGCATAACCGCGATCCAGATAGAAGCTACGCAGAGTCTCAAGATCCCCGGCCAGCTTTTGTTTCTGGTATTTACGATCGCCTACCACGTTCCACCACGGCACTTCATCACGCAGAGAGAAGCGCGAGATCAATTCGTCAGAACTAAAGGCTTTGTTGCCAACGATGTTGATCTGCTGAATCTGAGCAGACACGCCTTCCTGGAAGACGAATTTCAGATCCACACGGTTACGGGGCAGCGGTGTCGCAATCGCTTTCACGCTGGCGGTGTATTTACCGACGCTGTAGTAGAAGTCTTCCAGGCCCTTCTCAATCGAAGAAAGCGTGGTGCGGTCGAGTGCTTCACCGACGCGCACACCAGAAGCTTCAAGGTTCTGCTTCAGCTGATCTTCTTTCACCGCTTTGTTGCCGGAAAAAGTGATGCTGGCAATGGTCGGACGCTCTTTCACCTGAACAATCAGGGTTGTTCCATCACGCAGAACCTGAACATCTTCAAAGTTGCCGGTGGCGAACAGAGAGCGAATGGTGTTTCTGACGTCATCGTCAGAAATGGTATCACCGACACGTACGGGCATGCTGAGCAGAGCCGCGCCGACGGCGACTCGCTGGAGACCTTCGAAATGAATGTCCTTCACTACGAAATCGTCTGCACCGTAAACGGTGGCGCTGCTAAACAGCAGCGACGCTATGAGCAACTTTTTCATCGCCATCGTTGTTATGCGTTTTCCTAACACATCCCGCGCCTGTCCGCAGTCCAGCTATTACAGACGTGAGAAATCATTGAAAAGTGCAAGCCCCATTAATAACACCAGCAGAATTGAGCCAATGCGATAACTGAAGTCCTGAACTCGCTCGGACACCGGTCCACCTTTGATCTTTTCGATCGCCAGAAAGAGCAGATGTCCACCATCTAATACCGGCAGAGGGAACAGGTTGATGATCCCCAGATTGACGCTGATCAGCGCCAGGAACATCAGATAGTAAATCACCCCGTATTCCGCTGATAACCCTGCACCTTGCGCAATCGAAATTGGCCCGCTCAGATTATTCAGCTTCACATCCCCGGTAATCAACTTGCCCAGCATTGAGACCGTTAACTTCATCAGTTGCCAGGTTTTGACACTGGCTTCACCGATAGCGGCAAAGGGCCCATACTGCCTAACCGTTTTATACTCGTCCGGCAGCGGAATGACGCGTGGAATCACTCCCGCAAAGCCTTCCGCTTCATTGCCCGGTTTCGCTTCTGGCGTTAACGTCAACGCCACGAGTTCGCCGTTACGTTCCACATCCAGCGCCATGTTTTTGCGCGGATTATCGCGTACCTGCGCCGCAAAAGCCTGCCATTGTGTTAACGGCTGACCATCGACTTTAACGATCCTGTCGCCTGCTTGCAAACCGGCAGCGCTGGCCGGCGAATTTGCCTGCACTTCAGCTAAGGTCGTTTCGATTTGTGGCCCACGAGGACGAATCCCTAATGCCACAACCGGGTCCTGTTTATCCGGTTCGAACTGCCATTCGCGCAAATCGACCTGCTTCTGCTGCGTGGCATCTTCACCGAATTGCGAGACGGTAAGCGTGGTACTGCTGTCGCCGATTTTTCCGATCAGCGCCATGCGCACTGCATCCCAATCAGGCGTTTCGATACCATCTACCGCTTTAAGTTCCATGCCGGAGGTAATTTGCGCTTCAGCCGCGACGGAACCGTTCAGAATTTCGCCAACAACCGGACGCACACCGGGTACGCCGTGGATAAAGACGACCCAATAAGCGAAGACGGCAAAGATGAAGTTAGCAATGGGACCGGCCGCAATGATCGAAGCACGCTGCAGCACAGTTTTATTGTTGAAGGCCTGATGGCGAAGTTCAGCGGGAACGCTCTCTACGCGCTCGTCGAGCATTTTGACGTAGCCGCCAAGCGGGATCAGGGCAATGACGTATTCAGTGCCCTGACGGTCGCTACGACGCCACAACGCTTTGCCAAAGCCAATCGAGAAACGTTCGACTTTGACACCGCAGCGGCGGGCGACCCAAAAGTGGCCGAATTCGTGCACGGTGATGAGTACGCCAAGTGCCACGATAAAGGCGACAAAACTCCAGAGTATGCTCAACATTGTCGCTAATCCTCAGAGGGTGCGGAACACCAGCAGCAGCAGGCAGGCAAAAACCGGCACCGCAGCGGTCAGGCTGTCGATACGATCGAGGATACCACCGTGACCCGGAATCAAGTTACCGCTGTCTTTGATGCCCGCTTCACGTTTGAACATGCTCTCGGTCAAATCACCCAGTACCGAAGCCAGCGTAGCAATAACGGCACAGATAATCAGCGTACCCGGCGCCACGGAAAGCGGAGCCAGCAGCGCAAACAGCCAGGCGATAATCGCGGATGACAGCAGGCCGCCAAAGAAGCCTTCCCAGGTTTTACCCGGTGACACTTTTGGCGCCAGCTTATGTTTACCAAACAAACGGCCAAACATGTAAGCGCCAGAATCTGCGCCCCAGACCAGCAGCATCACAAACAGCAGCCACCATGCTCCCGCAAAGTGATCGGTATCGTAATGATACTGGCGCAGCGCCATCATTCCCCAGAAGAAGGGAATCACGGTCAGGATGCCGAATAGCACGCGGAGTGGGCGCGAAGTGCGCCACAACGCCGCAGAGGCAGGATAAAACAGCACGAGAAACAGGGCGACAATCCACCATCCCAGCGCGGCCCAAAGTGAGCCTTCCATCTGGAACTGGTGCAAATTGCGTTGATAGGGTTGCAGAGTGAACAGCATCACTGAGAGCAATAGGCCGCATAGCACGGCGAGCCAGATACGCTGCTGACGTGTCTTCATACCCGCCAGCTGCCCCCATTCCCAGGCGGCAAGCATACAGATGATGATGGTGGTAATCGCAAATCCGGACAGCGGCAACCAAAACAGAGCAGCGATCACCAGCGGAATCAAAATAAGCGCGGTGATCAGACGAGACTTCAGCAAAGGTTACCCCCAGATTGCTCAGGCGCCGCCTGGTGCCGCGCCGCCAAAGCGTCGCTCCCGCGAAGAGAATGCATTCAGTGCACCTTCAAAAACGTGTTCATCAAAATCAGGCCAAAGAACATCGGTAAACCAAAACTCAGCATAGGCGATCTGCCACAGCAGGAAGTTGCTAATCCGATGCTCTCCCCCGGTCCTTATCACTAAATCCACCGGCGCCAGCTCCTGCATACACAGATAGGGAGCCAGACTTTCTTCGGTTATCTGGTCAGGACGTAATAAACCTTCCTGAACCTGTTCAGCCAGTTTTCTGGCACCCTGGATAATATCCCAACGGCCGCCATAGTTGGCAGCAATGTTGAGGGTGAGTCCATTATTTTGCTGAGTCAGTTCCTCGGCGCGACGAATGCGTTCCTGAATACGATTATTGAAACGACTGATATCGCCAATCACGCGCAGACGCACGTTGTGTTTGTGCAGGCTTTTGACTTCGCTGTCGAGCGCCCAGACAAACAATTCCATTAAGGCCGTCACTTCCTGTACCGGTCGGCTCCAGTTTTCACTGCTGAACGCATAGAGCGTGAGCGCTTCCAGTTTATGGCTGACCGCAAAGCTGACGGCCCGGCGTACTGATTTTACCCCGGCTTTGTGGCCTGAAATACGCAGTTTGCCCTGATTTTTTGCCCAGCGACCATTACCATCCATAATGATGGCCACGTGACGTGGCGTGCAGTACGACTCGTCATCGATTGTGTTGTGATTGTTGGACGACATAACGCGTAATAATTCCTTTCATCAGAAATGCTGTGGTTTCTGAATACATTGCGCCTGCGGCAAACCCCGGCATCGCTACCAGATGACATCGAAACAATGTCGGGCCGAAAAACGCGAGCGAGCGACTATACCATTTTCACCCTGAGCGAACAAATAGCGGGAAGTATCAACCTGCTAAACGAAAGCGTGGTAGCAATTCTGTGGCACAGATACGCGCTAACCGATCGATCTCCATCACATCCTCAATGCTGCCCGGTTCCTGGCACATCAGGGACGCCAGCACTTCGCTGTTGATGGCGGCGATGTCGGTAAAGCGAATCTGATGCTGCAGAAATGCCGCGACGGCCACTTCGTTTGCCGCATTCAGCGTGGTGGTGGCGGCCTGCCCTGTTGAGCAAGCATCGATTGCCAACTTCAGGCAGGGATAGCGCTCATAGTCCGGCTCTGCAAACGTCAGTGACTTCATTCGCGTGAAATCGAGTGGCGTTACGCCGGCCGAAATACGTGCTGGCCATGCCATGCTGTGCGCGATGGGGGTTCGCATATCAGGCGATCCCAGCTGCGCCAGCACACTGCCATCGCAGTAACGCACCATGGAGTGAATCACCGACTGCGGATGCAGGATGACTTCCATCTGTGCGTCAGTGGCATTAAATAGCCAGCGGGCTTCAATGTATTCAAGACCTTTATTCATCATGGTGGCCGAATCAACGGAGATTTTACGTCCCATTGACCAGTTCGGATGCGCACACGCTTGATCTGGCGACATAGCGGCCAAATCCGCTAATGGCGTGTCACGAAAAGGGCCACCCGATCCCGTAAGGAGAATAGAATCAATGCCATTCTCTCGCAGATCAGCGTACCCCAACTGATGCTGTATGGAAGCGGGTAAACTCTGAAAAATGGCGTTGTGCTCGCTGTCAACCGGCAACAGCTGCGCCTTGTGATGACGCACGGCCTCCATAAACAGGCGGCCGCACGTGACAAGTGACTCTTTATTCGCGAGTAAAACGGTTTTGCCAGCACGAATCGCGGCAAGCGTGGGTTGCAGCCCGGAGGCGCCAACAATAGCCGCCATCACCTGATCCACTTCATCGAGTGCAGCCAGCTCGCAAGCCGCCTGAACGCCGGAGAGCACTTCGGTAGGAAGATTCAATGCTCTCAGTCGCTCACGCAGCGCTTGTGCGGAGGCTTCATCAGACATCGCCGCATAGCGTGGGGTAAATTGCTGACACTGTTCAGCCATCAGCGCTACGTTTTGACCCGCCACCAGCGCGGTGACCTGGTACAGATCTGGATTGGCTGCGATGACGGCCAGCGTGCTGGTACCAATCGAGCCGGTGGAACCCAGCAGAGTTAATCGCTTCATCATGCTATCCCTGTGACGTCGTGGATCGTGCCTGCAACAGCGCCAGGCACAATGTAAAACGCCGCCAGAGTCGCACAACGTCTCTGAACGGCGTTTTATACCCGTCATACTTCAAGCTGCAGGTGCGTTGGCTACGCTCATTCACCCCAGTCACTTACCTGAGTAAGCTCCTGGGAATTCATTCTCTTGCCGCCTTCCTGCACCCTGAATTATTTTGGGTATAGGTAATCTGATGGAATTAGAAATCCATCAGTTCCTTTTCTTTTTCGGCCAATGCGACATCAACATTTTTGATGTAGCCATCGGTCATTTTCTGGATCTCATCCTGCGAGCGACGTTCGTCGTCTTCGCTGATCTCTTTGTCTTTCAGCAGTGCTTTGATCTTGTCGTTAGCATCACGGCGCACGTTACGAACAGAAACACGCCCCTGCTCCGCTTCACCACGCACGACCTTGATCAGATCTTTACGACGCTCTTCGGTCAGCGCTGGCAGTGGCACACGAATATCGGTACCTGCTGAGCTTGGGTTCAGACCCAGGTCAGATGCCATAATCGCTTTTTCAACGGCCGGGCTCAGTGAGCGGTCAAACACGTTGATTTTCAGCGTACGAGAATCTTCTACCGTGACGCTAGCCAGCTGACGCAAAGGCGTAGGTGTACCGTAGTAAGGCACCATAATGCCGTCGAGCAGTGAAGGCGAAGCACGACCGGTGCGCACTTTGCTGATTTGGTTTTTGAATGCATCCACGCATTTTTCCATGCGCGTGTCGGCATCTTTTTTAATGTCGTTAATCACGTTAAAACCCTTGGATTCGGTTTGACCTGGCCATTTCCGGGCAACCCGGAAGTGGTATCGATAAACATCGATCATCCTGAAAGCTGCGCGATGCCACTGCATCGCGCCAACAGAATATACCTTATTTTATCTTGCGTCGGGTATTAATGCGTAATCAGAGTGCCTTCTTTTTCACCCATCACTACGCGACGCAGTGCGCCAGGCTTGTTCATGTTGAAGACGCGGATCGGCAATTGATGGTCGCGAGCCAATGTAAAGGCCGCCAGATCCATCACTTTCAGCTCTTTATCCAGTACTTCGCCATAGGTCAGCTGCTCATACAGCGTCGCGTCCGGGTTTTTCACCGGATCATCTGAATAAACACCGTCAACTTTGGTGGCTTTCAACACCACATCGGCTTCGATTTCGATGCCACGCAGACAAGCGGCGGAGTCAGTGGTAAAGAACGGGTTGCCAGTACCGGCGGCGAAAATCACCACGCGGTTATTGCGCAGCAGGCTGATTGCTTCTGCCCAGCTGTAGTTATCACACACGCCATTCAGCGGAATCGCGGACATCAGACGCGCGTTAACATACGCACGGTGCAATGCGTCTCGCATTGCCAGACCGTTCATCACGGTTGCCAGCATACCCATATGATCGCCGACCACACGGTTCATGCCTGCCTGTGCCAGGCCAGCGCCACGGAACAGGTTACCGCCACCAATAACCACACCCACCTGGATGCCCAGCTCAACCAGCTCTTTCACCTCTTGCGCCATACGGTCAAGCACGCTCGCGTCAATACCAAAACCTTCGGCACCTTGCAGTGCTTCGCCACTCAGTTTTAGCAGGATACGTTGATATACAGGTTTTGCGTTGGTCGCCATGGTCAATTCTTCCTGGAAGATATGATGAATGAGAAGTTAAATCTGATCGATCATCCGCTTAGCGAACGAAAAAAGCTATTGGGATGAGACTGAAAAGTGGTCCACGCAAAACGCAGACAAAAAAGAACCGCCTTCCGGCGGTTCTTTCGGAGCATTAAGACTGTTTGGACATTGCAGCAACTTCTGCTGCGAAGTCAGCTTCAACTTTCTCGATGCCTTCGCCCACTTCGAAGCGGATGAAGTTAATCACGTCTGCGCCTTTCTCTTTCAGAGCCTGGCCAACAGTTTTGCTTGGATCGATAACGAAAGCCTGACCGGTCAGAGAAACTTCGCCGGTGAATTTCTTCATGCGGCCTTCAACCATTTTCTCTGCGATTTCTTTAGGCTTGCCAGACTGCATGGCGATGTCCAGCTGAACCTGGTACTCTTTCTCGACCACATCAGCAGACACGTCTTCTGGCTTAACAAATTCTGGCTTGCTTGCAGCTACGTGCATAGCAACTTGCTTGCTCAGCTCTTCATCAGCACCGGTGGTTGAAACCAGAACGCCGATACGTGCGCCGTGCTGGTAGCTGTTCAGCTGTGCACCTTCCAGGATAGCAACACGACGGATGTTGATGTTCTCACCGATTTTAGCAACCAGCGCTACGCGTTCTTCTTCGAACTGCGCTTTCAGAGCTTCAACATCAGTCACTTTACCTGCAGTGGCTGCATCCAGCACTTTGTCAGCGAAAGCCTGGAAACCAGCATCTTTAGCTACGAAGTCGGTCTGGCAGTTAACTTCCAGAATCACTGCGTAACCGTCAGCAATTTTGGTTTTGATCACGCCGTCAGCAGCAACGTTGCCTGCTTTCTTAGCGGCTTTGATCGCGCCAGATTTACGCATGTTCTCAATCGCCAGCTCGATGTCGCCGTTCGCTTCGGTCAGCGCTTTTTTGCAATCCATCATGCCTGCGCCAGTACGCTCACGCAGTTCTTTTACCAATGCAGCGGTAATTTCAGCCATTCCAGAATCCTCGATTCGTCTCTGTGTGCGTTAACACTGTCAGAAACTTGTTGCGGAAAATTTACTCTGCCCCGCTTACCCGAAAGAAGCGTGACAAACTTAGATAAATAAAAGGGGCCTGTGCGGCCCCCTTAACAGATAACATCTGATGTCTAAGGGCTCTTAGAAAGAGCGAACCTTATTAAGCTTCAGCAGCTTCTTCAGCCTGCTCAGCCAGATCCTGTGAACGGCCTTCGCGCACGGTAGTCGCAACAGCAGTCAGGTACAGGCTTACAGCACGGATCGCATCGTCGTTACCAGGGATAACGAAATCAACGCCATCTGGATCAGAGTTGGTATCAACGATAGCAAATACTGGGATACCCAGGTTGTTTGCTTCTTTGATTGCGATGTGTTCGTGGTCAGCGTCAACAACGAACAGTGCATCCGGCAGACCGCCCATATCTTTGATACCGCCCAGGCTGTTTTCCAGCTTGGCCAGTTCACGAGCACGCATCAGTGCTTCTTTTTTGGTCAGTTTGTCGAAAGTACCGTCCTGAGACTGAGTTTCCAGATCTTTCAGACGCTTGATTGACTGGCGAACAGTTTTCCAGTTGGTCAGCATACCACCCAACCAGCGGTGGTTAACGAAGAACTGGTCGCAGCTCAGAGCTGACTCTTTTACAGATTCGGCAGCAGCGCGCTTAGTACCAACGAAAAGGATTTTGCCTTTACGTGAAGAGATCTTCTGCAACTCAGCCAGAGCTTCGTTGAACATTGGTACAGTTTTCTCAAGGTTGATGATGTGAACCTTGTTACGAGCACCGAAGATGAATGGCTTCATTTTCGGGTTCCAGTAACGGGTCTGGTGACCAAAGTGAACACCAGCCTTGAGCATGTCGCGCATTGAAACAGTTGCCATGATTACCTCTAAAGTATGATTGGGGTTGGGCCTCCATGTATCCCATACAACCGACCTCTTTCAAGGCACCCCGGCGTATGTGTCGATACATGTGTGTTTTAGTACACATAATGAGTTTTATGCGTTTCCTGCCAGCCAACGAAACGAAGGTGACAGAGAATCGTCGGCGCGCTTTATACCATAATGCGCAGGAATACGCCAACAGTTGTTAGCAGCTTGAGCGAGGAGTCATCCCGATTTGGCAGCCTAATGACTGACTGCTAACATGACTGCCACAGAACTCATTATTGTCGAAAATGTCGGCAATTGCGGATTATTTAATGGCCATTTCAATCAAAACCCCTGAAGAAATCGAAAAAATGCGCGTGGCGGGCCGTCTGGCTGCTGAAGTGCTGGAAATGATCGCCCCGCACGTGGTGCCGGGTGTGACCACAGGTGAACTCGACCGTCTCTGCCACGATCACATCACGAATAAGCAGCAGGCTATCTCAGCCTGCCTTGGCTATCACGGCTTTCCGAAATCAGTGTGTATTTCGGTTAACGAAGTGGTGTGCCACGGCATCCCGAGCGATGATCGCGTATTAAAAGATGGCGATGTGGTCAACGTCGACGTCACCGTGATCAAGGACGAGTATCACGGCGATACCTCGAAAATGTTCATCGTCGGCAAACCGACTATTCAAGGCGAGCGCCTGTGCCGTGTCACCCAGGAAAGCCTCTACATTGCGCTGCGTCTGGTTAAACCGGGCATCCGCCTGCGTGAGTTGGGCCGTGCGATTCAGCAATATGTTGAAGCACAGGATTTCTCTGTGGTACGTGAATACTGCGGCCACGGCATCGGCAAAGGTTTCCACGAAGAGCCACAGGTGTTGCACTATGATGCCGATGACGGCGGCGTGGTGTTGCAGGCGGGGATGACTTTCACCGTTGAGCCGATGGTCAATGCCGGTGATTATCGTATCCGCACCATGAAGGATGGCTGGACCGTAAAAACCAAAGATCGCAGCTTGTCCGCGCAGTATGAGCATACTATTGTGGTGACAGAAAACGGCTGTGAGATTCTTACGCTGCGTGAAGATGACACCATTACTGCGGTGCTTGAAAACAACGCGTAACGTTCTTCAAGACAGTACCAGGCCGGCATAATGCCGGCCTTTTTTATGGCGCTTACGAGGCATGTCGATGAGTGGTAGCGTGACCGAAGCAGTACACAAAGGCCTGACTGATTCCCCCGCCAGCTGGCCCGATGAAGCCCTGACGCGTGACAAATTAAAACTCTATCTGGAGCAATTCCAGCAGCATCTCGGTATGGCCTTTGATGCCGGTACTGACGTTGAATCACTGATTGATGCCCGCACGCTATTTATCGATCGTCTGTTGCGCCGACTGTGGCGCTTCTACGGCTTCGATAAAATGAAAGAGATTGCGTTGGTTGCGGTGGGCGGTTATGGCCGTGGTGAACTGCATCCGCTCTCCGATATCGATGTCTTGATACTCAGCCGCCAGCCACTGGATGACGCGGCCGCGCAACGCACCAGCGAACTCCTGACGCTGATGTGGGATTTAAAACTCGAAGTTGGCCACAGTGTGCGCACGTTGGAAGAGTGCTTGCTGGAGGGCTTGTCCGATCTTACTGTCGCCACCAACCTGATTGAATCCCGCATGCTGACAGGCGATGTCGCCCTGTTCCTTGAGTTGCAGAAGAACATTTTCAGCGATGGCTTCTGGCCGTCCTCTCGCTTTTTTGCGGCAAAGATTGAAGAGCAACAGGAACGTCATCAGCGCTACCACGGCACCAGCTACAATCTCGAACCCGATATCAAAAGCAGTCCCGGCGGCCTGCGCGACATCCACACCTTACAGTGGGTGGCGCGCCGCCACTTCGGTGCCACCACCATGGATGAGATGGTGGGGTTTGGCTTTATCACGGAGGCCGAGCGCAATGAAATTAATGAATGCCAGGAGTTCCTCTGGCGGATTCGCTTTGCGCTGCACTTAACGTTACCACGCTACGACAACCGCTTATTGTTTGATCGCCAGCTCACTGTGGCACAGCGGCTCAACTATCTCGGCGAAGGCAATGAGCCGGTTGAGCGCATGATGAAAGATTTTTACCGGGTGACGCGCCGCATCGGTGAGCTCAATCAGATGCTGCTACAGCTGTTTGATGAAGCGATCCTCGCACTCTCCACCACCGAGAAACCGCGCAGCATTGATGATGATTTCCAGCTGCGCGGCAATTTAATCGATCTGCGTGACCCCACGCTGTTCGAACGTGAACCGCAGGCCATTCTGCGCATGTTCTATGTGATGGTCCGTAATGAGAACATCACCGGCATTTACTCCACCACGCTACGTCACTTGCGCCATGCGCGTCGTCATCTGAAGCAGCCGCTGTGCCAGATTGCCGAAGCGCGTGACACCTTTATGGCGATTCTGCGCCATCCGGGCGCGGTAAAGCGAGCGCTGGTGCCGATGCATCGCCACAGTGTCCTTTGGGCGTATACGCCGCTGTGGGGCAATATTGTCGGCCAGATGCAGTTTGACCTGTTCCATGCTTACACGGTGGATGAGCACACCATTCGCGTCCTGCAAAAGCTGGAAAGCTTCGCCAACGAAGCCACGCGTCCGATGCACCCATTGTGTGTAGAACTCTGGCCGCGTTTGCCACAGATCGAACTGCTGCTGATGGCTGCCTTGCTGCACGATATCGCCAAAGGGCGCGGCGGTGACCACTCGATTCTGGGGGCGCAGGACGCGCTTGATTTTGCCGAATTGCATGGGCTCAACTCGCGGGAAACGCAGTTGGTGGCCTGGCTGGTGCGCCATCATCTGTTGATGTCGGTCACCGCCCAGCGTCGCGATATTCAGGACCCAACGGTGATTCAGCAGTTCGCTGAAGTCATGCAGAATGAAAACCGCCTGCGTTATCTGGTGTGTCTCACCGTGGCCGACATCTGCGCCACCAACGAAAGCCTGTGGAACAGCTGGAAGCAGAGCCTGCTGCGTGAACTGTTCTTCGCGACCGAAAAACAGCTGCGTCGCGGCATGGAAAACAGCCCGGACTTGCGCGAACGCGTACGTCATCATCGCTTACAGGCCCTCGCGCTGTTGCGGATGGAAAACCTCAACGAAGAGCGCCTGCACCATATCTGGAGCCGCTGCCGTGCTGACTATTTCCTGCGTCACACGCCGAATCAGCTGGCATGGCACGCGCGTCATCTGATCGACCACGATCTCACCAAACCCCTGGTGCTGGTCAGCCCGCAGGCCACACGCGGTGGGACTGAAATCTTTATCTGGAGCCCGGACCGCCCTCACCTGTTTGCCGCAGTAGCCGGTGAACTGGACCGCCGAAACCTGAGCGTGCACGATGCCCAGATCTTTACCAGCCGCGACGGCATGGCGATGGATACCTTCATTGTGCTGGAGCCGGATGGCAGTCCGCTGGCCGCCGATCGTCATCCGATGATTATGCAGGCACTGGAGCAAGCGATTACCCAAACCGAGTGGGTGCCGCCGCGCACTCGTCGCCAGTCTGCACGACTTAAGCACTTCAGTGTCGATACCGAAGTGAATTTCCTGCCGACGCACACTGACCGTCGCAGTTATCTGGAATTGGTGGCGCTGGATCAGCCAGGCTTACTGGCGCGTGTAGGGGAAGTGTTTGCCGACCTCGGCGTTTCTCTGCACGGCGCGCGCATCAGTACGATTGGCGAACGAGTTGAGGATCTTTTCATCCTGGCGGACAGCGAACGGCGCGCACTTGATGTAGAAATGCGCAATGTGCTGCAACAACGGTTGACAGAGGCCCTCAATCCAAACGATAAACTGTGACCTGGCTTCCATCCTTAACGCTGCAGGTGCGTTGGCTTTATTGCCCGGCCCTTCCATGGGCCTCACCCCTGCGGGGCCAGCGCGAGCGCTGTTCAAAACACACCTCGTGTTTTGTCCTGCAACGTGAATGATGTTTGCCAGGCAATTTTACTATGTACGCTTTTTTGCGTGCATTCCGTTATGACAGAATCAGGAAAAAAATATGCAACAGTTACAGAGCGTTATCGAATCTGCCTTTGAGCGCCGCGCCGATATCACGCCAGCCAGCGTGGACAGCGTGACCCGTGAAGCCATTGAACAGGTTATCGGCCTGCTGGATAGCGGCGAACTGCGCGTGTCTGAAAAGATCAACGGAGAGTGGGTAACGCATCAGTGGCTGAAGAAAGCAGTGCTGCTGTCGTTCCGCATCAATGACAACCAGGTGATGGAAGGCGCAGAAACCCGTTTTTACGACAAAGTCCCAATGAAGTTCGCGAACTGGGATGAAGCACGCTTCAAAAATGCGGGCTTCCGCGTTGTCCCACCTGCTGCCGTGCGTCAGGGCGCGTTCATTGCACGTAACACCGTGCTGATGCCTTCTTACGTCAACATCGGCGCTTACGTTGATGAAGGCACCATGGTTGACACCTGGGCCACCGTAGGTTCTTGTGCGCAGATCGGTAAAAATGTTCACCTGTCTGGCGGCGTCGGCATCGGCGGTGTTCTGGAGCCACTGCAGGCTAACCCAACCATCATCGAAGACAACTGCTTCATCGGCGCACGTTCTGAAATCGTTGAAGGCGTGATCGTTGAAGAAGGTTCAGTGATCTCCATGGGCGTTTACATCGGTCAGAGCACCAAAATCTACGATCGTGAAACTGGTGAAGTGCATTACGGCCGCGTGCCAGCGGGTTCAGTGGTGGTATCGGGCAACTTACCGTCTAAAGATGGTAGCTACAGCCTGTACTGCGCCGTGATTGTGAAGAAAGTGGACGCTAAAACGCTGGCGAAAACCGGCATCAACGAACTGCTGCGCACCATCGACTAAGTCAGACTTGAGTCAAAACATCCGCCAACGGGCCTGTATTCAGGCCCGTAATTTTTTCTTTACACTCTTGCCTTAACTACCTGCTTCGCGCCGCGAATTATCTGGTGCGTTTATTTTTCAAACAGTTCATAATCCGCGCCAGTTAACTCCGGTCGCGCACTGTTCATCCCGGTTTTTGTGTCTACAGTTGATTAAGTATGCCGTAAGCGTTCCGGTTGCTGCGTATCTGCCGCATCCCGAATGATGATGATAGTCCTGCGCGCTCACCCACTCTTAGATGGAATATAAACGCTATGTACGACAACCTGAAAAGCTTAGGTATCAGCTCTCCTGAAGACATCGACCGTTACAGCCTGCGTCAGGAAGCCAGCAACGACATTCTGAAAATCTATTTCCGCAAAGACAAAGGTGAATTCTTCGCCAAAAGCGTGAAATTCAAATACCCGCGTCAGCGTAAAACCGTTGTGGCCGATCACACCAGCCAGGGCTATAAAGAAGTACAGGAAATCAGCCCGAACCTGCGTTACGTGATCGATGAACTGGACCAGATCTGCCAGCGCGATCAGGTTGAAGTCGATCTGAAGCGCAAAATCCTCGCCGATCTGCGTCATCTGGAAAACGTGGTATCGAATAAGATCGCTGAAATTGAATCCGATCTGGATCAACTGACCCGCAACGGTCGTTAATTTCCCTCCGCGTTCCCAGGGCCAGCTTATGCTGGCCTTTTTTTTGCCTTGTTTCAGTTTTATCTGGGCCTGTTTCACCTATCTGAATTCATAATCCCTGGCTAGTATCGGGTTATGTCTGACTTCAGGTATAACAAAAACTATGCAATTCGCAGCCATCATCTCAGGACAGCGCGGTCTGGATGTTCATATCGCCGGTGACCTCGCGCAAAAAATTCTCTCAGGAACGCTTAAAGCCGGTGATGTTCTGCCCAGTGAAGTGGAACTGTGCAGCCACTTTGGCGTCAGCCGAACGGCCGTGCGTGAGGCGCTCAAACTGCTCTCTTCGAAGGGATTAATAGAATCGCGCCCCAAGCTCGGCACACACGTTCGCGACCGCACATACTGGAATCTGCTTGATGTGCAACTGCTGGAATGGATGCAGAGCATCGAATCTACGGCAGAGATGTATCAACAGTTTCTGGCCTTCCGTGAGGCTATCGAACCGCAGGCCGCCAGACTGGCTGCACTTCACGCCACGCAGGCTCAACGCACCGAACTTTCTCTGTTATTCCGCGAAATGATCGCTGTATGCGCGGCGAGTACATTCGATCTTGCTCGCTGGCTTGAGGCAGACAGTGCCTTTCATCGCCTGATCTTTCACTCAACGGACAACTGTTTTTACATCCCGTTCGGTAATTTGCTGGAAACCATCTTTAAATGCTTCTTTACCTGGCCTTCCAGCGCACAGGATATTTTTTTGGACGAACACCGTAAGATTTATGAAGCGATCATGATTGGTGATGCCGATGCTGCGCACAGGGCATCGATGAGTCTAATGCTTAACAGCACGCAGCCTCGGATATAACCTTCCCATCACCGATACGTGGGTGGCCGCGATAACAACCACACATCACGCAGCGCTTCTCTTTCCGCTCCGCGCGCTGCAGGGCTGGTATTGGCCGTCGATTGCGTTTCGATCGCGCGATGGATCCAACGCTGATAGCGGTCGCTGTTCAGGCTGTTATCTGTGAGCGTAAGAAGCGGAATCAAGCGCAGACTGACACGATCGCGATTTTTCCATGGCCAGGTTTTGCTGCTATCACTGAAAGGTGCCATGTAATCCAGCGCACTCAACAGCGAACCACCCTGCTGATGATAG
The DNA here is from genome assembly GCF_016625145.1 of Pantoea sp. S61. Taxonomy (NCBI): domain Bacteria; kingdom Pseudomonadati; phylum Pseudomonadota; class Gammaproteobacteria; order Enterobacterales; family Erwiniaceae; genus Pantoea; species Pantoea sp. S61. Next base: position 39,454 of record NZ_JACVUO010000002.1, read on the forward strand.
TGCCAGAGATCGCCGGTTCCGCTTCGCTGTGACAACTGCGCAAGGCTCGTCAGTGCCTGCAAATTGAAATAGCTATAATGGAACGAGCGCGTGCGCGCCAGTTCCAGTGGCTGCGTTCCGTCCGCACGAATTTGCCCGGCGATTTTATCCTGAGCTAAAACCACCATCTGCTGAATGACCTGAGGTTGATACAAATACCACGCGATGCCCGCCACCTGAGCCGCATACCAACTGCCATGGTTATTGGGCGCATCACGCTCGCCTTGTGCCAACTGACTGTGCAATAGCCAGTCGAGATAATCGCTAAACCATGCCTGCAGTGCAGCCTGATCCTGTTGGCGCCAGCCGGGCGAATCCTGCAGTAGCTGCAGTGCATCCACTATGCGCGTGGCAAAGTAACGCCCATCCAGCACACCGGTGTGGCGGCCCTCAGCCTTACCCGGCACGCCCTGAGCATAATTAAGATTGGGATTCATGCGGGTGGCGGGATCGATAAACCAGCTGCGAATCATCGATTGGGCTTTGGCTGCATAACGGGTTTCGCCGGAGAAATACCAGGCAAGCGCCAATGCCTGCACGTCTGCGGTGAAACGAGCCAGACGCACACCATCGCTTTGATCGTTTTTACTCGCCGGATTGACCGCACCATCACGACGTTCCCATGGCAAGCCATTGGGCTTGTCGGGATTCGGCCACCAGTAAGCACTCAGGCTGAGATAATCATGGCGGGAACCGCTGGGAGGTAATATCTCTTTCTGCGTCACGCTGGGATTGGGCTGTTTAAGCGCGCGATCGGCAGCCTGCTTGAGTTGCTGCCACGCCTGCTCAGTCTGTGGCGCAGCCTGATGATTTTGCAGCACAGTTCGCGTCTGTTGCATCTCTTCGCCAGATAAAAAGGCCAGCGAAACAGCTTTGGCATGACAGGTCGCAGTCACCAGCAAGCCGGCCAACAGCCAGACCAGGCGCACATTCAATCGGGACATCTTCCTCTCCTGGCCATGCTAAGGGCTAGCTCTGTTCATCCAGTTGCAGCGCCACATACAGCAGCAATCGATCGTCAAAATTGCCGAGGTTCAATCCGGTCAGCTCGGAAATGCGGTTCAGGCGATACTCGAGCGTATTACGATGGATAAACAGTGCGCGTGCCGTGGCGCTTGGCTGCACGTTATGACTGAACCACGCCACCAGCGTACGCCGCAATAATCCATTATTATCATTGGCTTTGAGTTTCGCCAACGGACGCGCCAGTTCATTCGCTTGCCAGCCACCGCGCAGGCTATCCAGCAGTACGGGGAGCACCAAATCCTGATAGAAGAAGCTGCGCTGTTCCGGCATGCGCTGTTTACCCACCATCATGGTGGTGCGCGCCGTACGGTAGGAACGCGCAATACTGCCAGGACCGGTAAAGAAATTACCCAGCGCGATGCGCATTCGCACCTGCCCACTCTCTTTCATACGCTGTAATAACTGATCCACGCGACGGCGATGATCGTCTTGATCGTAACGGCCGTGGGCGTTGAGCGCCGGTTTCAACACCACCATTTCAGTGAGTGAGACGATAGCAATCAGGTTGTCACGATCCGGCGTTGTCAGCAGTGTTTGTAACTGCTGCAATTCCGACATCGCACTGTCAACGCCAAGCTGGCCGCTGTCGACTTCCACCACCGCCACCACGCGCGGTTGATTGAGATCGATGCCCAGGCGCTGCGCCCACTCGCTCAACGCCGGTGAAAGCGTATCGCTACGAATCAGGTTCAGCACCAGCTCTTCGCGCAAACGGCTATCCTGCGCCAGCATGTGCAACAGCCGCGCTTGTTCCAGCATCATTTCGGCGGTCATACACACCAGTTCACCGTAGTGACGCAGCGCTGTCGGCTGGCCGGTCAGGCCAATTACACCGACAATCTCACCATCAATACGCAACGGCAGGTTAATGCCAGGACGCACGCCGTGCAGATGTTTCGCCACGGCCTCATCAATGTCCACTACCCTTCCCTGCGATAACACTAGCAGCGCACCTTCGTGCAATTCGCCAATACGCTCACGATCGCCGCTGCCAATAATACGGCCGCGTGCATCCATCACGTTGACATTACTGTCAATAATTTGCATGGTGCGGGCAACAATATCCTGAGCCAGTCGCGCATCGAGATGATAGGTGGCCATCAATCACTCCAGAGAAAGGGAAGAATTGACAGAATACGCATCCCACGCACGCCTGGCATTGTGCAACTGCACATAGCCGGATAGAGAATACGGGAATTGCGGTAGGCGTCACATTGCGAAACGGACATCTGCACAATGTGGACCACACTAAAATGGTGTTGATGCTAGCCAATGGCGCAGTTCTGCTGACAAAAACAAAAAAGGCGAGCCGAAGCTCGCCTGTACTCAATTATCTAAGACTTACTGCATCAGCAGATAAAGGCTGCTGTCACCACGCTGCACGTTCAGGGCCAGCACAGACGGTTTGGTGTCGAGAATTTTGCGCAGTTCACCAAGGTTGGCAATCGCCTGCTGGTTAACGCCCATAATCACGTCACCTTTCTTCAGACCAATACGCGCTGCAGCACTGCCCGCCTTCACATTATCCACGCGCACGCCTTTCTGGCCGTTGCTGTCGATATTGCTCAGGTCGGCACCTTCAATGCCAGTGTAGATAGTGGCGGACTGCACTTTTTCCTGCGAACTCTGCTGCAGTTCAACCGTGATAGTCACCGGTTTACCGTCACGTAAAAGACCCAGCTGCAGTTTGGTGCCCACTGGCAGTGAGCCCACTTCTGCACGCAGCGCGGCAAAACTGGTCAACGGTTTGCCATTCATCGACACCACGACATCGCCGGCTTTCACACCCGCTTTTGCCGCTGCTGAGTTAGGCAGAACCTGGCTAACAAAGGCACCACGCTGGGCATCGACTTTCATCGCTTTCGCCAGCTCCGAGTTTAACTCGGTACCCATAATGCCCAGCTCGCCACGCTTAACCTGGCCATACTCGATCATCTGCGCCGTCAGGTTTTTCACCATCGCACTTGGGATAGCAAAGCCGATACCGATATTGCCGCCGTCTGGTGCCAGAATCGCGGTGTTAATCCCGATCAGCTCACCGTTCAGGTTCACCAGCGCACCACCAGAGTTACCACGGTTGATGGCGGCATCGGTCTGGATGAAGTTCTCGTAGTTCTCGACGTTGAGGCCGCTACGACCCAGTGCAGAAACAATACCGGAGGTCACCGTTTCACCGAGGCCATACGGGTTACCGATCGCGACCGTGTAATCACCGACGCGTAAGTCATCGGAGTCAGCGATCTTAATCGCCGTCAGGTTCTTCGCGTCCTGCAGTTGAATCAGAGCGATATCAGACTGCGGATCTTTACCAATCACTTTGGCGTCATAGCGACGGCCATCGCTCAGCTGCACCTGAATTTTGGTGGCGTTATCCACCACATGGTTGTTGGTGACGACATAGCCTTTATCGGCATTAATCACGACACCCGAACCGAGCGCACGGAATTTTTGCTGTTGGGTGTTGGCGCCGCCGTTGTCACCGCCCTGGCTACCATCACCGCCGCCCTGGCACATTGGCGAGCTTTGGAATGGCGAACCGTCCTGGCAGAATGGCGAGTTATCACCAAAAAATTGCTGGAATTGCTGCGGCATGCGTGGGGTTTTCACCGTGGTGCTGCCTTCAACGCTAATACTCACCACGGAAGGCATCACTTTTTCCAGCATCGGCGCCAGGCTTGGCAACTGTTGGTTCGAGGAGGAAGCACTTTCCGCCGCGAAACTGACAGGGCTCAATGCCATGCCCAGACTAAGCGCCAGCGCACTTAACATTAATGTGCTTTTTTTCATTTGTCTGTGTCTCTCTAAGATTTACGGCCAGACCATTGCTGTGGTCGTGATGGTGAGATTAAGTTTTTAGCGCGAAGTTCCTAATGAAGTTTTGGGCAAAGGTAAAAATTTATTCTTCATCTTTACAAAACTCAGCTTATTCCACGGCCATCAAACGACGATACTCATCCCACGCATAATTGTCTGTCATCCCGCTGATATAGTCCTGAATCAACCGCGAACGATAATAACGCTCCCACAACAAGCGTTGATATTTATGCTCGACAATCAGTGCCCGCATCTGCTGCTGATAAGCTTTTCGATGTTTTCCTGAAAGCTTATGAAACAGTCGCGTTTCAATCGGATATTTCGGCAGAAAATCGTCGTTCATCAGCGTAGTAAATTGTTCATAATCCAGCAACATTAATGACTGATAGATTTCCAGCAGCCCTTTTATCACCCGATAGCCTTGTAATTCGAGCTGTTCAACTTCTGGATGATTAAATACCTGCTGGCGCGCCACGGTTTTAAATAATTTCAACAGACGGCCTTCATCACCGTCATCTTCCAGCAGCGCATGATTGAAATTCCCTTCAAAAATAGCCGGAAGGTTATCGACAAAACGGCGCACGGCATGGCTAACCAACACATTTTGCACGTTAACTCGTAATGACATGAAAAATTGATCGCTCAGGCTACGGCGTTTTTTCTGGTTGGCTTCCTTCCATGCCTCGCTCACTGTGCGACTGAACGCATCACCACTATTTACCGTCCCCCAGGCTTTAAGCAGAGACTTATACAAGGTCTCAACATCAAAAATGTCTTTTTCGACCGCGTCATCTAAATCGGCAATACAGTATGAGATATCGTCAGCGGCTTCCATAATCCAGGTAAGTGGATAGCGATGATGCTCTTTAATATGGGTGGCTGCGCGTAAGTCAGCCACATATTCACGTTCGGACAAATAAAAACCCGGTTTTTTCATCAGCACGCTAAATTCTGCCGGCTTATCGCCCTGCCACCATGCGGGGGCAGTATATTTTAAAATACAGGCCACCTGCGCATAGCTAAGATTGAGCTGCAGCAGCGTATGCACCAGGCGAATTGCCTGTGCATTGCCTTCGAAGTGGCACAAATCCTGACGAATCATTGCATTTAGCTGGTTAAAATCGGCGCGCTGATGCTCATCTGCCACGCCCGCCACCAGCGGGTCCACGAGTTCAAGAGGCAGGTTGTCGTCAAACCAGTCATTGATGGCGGCTTCACCAAAGTGACCAAACGGCGGATTACCCACGTCATGCAGCAGGCAGGCCATCTCAATCAGACTCTCAAACGCGCCTTCAAACTCATCCAGCCCGTAATGTGCCAGTCCGCCGCCTTGCGTTTTCAGGTATTGCAGGATCTCTTTGGTGATATAGCGCCCGGTTTGCTGCACTTCCAGCGAGTGGGTCAAACGCGAACGCACCGCTGCATTACGCTCCAGTGGAAATACCTGAGTCTTTTGTTGCAGACGGCGGATCGCGGCAGAATTGATGATGCGGCCACGGTCACTCTCAAAGTGCCGTGTAATAAAGTATTCGCCCTCAGGATCTTTGCGGCTGGTATAAGGGCGGGTGAAACTGATCTTATTTTTGAAATTGATCGGCGCCATCATTACCCCTTATTTTTTGGTGAATTCATCCTCTGCCAGCCATGGTAGACTATGCCTCACTTTTAAGCTTTACATCCATAACTACAGCGAGATTCTTTATGAAAGCAGGCATTATTGGCGCGATGGAGCAGGAAGTCACCCTGCTGCGTGACAAAATCGAAAACCGTCAGACGCTGACGCTGGCTGGTTGTGAAATTTATACCGGCACGCTGAACGGTGTTGAGGTTGCTCTGCTGAAATCAGGCATCGGTAAAACCGCGGCGGCGCTCGGCACGACCCTGCTGCTGGAGCTGTGCAAACCCGATCTGGTGATCAATACCGGCTCTGCGGGTGGTCTGGCCGCTTCACTGAAAGTGGGCGATATCGTGGTCTCCGATGAAGTGCGTTATCACGATGCCGACGTTACCGCATTTGGTTACGAACCGGGTCAGATGGCCGGTTGCCCGGCAGCCTTTGTGGCGGATGAAAAATTGATCGCCGCTGCAGAGCAGGTGATTAAGCAGCTGGATCTCAAAGCGGTGCGCGGTTTAGTGGTCAGCGGTGATGCCTTCATCAACGGTGCTGAGCCACTGGCACGCATTCGCACCACCTTCCCACAGGCGATCGCCGTGGAGATGGAGGCCACCGCCATCGGTCACGTTTGCCACCAGTTCAAGGTGCCGTTTGTTGTGGTGCGTGCAATTTCCGATGTCGCGGACAAAGAATCCCACCTGAGCTTTGATGAGTTCCTGGTTGTTGCCGCTAAGCAATCGTCGCTGATGGTGGAAAACCTGCTGGCACAACTGGCGCGTGGCTAAATATTGGCTTCTGGGGCTATTGCTGATCGGCAATAGCCTGTTTGCCGCTGCCCCGCGCGTTATCACGCTATCGCCCCATCTCACCGAACTGGCTTTCGCTGCAGGCATTACGCCGGTAGCGGTCAGCGCCTATTCAGATTTTCCGGCGCAGGCCCAACAGCTAGAGCAGGTGGCAAACTGGCAGGGCATCAACGTTGAACGCATCCTGCAACTGAAACCGGATGTGGTGCTGGCCTGGCGCGGCGGCAATCCGCAGCGGCAGATCGATCAACTGCAACGTCTGGGCATTAAAGTCGAATGGATTGATCCGCAGACCATTGATCAGATGATTGATGCGCTAGCAGCGCTCAAACCGTGGAGTCCACAGCCTCAGCAGGCGGCGGCTGCCGCACAGGCGCTGCGCCAGCAAGAGGATGATCTGCGTCAACAGTATCAACAACGCACGCCGATCCCCCTGTTTTTGCAGTTTGGTCAACAGCCGCTGTTTACTGCATCGCGTAATACGTTGCAAAACGAAGTGATCACGCTGTGTGGCGGTAAAAATATCTTTGCTGACAGTCGCGTAAGCTGGCCACAGGTGAGCCGTGAGCAAGTGCTGGCGCGTCATCCCCAGGCGATTGTGATTGGCGGTGACCGTGCGCAAGCCGCGAATATTGTGAAATTCTGGCAACCACAACTGGCGGTGCCGGTGATTGCCATTAACGATGACTGGCTGAGCCGACCGGGTCCGCGTATCCTGCTGGCAGCCAAACAGCTGTGTGCAGATTTACATCCGGCGAAAAATAGCACCAAAAAAGATTAAAGATTCGGCAAAAATTGTCGAAAATCAAAATACAAGGCACTGCGGCCACGTATGCTCGGTGCCCTTTTTGCGCAACGCGCAACTTTTGACTTCACCAGGAATTATCAATGACCAGAGCACTGCTCCTGGCCATAGGGCTCGCGATGGCTGCGCCAATTGGCGCGGCGACCTCCACCGGCTCTATTGCCGTCACGCTGACACTCTTTTCCCGCTGCGATATCTCGCGCCAAAGCGAACAAACATTGCCATCGATTGATTGTGGACGTCACTTCAGTGCACAGCCGCGCGTGACCGAAAGCGTGCTTAAACGCGATGGGAAGCGTCGTGAGACGTCACGATTAGTGACTGTTGAGTGGTAAAGTTCTGACCGCCAGAACGGCGGTCAGAAAAGGGATCAGATGCTGAAGGAAGAGCCGCAACCGCAAGTGGTTTTCGCGTTCGGGTTTGTCACGATAAAACGTGAACCCTCAAGACCTTCGGTGTAATCAACCGAACCGCCCACCAGATACTGCAGGCTCATTGGATCAACAACCAGCGCCACGCCCTGCTTTTCAATGGTCATGTCGCCGTCATTCATTTGATCGTCAAACGTAAAACCGTACTGGAATCCACTGCAACCGCCACCGGTGATGTACACGCGCAGTTTCAGCTCTGGATTTTCTTCATCCGCGATCAAATTTTTTACTTTTTTCGCTGCTGCTTCAGTGAATTGCAAAGGCAGCGCTGCTACGTCGTCACTCATGTTTTACTCCGGGTAAACGTCCAGGTCAGAAAACGACCTTAATTCCGCTATTATCTGCCAGCCGCCCAGTGCAATCAAGTACTGCGCTTGACACTGTGTGCCGCCTGCGCTGCGCTAAAGTATAGCTTTAAAAGGCTTTCGCACCCGCTTGCCTTTCTAATCAGGCGACTCTTCCCTTAGAATGGCGCCAGAATTTTTTTCCAGAACAGCAGGAGCCGAGCAATGAGTAAGTCAGAAAACCTGTATGCCGAAGCGCAACGCCTGATCCCTGGCGGTGTGAACTCCCCGGTACGTGCTTTTACCGGTGTGGGCGGCGTGCCGCTGTTCATCGAACGCGCCGACGGCGCTTATCTGTATGACGCCGATGGCAAAGCCTACATCGACTATGTCGGTTCATGGGGCCCAATGGTGTTGGGGCATAACAACGCCAATATCCGCAATGCGGTGATTGAAGCGGCATCTCGTGGTTTAAGTTTCGGTGCCCCAACCGAAATGGAAGTGAAAATGGCCGAGCTGGTGTGTGAGCTAGTGCCAAGTATGGACATGGTGCGTATGGTGAACTCCGGCACCGAAGCCACCATGAGCGCCATCCGTCTGGCCCGTGGCTTCACCCATCGCGATAAAATCATCAAATTTGAAGGCTGCTACCACGGCCACGCCGATTGCCTGCTGGTGAAAGCCGGTTCCGGCGCGTTGACTCTGGGCCAGCCAAATTCTCCGGGTGTTCCCGCTGATTTCGCTAAACACACCCTGACCTGCACCTATAACGATTTGGCGTCCGTGCGCGAAGCCTTCGAGCAGTATCCTGACGATATCGCCTGTATCATCGTTGAGCCGGTTGCCGGTAACATGAACTGCATCCCACCGCAGCCAGACTTCCTGCCGGGCCTGCGCGCACTCTGTGATGAATTTGGCGCACTGCTGATTATCGATGAAGTGATGACCGGCTTCCGCGTGGCGCTGGGTGGTGCTCAGGCTTATTACGATGTGACGCCGGATCTGACCTGCCTCGGCAAAATCATCGGTGGCGGCATGCCGGTGGGCGCATTTGGTGGTCGTCGTGATGTGATGGCTGCACTGGCGCCAACGGGTCCGGTTTACCAGGCGGGTACGCTTTCCGGTAACCCGATTGCCATGGCGGCCGGTTTTGCTTGTCTGACGCAGATTGCTCAACCAGGCACGCACAGCACCCTGACCGACCTCACCACCCAACTGTCTGAAGGCTTGCTGGCAGCAGCAAAAGCAGAAAACATTCCGCTGGTGATCAACCACGTTGGCGGCATGTTCGGCATTTTCTTCACCGATGCCGAGAGCGTAACCTGCTATGCCGACGTGACAAAATGCGACGTTGAGCGCTTCAAGCGCTTCTTCCACCTGATGCTGGAAGAAGGCGTTTACCTCGCACCTTCTGCTTTTGAAGCAGGCTTTATGTCACTGGCACACAGCCAGGAAGATATTCAGCGTACCATTGATGCGGCACGCCGCAGCTTTGCGAAGCTGTAAGCCATTAGCGGGCGCCATGAACGGCGCCCCTGCATTGATGTGCACGTCTGTCCCTTAGGCGCTGCTGCTCCGCATACACCTATTGCCGTAATTTGCGCATTTATCCTCAGCCGCCTTACAGACACCAAATGCCGTAGCTTGCGCATTTATCCGCAGCCACCTTACAGACACAGAATGCCGTAGCTTGCGCATTTATCCGCAGCCGCTTTACAGGCACCGAATGCCGTAGCTTGCGCGTTTATGCGCGACGCAACAGCCAGATAAAATACGGCGCGCCGAAGAAGGTCGCCATTAAACCTGCCGGGATCTGATCCGGGAACGCCAGCATCCTGCCGCACCAGTCTGCAAACACCATCAATCCGCCACCTAATAATCCCGCCATCAACACCTGCGGTAATGCGCGCCTGAACCCCAGCATGCGCACGATATGCGGCGCCATCAAACCGACAAAACTCAACGGGCCGATGGTCAAGGTCGCCGTGGCCGTTAACGCCGCCGCCAGCAGCAGCAGGGCCAGACGCGAACCCGTTAATGCCATCCCCGCTGAACGTGCCGTCGCACTACCCAGCGGCAGCAGTGTGAGCCAGCGGCTCGCCAGTGGCGCGAGCGCAATGAATACGATACCCACCACGGCGCTTTGCACTGCCTGCGGCATATTGATGTTGTAAGTTGAACCGGAAATCCAGCTCAGCAGGCCGCCCATGCGCGGATCGCCACTCGCCATTAGCACCATCAGCAAGGTGACAAAGGCACTGTTGAGCGCCATGCCCGCGAGCAACATACGCTCCGGTGAGAAACCTCCGCGACTGGCGACCAGCATAATCACCAGCAGTGTCAGCGCCGCGCCTAATGCGCCAGCGGGCAGCAACCACGCCACGGCGTCACCCGGCACAAAGAACATCATCACGACCACACCACAGGCCGCGCCGGAACTGATGCCTAACACTTCCGGACTTGCCATCGGGTTACCAGTGAGACGCTGAATCAACGCACCTGCCACACCCAGCATCATCCCCACGACTAACGCCGCCAGCACACGTGGTGCACGCCAAGGCAGCAGTTGATGTAGCATCTCGCCACTCACCCAGGTCCAGCTGTGTGCATCACGACCAAAGGAGATACCGATAACGCTCAGCAGCGCCAGCACCCCAAGGCCAATGACACACCACAGCATTACCTTTTGGCGTTCTGCCGGCACCTTGTCACCCATATTCATCGCCGGTGGAACCGAGCCGGTACGTAAACGCGGCAACAGCCACAGCAGAATCGGTACGCCAATCAACGCGGTCGCTGTGCCAGTGGAAACCTCGCGCCAGTGGCTGGTTAGCCATAATACGCACTGATCGGCCAGCCACAGCAGTAAGGCACCAATCAGCGGAGCCAGCAGCATGCGGCTGAGTAAGCGACGCCCTCCGAGCATTTTCGCCAGCAGTGGTGCAAACAGCCCGATAAAACCGATAATCCCGGCGACGTTCACCAACTGCGCACTCAACAGAATCGCCAGAGCGAGTGCGCCGACGCGCGCAGCAGACAGTGCCAGACCGAGGTTTTTTGCTACGCCGTCATCAAGCCCCATGAGCGTCAGGGGACGCAGCAATGCCAGCGCCACGACAAAAGCCAGCAACAGACGCGGCCACAGCATGGCGACGTTGTGCCCATCCATCTGATTCAGTGCGCCGGTGCTCCACAGGAACATATTCAGAAGTTGGTCGTGATTAAAGATGGCAAAGATTTGATTCACCGAGCCGGCATACAGGCTCAGGACCAGCCCGGCGAGGATCAGCGTCACGGGTGACAGCCGTTTGCCCCAGGCCACGCCAAATACCAGGATGCCCACCAGCACTGCGCCCGCCATCGCAGCAAATTGCTGCGTCAGCTCACCGCCCGGTAAGTGCCAGAGCGTGGCGACCGTAATACCGAGCTGTGCGCCGGATGACACACCCAACGTGGTCGGTTCCGCCAGCGGATTGCGCAGCACCTGCTGAAACAGTAAACCGGCCAATCCGAGACCTGCCCCCACCAACAGCGCCAGCGCCAGACGCGATAACAGGCTGTGATGGAACACCACCTGTTGGATACTGTTGATGTCCGGCGCAAAGAAGGCTTGTGACCACTGCGCCGTTGGCAGCGCGTCACGCAGATTGATAAAGGTCAGCGCCAGCGCCAGTAAAAACATGCTGCTTAGCAGCATCACAGGAAAGAGACGATGGCGCATCAGTGCGACTCCAGCGCGTGTTCCAGCACGCGGACAAATTTCAGCGCTGAATAGGTCGCGCCGTAATACCAGACGGCAGGCACACGCTGGAAGCGGCCCGCGCGGATAAACGGCAGCGCCTGCCACAGCGCAGTTTTCATCACCTGCTGCATGTCACGATCGTTATCGTGATCAAAACAGATCACCTGCACATCGCCGACATCGGCTAATCGCTCAAGCCCAACCACGGCACTGCCCCAGAAATTGGTTTCACCCTGCCAGGCGTTACTCAGGCCAAGGATTTCCATCACTTCGAGGAACAGACTGTTGGTGCCAAACGTGATGGCGTGACGGCTGTCCATCAATGACATCAGCAGCACCGGACGATCTGCCCAGGGTTTAAGACGCTCGCGCGCTGCCGCGAGCTGCTCATCCAGGAATTGCAGATGCTGTACCGCCTGCGCTTCCCGTCCCAGCCGGGCACCGAGCGCATGCAGTGATTTGCGAGCAGTACTTAACGGTTTGCCGTCCCCGCTATTCAGATCAAAGCCCATGGTCGGCGCGATGCGATCGAGTTTATCCAATCCCGGACCGTAGCCGTTGGAGTGCAGAATTAAGGAAGGTTCGAGCTGCGTCATCAGTTCCAGATTGGGTTCGGTGCGCAGGCCGAGATCGATGGTGCTGGCGGATAGCATCGGCTCGCCAACCCAGATGTTGTAGTTGCGCAAATCAGCCACACCGAGCGGCGATACACCGAGCGCCATCAGTAGCTCAACGGGTAGCCATTCCAGCGCCAGGATGCGCTGCAGATCGGGCGTTGCCGCACGCATTGGGGCAACGTTCATCAGTGGCGTCAGTGCCAGCGCCGTCAGCAAGCGACGGCGTGAAATGTCGAACATGGCGAGGCCTCAGTAAACAAAACTGACGGGAGCACCGCCTTGTGGATGGGGTAAGATGCCCATCGGAATACCGTAGATATTGCCCAGCACATCGGCCTGCATGATGACTTCAGGCCCGCCTTCCGCAATCATTTCGCCGCCTCGCAGCGCCACCAGACGGTCGCAATAACGTGCCGCCATGTTGATGTCATGCAGTACGGCAATCACCGTTAACCCGCGCTCACGGCTGAGACGTTGAATCAGTGCCAGCACATCAACCTGATGGGCGATATCCAGCGCTGAAGTGGGTTCATCCAGCAGCAGGCAGCGGCTATTTTGCGCCACCAGCATCGCCAACCACGCACGCTGACGTTCGCCGCCGGACAGGCTATCGACCAGACGCCCGGCAAACGGTTTCAGTCCCACCAGCGTAATCGCTTCCTCTACGCGGTCGCGATCTTCCTGGCCATAGCGGCCTAGCGCACCGTGCCAGGGATAACGACCAATCGCCACCAGCTCACGCACCGTCATCCCTTCTGCCGCCGGTAACTGCTGCGGCAAATACGCCACCTGGCGCGCAAAATCTTTGCTGCCCCAGTTCTCCACCGCATCGCGGTTCAACAGCACCTGGCCTTCACTCGCCGCATGGTGACGCCCCAGCATTTTCAGCAAGGTGGATTTACCCGAGCCGTTGTGGCCAATCAGCGCCGTCACTTTACCCGGCGCAAAGGTGAGTGAAAGTGGATGCAGCAACGTGCGCCCAGGCACGCGAAAGCTGACATTATCCAGCGTGAAGGTGGTTTCTTCGTGGTGCGGATGCTGCATGGTGATTCCTGGTTAATAAGCACAAAACCGATTTGATTCTGAAGGGGCGGCCCTGAGGCCGCCCAAAATCACAACATCTTCGTCCTGACGAATCAGAAGCGGAAGGTGGCAGTACCAACGATTTGACGTTCAGCGCCCCAGTAGCAAGCGTAATCACGGTAGCAGCTGGCCACGTATTCACGATCGAACAGGTTGTTGATATTAACACCCACAGAAGAGCCTGGCAGACCGAAACGGCCGAGGTCATATTTCAGCGCTGCGTCGACGGTGGTGTAACCTGCTACGTCGAAGTTTTGGTTTGAGTTACTGCCATTCTGTGTATTCTCTGCATATAACCCTTTGCTTTCACCTACATAACGCACACCTGCACCCAGTGTCACACCTGACAATGCAGTTTCGTGGAAGGTGTAATCCCCCCACAGCGATGCCATATGCTTCGGCACCTGCACTGGTGTTCTACCTTTCAGCACTGTGTCTTCAGTGTATTCGGCATCGGTATAGGTATAAGACGCCGTCATGTTGATGTTGGCGTTCAGTGCTGCCTTGGCTTCCAATTCAACACCGCGTGAACGGATTTCACCGCTCTGCACGCTAAAGTTAAGGTTGTTTGGATCGGCGGTGAGGTTCTTGGTTTTAGTCAGCTCATACACTGCTGCTGTCACAACAACCGGACGATCTTTTGGAACGTACTTCACACCGGCTTCATACTGCTTAGCACGCGATGGATCAAACGGCTGGCCAGATGCGGTGGTGCCTGAGTTAGGGATAAAGGACTCGCTGTAGCTAAAGTACGGCGCAATACCGTTATCAAACACATAGTTCAAACCACCACGCCAGGTGAAAGCCTGATCGTGATTTTTTACTTCGGTATTGCCATTACGATTTAGTGCTGAAGTCATCGCATAATCGTAGCGGCCGCCTAAGGTCAGAACCCAGCGGTTCCATTCCATCTGGTCTTGAGTATATAGGCCGGTTTGCTCCTGGCGATTCAGATATTGATAAGGGAACGCAGCACCATCTAGTGCATCATTACCGTAATGAGGATTGGTCGCACTAATAGGAAATGCTGAGCCAAACGCCGCATCAATGTCATTACGCGTACGCTGATAATCGACGCCCATGAGTAATGTATGGTCCAATGCGCCAGTTGCGAATTTCGCCTGTGCCTGAGTATCGACAGCAAATTGATTAAGCTTTTCGTCGGAAACGGCTGAACCACGATTTATCTCAAGTGTATCGGCATTGAAACTGCTGCCATAAATACTGCGGTAATTGGTTCTCAAATCCGCATAACGCAGATTCTGGCGCACCGTCCAGGTATCATTGAAGCTGTGTTCGAAGTTGTAGCCCACCATTTTTGTGTTACGCGAAATCTTATTGCTGTCTTCGCCTTCATCAAAGTTGGTGGGCAGTTTGTAGCTGCTACCGTCCGGGCGGGTAATGCCGACCACGGTGCCCTGACGCGGCAACCAGCCGTAATAACCGGTTTCCGGCTCGTTCTGGAAGTAGGTCAGCAAATCAAAGCGGGTATTGGCATCCGGACGCCAGCTGAACGAAGGCGCGATGGTATAACGCTTCTCTTTGTTCATATCCTGCTGCGCGTCTGCACTGCGAGCCAGACCGGTCAGGCGATAGCTGTACACGCCGTCATCATCCAGCGATCCTCCGAAATCGAAGCCGGTAGAGAACAGGTTATCGGTGCCCATCTGGAACTGCACTTCACGCAGTGTTTCCTGCGTCGGGCGCTTGCTGACCAGTGACACCACGCCGCCTGGGTTGCTCTTGCCGTACAACACTGAAACCGGGCCACGCAGCAGTTCCGCACGCTCAAGGAAGTAAGGATCGATGGCGAACTCGGAGTAGTTGTCACCCTGCAGTTTCAAACCATCGAGATACTGGTTGGTGTTGGTTTCACTAAAGCCACGAATCGACAGCGCATCGATCACACTGGAGCTACCGCGGTTACCGGTCAGCACACCCGCCGTGTAATTGAACGCCCCTTTCACGCTGGTCACCGCGTGCATCGCCATCTCTTCCTTCGTCACCACCGAAACCGACTGCGGGTTTTTCTCAATGGGCGTATCCGTTTTCGTGCCGGTGGCACTGTGCCTGGCGGCAATGGTAGGAGCCGGGCCCCAGGCGCTTTCCTGCGCAACGGTGTTACCGCCATTGGCGGTCACCACCACGGTATCTTCTGCCAGCGCCTGCGCGCTCAGCGTACCCAGTGTTAAAGAAATCAATAAAGCGAGCGGACGACGGGAAGTCGCAGCACGCGCAGAACAAGGATTGAAATTTCGCGCATTCATAAAAAAGGATCTCTCGAAAAAGGAAACGATGCAGGCGAATGAAAACGAGAATGATTATTAGACGCACGAATTTTAGGCGAAGTCCTGCAAGATCCGCAAGATGTAATGGCTATTGGCGGTGCGTTTGCGACCAGATCGTGCATATCCATGATTGCGAATAACAATCGTGCAGACGTAAAAAAGGGCGCCGAAGCGCCCTGTGCTTTCTGCAGCTAACTATTTGCTGCCGAACATATCTTTGATCCAGCCTGCTACGCCATCAGCATCTTTTTGCTCGTCCTGCGGCTGCTGAGGTGACTGCTGCTGCGGTTGCGACTCTTGCTGCGGTTGCGACTCTTGCTGCTGTTGGATCTGCTGCTGCTGTTGCTGGCACAGCGAGGCAGGATCCAACGTCCACACCGGCAGCGAACGCCAGGTGCTGCTGCCCGAACCACAGACGAAGTTACCGGCGGAATCGACATTCATCTGCGTAATATCTTCCGGCGGTGTCAACTGCAGCGGCATCGGGGCCTGGTTATCGAGATAGCGACGATAAATTTGCATCGCTCCGCTCGCACCATACAGCTTCGAGGTTTGGTTATTGTCGCGGCCCACCCAGGTGATGGCCACTTCTTTGCCATCAACGCCCGCAAACCAGCTGTCGATCAGATCATTGGTGGTACCCGTTTTACCTGCCAGATGGGCATTAGGATAACGCGCGCCCAGCGCCCGCGCCGTACCGTGATCGGCGACCTGCTGCATGCTGTACAACGTCAGATAAGCCGCCTGTGCCGGTTCGACACGCTGCGCCTGCGGGAAGCTCTGATACAGCACAGTCCCATCTTCCGCAATCACCGAGCGCACCGCAGAGAGATCTGCGCGGTTACCGCCACTGGCAATCGACTGGAATGCCTGAGCGACTTCAATCGGTGTCAGGTTCAGGGCACCCAGCAGCATCGCTGGCACCGGATTCAGCTGATCCTTCGGTACGCCGAGCTTCGTCCAGGTATCAACCACGGAATTCAGCCCTAACGTCATACCCAGATTAACCGTTGGCACGTTCATTGAGTTGGTCAGCGCATCCACTAACATCACTTTGCCACTGAAGCGCTTGTCGTCATTCATCGGTTTCCAGATCGATCCATTAGGCTGTTTCAGCGCAATCGGTTCGTCGGCAATCCAACTGTTCAGACGATAGGTATTGGGTTGGCCTAAGGCAGTGAGATAAGTCGCCGGTTTAGCCAGTGAACCGATAGAACGACGCGCCTGCAGCGCACGGTTGTAACCGGCAAACTGCGGATCGGCACCGCCCACCATCGCGCGCACTTCGCCGCTGAAGCGGTCAACCACCACCATCGCGGTTTCCAAATCCTTCAGACCGCGCTGTTTCTTCAGTGCCGGAATGCCATCTTCCACCGCTTTTTCTGCGGCATCCTGCGAAATCGGATCCAGCGTAGTGAAGATCTTCACGCCAGAGAGATCTTTCACCTTGTCGCCCAGTTTAGCCTGCAATTCGTTACGCACCATCTGCATAAACGCAGGCTGAGGCGTAATCACCCCGCCTTTCGGCTGCACGCCCAGCGGACGCGCTGACAGCATGTCGTACAGCTCCTGATCGATGACATTCTGCTGTTGCAGCAGACGCAGGACCAGGTTACGACGCTCCAGCGCCAGTTTCGGGTTGCGCCATGGGTTATACAGCGACGCCCCTTTCACCATGCCGACCAGCATCGCCTGTTGATCGAGGCTCAGCTCATCCACCGGACGACCAAAGTAATACAGACTTGCCAGCGGGAAACCACGGATCTGATCGTTGCCTGCCTGGCCGAGGTACACCTCGTTGAGATACAGCTCAAGGATGCGATCTTTGCTGTAGCGCGCATCCATGATCACCGCCATGTAAGCTTCACGCGCTTTACGCCAGAGTGAACGCTCGTTGGTCAGGAACAGGTTTTTCACCAGCTGCTGCGTCAAGGTACTGCCGCCCTGCACCGCTTTACCGGCGGTGATATTGGCAAGGAATGCACGACCAATCGAGTACGGGCTAATGCCGTCGTGTTCGTAGAAGTGGCGGTCTTCGGTCGCGATCAGCGTGCTGACCAGCAGATCCGGGAAGCCCGCGCGCGGCACGAACAGACGCTGCTCACCGTTCGGCGATTGCAGCATGGTGATCAAGCGCGGATCGAGGCGGAAGAAGCCAAAATCACGCCCGGTATCGAGGTTTTTAATCTCGCTCAGTTCGTTGTTGCTGAACGTCAGACGGGCGTTGATCTGGCCCTCTTTGCTGTCCGGGAAATCAAACGGACGACGCAGCAGATCGATGGTGTTGCCTTTGACGCTAAATTCGCCCGGACGGGTAATGCGCGACACTTCGCGATACTGCGTGCCTTCCAGCAGCGCAATCATCTCTTTTTTGTCGTACGACATCCCCGGCTCAAGGCTCACCATGCGGCCGTAAACAGCGGCAGGCAACTGCCACACTTTACCGTCGATGCGGCTGCGGATTTCTGAGTCGAGATAGATGCCCCAGGCAACCATCACTACCACAAAGACCAGGAAAAGCTTAATTAACCAGCCTAACCAACGACGTTTGCCGCGTGGCGGACGTTTTCCTTTCCCTTTACCTTTTGGTGGCACCGGTGTGCTCTCCTCATCATCTTCGTCAAAATCGTCCTGATCGATATCATCATCAAGCTCCTTGCGGCGACCCCGGCGCGCAGTGGTGCGCGGCGGCTTTGGCGCTTTTCCTTTACGCCCAATAGGTTCGCGATCGTTCCCAGACATGCTTTTATTCTCCAGGCATAGCTACGGCTGCGGCCGTTACTCTAACTGCTTTCTCGTGCTGCGCATGGCAGAACCCTCTGAATTCGATCCACAGCGTGTCACGATGAAAATTTCTTGGTGCGCCTTGTCGGTAAGGCGCTGGCCGGATCGTCGGGCCAGGGATGTTTCGGATAGCGTCCTTTCATCTCTTTTTGCACTTCTGGATACGCTCCCCGCCAGAACGCTGCAAGGTCACGGGTGATCTGCAACGGCCGGTGCGCGGGTGAGAGCAACTCCAGCACCAGCGGAATGCGGCCTTCGGCCACCGCGGGATTTTGCGCTTCACCAAACATCTCCTGCATACGCACTGCCAACGCCGGAGGCTTTTCAGCATCGTAACGTATAGGCAGGCGACTTCCGGTCGGCACAGTGTAATGAGTTGGCAGCACAGTATCCAGCCGCTGACGTTGTGACCATGTCAGCAAATGTAATAATGCGCTGACAAGATTGACGCCCTGCAGACTCCTGAGATCGCGCACGGATCCCATCTCGGGTAACAGCCAGCGTTCAAGCGAATCGAGCAAACTCTCATCATCCAGCGCTGGCCACGCCTCTTCCGGCAGCCAGGCCGCGGCACAGTGCAAGCGCAAGCGCAGCTGTTCGGCTTCGGGGGTCCAGCCGAGTACCGAGAGCCCTTTTTCGCGGATCCAGCGCAACATCGCCGGGTGTAAAATCTCCGGTTCCGGTCGCGCCTGCGGCTGTGCTTTTAGGACCAGCGCACCCGCGAGTTCCCGTTTCCAGGCGCGCAATGTCCCTTTCTCTTCATCCCATTCCACATCAATGCGCTGCGACACCAGTTCAGGACATTGCTGGCGTAACGCACTTATCTCTACCGGCAGCGCCAGTAACATGCGGGCTTCGGCGGCACTGGCGCCCTGTAACAGGGTCGGCGCGATTAACCACTCATAGCGGCTCAGGCCATCCTGTTCATCCAGCATGGCGCCAATACCGTTAGCCAGCTGATAGCGTGCGCTTTCGCCTCGCCGCTGCGCCAGACGATCGGCAAAGCCTGCCACCAATAATGCGGGGAAGAGATCGGGATCGGCGCGGCCATCGCTGGCATTCAACCGTTGCTGCCATTGACGCGCGCGCCTTTGCCAATGCGGCTGGGGTCGATTAAGGGCGTCGCGTAAATCTGCACTACCGTTGCGCGGTGGGTCTTCCAGTATCGCCACCAGCAGAGCGGCACTGGCGATGGCATCGTGGCCCTCTGCCGCACAAAGAATCGCCGTCAAACGCGGATCGCTGCCAAGCGTCGCCATTTTACGGCCGCGCGCGTTAAGCCTGCCGTTTTCTAATGCGCCTAAGCGCGTGAGCAAAGCCTGTGCCGCTCGCAAGCTGCGTGGCGGTGGCGCGTCCAGCCAGCAGAGCTGTGACGCATCCTGGCAACCCCATTGCAGCAAATCGATCTGCAGCGCGGCCAAATCGCTATTGAGGATTTCGGGTTCACTTTGCGCCGCTGCACGCATCGCCTGCTCCTGCGGCAACAAATGCAGGCAAATGCCGGGTTCAAGACGCCCGGCTCGCCCCGCACGCTGGGTCATGGAAGCCTGGCTGATGCGTTGCGTTTGCAGGCGCGTTACGCCGCTACGCACATCAAACTGTGCCGAACGCTCCAGTGCGCTATCCACCACTAAGCGGATACCTTCAATGGTGAGACTGGTTTCGGCAATGTTAGTGGCGAGCACCACTTTGCGGCGACCGGCGGGCGCAGGCAGAATCGCGCGACGCTGCGCATCCAATGAGAGCGCACCATATAAAGGAGAGAGATCCACGTCTTCACCGACGCGGGATTCCAGCTCGCGCTTCACGCGCTCAATCTCTGCCACGCCAGGCAGGAACAACAGCAGCGAGCCCGACTCCTCACGCAGCAACTGCGCCACTTCTCGCGCCACCGCTTCGTCAAAACGCTGTTGCGGGTTGAGAGAGGCATAACGGCGTGTCACCGGAAAGCTGCGTCCTTCAGAGACAATAAAAGGCGCAGCAGGCAGCAGCTGACACAACCGATCGTTATCCAGCGTTGCGGACATCAGCAGAATTTTCAGGTCATCGCGCAGCCCCTGTTGTACATCCAGCAGCAGCGCCAGTGCTAAATCGGCCTGCAGACTACGCTCATGAAACTCATCGAGGATCACCAGCGACACGCCTTCAAGCATGGGATCGCGCTGCAGCATGCGTGTCAGAATGCCTTCGGTCACCACTTCCAGTCGCGTATGGGGGCCGCAGCAGTTTTCGCCGCGCATACGGTATCCCACAGTGGCTCCGGGCTGTTCACCCAACTGATCCGCCAGGCGCTGCGCCACATTACGCGCCGCCAGACGACGCGGCTCAAGCATAATGATGCGCCCCGTCAGCACCGACTGCTGTAGCAATTGCAGCGGCAGCCAGGTCGATTTTCCCGCGCCGGTGGGTGCCGCCAGTAAAACTTGTGATGACTGAGACAATGCATCCAGCAATGCAGGCAGCACCTCACTTACCGGTAATTCACTCACACTTAACTCCCACTCTGCCTGTGCTAACATGGCGCGCATTGTAGCACTCAACGGCCACGTCACCATGTCAATACAACGTCTGTTTTTTGCCCTCGAACTGCCCGCGGCGCTCCAGCAACAGCTGGTACAGTGGCGCGCAGATCACTTTGCAGAGGAGGCAGGAAAACCGGTGGCCGCCGCCAATCTACATCTGACGCTGGCGTTTCTGGGGGATGTCAGTGCTAAGACCTCGCAGCAGTTACAGCAGTTAGCTTCGCGCATTGTCCAGCCCGGTTTTAGCCTGGATTTGGATGATGCGGGGCACTGGCCGCGCCCTGGCGTCGTGTGGCTTGGCTGCCAACGTGCGCCGCGCGGCTTGTTGCAGTTAGCCAGCTTGCTGCGTGCTCAGGCGGCACGACACGGCTGCGCGCAGAGTGCGCAGCCTTTTCATCCGCATATCACCCTGTTGCGCCACGCCACACAAAAAGTGGCCTTACCACCGCGCGGCTTTCACTGGCGCTACGATGTCAGTGACTTTGCGCTGTTCTCATCGACTTTTAGTCAGGGACGCACCCGTTATCGGCGGCTGGCGCGCTGGCCATTGCCTTCTTCGTCAGGAGCCTGAATGCAGTTTGATCCACCGCTAAAACCCGCTCGTCTTATCGCGCGCTATAAGCGTTTTCTTGCCGATGTCGTGACACCAGAGGGTGAGACACTGACCATTCACTGCGCCAATACCGGCGCGATGACCGGCTGCGCCACACCGGGTGATAACGTGTGGTATTCCACTTCAGACAGCACCACGCGCAAGTATCCGCACAGCTGGGAACTGACCGAGACACAACAAGGCCACTGGATCTGTGTGAACACCCTCAGAGCCAATCAACTGGTGCGTGAAGCCTTAACCCTTGACGCGATTCCAGAATTGTCCGCTTACAGCCACTGCCAACCTGAAGTGAAATACGGTACGGAAAAAAGCCGAATTGACTTCCTGCTGCAAGCGGAGGGCAGATCAAACTGCTATATTGAAGTCAAGTCCGTCACCCTTTTACAGCAGGGTAAAGGCTTTTTTCCGGATGCGGTGACGGCTCGGGGACAGAAGCATCTGCGCGAACTCAGTACTATCGCGGCAGAGGGTCATCGAGCTGTTTTGTTGTTCGCCGTTCTGCATACGGGGATTGAGGACGTCTCCCCGGCGCGCCATATCGACGCACACTACGCAGAACTACTGGGACAGGCTCAACGCTGTGGAGTGGAAGTGTTGGCGTATCAGGCTCAGATTTCACCTGCTCAAATGTTACTCACTCAGCCCGTCGCCGTGACGATTAACGCAGAGTTGTAATATTTATAGCAATTTGCTGTGATAGGAATATTCTGGCCGGTGCGCTAAATACGCTGTTCCTCACAGGCTTGTCAAGGTGCGAATATGAATAATTGCCAACCTTGACTGCTTCTGCTATTTATAGCGGCCTGTTTTTTCCCTGATGGGAATCGATATACCCCTTAATAATTCGCGTTGCAGGCAGTCGGTGGTCATTTAGCCAATGCACATGCAACCTGAAGTATGACGGGAAGGGCGTGTTATCCAGGAGAAACAACATGCAAGAAGGGCAAAACCGTAAAACATCGTCCCTGAGTATCCTCGCCATCGCTGGTGTGGAGCCGTATCAGGTGAAACCGGGCGAAGAGTATATGAACGACGCCCAACTGAGCCATTTCCGCAAGATTCTGGAAGCCTGGCGCAACCAACTTCGGGATGAAGTAGACCGCACTGTGTCACATATGCAGGACGAAGCTGCTAACTTCCCGGATCCGGTAGACCGTGCCGCACAGGAAGAAGAGTTCAGTCTGGAATTACGTAACCGCGATCGTGAGCGTAAACTGATCAAAAAGATCGAAAAAACGCTGAAGAAAGTGGATGACGACGATTTCGGCTACTGTGATTCTTGTGGTGTAGAAATTGGTATTCGTCGCCTTGAAGCGCGTCCGACCGCCGATCTCTGCATCGACTGCAAAACGCTGGCTGAAATCCGCGAGAAGCAGATGGCAGGCTAATGGCCGTGAGCAGACTGTCGCCGCACTGCCGGGAAAACCACTGTTTTCCCGACGTGCGGTGCACCTCAAAATGACCGCACTCCTCTCCTCCTGTGTTGGGCGCTTCGCCCCCTCTCCTTCTGGTGATCTGCATTTTGGTTCGCTGATAGCCGCATTAGGCAGCTATCTGAGCGCACGTGCGCAACAAGGCCGCTGGCTGGTGCGCATTGAAGATATCGATCCACCACGGGAAGTGGCAGGCTCAGCCACGCGCATCCTGCAACAGCTGGAACACTATGGCCTGCATTGGGATGGCGACGTGTTATGGCAGTCGCAGCGCCATGATGCCTACCGGGAAGCGTTGAGCTGGCTGCAACAGCATCGTCAAAGCTACTTCTGCACCTGCACGCGCAGTCGTATTCAGCAGCTCGGGGGCTTCTATGACGGCCACTGCCGGGAATTGCATCTCCCCGCAGAAAACGCCGCGCTGCGTTTGCGTCAGCATCGGCCGGTGTATGGCTTTGACGATCGCCTGCGTGGTCACTTAGCCGCCGAACCCTCGCTGGCGGAAGAGGACTTTATTATCCATCGTCGGGATGGGCTGTTTGCTTACAACCTGGCGGTGGTGGTGGATGACCATTTTCAGGGTGTAACGGAAATCGTTCGTGGGGCAGATTTGATCGAACCCACGGTGCGTCAAATCGCGCTCTACCAGCAGTTCGACTGGCCGGTGCCGGCATATCTGCACCTGCCGCTGGCCATCAATGACGAGGGTAATAAGCTCTCGAAACAGAATCATGCGCCCGCTTTACCCGCGGGGGACGCGCGTCCATTACTGGTGCACGCGTTGCGTTTGTTGGGTCAACCGATACTGGAGGGTTGGCAAGATGCCACCACGGAGCAATTACTGAAGCACGCAGTGGCTCGGTGGAGTATCCAACTGATCCCACAACAGAACGCGCGAATAGCGGATGAGGCGACATCGCCATTCCTAAATGGTTCGCAACAGGCTATGATTAGCCGCTGATTTATTAACACCCTTTTTATCACTGTCGAGGTGTCCCATTTTTACCCGAGTCGCAAATTTTTGCCGGAGAGTCCTCAAGCGTGACGAGGAAGCGCCTGAAGAGGTGGAAACTGAAAGTCTGATGACCGTCATTCCCCGTGAAAGCCATAACATCTCACGCAAAGATATCAGCGAAAACGCCCTTAAAGTGCTGTATCGCCTGAATAAAGCCGGTTTCGAAGCTTACCTGGTAGGCGGCGGCGTGCGCGATTTGCTGCTGGGTAAGAAGCCAAAAGACTTTGATATCACCACCAACGCCACGCCTGAGCAGATGCGTAAGCTATTCCGCAACTGCCGCCTCGTGGGCCGTCGTTTTCGCCTGGCGCACGTGATGTTCGGTCCTGAAGTGATCGAAGTCGCGACCTTCCGTGGTCATCACCAGGAAGAAGCGGAAGACGATCGCAACAATTCCCAGCGCGGCCAGAACGGCATGCTGCTGCGTGATAACATTTTTGGCAGCATCGAAGATGATGCGCAGCGCCGCGATCTCACCATCAATAGTCTGTATTACAGCGTGGCGGATTTCTCCGTACGTGATTACGTGGGTGGGTTGCAGGATCTGGAAGACGGCGTGATCCGGCTGATTGGCGATCCAGAAACGCGTTACCGCGAAGATCCGGTACGTATGCTGCGCGTGGTGCGTTTTGCCGCCAAGCTGGAGATGCGCATTGCCGCGGAAACTGCCGAGCCGATTCCTCGCCTGGCGACGCTGCTGAATGACATCCCGCCTGCGCGTCTGTTCGAAGAATCCCTCAAACTACTGCAAGCCGGTTACGGATTCCGTACCTATCAGATGATGCGCGAGTACCATCTGTTCCAGCCGCTGTTCCCTACCCTGACGCGTGGCTTCACTGCCGAGAGCGACAGCCTGATGGAGAAAATGCTGGCGCAGGTGCTGAAGAACACCGACAACCGCATTCAGAACGATATGCGCGTCAATCCGGCCTTCCTGTTTGCCGCGATGTTCTGGTATCCGCAGCTGGAATCGGCCCAACGCATTGCGCAGGAAAGCGGACTGACCTATTACGACGCCTTTGCGCTCTCGATGAATGAAACGCTGGATGAAGCCTGCCGTGCGCTGGCAATTCCTAAGCGTATCACTACCTTGATTCGCGATATCTGGCAGCTGCAGCTGCGCATGTCGCGTCGTCATGGCAAACGCGCCTGGAAGCTGATGGAGCATCCTAAATTCCGTGCCGCTTATGATCTGCTGGCGCTGCGAGCCGATGTGGAAAACAAC
Organism: Pantoea sp. S61; assembly: GCF_016625145.1. Classification (NCBI taxonomy): domain Bacteria; kingdom Pseudomonadati; phylum Pseudomonadota; class Gammaproteobacteria; order Enterobacterales; family Erwiniaceae; genus Pantoea; species Pantoea sp. S61. The sequence continues at coordinate 64,596 of NZ_JACVUO010000002.1, forward strand.
CGCGAACTGCAAAGCCTGACCCATTGGTGGGGCGAGTTCCAGGCGGCGGCTCCGGTCGAGCAGAAAACCATGATGAACACGCTGGGCGATGATCCGGTGGCACCGCGTCGCAAACCGCGTCGCCCGCGCCGTCGTCCAACCGGCCCACGCCGCGATACCAATAGCGCATCATGATTCGCGTTTACCTCGCATTAGGCAGTAATCTGGCCGATCCGCTGCATCAGGTTGATGCAGCGCTGGCCGGGCTTGATGCGATACCGCACACCTCGCGCGTTGCAACGTCTTCACTGTACCGCACACCACCGTACGGCCCGCCAGATCAGCCTGATTACCTGAATGCGGTGGTCGCGCTGGACACCACGCTGGAAGCTGAAGCCTTGCTCGATCATACGCAACGTATCGAGCTGGAGCATGGGCGCGTGCGCAAAGCGGAGCGCTGGGGACCGCGCACCCTCGATATCGACATCATGCTGTTTGGTCAGCAGACGATTCACACGCCACGCCTCACCGTGCCGCACTACGACATGCACAACCGCGCGTTTATGCTGGTGCCGCTGTTAGAGATCGCCCCAGGCCTGCGCTTGCCCAACGGTCAGCCACTGACCGGCATCCTCGCCACGCTGGATCGCAGCACCATCCGCTTGTGGTCTGAGTAAGCCGCAATAATCGCACTACGGTCGTATCGCCTTTTCAATCAATCCAGTACACTGCGCGCATCAGAAAACTCTGGAGTGTACGATGAAACCGACAACCATCACCCATCTACGCCAGCTCAAAGCCAGTGGCCGCAAATTTGCCACCCTGACGGCCTACGATTTTAGCTTTGCCCGCCTGTTTGCCGATGAAGGCATTCAGGTGATGCTGATTGGTGACTCCCTTGGCATGACCGTGCAAGGCCATGAATCCACATTACCTGTCACCGTGGCGGATATCGCTTATCACACCGCTGCCGTGCGCCGTGGCGCGCCGAATGCGCTGGTGATGGCCGACCTGCCGTTTATGAGTTACGCCACACCGCAGCAAACCTTCGATAACGCCGCTCAACTGATGCGTGCCGGTGCCAACATGGTGAAGCTGGAAGGCGGTGAATGGCTGGCAGACACCGTGCGTATGCTCACCGAGCGCGCCGTGCCGGTCTGTGGTCATCTGGGCCTGACGCCGCAGTCAGTGAACATCTTTGGCGGCTACAAGGTGCAGGGCCGTGATGAAGCGGGCGCTGAGCGTTTGCTGGCCGATGCACTGGCGCTGGAAGCCGCTGGAGCACAATTGATGGTGCTGGAGTGTGTGCCGGTGGCGCTGGCAGATCGCATCACCAAAGCGTTGAGCATTCCGGTCATCGGTATTGGTGCGGGTAACGTCACCGATGGACAGATTCTGGTGATGCACGATGCCTTTGGTATTACCGGCGGTCATATTCCAAAATTTGCCAAAAATTTCCTCGCGGAAACCGGCGACATTCGCGCGGCAATTCGCCAGTATATTGCCGACGTTGAGGCGGGCATCTACCCTGCCGCCGAACACAGTTTCCAGTAAATCAGGAGATTTGCAGTGCTGATTATTGAATCGCTGCCGATGCTGCGCCGAGAAATTCGTCGCTGGCGGCAGGAAGGCAAACGTATCGCGCTGGTGCCCACCATGGGTAACCTGCATGACGGCCACCTGACGTTGGTGGATGAAGCGCGCGAGCGAGCCGATATTGTGGTGGTCTCGATTTTCGTCAACCCGATGCAGTTTGAACGCGCCGATGACCTGGCGCGCTATCCTCGCACCTTGCAGGATGATTGCGAGAAGCTTAATCGCCACAGCGTCGATTTGGTATTTGCCCCTGCGCCAGCGGATGTTTATCCCAAAGGGCTGGATAGCCAAACCTTCGTTGAAGTCCCCGGGTTATCATCACTGCTGGAAGGTGCCAGCCGCCCTGGTCACTTCCGCGGTGTTTCCACCATCGTGAGTAAACTGTTCAATCTGGTGCAGCCCGATATCGCCTGTTTTGGCGAGAAGGATTTCCAGCAGCTAGCCATTATTCGCAAGATGGTGGCTGATATGGGCTTCGATATCGAGATTGTTGGTGTACCGACCGTGCGCGCGCAAGATGGTTTGGCATTGAGTTCACGTAACGGCTACCTCACCAGCGAAGAGCGCGCGATCGCCGCCGGTCTGAGCCAGGTGATGAACAGCATGGCCGAGCGTCTGAATAACGGCGAGCGCCATGTCGAAGAGATTATCGAAACGGCCGAGGCCGCATTGCGTGAGAAAGGTTTCCGCCCTGATGGCCTGGCCATTTGCGATGCCGACAATCTGCAGCCGCTGACGGTAGATAGCCAGCGCGCCGTCATTCTGATGGCCGCCTGGCTGGGCAATGCGCGCCTGATCGATAATCAGCAAGTGGATCTGACGGAGTAATCTCCGTCGTTTAATCGCAGCTTAACAAGGTTATTCGTTATGATTCGTACCGTGTTACAGGGCAAACTGCACCGCGTGAAAGTCACTCAGGCAGATTTGCACTACGAAGGCTCCTGCGCCATCGACCAGGATTTTCTTGATGCGTCCGGCATTCTGCAATACGAAGCCATCGACATTTATAACGTCACCAACGGTCAGCGCTTCTCGACCTACGCGATTGCCGCTGAGCGTGGGTCGAAGATCATCTCCGTCAACGGTGCCGCCGCCCGTTGTGCCTGTGAAGGTGACATCATGATCATCTGCTCTTATGTGCAGGTGGAAGATGAAGTCGCCCGTAGCTGGCAGCCCAAAGTCGCTTATTTCGAAGGCGACAACGACATGAAACGCATCGCCAAAGCGTTGCCGGTTCAGGTGGTTTGATACAACGGGGGCGGCCATTAGGCCGCCCCCCATAAAACTTAAGTACGCAATCCGCGACCGCGCTGAATCAACGCATACACCAGTACGTAAAACACCACGATAAAGGCAATCAGCACTGACAGGGTAAACACCAGCGGCACATCATTGATGCCGAGGAAACCGTAGCGGAATCCACTGATCATATATACCACCGGGTTCAGTTTTGACACCGCCTGCCAGAACGGCGGCAGCAGCGTCAGCGAATAGAACACGCCTCCGAGATAGGTTAACGGCGTCAGCACGAAGGTGGGGATCAAGCTGATATCGTCAAAGGTACGCGCAAACACCGCATTCAGCAGGCCAGCCAGCGAGAACAGAATCGCAGTCAGCAACAGCGTCAGGGCCACCATTGACCAGGAATGCACGTGGAACGGCACAAAGAACAGTGAAATTGCTGTCACCAGAATGCCAACGCACACCCCACGCGCCACACCACCACCGACATAACCGGCGATAATGATGTGCGTGGGCACCGGCGCCACCAGCAGCTCTTCAATATTGCGCTGGAATTTAGCGCTGAAGAACGAAGAGGCCACGTTGGCGTAAGCGTTAGTAATCACCGCCATCATGATCAGGCCCGGCACGATGAACTGCATATAGCTGAAGCCATGCATATCGCCGATGCGTGAACCAATCAGATTACCGAAGATGATGAAATAGAGCGTCATGGTGATCACCGGTGGCACCAGCGTCTGAATCCAGATGCGGGCAAAACGGTTGATCTCCTTGGCCCAGATACTCTTAAGCGCCACCCAGTATAAATGTGTCATGCTTTCACTCCTTTACCCTGGGTCAGGCTGACGAACAGCTCTTCAAGGCGGTTCGCTTTGTTACGCATACTCAGCACCTGCACACCCTGCGCACTCAGCTGGCTGAACACGCTGTTGAGCCCCTGCTCACGCATCACTTCCACTTCCAGCGTAGAGGTATCCACCAGACGATACTGGAAGCCTTCCAGCTGCGGCAGCGGGCTGCGCGGCGCCAGATCGAGGATGAAGGTTTCCGATTGCAGCTTCGACAGCAGGCCTTTCATCGAGGTGTTTTCCACCAGCTCACCGCTCTGAATAATGCCGATATTGCGGCACAGCATTTCTGCCTCTTCCAGATAGTGCGTGGTGAGAATAATGGTGGTGCCTTTGATGTTGAGATCTTTCAGGAAGGTCCACATTGAACGACGCAGTTCGATATCGACGCCTGCGGTCGGTTCATCCAGAATCAGCAGTTTTGGCTCGTGCATCAGCGCACGTGCGATCATCAAACGGCGTTTCATCCCGCCCGATAGCATGCGTGCACGCTCGTTGCGTTTGCCCCACAGATCGAGCTGGTTAAGATATTTTTCCGCGCGCTTGTTGGCTTCAGCTCGCTCCACGCCGTAATAACCTGCCTGATTGACCACAATCTGCATCACGGTTTCAAACGGGTTAAAGTTGAACTCTTGCGGAACCAGACCCAGCTGGCGTTTCGCATTGACCACGTCTTTTTCCAGGTCATAGCCAAACACCCGCACGCTGCCGCCGGATTTATTCACCAGCGAACTGATGATGCCGATAGTGGTCGATTTACCCGCGCCGTTTGGCCCGAGCAGTGCGTAAAAATCGCCTGCCTCAACGTTGAGATCAAGCTTCTTCAGCGCCTGAACGCCGCCGGGATAGGTTTTGGTGAGCCCGGAAAGTTCCAGTGCATAAGTCATTGCGAATCCATACCCTGTTGTAGTGACATCAAAGCCCTATGAAATGATAGTGCGCTCACGCCGAGCATGCGGGGTTATTCAGAGATAACGAATGAAAAATCAAAGATGAAGCGCTGAGCGATAACCCGCGACACTTTACCACTCTGCATGCGGCAGGGGAACGCAAGCGCAGCCCGTTAGTCAATGACTCGCGGGCTGCGCATCTTATCGCAGGCTGGCGGGGTTAGCCTTGGAAGATTGTGCGGTTATTCACCGGTCGGGATAACTTTGCCAATATACGGCAGATGACGATAGCGCTGCGCGTAGTCGATACCAAAGCCGACCACGAACTCATCGGGAATGGTGAAGCCAACGTATTCCACGGTGACGTCCACTTCACGGCGCTCTGGCTTATCCAGCAAGGTGCAGATAGCCAGTGATTTTGGCTCGCGCAGGCGCAGGATCTCGCGCACTTTGCTCAGCGTATTGCCGGAATCGATGATGTCTTCCACGATCAGCACATCTTTGCCGCGAATGTCCTCATCCAGATCTTTCAGGATTTTCACGTCGCGGGTCGATGACATACCGCTGCCATAGCTGGAGGCGGTCATAAAGTCGACTTCATGCGGGACATCGATGGCACGGCAGAGATCGGCCATAAACATAAAGGAGCCACGCAGCAGACCCACCAACACCATTTCGCTGCCGCTGCTGCGGTAGTGTTCGCTAATCTGCTTGCCCAGTTCGGCAATACGGGTTGCAATCTCCTGCTCAGAGATCATCACGTCGACGGTGTGTTTCATTGCATTCGCCTGGTTAAGGTTTTCAGAAAGCCACGAAGTCTATCATAGTCGAACCAGCCTCTAACGCCGCGCACAGAACGCAAACGATACCGTGGCAAAATTTATTGCGCTGACCTTAACTACAGAAAACCCACCCGCACTCTCACCGGTAATCTCTGGAGATCCTATGGCCGCTTCACCCAGTAAAAAAACACAGATTGGCACCCACGATCTGCATCCGGAAACGCAGATGCTTAATTACGGTTACGATCCGCGGCTATCGGAGGGCGCAGTCAAACCTCCTGTATTCCTGACTTCAACTTTTGTGTTCAACAGCGCCGAAGAGGGACAGGACTTTTTTGATTTCGTCGCCGGACGCAAGCAGCCGCCGGAGGGCAAGAGCGGTGGGCTGGTTTACTCACGCTTTAACCATCCCAATAGCGAGATTGTGGAAGATCGGTTGGCCATCTATGAACAGGCAGAAAGTGCCGCGCTGTTCTCCTCCGGAATGTCGGCCATTGCGACCACGCTGCTGGCGTTTGCGCGGCCAGGTGAAGTGATTTTGCATTCACAACCACTGTACGGCGGCACTGAAACGTTGCTAAGCAAAACGCTACACGATTTAGAAATTAAAGCCGTGGGCTTCAGCGATGGCACCGATGAAGACAAGGTTTATGAAGCAGCCAAACTGGCGTGGCAGCGCGGTCGTGTAGCCCTGATTCTGATTGAGACGCCGGCCAACCCGACCAACAGCCTGGTGGATATTCAGCTAATGAAGCAGGTGGCAGATGTGATCACCCAGCAGCAAGGTTCACGCCCGATTCTCGCCTGCGATAACACCTTGCTCGGCCCGCTGTTTCAACGCCCTTTGCAGCACGGTGCAGACTTGTCGCTCTACTCGCTCACCAAATATGTCGGCGGCCATTCGGATCTGATTGCCGGTGCGGTGCTGGGCAGCAAAGCGCTGGTGAGCAAGGTGCGATCGCTGCGCAGTGCCATCGGCACCCAGCTTGATCCGCACTCCAGTTGGATGATTGGACGTTCGCTGGAAACGCTGTCGTTGAGGATGGAGAAAGCCGCCAGCAATGCAGAAAAAGTCGCCGCGTTTCTACGTGGTAACCCGCAGGTGGAAAAACTGCACTGGCTGCCCTATCTCGATGCGGACAGCTCCGCGGGAGAAACCTTCCAGCGACAATGCAGCGGCGCAGGTTCCACGTTCTCTTTTGATATCAAAGGTGGCCAGCCGGCAGCGTTTCGTTTTCTCAATGCCCTTGGGTTGTTTAAATTGGCCGTGAGCCTGGGCGGTACCGAATCACTCGCCAGCCATCCGGGCAGCACCACCCATTCCGGCGTGCCGCAGGAGGTACGCCAGCGTATTGGCATTACCGATGCCACGGTACGTTTATCGATTGGTATCGAACATGCTGATGATTTGATTGAGGATATCCGGCTGGCACTGGAAGCGGCTCAGGCCTAATCCCTTGCCCGGCACGCTCATTAAGTGAATGGCGGCGTTGACCACGCATCGGACAGCAGGATAAGGCTGCCCGATGTCCACGCTTGCATCCTGATGCTGAGCATTAAAATACGCCGCTTATGCCCTTGTGTTGCTCAATACCCTGCAGCGAAGCTATTTTAGCTTCGCTGCTGTACGGCAATCACTTAGCCGACGGTAAAGCCCAGCATCATGCCGGTGTCTTCATGCTCCAGCAGATGACAATGCGCCATATAGGCGTTCTCCGCATTGGCAACGTAGTTAAAACGCACCAGCACTTCACTGCGCCAGCCGTTCACGCTCACCATATCTTTCCAGCCAGCACGATGCGGCGCTGGTGGCTTGCCGTTTTCTGACAGGATGCGGAACTGGGTGCCATGAATGTGGAACGGATGCAGCATGGCGTCGCCCTCACCAGAAATGGTCCATTTTTCCAGCTTACCCAGTTCGGCATTGAACATTGGCTTGGTCATATTAAACGCCTGGCCGTTGATTTTATTGCCGTTATGGAAATCATAAGTCGCCGTTTTTCCGTGATCCATCGGCATGCTGCCATGGTCCATCGTCATGGCGCCGCCGCTCATTTTCATGCTGCCATGATCCATCTGCATCGCCCCGCCCTTCGAGTCCATGCTGCCGTGATCCATTTTCATCCCGGCCATGGCTTGATGACCGTAACGATCCATCAGCGCCTGCATGCCTTGTTGATCCAGCTGCGGATCCATCATCAGTTGTAGCCAGCGACTTTGCACGCCTTCCACTGATGGCAGCGGCGGCAGATCCACCAGCTTATCCGGCATAGAACCACTCGCCATCACGCGCAGTGGCAGAATTTGCACCAGCGGCAAGGGTTGATCAAAGGGGGCCAGCGTCATGCCCATCTGCGTGACTGGCAGCGTCACCATGTCGAAGGTTTTGCCGTCTGAGGTATCAATCATCACTTCGAAACGCTCGCCAGGCAGCAGCGGCAGGCTATCCACTTTTACCGGCTCGGCCAGCAAACCGCCATCGCTGGCAATCACGTACATCGGGCGCTTATCACTGGTGGCGATATCCAGCGAGCGGGCATTGCAGCCGTTCAACAGACGCAGTCGCAGCCAACCGCGTGGCACCGCTTGCTGCGGATACTGCACGCCGTTGGTTAACATCATGTCACCAAACCAGCCCACCGCCGCGCGCATGATGTCGAGTTGGTAATCGATTTTTGTGCCGTCCTGGGTCAGCTGTTTATCCTGGAAGATCAGCGGCACGTCATCTTCGCCCCACTGCATCGGCAGACGCAATTTGCCGGAATCCTCGTCCTCTAACAGCACCAATCCCGCCAGCCCCTGCGCCACCTGATAGCCGGTTTTGCCATGCTGATGCGGATGGAACCAACAGGTGGCAGCCGGTTGATCGGGCGTAAAGGTCACCTGACGTGAAGCACCGGGCGCAATCAGTGCTTGCGGCCCACCATCGACATCGCCAGGAATTTCCAGACCGTGCCAGTGCAATGTCGTTGCTTCCGCCAGCCGATTATGAATATTCACCGTAACGGCTTTCTCGCGCGGCAACCGCAGTGCCGGGCCGAGCAGACTGCCGTTATAGCCCCACGTCGGGACGGATTTGCCGTTCCATTGGCTGGTGCCACTCATCGCGGTCAGCGTGTACGCTCCGCGTGCATCGGGCTGCAAAATAGAGGGGATCGGTAACAGCGGGCGCGTAGCCGCCATTAATGAACGACTCCACAACGGCAGCGCACCTGCCGCGCTGAGTGCGGCGGTCAACTTTAGAAAATGACGACGTTGCATATTCTTATCCTTGTCGTGAATAAGGGCACAGCGTAAACCTTTACCCTGCGGGAGGGTCAAGCCCCTTAACAGAATGCGCTGATAAAAACCGTGGGAATGCCCCATTTAGGCAAATTTAGCGGAATCCCTGCAATAACTGTGCTAACGTCAATTCATTGCCCCTTGTTGAGAATGATTATGACGAAAAGCATCAAGATCCTGCTGCTGGCGGGACTCCTTGGCTTCTCCTCCACCAGTTTTGCCCTGAGCGAATCCGAAGCAGAAGATCTGGCCGATCTGACCGCGGTGTTTGTTTACCTGAAGAACGATTGTGGCTATCAGGATCTGCCCGATGCGCAAATTCGCAAAGCGCTGGTGTTTTTTGCCCAGCAGAACCGCTGGGATCTGAGTAATTACAGCAACTACAACATGAAGTCGCTCGGCGAAGAGAGTTACAAAGATTTGAGCGGTATCGCCATTACCAATGACAAGAAGTGTAAGTCGCTGGCACGTGACTCGCTGAGTCTGCTCGCTTACGTCAAATAGCCCGCCATCCCGCTCTGCTGCTGAAGATTTGACCGTGCAACCACGGTCATATTTCGCTATGCTTTTTCCCCTAATTTCATGGCGATGACTTTCGAGGAGAGCCCCATCATGGCCCAGAATGAAATGTGGTATGAGACGCTTCATGCCGGATTTGGACAGTATTTCACGGTAGATAAACTGCTCTATCGCGACAAAACGGCGCATCAGGATCTGGTGATCTTTGAAAATGCCGCTTTTGGTCGTGTCATGGCGCTGGACGGTGTGGTGCAAACCACCGAGCGCGATGAGTTCATCTACCACGAAATGATGACCCACGTACCAATCCTGGCGCACGGCAAGGCGAAACGCGTGCTAATCATTGGCGGTGGCGATGGTGCCATGCTGCGCGAGGTCTCACGTCACCAAACGATTGAACAGATCACCATGGTTGAGATCGATGCCGGCGTGGTGAGTTTTTGCAAGACGTATCTGCCCAATCACAGCGCCGGTGCCTATGACGATCCGCGTCTGAACCTGGTGATTGATGATGGTGTGAATTACGTCACCCAGACGCAAGAGAAGTTCGACGTCATTATTTCCGATTGCACCGATCCCATCGGTCCCGGCGAAAGTCTGTTTACCTCCGAATTCTATGCGGGTTGTAAACAGGCGCTAAATCCCGGCGGAATCTTTGTGGCACAGAACGGCGTCTGTTTCCTGCAGCAGGAAGAAGCGATCAACAGCCATCGCAAACTCAGTCACTACTTCTCTGACGTCAGCTTTTATCAGGCGGCGGTCCCCACCTATTACGGCGGTATCATGACGTTTGCCTGGGCAAGCGACAACGAGACACTACGCCAGTGGGATGCAGCCACCCTGCAATCACGCTTTGACGACGCTGGCCTGCGCTGCCGCTACTACAATCCCGCGATTCATGTCGGTAGCTTTGCCTTACCGCAATATCTGCTGAATGCCTTGTCGTGTGAGGAGTGACGAAATTGCAAAAGCTGAAACTACACGGCTTCAATAATCTGACGAAGAGCCTGAGTTTTTGTATTTACGATATTTGCTACGCTAACAGCGAAGCCGAACGTGATGGCTACATCGCCTATATTGATGAGCAATATAATGCGAATCGCCTCACCGAAATCCTGACTGAAACCTGCTCTATCATTGGTGCCAACGTGCTGAACATCGCGCGTCAGGATTATGAACCGCAGGGTGCCAGCGTCACGATTCTGGTCAGCGAAGAGCCGATCAACCCGCAGGATATCGACAAATCTGAGCATCCGGGTCCGCTCCCCAATTCGGTGGTGGCGCATCTGGATAAGAGCCATATTTGCGTGCACACCTATCCAGAAAGCCATCCTGAGGGGGGATTGTGCACCTTCCGCGCCGATATCGAAGTCTCCACCTGTGGCGTGATTTCGCCGCTTAAGGCACTGAATTATCTGATTCACCAACTGGAATCTGACATCGTTACCATTGATTATCGTGTGCGTGGTTTTACCCGCGATGTGAATGGCCTAAAGCACTTTATCGATCACGAGATCAATTCGATTCAGAACTTTATGTCCGAGGATATGAAGTCGATGTACGACATGGTGGATGTGAACGTCTATCAGGAAAATATCTTTCACACCAAGATGTTACTGAAGGAGTTTGACCTGAAATATTACCTGTTTAATACCAAGCCTGAAGAGCTCAGCCCGCAGGAGCACAAGCGCATCACCAATCTGCTGTGGAAAGAGATGCGTGAAATCTATTACGGCCGCAATATTCCGGCGACGGGATTGAAGCTATCGTAGTGGGTGGCGATTAACGCCCGATGCACACCCTGCGCAAGCAAGTGTCGTTGCAGGACTAGCACTGGGTTATATCTCTTGCTGAAGGGTCGCCATTGATGGCGACCTTGTTGCATCAGGCTGTCAGCTGCAAACCAATGCCACGCTCACGCAAAGCGCGACAAACTGCGTCGTCGAGACGCGCATCCGTCACCACATCGGTCAAACTATCAATCGGCGCGGCGCAGTAGAGCGACCAGGAACCGTACTTACTGCTGTCAGCCAGCAGGATGCGGCGGCGTGCATTCGCCAGCAGATCCATCTTCAGACCGGCTTTATCTTCCGTCGGCGTGGTAATACCGCGTTCGATACTCCACGAGTTACAGCTGACAAAGGCGATATCCGGATTGATGCCGCGCAGCAGGCGTCGGCCATGCTCACCAATACAAGACTGGCTGGAGTCATCAATACGGCCACCAATAATGGTGGTTTCAATCTGCTTGAATTCAGACAGGAACAGCGCGATATGCAGGTCGGCGGTGATGACTCGCAGTTGCAGATGCGTGAGCTGGCGCGCCAGTTCCAGCATGGTGGTGCCAGCATCCAGCACGACGGAGTCACCCGACTGCACATAGCTGGCGGCAAACTGCGCGATGGCCTGCTTCTCTGCCAGATTACGCTGCATTTTTTCCAGCGTGGTCGGCTGCGCAGGAATAAAACGATTGAGCGTCACTCCGCCATGGCTGCGGCTAATGACGCCTTCCTTGTCGAGCTTGATCAGATCGCGGCGGATCGTCGCCGGTGAAGCCGAGATCGCACTCACCAGCTGTTCTACAGTGACCAGATTATGACTTTTCAGATAGTCCATAATCTGGTCGAGACGGCTTTGTCCCTTCATATTTCCCTATGCTAGCTGCATCGCGAGTTTAATGGAGATCGCCATGCTCGCAGAGTTCGCTTTACCTGTCCAGGCGATATCAAACGCCGTACCGTGGTCCGCGGAAGTACGGATAAACGGCAGGCCAGCGGTGATATTGACGCCATCATAAAAGCCTAACAATTTCAGAGGGATGTGCCCCTGGTCGTGATACATCGCCACCACCATATCGTACTGACCTTGCTGACACTGCAGGAACACCGTATCCGGCGGGCACGGGCCATAAACATCGATACCCTGCTCTTTCATCACTTTGATCGCCGGTGCCACGGTGGTGATCTCTTCGTCACCAAACAGGCCATTTTCGCCCGCATGCGGATTCACCCCGGCTACGGCAATGCGCGGCTTGTCGAAACCGACGCGGCGCAGGAAGGTATCCGCCATGCCGATCACCGTCTGGATACGATCGCCATTCAGGGTGTCGAGGAACTTACGCAGCGCGATATGCGTCGTGACGTGGATCACCTTCAAATGATCGGTGTACAGCACCATGGCGTAGTTTTTCGTGTTGGTCAGTTGCGCCAGCAGTTCGGTGTGTCCCGGATAAATGTGCCCTGCTGAGTGCAGTGCTTCTTTATTGAGTGGAGCTGTCGCGATCGCGTGCACTTCACCGGCCAGTGCCAGTTCGGTGGCGCGTTTCACACAGCGCCAGGCCAAATCACCGGCTTCTTTCTGCACCACGCCTGGTTTTAACGCTTCAGGATTGGCCAGCGGTTCATCGATAACGTTGATGATGCCCGGTGCGAAATGCGCGTCTTTGACGTTATCCAGCACGCGTAGTTCTGCCTGCGGCGTAATGTTCAATCCCATCACCCGACGCAGCGTGCTGGCACAGCCGACCACCACCGCCGGGATCCCCGCCAGGTCGCCTTCCGCTAACGCTTTAATGATAATCTCCGGGCTGATGCCCGCCGGATCGCCCATGGTCACCGCAATAATTTTATTCACTCGACTTCTCCTCAATGAAACGGATGGCTTCTACCAGGGTGTTTTCGTCACCAAAGCCACCCGCTTTGGTCATCACCGGCAGGTGTAATTCGCTATTTAGCAGAACCCCGTGCGGCACACAGCCCGCCACCAGGCCCTGAATCTGAAAACCACTGGCGCCGAGCGCCTGTGCGACGGCAATCGCCACGTCGCCGCCCGAAAGATACAACCCGGCAGGCAAGGCCTGGCGGCAAACGTTCTGGGTCAATTGGGCGAGGAAGTGGCAGATGCGTTCTCCCAGCTCCTGACGTGACACCTGATGTTGCTGACACAGCTGTTCAATCTCATGGCGTTGCTCTGCATGCTGTGTGGTGCGCACCACGCAGTGTGTGCCGTCGCGTAGGGCCTGTTGCATCGCCTGCTGCCACTCGACAGCCTGCGGCCACGCGGGCTGAGCAAACAGCTGACGGATATCAATATCGATAATGCGAATGTCACGTTGGGTCGCAAGGTGGGCGATTTGCTGCTGTGCGATGGCGCTCATGGAACCCACCACTGCCAGCACCGGCCTGGCCGGACGCGCCGCCAGATATTCGCCCAGGGCATCACCCAATCCGGAAGCGCCGGCCAGCAGAGGCCGTGTGGATAAACTCGCCGCCGCCGCCACGATCAGCGCAATGTCAGCATCCTGTTCGGCATCCAGCACCACCAGGCCCTGCTTACTGGCGAGCACTTGTGCCAGCTTGCCACTGCGCACCGTCGCCAAATCCAGGGTTTCACCGGCCAGATCACTCTGCATATGCAGGCGGGTTAACACATGGCTACTGGTCACCGGGGTTTTCGGGTCGCTGGCAAATTCGGTGTCCGTCAGACGCTGCATATTGATCCATACTTCACCTTCACGCGTGGTGCGGCCCAGTTTCGGCACTGCGGGTACCACCAGCGCTAAGGTTTTTCCGCTGGCGTGTAACGCCGCTTCTATCTCTGCGCCCGGATTGCCACGTAGCGTGGAATCAATCTTTTTGAACAGCCAGCCATCCTGGGCAATCGCCTGATGCTGCTGCAATGCTAGCGTTGTACGATGCGCGGCTTCTGACGCGCTGACTGCACGGCTGTCGGTGCTGATGACCAGCACATCGGCGCTGTTAGCATCGTGTGGCGTGCGGCTATCAAACAACACATGCACCTTTGCACCCGCACGTGCCAACCCGCTACCAGCGTCATTGGCACCGGTAAAATCATCCGCAATCACTAAGACGGGTGTTTTCCATGGCTGTGAAGTCATTCTCTTTCCTCTGCCGGCAGCTCGCCGTGTTGAGATTGATTATATTCAATCACGATTGATTATATGTGAGCAAGATCAAATTATTTGAAATCAATTTGTCCTATAAATTTAGGCAATGTAGTGACAGAACCCGCACTGAATGAGCAAAGTTAATCATTTAGTACGAAAAAAACGCGATAAGGGTATGAAATGAATATCAACAGCACCGTGATCAGTGGCTTTCAGGCGCTTAATGACCTCAGCTATTTGCTGCAGGGTAAAGAAAAAGCCCTTCTGGTAACCGATAAAAATATCGAAGGCATTCCAGCGGTTCAGTCGCTGATCGCGCAGCTGAAGCAGCAGATCAGCAGTTTGAGCATTGTGAACAACGTGCCACCCGAGCCGAGCCAGCACGATGTCGCTGCCATTGTGGCCGCGTTACCCTCAACCGACATTGATCTGGTAATTGGCGTGGGCGGTGGCAGCGTGTTGGATGTCGCCAAACTGCTGTCCATTCTGTGCGTTGACGGTGCGCCGACACTGGATGCCCTGCTCGCCGGTGAGAAACCCCTGACCCGCACCACGTCACTGTTGATCCCGACGACTGCCGGTACGGGCTCCGAAGCCACGCCGAACGCGATCCTGGCGATCCCAGAGAAAGAGACCAAAGTCGGCATCATCACTCCGATTATGCTGCCCGATTATGTCGCACTGGTGCCCGAACTGACCACCAGCATGCCGCCGCATATCGCCTCTTCGACGGGTATTGATGCACTGTGTCATCTGATCGAGTGCTTTACCGCCACCGTGTCCAATCCGGTGAGTGATAACTATGCGCTGATCGGCATGAAAAAGCTGTTTGCCAGCCTTGAGACCACGATTGCTGAACCAGGCAACCTCGAAGCGCGCCTCAACATGCTGTGGGCCTCTTATTACGGTGGCGCATCGATTGCCCACGCAGGCACCCATCTGGTGCATGCGATGTCCTATCCGCTGGGCGGCAAATATCACCTGCCGCACGGTGTGGCGAACGCCATTTTGCTGGCACCGTGCATGCGCTTTGTGCGCCCCGCTGCCGTGAGCAAATTCGCGCAGGCCTACGATCTGCTGCCGGACGCCGATGCCTCACTGGATGAAGAGGCGAAATCACACGCGCTGGTGGAGTATTTCGCCGCGCTGGTGAAACGTCTCAAACTGCCTGCCAGCCTCGAAGAACTGGGCATCGGCCCGGATCATCTGCCGTATCTGGTTGAAGCCGCGCTCGACGTGCAGCGCCTGATGAAGAATGTACCGATGAAAGTGAGCGCCGATGACGTACGAAACGTCTACCTGACACTCTTTCCGGCTTTGAATCACTAAGGATTAATGAGGGCATCATGAGCAAGAAAATTCAGGGCGTATTAACCGCCATCGTCACCACCTTTGACAGTGAAGGTGCATTTAATCCCGCGGCTCAGCGCCTGCAGGTACAACGTCAGCTTAGCGCCGGCAACGGCATCTTCTGCGGCGGCACCAACGGTGAGTTCTTTGTGCTCAACGAGCAGGAGAAATTAGCGGTCACTGAAACCTGCGTGGACGAAGTGAACGGCGCGGCGCCAGTGGTTGCACACATCGGTGAAATCTCCACCCGTGAAACCATCCGTCTCGGCAAGCAAGTCGCCAAACTGGGCGTGGATGCGGTTTCAGTGATCACCCCGTATTTCGTGCCGCTGAAGCAGGAAGAGTTGATTGCGCACTACCGCGCGGTAGCGGATGCAATTGAAGTGCCGCTGTATCTGTACAACATCCCTGCGCGCACCGGCAACACTTTGCAGCCGGAAACCGTGCGTGCGTTGGCTTCGCATCCCAACATCATCGGCATTAAAGACAGCGCGGGCAGCTATGAAAGTCTGAGCGGTTTCCTTAAGGCTGCGGAAGGCATGGAGAACTTCAACGTGCTGACCGGTCCAGATTCGCTGATCCATCGTGGTTTTGTAGAAGGCTGCACCGCCTGTATTTCGGGTCTCGCCAACGTGGCACCGAAAGAGATCAACGCCATTTGGGCACGTTTCCACGCGGGTGATATTGAAGGCTCGCGTCAGGCGCAGGAAAACATTACTGGCCTGCGTACCGATCTCTACAGCGTCGGTTTCCCGCCCGCTACCGTGAAGAAAGCCGTTTCACTGTTGGGTTCAGATGTGGGTAACAGCCGCTATGCGGTGAGCTTCTCTGCCGAAGAAGAGCAGAAGATCCGCCAGATCGTGAATCAGTATCTGCAGTAAAGACCGATTGGGCAGCCTTTGCTGCCCGCTCCAACACCAGGATTGGGAAACGCTATGAAAGTTATCTGTACTTCACCGTCTTTCGCCAAATACGACGCTGCACCTATCAACACCCTGCAACAGCATGGTTTTGAGCTGATCACGCTGCCCGCCGATGCACCGCTCAGCGCGCTGGAACCGCATCTGGCCGAGACCGTGGCGATGATCGTTGCCTTCACCGATGTGAACGAAGCACTGCTGGCGCAAGCGCCTCAGCTGAAGATCGTGTGTAAGCATGGCGTCGGTGTCGACAACATCAATCTGGATGCCACCCGCGCACGCGGCATTTACGTCACCAATGTGCCAGATGCCAACAAACATGCCGTGGCCGATTTCGCCTTTGCCCTGATCCTCAACAGCGCGCGTCAGATCACGCAGGCCGCCATTGAAACCCGTGCCGGCAACTGGCCGCGCATCTTTGCCACCGATGTGTATGGCAAAACGCTGGGTATTATCGGCCTCGGGAATATCGGCAAACAGGTCGCGCTGCGTGCCAAAGGCTTCAATATGCGCGTGATTGCGTTCGATTTTTATCCGGATGAAAAATTTGCTGCCGAACATGGCATCGAATTCGTCAGCCTTGATCATCTGACCGAAAGCAGCGATTTCATCACCTTGCACAAGCCGCTCACCGATAAAACCCAGAATCTGTTCGATGCTGCCCGCATCAAGCGCATGAAGAAGAGCGCTTTCCTGATCAATGCCTCTCGCGGTGGCATCGTCAACGAACAAGATTTGTATCAGGCGCTGCTGGATAACGTCATCGCCGGTGCCGCTGCCGATGTCTTCGAGCAGGAACCGCTGGCGGAACATCCGCTGTTCACGCTCAGCAACTTTATCCCCACTTCGCATATCGCGGGTTACACCGACGGCGCCATCAGCGCGATTGGTGAACGCTGCGTCGCGCAGATTGTGCAGTGCATTAAACAGGGCGAGCGCCCGACAAATGTTATGAACGGGCTGGATTAATTTTCTCAAAACCCTACTTAATCCAAATTTTAATCCCCAGTCATGAATGCTGTAGCCAGTGATAAGGTCATTTACCCCCAGACGAGTGGGGTAAATGATTGCCGTCAACGCCGCTATCGCACGAAAGACGCCGGGAAGGTGAAAAATATTATGAACAACACCTCTCGCTCTACCCGCATTCGCTGGTGGATTGCTGGCCTGATGTGGCTGGCAATCGCCATTAACTATATTGACCGTACCGTACTCTCTGCGGCTGCCCCGCATTTGATCAAAGAGCTCGACATCAATCCCGAGATGATGGGCTTTATCATGGCAGCGTTTTTCTGGTCTTATGCGCTGTTGCAGATCCCGGCGGGCTGGTTCGCCGATCGCTTCGGTCAGAAAAAAGGTCTCGGTATTGCGGTGGCCTGGTGGTCAATTGCTACCATGGCTATGGGGCTGGCAACCGGCTTTAAATCACTGCTGGCGCTGCGTTTAGCGCTCGGCGTCGGTGAAGCCGCCGCGTACCCCAGCAACGCGGGTATCACCGCACGCTGGTTCCCGGATCGCGAACGTGCCACGGTGTCAGGCCTGTTCGACAGCGCATCGAAATTTGGCGGTGCCGTTGCCATGCCGCTGATCGTGTTTATGATCGCCATGTTCGACTGGCGCATCACCTTCCTGGTGATCGGTTCACTCGGTGTGTTCTGGGTCATTGCCTGGTACTTCATTTATTCGGAAAACCCGGAAGATCACAAAGCGATCAGCCAGGAAGAAGTGCGCTTTATCCGTGATGGTCAGGCGCAGAAACACGGCGACAAAAGCGTCCGTCCGATGAAGTGGTACAAGTTGCTGCGCTACCGCAATATCTGGGCAATGTGCATTGGCTTCTTCACCATCAACTACACCTCATACTTCTTTATCACCTGGCTGCCGACCTACCTGGTGAAAGATAAAGGCATGGATTTCCTCAAAATGGGGATGGTCGCTGCACTGCCGTTGATTTGCGGCATGGTGATTGAAGTGCTGGCGGGTTGGGCATCGGATCGCATGGTGCACAACAAGGTGCTGTCGCTGACCGCTACGCGCAAGCTGTTCCTGACGATTGGTCTGCTGATGGCACTGTGCATCGGTTTTGCCCCTTTCACTGACTCGGTATTTATGACCGTGCTGCTGCTGTGTATCGCTAAATCGGGTACCACCGTTGCGGCTTCTCAGGTCTGGGCGCTACCAGGCGATGTGGCACCACAGAACAGCGTCTCCATTGTGGCGGGCCTGCAAAATACCGTTTCGAACATGGGCGGTGCCGTGGGTCCCATCATTACCGGCGCTATCGTCGGGGCGACAGGCCACTTCACCTGGGCGCTGGTGTTCTCTGCTGTATTAGTGGTTATCGGTATTGTTAACTACCTGTTCCTGATGGGTAAAGTTGAACCTATCGTGGATGAGGAACAGGCGCATCATCCACACTCCGTGGTAAGCGGCGCGTAAGTGCCAAACTCGCCGCATCGTCCTGATGCGGCGTTTCCCCTACAGAAAATAAAAAACAATTGGAGGCGACATGTCGCTGAATTCCAATGGATCACCTGCTGCAATTCAGGCAAGTAAAGCGAAAGGGAAATTTCGTTTCGTCATTCTCACGGTGCTGTCAGTTGGCATCGCCATCAACTACATCGATCGCGCCGCCATGAGTGTCGCCATGCCGTTTATGAGCCAGGAGTTGCACTTCTCGCCCACAGACAGCGGCTTATTGCTCTCGGCGTTTTTCTGGAGCTATGTACTGTTCCAGCTGCCCGGCGGCTGGCTGGTCGATAAACTCGGTCCACGCATCACTTTTGCCGTCAGCAGCCTTGGCTGGGGTTTAGCCACCGCCGCCTGTGGCCTGGCCAGTTCTATTGCCGCACTGGTGGGCTTCCGCTTTGTGCTCGGCGCGGTAGAAGCCCCCAGTTATCCCGCCAGTTCTTCAACGGTAACACGCTGGTTCCCACGTCAGGAGCGCAGCTTCGCGGCGGCCACTTTCAACAACGGCAGTAAAATCGGCGGCACGCTGGCGATTCCGATTATCTCCTTCCTGATTGCGTTGGTCGGCTGGCGTATGACTTTCGTCATCTCCGGCGTGGTGGCGGTAGTGTGGGCGCTGGCGTGGTATTTGTGGTATCGCGATCCGCGCGATCACAAAACGGTGACGCGTGAGGAAGTGGAGTTCATTGAGGCCAATCAGGATCCACAAACCGGCGATCCAATGAGCGTGCGCCAGTTGTTGGGCCAACGTGCCGTACAGGCGATGATGGCCGGCTTCTTCTGCATTAACTTCGTTTCTTACTTCTTCTTTACCTGGTTCCCAACTTATCTGGTGGAAACCTTTCACTTGTCACTGATGAAATTCGGCCTGCTCGGCATGCTGCCTGGACTAGCGGCGATTGTGGGCGGCTGGTGTGGCGGGTTGCTGTCCGATTCACTGGTGCGTCGCGGTTACTCGCTGAGCGTGGCGCGCAAGATCCCGCTGGTCGGCGGCATGCTCGGTAGCGCTACCATCGGTCTCGCGGCGTTCTCCCCCACTGTTGGCCTGGCGCTGGCAGCACTCTGCTTTGCCAACTTCGCCGCCACCTTTGCGTCTGCCGCGCTGTGGGCGCTGCCGTCAGATGTCGCGCCAAACCGCGCTAACGTTGCCACCATCGGCGGTATCCAGAACATGGCGGCCAATCTGGCCGGGATTATTTCGCCTATCCTGATCGGGGTGATCATGCAATACACGCACTCCTTTGTGATCCCACTGGAGATCGCCGGGGTGATCGGTGTTGTGGGGGCGCTGATTTACGCCTTCTGGCTGCCGCGTGTGCAGCCGATGGGCACCGAATCTGCCGCAGCACTGGAAGGCAACTTAAGGAGAGAAGTATGAATGCTCGCTGGAAGCAACGCCCGGCACAGGCGACCTGGGGAGATTTTGGTCCCGACGATCAGCTCGGTCGATTGAATCTTTTAACCGCGCAAAAGGTGCTGGAAGGCGTAGCCGAGGTGAAAACCGGGCAAACTTTCTGCCTGAGTTTACCGCTCGATCTACCGGGCGGCACGGCGATGAATCCGCGTCGGCCGCCGCCTCAGCTCAATGCGACACGCCGTGGCGAACATGCCAATATGACCTATCCGCTGTCGCGTGATAACCCGCTGCTCACCGATGTGATCTGTGATGATACCGTGACGCTGGCGCTGCAATATTCGACGCAGTGGGACAGTCTGGCGCACATGGGGCAATGGTTTGACGTCAACGGCAACGGCGAACCGGAGATGGTGTTTTACAACGGCTACAAAGCCAATGTGGATATCGTTGGGGAAACTGATTATCGCGGCGGTTGCGGCTGCGATCACGGCAGCCATTTGGGCGCAAAGAAACTCGGCATCGAAAATGTGGCGCAGCACGGCATGCAAGGCCGCGCCGTGATGATTGATATTAAACGTCACTTCGGCACTGAACGGTTTGCCTTTGGCTATCAGCATCTGCAGCAGATCCTCCAGGCAGATGGCATCGAGGTGCGCCAGGGCGACATGGTGTGTTTCCGCACCGGCATGGATGAAGCGATTCTGGCGATGCAGGGCGAGCCGGATATGACGTTTTTGAACAGCCACTTTGCGGGTCTGGATGGCAGTGATGAGCAGCTACGCAACTGGATCGTCGAGAGCGGCGTAGTGGCGCTGATTGCCGATAATCCGGCGGTGGAAATTTTACCGGCACGCCCAATGAACGATGATTTTTATCCGTCCCATCCACTGCATGATCTATGTCTGTTCAGATTGGGGGTGTATCTCGGCGAGCTGATGTTACTCAGTCCGCTGGCGGATTGGCTGGCGCAGCACCAGCGCCATGCGTTTCTGCTCACCGCCCCACCGTTGCGTTTACCGGGCGCGGTGGGATCGCCCGCCACCCCGGTGGCGACGGTTTAGGTTGTGTGCAGAGTTGTGGCAGATCGCTCCAAATAAAGCGATGATCAATCCAACAGGACAGAGAAGCCTCGCCCGAAGAGCAAAGCGTTCGCCACATGGATGTGGCGGTCGATCAGCATGGATGCGTGATTCCTTTGCGATCGGGCGGGGATTTTCTGGACCGAGCACCAAGCCCGGCAGCAAAAAAACAGCAACACAATTTACCAAGTGCGCATAAATGCGCACCCGACGAAAACAATGCCAGGCTTGGCGTCACAGACTTTGACCACGACATGTACGTGTATCCAACTTACTTACCGGCGAGAAACTGCCGATAAGCCGCAATCACCGCCAGAAAATCTTCCACGCCGCAAAACGACAGGCTCTCTTCGTCGTAATAGGTCATGCCCTCTTCCATGCCATCATCTTCCAGCGCCAGCTGGTTGGCACGGATCATCACCTCTTCTTCATCCAGCCAGATGGTGTACTCATGTCCGACACGCTGCCACTGATTGATGGTGCCCTTCACTTCCCGCGCTGCCGCTTCCACTTCATCCAGCAGGGCCAGATTATCGCTGACCTCTTCATTGAACCAGTGCCCCACCGCTTCGTGGTCCATCGACATACGTACTTTGACCTGCCCGGTCAAATCACGCAGAAATTCATACTCCATGGGTTTGCCTCGTGTAGCTAATGGCGCGACGTGCAGCACCGGTTAGGTGCATTTTGTGCGTAGCGCGCTGAATAAAGTGGGATCGCGCTCGCATTATGCCAGGTGATGCCTGAGGAAAAAAGTGCATAAAAAAGGGGACGATTCGCATCGTCCCCTCTTCATCCTTCGCGCCGATTAAACAGCGGTCTGGAAGATCACGCCGTCAGCTTTCTCGGTGTACTGACCCAGTTGGTCAAAGTTGAGATAGCGGTAAGTATCTGCCGCCGTCTTATCAACCTGAACCATAAACTGCTGATACTCATCTGGCGTTGGCAATTTACCCAGCAGGGATGCTACTGCAGCCAATTCAGCCGAAGCCAGGAACACGTTCGCGCCGGTACCCAGACGGTTCGGGAAGTTACGGGTTGACGTGGAAACCACTGTCGCACCGTCTTTCACACGCGCCTGGTTACCCATGCAGAGTGAACAGCCTGGGATCTCGATACGCGCACCGCTCTTACCGAAGACGCTGTAGTAGCCCTCTTCCGTCAGCTGTGCGGCATCCATCTTGGTTGGTGGCGCAACCCACAGACGGGTTGGCAGCTGGCCTTTGTGCGCATCCAGCAGTTTACCGGCTGCACGGAAGTGACCGATGTTGGTCATGCAAGAGCCGATGAACACTTCATCGATCTTCTCGCCCTGCACATCAGACAACCAGCGTGCATCATCTGGATCGTTTGGCGCACACAGGATTGGCTCTTTGATTTCGGCGAGATCGATATCGATCACTGCCGCATACTCTGCATCCGCATCGCCTTCCAGCAGTTGCGGATCCGCCAGCCATTTCTGCATGCCTTCAACGCGGCGCTCCAGCGTACGACGATCGCCGTAACCTTCGGAGATCATCCACTTCAGCAGCACGATGTTTGAGTTCAGATACTCAATGATCGGCTCTTTATCCAGCTTGATGGTACAGCCCGCCGCAGAACGCTCAGCCGATGCATCCGTCAGCTCAAATGCCTGCTCAACTTTCAGTTTCGGCAGACCTTCGATTTCCAGCACGCGACCAGAGAAGATGTTTTTCTTCCCTTTCTTCTCAACGGTCAGCAGACCCGCTTTGATGGCGTACAGTGGGATGGCGTGAACCAGATCGCGCAGGGTGATGCCCGGCTGCATTTCGCCTTTGAAGCGCACCAGTACTGACTCAGGCATATCCAGTGGCATTACGCCGGTCGCAGCAGCAAATGCCACCAGACCAGAACCTGCCGGGAAGGAGATACCGATTGGAAAACGGGTGTGCGAATCGCCGCCGGTACCCACGGTATCTGGCAGCAGCATACGGTTCAGCCAGCTGTGGATAACGCCATCGCCAGGACGCAGTGAGACACCACCACGGTTCATGATGAAGTCTGGCAGGGTGTGGTGCGTGGTCACGTCAACCGGCTTAGGATAGGCTGCGGTATGACAGAATGACTGCATCACCAAATCGGATGAGAAGCCGAGGCACGCCAGGTCTTTCAGTTCATCACGGGTCATTGGACCGGTGGTGTCCTGAGAACCTACAGAGGTCATTTTAGGTTCACAGTAGGCACCCGGACGGATACCTTCAACGCCACAGGCACGGCCAACCATTTTCTGCGCCAGTGAGTAACCACGGGTGCTGGCAGCCACATCTTTCGCCTGCACAAACACATCGCTGTGCGGCAGACCGAGAGATTCGCGTGCTTTGGTGGTCAGGCCACGGCCGATGATCAGTGGGATACGACCACCGGCACGCACTTCATCCAGCAGCACTTCGGTTTTCAGCTCGAAGGTCGCCAGCAGTTCGTCGGTTTCGTGATTGCGCACTTCGCCTTTGTAAGGGTAAACGTCGATGACGTCGCCCATTTCCAGACGGTCAACGTCGACTTCAATTGGCAGCGCGCCCGCATCTTCCATGGTGTTGAAGAAGATAGGAGCAATTTTACCACCGAGGCACAGGCCGCCACCTTTCTTGTTAGGCACGTAAGGGATGTCATCCCCCATGAACCACAATACTGAGTTAGTGGCAGACTTACGGGAAGAACCTGTACCCACAACATCACCGACGTAGGTCAGTGGGAAGCCTTTTTTCTGCAGTGCTTCGATCTGTTTGATCGGCCCAATGTTACCGGCATCGTCGGGTTCGATACCATCACGTGGGTTTTTCAACATCGCCAGTGCGTGCAGTGGAATATCCGGGCGTGACCATGCATCCGGTGCCGGAGAGAGGTCATCGGTGTTGGTTTCGCCGGTCACTTTAAACACGGTGGTGGTGATTTTTTCAGCCAGCTTAGGACGCTTCAGAAACCACTCTGCATCGGCCCAGGACTGGATAATTTTTTTCGCGTGGGGGTTACCCGCTTTCGCTTTCTCTTCGACATCGTAGAAGTTATCGAACATCAGCAGCGTGTGGGACAGGGCTTCAGCGGCAATCGGAGCCAGTGCTTCATCGTCAAGCGCTTCGATCAGGGCATGGATGTTGTAGCCACCCTGCATGGTGCCCAGCAGTTCAACTGCCTTTTCGCGAGTAACCAGAGGAGAGAGGGCTTCGCCCTTCGTGACAGCTGCCAGGAAACCAGCTTTTACATAAGCCGCTTCATCAACACCTGGGGGTACACGGTTGACCAATAGATCGGTCAGGAATTCTTCTTCACCCGCTGGCGGGTTTTTCAGCAGTTCAACCAGCGCGGCCATTTGGGAAGCATCTAACGGCTTAGGTACGATTCCCTGGGCAGCACGCTCGGCAACGTGCTTACGGTATTCTTCTAGCACGACGTTCTCCTCGCTCTCATTGTATAGCTTTCCGGTACACCCCTTGAGCTGTCAAACAGTAGGGTGAGGTGCCCGGTTCCGCGTCGGCCAGCATAGCAGCATTTCGGCTGATTGTTAATCTGTTTACAAAAAAGCAACATCCGTGCGTTATTTAGCAGATTTATCTGGAGATTGAGCGCGATCACACAAAAAAGCAGGCCACCTGAGCCTGCTTTTTTGTGTTTTAAGAGCTAGAAATTAGCGATCGACCAGGGTGAACTCGCTTTCGTTGTAGCGCTCACCTTGAATGTTTTCTGGATTGAACAGCGTATCCAGGGCCTGAATATCTGCCGAATGAATGGTGAGAGCAGCCGCAGCACAGTTTTGTTCCAGATTGGCAATTTTACTGGCACCAGGGATCGGCACAATATCCTCACCTTTCGCCAGCACCCATGCCAGCGCCAGTTGTGCTGCCGTCGCATCATAACCTGCAGCCATCCCTGAGAGCTGATTCACTAACTTCTGGTTATGCGCCTGTGCGTCCTGCTGGAAACGCGGCAGGGAGCGACGAAAATCATCGTCCGCCAGCGTGGCCGCCGCCGGGAATTTGCCGGTGAGGAAACCTCGGCCTAACGGACTGTAAGGGACAAATCCGATATTCAGCTCACGGCAGGTCGCAAGAAGCTCTTGCTCTGGATCGCGCGTCCACAGCGAGTATTCACTCTGCAGGGCGGAGATCGGATGCACCGCCTGCGCGCGGCGTAAAGTGGTGGATGAGACTTCGGATAAGCCGAGATACTTCACCTTCCCTTCACGCACCAGATCCGCCATCACGCCTACCACATCCTCTATCGGCACGGCCGGATCAAGACGATGCTGATACAGCAATTCAATGGTTTCGACACCGAGTCGCTGGAGTGAACCTTCCACGGCGCGGCGGATATGCGCCGGTTCGCTATTGGCACCGGTAATACGCTCCCAGCCCTCACCATGATCGGTGATGCGGAAACCAAACTTGGTGGCGACCTTGATATCACTGCGGCCTTTGATCGCTTTAGCCAGCAACGTTTCATTGGTGAAGGGACCATAAACTTCAGCGGTATCGAGGAAATTGACACCGAGATCAAACGCGCGTGCCAGCGTATTCAACGCCTGCTTCTCATCATTCTGACCATAGGCAAAGCTCATGCCCATGCAGCCTAATCCTAACGCTGAAACCTGTAATCCCTGACTGCCTAATTGGCGCTGTTGCATTGATTTATCCTCTTCGCTTACGGTGTTAATGTTATAAACCTCAGCAATCGCAGCAACAATTGTGCGATTTTCGTTGATTTAGTGAATGGAACTCAGCAATGAACAACTACCGTGCATCAATGCAGGAATTGGAGATGTTTGCCGCTATCGCGCAGCATCTGAGTTTTCGCAAAGCCGCTGAGGAGCGTAACGTGACGCCCTCCAGCCTGAGCCACGCCATGCGCAATTTTGAAGCGCGTTTAGGAGTACGGCTGTTACATCGCACCACGCGCAAGGTGGCACTGACCGAAGCCGGCGAGCGATTTTTGCTGCGCATCCAGCCTGCATTGGCCGATCTTTCACAAGCGGTGGATGAACTGAATGACTGGCGTAGCGATCCTCGTGGTGTGTTGCGCATCAGCATGCCGCGTTCCGCGGAGGCGCTGTTTTTTCAGTCCCTGATACTGCCGTTTGTGCAACGCTACCCGGAGATTACGCTAGAGATCGACAGCAATGACGCACTGGTCGATATCGTTGAGAGCGGTTTTGATGCGGGCGTGCGCTATGGCGATGTGCTGGCGCAGGATATGATCGCCGTGCCCTTTGGCAAGCCGATGCGGGCACTGGCGGTGGCCAGCCCGGCTTTTCTTGCGCAACATGGCGTACCGCAGTTCCCGGCAGAGCTATTGCAGTTTCCCTGCATTGAAAGACGCTTTCCCAGCGGACGTCGTTATCGTTGGGAATTTTGGCAGGATGGGCGCAAACAGGAAGTGGCGGTAAAAGGCTCACTGGTGCTGGATAATAACGAGCGCATTCTGCAAGCGGCTCGCGCCGGATTAGGTATCGCCTTTTTGCATCAGGATGCCGTCCACACGGCTTTAGCCAAAGGGGAATTAGTTGAAATACTGGCTAATTATACCCAGGTTGAGGAAGGATTCTGGCTCTATTATCCCAGCAGGAAATACCTTTCCGCACCGCTCAGGCATTTTATTGACTGGATTAAAAATATTGAAAATAAATTAAGGTAACACCTAACACCTTTAACTAAAGGCGAATAATAAAACCGATAAATTTAATTGAAATTAAAGATAATTTAAACGTGAAATAAAAAGGAAATCGCGTAGACTGCCTGCGGGCGCTTGAGGCAATCTGCCTCAAGCATTATCAATTGAGGTGGGTTGTGGAAGGAGAAACTCATGCGGTCAATTTTCATCAACCGCACGAGCAGGCAACTACCCGAAACACCTAAGCAATGTTAGGGTAGTTGCTTGCTCGTGCTAATGCAAGGAGTAAGTGATTATGAAGTTATCATTCAGCAAGCTGATTATCGGCGGGCTCATGTTATTAGTGTTGTGCCTGGTGAATCGTAATACACTTTGTGAGTTACGATTTAAGATATTCGCTGCTGAATTATCTGCGGTAATGGCTTACGAAGTTAAGCAGTAAAACTTCAATAGCAGGGGTTCGCCCCTGCTATTTCCGGCAGGGCTTATGCGTTAGCTCCAGCGCCTTATTTATCGTTTTAATTAAATAGAAACCGTAATAAAAAACGGCTCCATTAAGGAGCCGTTTTTTATTTAGCACGAAAAATTATTTCTTTTTCGCTTTCGGGTTTGGCAGGTCAGTGATGCTACCTTCAAACACTTCAGCCGCCAGACCCACTGACTCATGCAAGGTTGGGTGAGCATGAATGGTCAGTGCGATGTCTTCTGCGTCACAGCCCATCTCGATCGCCAGACCGATTTCACCCAGCAGCTCGCCGCCGTTGGTACCGACAATCGCACCACCAATGACACGGTGAGTCTCTTTGTCGAAGATCAGCTTCGTCATGCCGTCTGCGCAGTCAGAAGCGATTGCACGACCAGAAGCGGCCCACGGGAAGGTGGAAACTTCGTAGCTGATGCCTTTCTCTTTGGCTTCTTTCTCGGTCAGACCAACCCAGGCAACTTCTGGCTCGGTATAGGCAATAGAAGGGATCACTTTCGGGTCGAAGTAGTGCTTCAGACCAGAAATCACTTCTGCCGCCACATGGCCTTCATGCACACCTTTGTGCGCCAGCATTGGCTGACCGACGATATCGCCGATAGCGAAGATGTGCGGCACGTTGGTACGCAGTTGCTTATCGACGCGGATGAAACCACGGTCGTCCACTTCCACGCCCGCTTTGCCCGCATCCAGACCTTTGCCATTTGGCACACGGCCGATTGCTACCAGCACTGCGTCATAACGCTGTGCTTCAGCCGGGGCTTTTTTACCTTCCATTGATACGTAGATACCATCGTCTTTCGCTTCAACAGCGGTCACTTTGGTTTCCAGCATCAGGTTGAATTTCTTGCTGATACGTTTGGTGAAGACTTTCACCACGTCTTTATCAGCAGCAGGGATAACCTGGTCGAACATCTCAACCACGTCGATCTCTGAACCCAGCGCGTTATACACGGTGGCCATTTCCAGACCGATGATGCCGCCGCCCATAACCAGCAAACGCTTAGGCACTTCTTTCAGTTCCAGCGCGTCTGTAGAGTCCCACACGCGTGGATCGTTGTGTGGAATGAAAGGCAGTTCGATTGGGCGAGAGCCGGCAGCGATGATCGCGTTATCGAAGTTGATGGTGGTTGCGCCACCCTCACCTTCCACCACCAGGGTGTTCGCGCCGGTAAATTTACCCAGACCGGTAACCACTTTCACTTTACGGCCTTTCGCCATACCGGCCAGACCGCCAGTCAGTTGAGTGATGACCTTCTCTTTCCAGGTACGAATCTTGTTGATGTCAGTTTGCGGCTGGCCAAACACGATGCCGTGCTCTTCCAGTGCTTTGGCTTCTTCGATCACTTTCGCAACATGAAGCAGCGCTTTTGACGGGATACAGCCCACGTTCAGACAAACACCACCGAGGGTGCTGTAACGCTCAACGATTACGGTTTCCAGACCTAAATCAGCGCAACGGAAGGCTGCAGAGTAACCTGCAGGACCTGCCCCAAGTACCACGACTTGAGTTTTAATCTCTGTACTCATCATGACCTCTTATTAGATTGCCGGCGGCCAGACGTAGAGCCTATCCCAGGCTCTGCATGCCCTAAATCCACCGGGACATTTCACCGCAAGAGTTTACAGAATTGTTAATAAACTGCCAACCGCGGCAACTCCGAATGCTTACAACAAGGCCGGCATTTGCCGGCCTTGGTTAACTTCACATCACCAGACGGCGAATGTCGGACAGTGTGTTGTTGATGATGGTGATAAAGCGCGCACCATCAGCACCGTCGATCACGCGGTGGTCGAAGGAGAGTGAGATTGGCATCATCAGACGCGGCTCAAACTCTTTACCGTTCCACACCGGCTCCATCGCAGACTTAGACACACCGAGGATCGCCACTTCTGGCGCATTCACGATAGGTGCGAAGTGCGTGGTGCCCAGGCCACCAAGGCTGGAGATGGTGAAGCAACCGCCCTGCATATCGCCAGCGGTCAGCTTGCCATCACGCGCTTTCTTAGAAATCGCCATCAGCTCACGCGACAGTTCAGTGATGCCTTTCTTGTTCACATCTTTGAACACTGGAACCACCAGACCATTTGGCGTATCGACCGCCACACCGATGTTGATGTATTTCTTCAGCGTCAGTCGTTGTGCATCTTCAGACAGTGAACTGTTGAAACGCGGCATCTGTTCCAGCGCAGCGGCAACGGCTTTCATGATGAACACCACAGGGGTGAACTTCACATCCAGCTTACGTTTTTCCGCTTCGGCGTTTTGCTGCTTACGGAACGCTTCCAGATCGGTGATATCGGTTTTATCGAAGTGCGTAACGTGTGGGATAACCACCCAGTTACGGCTCAGGTTAGCGCCCGAGATTTTCTGGATGCGACCCAGTTCCACTTCTTCGACTTCACCAAACTTGCTGAAGTCCACTTTCGGCCAAGGCAGCAGACCCGGCAGGCTTCCGCCGCTCGCTGCAGCAGCCGGAGCAGCTTCCGCACGTTTCACCGCATCTTTCACGTAAGACTGCACGTCTTCTTTCAGGATGCGACCTTTGCGTCCAGTGCCTTTGACTTTCGCCAGATTGACACCGAACTCGCGCGCCAGGCGACGGATCACCGGGGTCGCGTGAACGTAAGCGTCGTTCTCAGCAAACTCACCTTTCGCATCAGCTTTTGCTGCTGGTGCAGCGGCAGGTTTCGCTGCCGCCGGCGCTGGAGCCGCTTCCTGTTTCGCCGCAGGTGCCGCAGCAGCAGGCGCAGCGCCTTCTACTTCGAACACCATGATCAGTGAACCGGTGCTGACTTTATCGCCGGTAGACACTTTCAGCTCTTTCACGGTACCGGCGAATGGCGCTGGCACTTCCATTGACGCTTTGTCGCCTTCAACCACAATCAGTGACTGCTCAGCGGTGACTTTGTCGCCCACTTTGACCAGCACTTCGGTGACTTCAACTTCATCGCCGCCAATGTCTGGCACGTTGACGTCTTTCGAACCACCCGCAGCAGCCGGGGCCGCAGCGGGAGCCGCTTCCTGCTTCGCGGCTGGGGCCGCAGCCGGTGCAGCACCTTCGGCTTCGAAGATCATGATCAGCGAGCCGGTATTCACTTTATCGCCAGTAGCGATTTTGATCTCTTTCACCACGCCCGCGAACGGTGCTGGCACTTCCATTGAAGCCTTATCGCCTTCAACGGTAAGCAGAGATTGTTCAGCTTCAACTTTATCGCCGACTTTCACCAGAATCTCGGTGACTTCAACTTCATCACCGCCGATATCAGGCACGTTCACTTCTTTACTTACTGCCGCAGCAGCAGGCGCCGGAGCGGCTTCGGCTTTTTTCTCTTCTGCTGCAGGGGCAGCGGCCGCGCCTTCAGCGTCGAAGATCATGATCAGTGAACCGGTATTCACTTTGTCACCGGTCGCGATCTTGATCTCTTTGACGACGCCCGCTTGTGGCGAAGGCACTTCCATTGAGGCTTTATCGCCTTCCACGGTGATCAGCGACTGTTCAGCTTCAACTTTGTCGCCCACCTTCACCAGGATTTCGGTGACTTCAACTTCGTCTGACCCGATATCCGGTACGTTAATTTCGATAGCCATTACTCTCTTACCTCTTAAGCCAGACGCGGGTTAACTTTATCGGCATCGATGCTGAATTTGGTGATCGCTTCTGCCACCACTTTCTTATCGATTTCGCCGCGTTTAGCCAGCTCACCCAGCGCTGCAACCACAACATACGATGCATCCACTTCGAAGTGGTGACGCAGGTTTTCGCGGCTGTCTGAACGACCGAAGCCATCGGTACCCAGTACGCGATAATCGCTTGAAGGTACGTAGCTGCGAACCTGTTCTGCGAACAGCTTCATGTAGTCCGTTGAGGCAACAGCTGGCGCTTCGTTCATTACCTGAGCGATGTACGGCACGCGAGGCGCTTCAGTTGGGTGCAGCATGTTCCAGCGCTCACAATCCTGGCCATCACGCGCCAGTTCAGTGAACGAGGTAACGCTGTAAACGTCAGAACCGATGCCGTAGTCTTTCGCCAGGATCTGTGCGGCTTCGCGCACGTGGCGCAGGATAGAACCTGAACCCAGCAGCTGCACTTTGCCTTTGCTACCGTCTACAGTTTCCAGCTTGTAGATACCCTTACGGATACCCTCTTCCGCACCCTGCGGCATCGCAGGCATGTGGTAGTTTTCGTTCAGCGTGGTGATGTAGTAGTAGATGTTTTCCTGCGCTTCGCCGTACATACGCACCAGACCATCTTGCATGATGACCGCAACTTCGTACGCGTAAGACGGATCGTAAGAGATACAGTTCGGGATAGTCAGCGACTGAATGTGGCTATGGCCATCTTCGTGCTGCAGACCTTCACCGTTCAGCGTCGTACGACCTGAGGTACCGCCGACCAGGAAGCCGCGCGCCTGTTGGTCGCCCGCCAGCCACATCAGATCGCCGATACGCTGGAAACCGAACATTGAGTAATAGATGTAGAACGGAATCATCGGCAGGTTGTTGGTGCTGTAAGAGGTCGCCGCCGCCAGCCAGGATGAACCTGCGCCCAGCTCGTTGATCCCTTCCTGCAGAATCTGGCCTTTCTCGTCTTCTTTATAGTAAGCAACCTGCTCACGGTCCTGCGGGGTGTATTGCTGGCCGTTCGGGCTGTAAATACCGATCTGACGGAACAGACCTTCCATACCGAAGGTACGCGCTTCATCCGCAAGGATTGGCACCAGACGATCTTTAATCGACTTGTTCTTCAGCATCACGTTCAGGGCACGTACAAATGCGATGGTGGTCGAGATCTCTTTGTTCTGCTCTTCCAGCAACGGTTTGAACTCTTCCAGCGTTGGCATTTCCAGCTTCTCGCTGAACTCTGCCTGACGGGTTGGCAGGTAGCCACCCAGCTTCTCACGCTGACCGTGCAGGTAGTTATATTCGTCAGAACCTTTCTCGAAGGTCACATACGGCAGGCTTTCGATCTGATCGTCAGCCACTGGCACGTTGAAGCGATCACGGATGTAGCGAACGCCATCCATGTTCATCTTCTTCACCTGGTGCGCGATGTTTTTACCTTCCGCAGTGTCACCCATACCATAACCTTTGATGGTATGTGCCAGGATCAGGGTCGGCTGACCTTTGGTGTCCTGCGCTTTTTTCAGTGCCGCGTAGATTTTCTTCGGATCGTGACCACCACGGTTCAGGGCGAAGATCTCTTCGTCTGACCAGTCTTTCACCAGTGCTGCGGTCTCCGGGTATTTACCGAAGAAGTGCTCACGCACGTAAGCGCCATCACGGGATTTGAAGGTCTGGTAGTCGCCATCAACGGTTTCGTTCATCAGCTGGATCAGTTTACCGCTGGTGTCCTGCTTCAGCAGTTCATCCCAACGCGCGCCCCAGATCACTTTGATCACGTTCCAGCCAGCACCGGCAAAGATGCCTTCCAGCTCGTTGATGATTTTGCCATTACCGGTAACCGGGCCATCAAGGCGCTGCAGGTTACAGTTAATGATGAACACCAGGTTGTCCAGCTTCTCACGGGTGGCGATGGTGATCGCACCTTTAGATTCTGGCTCATCCATCTCGCCATCACCGAGGAAGGCGTAAACGGTCTGGTTAGACGTGTCTTTCAGGCCACGGTGTTCCAGATATTTCAGGAACTTCGCCTGATAGATCGCGTTCAGTGGACCCAGGCCCATTGAAACGGTTGGGAACTGCCAGAAGTCAGGCATCAGTTTCGGGTGCGGGTAAGACGAGAGACCTTTACCGTGCACTTCCTGACGGAAGTTGTTCATCTGCTCTTCGGTCAGACGGCCTTCAAGGAAAGCACGTGAGTAGATGCCTGGAGAGATATGGCCCTGGAAGTAAACCAGATCGCCGCCGTCTTTATCACTGCGCGCACGGAAGAAGTGGTTGAAGCACACTTCATAAATGGTGGCAGAAGACTGGAAAGATGAGAGGTGACCACCCAGCTCCAGATCTTTCTTCGATGCACGCAGGACCGACATAATGGCGTTCCAGCGAATTGCGGAACGGATACGACGTTCAAGAGAGGTGTTGCCCGGATAGTCCGGTTCATCTTCAACAGCAATAGAGTTGATGTAGTTACTGATAGCCGACGCACCGCCAGCCACTTTCACGCCACCTTTGCGTGCTGCGTTCAATACCTGATCAAGCAGATACTGCGCGCGCTCAACACCTTCTTCACGGATGACCGATTCGATCGCCTGTAGCCAGTCACGAGTTTCGATCGGATCCACGTCATTCTGTAAACGTTCTGACATGGGGTGTGTTCCTTATCTGTGTCTAATACGTTGAATTATCAGGAGCCTGTCTGCTTGTGCTTTGCTTCTGGTTCACAGCACAAGTAAGACAGGCCCGTCGTTTATGTCCGCACGTTCGTTGCCGTGCGTTATTCCTTACGTTGCTGTAAACGACGCAGGGAGCGTTCACGACGGCTCTGCTCCCGACTTCTATCCAGCAAGATTTCCTCAATAAACGCCAGGTGACGATGGGATGCCTCGCGTGCTTGTTCTGGCTCACGAGCCACAATCGCCTCAAAGATACTGGCGCGGTGACCGCTCACTTTCGCCAGCATTTCCCGGCGAGCGTAAAGCAATTCGAAATTCTGACGGACGTTTTGTTCCAGCATAGGGCCCATGGAACGCAGCAAATGTAAAAGCACCACATTATGGGCGGCTTCTGTGACAGCGATCTGATACTTCATCACTGCATCTGCTTCGGCATCCAGATCGCCGCTGTCCTGCGCCTGTTGGATGTGAACATGGCAGTCGCGGATACGCTGCAAGTCTTCATCCGTGCCACGCAGCGCCGCATAATAGGCAGCAACACCTTCCAGTGCGTGACGGGTTTCCAGCAGGTCAAACTGGGATTCTGGATGTTCGGCAAGCAGGCTGACTAAGGGATCGCTCATGCTTTGCCAGAGATTTGTTTGCACGAAGGTACCACCGCCCTGACGGCGTAGCAGCAGGCCTTTGGCTTCCAGGCTCTGAATTGCTTCGCGCAGGGATGGACGTGAGACATCAAACTGTTTCGCCAGTTCGCGCTCGGGGAGAAGCTTTTCACCTGGCTGGAGCGTCCCTTCCATAATGAGAGACTCCAACTGTTGCTCGATCGCATCGGAGAGCTTGGGTTGGCGAATTTTACTGTAAGCCATCTTCCCTTCTTATTGTGAAAACGTCCGGAGTAAATTGGTAATACCAATTGAAAAATGGTGCCCGTAAAGTAACAAAGTATTCACCTTGTGTCTATATGGCAGGCATCACACTTCAGGGGTATATCGCTGTTACAGCGCGCTAACTTACCGTGATAAAGGCATATATTTGCTACGTAAGTGAATTGTTAACAGATTTCACTTTTACCAAACCTTACACTGAGTTAGCCCTAAGCCTGACAGGCAACCATAAGGGAAAGCTATTCGCGTTTATTGATTTTTCATGTCAGAAATAGCGCGAGCGATACCTAGTGGATAGTGCTGCTTTTTCAGCCATCTCTCAGCACAAAAAGCAAAAGCAGGTGCAAAGCGGCGCGCTTATCACTATTCTGGTCGCCATGGTAGTTTCAGCATGCACACAGCACGCCAAATACCGTAAAGAAAAGAATACATTGCGTAAAACAGCCTTACAGTGCGCGCACTGCAGGTGCACAATAACAACATCACGAGGTTTGTATGGAACAACAGCATGGCGAATCGCTGCACCGCGGCCTGAAAAATCGCCATATTCAGCTGATTGCGCTGGGCGGTGCCGTGGGTACTGGCCTGTTTCTGGGCAGCGCATCAGTGATTAAATCGGCCGGCCCGGCCGTGATTCTCGGTTATGCAATTGCAGGATTTATTGCCTTTCTGATTATGCGCCAGTTAGGTGAAATGGTAGTGGAAGAGCCGGTCGCCGGCAGCTTCAGCCACTTCGCTTACAAATACTGGGGCAACTTTGCCGGTTTTGCCTCAGGCTGGAACTACTGGGTGCTGTACGTTTTGGTCGCGATGGCCGAACTGAGTGCCGTCGGTAAATACATCCAATTCTGGTATCCCGAATTCCCTACCTGGGCCAGTGCGGCGATCTTCTTCGTCGTCATTAACGCCATCAACCTGACCAACGTTAAAGTGTTCGGGGAAATGGAGTTCTGGTTCGCGATCATCAAGGTTGTCGCGGTAATCGGCATGATCCTGTTCGGCGGCTGGCTGCTGTTCAGCGGCAACGCCGGCCCGCAGGCCAGTGTAACCAACCTATGGAGCCAGGGTGGTTTCCTGCCACACGGTATGACCGGCCTGGTGATGATGATGGCGATCATTATGTTCTCGTTTGGTGGTCTTGAGCTGGTGGGTATCACGGCGGCTGAGGCTGACAATCCGCAAGAGAGCATCCCGAAAGCCACTAACCAGGTACTGTGGCGCATCCTGATTTTCTATATTGGTTCACTGGCAGTGTTGCTGTCATTGATGCCATGGACGCGCGTCACCGAAGAGACCAGCCCGTTCGTGCTGATCTTCCATGAATTGGGTGATGCACTGGTGGCGAATGCCCTGAACGTGGTGATCCTGACAGCCGCGCTGTCGGTCTATAACAGTTGCGTGTATTGCAACAGCCGTATGCTGTTCGGCTTAGCGCAACAGGGCAATGCGCCAAAAGCGCTGCTCAATGTTGATAAACGCGGCGTGCCAGTTGCTACGATTCTGGTGTCTGCAGTCGCCACAGCGCTGTGCGTCCTGATCAACTACCTGATGCCGGGTGAAGCGTTTGGCCTGCTGATGTCACTGGTGGTTTCTGCGCTGGTAATCAACTGGGCGATGATCAGCCTGGCACACATGAAATTCCGCAAGAAGAAAGACCAGCAGGGTGTGACCACGCGCTTTAAAGCGGTGCTCTATCCGTTTGGTAACTGGCTCTGCCTGGCCTTCATGGCGGCAGTACTGGTGATCATGGCGATCACACCAGGTATGGCGATTTCTGTGTGGCTGATTCCTGTCTGGATCATTATCCTGGCAGTGGGTTACACCATCAAAAATAAAGTGCAAAAAGCCTAATGTATGCCCTTGCCCGGCGCGCCGTCGCCGGGCAAGCTTCTCGATCTGCCTCACACTTTTCTACGCCCACCTGTTTTGTCCATCTACGTGACCAATTGTTCCCCAGCAGGTTACTGATTTAACGCTGATAATTTCGTCTCACCTTGTCGCTGGAGACGAACAATGAAAGGCGCAGCACTCTCATTCAGAGAGAAATTGGGATACGGCATGGGCGATGCCGGATGTAATATGATCGGCGGCGCGATCATGCTTTTCCTTAACTATTTTTACACCGATGTGTTTGGCCTTGCGCCTGCGCTGGTCGGTACACTGCTACTTTCTGTTCGCGTGCTGGATGCGGTCACCGATCCGATTATGGGCGCCATCGCCGATCGTACTCAAAGCCGCTGGGGACGATTCCGCCCGTGGCTACTGTGGGTTTCCGTACCCTATGTGCTGTTCAGCGTGTTGATGTTCACCACCCCAGACTGGAGTTATGACAACAAAGTTATCTGGGCCTTTGTCACCTACTTCCTGATGTCGCTAACCTACACCGCCATCAACATTCCTTACTGCTCGTTGGGCGGTGTGATTACCAACGATCCCGGTGAACGCGTCTCCTGCCAATCTTACCGCTTTGTGATGGTTGGCGTGGCGACACTGATTCTGTCGCTATCACTGCTACCGATGGCCGAGTGGTTTGGCGGTGACAATAAAGCGCGCGGGTATCAGATGGCGATGAGCGTGCTGGCGCTGATAGGTCTGGTGATGTTCCTGTTCTGTTTTGCCACGGTACGCGAACGTATTCGTCCAGCCGCGCCCAGTAATGATGATTTGAAGAAAGACCTGCGTGACGTCTGGAAGAACGATCAATGGGTGCGCATTCTCCTCCTCACCTTCTGCAATGTTTGTCCCGGCTTTATCCGCATGGCCGCCACCATGTATTACGTTACCTGGGTGATGGGGCAATCCACGCATTTTGCCACGCTGTTTATTAGCCTGGGTGTGATTGGCATGATGTTCGGCAGTACGCTGGCAAAAATCCTCACCGACCGCTGGTGCAAGCTGAAGGTGTTTTTCTGGACCAATATCGCGCTGGCACTCTTCTCCTGCGGTTTCTATTGGATTGATCCTCACGCGACTGTGGCAGTGGTTGTCGCTTACTTCCTGCTTAATATCCTGCATCAAATCCCGTCGCCACTGCATTGGTCGCTGATGGCGGATGTCGATGATTATGGCGAATGGAAAACGGGGAAACGTATCACCGGCATGAGCTTTTCCGGCAATCTGTTCTTCCTGAAAGTCGGCCTGGCTGTGGCTGGCGCGATGGTCGGTTTCCTGCTCTCTATCTATGGGTATGACGCAAGCGCTCAACAGCAACAGCCTTCGGCCATCAACGGCATCATGCTGCTGTTTACCGTGATTCCCGGTGTCGGCTATCTGATCACCGCCGGTGTGGTGCGCTTGCTGAAGGTGGATCGCAAACTCATGCGCATCATTCAGGATGATCTTGCGCTACGCCGTGCCAACGCACGTGAATTATCCCCTGCCTCACTGACTGTCACCCCGCAACCTGGAGAGATCAAATGAGCTGGCCAAATCCCTTTATTACCCAACGCGCCGATCCATTTATCCTGCGTCATGGCGTAGGCTACTACTTCGTGGCATCGGTGCCAGAGTATGACCGACTCGAAATTCGTCACGCTGACACACTGAACGGCCTAATTGAGGCCGAAGCGGTGACGGTGTGGCGTAAACCCGATACCGGACCCTTCAGTGCGTTGATTTGGGCACCCGAACTGCATCATATCAATGGGCAATGGGTGATTTACTTTGCTGCTGCCCCAACGCGCGACATCAAAGATGGTCTGTTTCAACATCGCATGTATGCGCTGGTGTGTGATGACAACGATCCGCTTTCCGGCCACTGGCAACCTGTTCGCCGTGTGTTTACCCCAATCGACTCTTTCTCGCTCGATGCGACGCATTTCGTGCATCAGGGCAAAAACTGGTATCTGTGGGCACAGAAGGATCCCGCTATTCCGGGCAATTCCAATCTCTATTTCGCGGAATTGCTGAATCCCTGGACGCTGAAAAGCGCACCGGTGATGCTCAGCCGGCCGGAGTATGAGTGGGAGTGCGCAGGCTTTAGCGTCAATGAGGGCCCAGCGGTTATTCAGCACGGCGATCGGCTGTTTGTCACCTATTCCGCCAGCGCAACTGATGAGAATTACTGTCTGGGAATACTCAGCATCGACATGATGGCCGATCCCCTCGACAGCACTGCCTGGCAGAAATCTGCGCGTCCAGTCTTCACCACCAGTTGGGAAAATCAACAGTATGGGCCGGGGCATAACAGCTTTACGCGGGACGAAAAAGGCAGGGATGTGCTGGTGTATCACGCACGGAATTACACTGAAATTGAAGGCGATCCGTTATGGGATCCGAACCGCCATACACGACTGAAGTACATCGAATGGCGTGAAGACGGCACACCGGATTTCGGTGTACCGCCAGCCGATCACACTAGCGTGCCGTAAATGGTCAGCAGCGCGACTACGACCACCAGCACTAACGATATCCGCTTCGCCAGCGCCACGGCCACCCGTGGCGTTTCCACTTTATCCATATGCGGATCGCGCGCCAGCGAGAACTGCGCCAGACTGGTCAGCACCTGATATTGCGAACGATGCCGATCGCTTAGCGAGGCAAACCACGCAGGCAATGCCCGCTCACCATGGCCTAACAGCGCATAAGCCACACCTGCCAGACGCACCGGTATCCAGTCCAGCACGTGCAATATGCTGTCTACACCTGACTGCGCGCGCTCCAGTGGAGAATGGTGTTTTGCCAGCCAACTCTGCCAGGCGCGCAGGAAGGCATACCCCACCAGCAGCACAGGGCCGTAAGGCCCTCCCACCACAAACCAAAACAGTGGCGCGAGGTAAAAGCGGAAGTTAATCCAAATCAGCGCATTTTGTAGCTCACGCAAAAACTCACGCTCACTGCACTCAACGGGTACACCATGAATCAGTGTCAGTTCCGCTGCCATGGCCTGATGCGCCGCTTCATCATCGTGGCTAGCGGCTTTCAGGTAGCGATGATAGTGCAGACGCACAGAACCTGCGCCGATACACAATAAGCCCACCACAATCCAGAATGCCAGTTGTGCCACGCCAAACAGAATGCCTTTCAGGCTCCACACCAGCAGCCAGACAATCAGCATCGCGATGAGGGTCATCACTAACGTGCGCAGCAGTGAAAATCGCTGGCGTCCGCGAAACAGCGGCTCCAGACGATGATCCAGTTGCCAATGCTCACCCAATTTAAACAGGCGTTCCCAACCTAACACTAATAACAAGCTAAACAACGTCATACCTGCTCCTGCTGTTTCAGGGATTCTCCTGCCTGATAGACTCTTTATAGCGTATCCAGTCAAATGCGGGGCCTGGATCGGTTTTGCGCTGTGGCGCGATATCGCTGTGTCCGGTGATGCGTTCCAGCGTCAGCGGATAGTGCTTAAGCAACAAGGCCGTGACCTTTTTTAAGGTCTTATACTGCGCGTCGGTATACGGCAACGTATCTGTGCCTTCCAGCTCAATGCCCATCGAGAAATCATTACAGTTTTCTCGCCCGGCAAATTGCGACACACCGGCATGCCATGCACGCTGATCAAACGAAACATACTGCACCAACTCACCATCACGACGAATCAGGCAGTGTGCCGCCACGCGCAGCTGCGCGATATCGGCAAAATAGGGGTGGGCATCCGGTGGCAAGGTCCCGGTAAACAATTGATCAATCCACGGGCCACCAAATTCACCCGGAGGCAAACTGATGTTATGAATAATCAGCAACGAGGGAATTTCATTTTCCGGTCGTTGATTAAAGTGCGGCGAGGGCACTTTGCGCGCGCTGGTGATCCAGCCATCTTCCAGTTTCATGCTCTAAATCCCAGGCAAAATCAGGCTGAGAATAACATGTTTCCCCTTTTCGGCTTGTGACTTAATGCGAACGGCGATAGTTGTTAAGGATACTAAACATTTCAGCTATCACGACTGGCAATAGGCCATAAATCAGGCTAAGGTGAGCGCAGTTAAATCCGATTAATGGAGTGGCATAAGCATGGCATCGCGTCGTTACGATCCCGATCATCGTCGTCAGGAACTGATTAAGCGTATTGAACAGGACATCCCCGAAGCCGTTGCGCGCGCACTTCAGGAGGATTTAGGTGGTGAGGTGGATGCTGACCGTGACATCACCGCCCTACTCTTGCCGGAAGATAAACAGGCCGAAGCACAGATCATCACGCGTGAACCCGGTGTTTTTTGTGGTAAACGCTGGGTACAAGAAGTGTTCATCCAACTGGGTAACAAAGTCGCGATTATCTGGCATGTTGAAGACGGCCAGCCCGTGGTGGCTGATCAGCTGCTGTTCGAATTGAAAGGCCCGGCTCGTCTGCTCTTAACCGCTGAGCGGACCGCACTGAACTTCGTACAAACGCTTTCCGGCGTAGCCACAGAAGTCAGTCATTATGTCGAGTTGCTCGATGGCAGCGAAACGCAATTGCTGGATACACGCAAAACCTTGCCAGGCCTGCGGACAGCGCTGAAATATGCCGTATTGTGCGGTGGCGGCAGTAACCATCGGCTAGGTCTTTCCGATGCCTTCCTGATCAAAGAAAACCATATTATCGCCAGCGGTTCGGTTCGCAAAGCCGTTGAGAAAGCGCTGTGGCTGGATCCCGATGTACCAGTTGAAGTTGAAGTAGAAAGCCTACAAGAACTGCAGGATGCGATTGATGCCGGTGCCGACATTATCATGCTGGATAACTTTAGCTTCGAGATGATGCATGAAGCCGTCCTTCTCACCGACAAACGTGCCCTGCTGGAAGTTTCCGGTAACGTCACGGAGGCAACACTGCCGCAGATAGCTAAAACGGGCGTCGACTTCGTTTCGGTGGGCGCTTTGACCAAGCATGTGCGCGCCATGGATCTCTCCATGCGTTTTCGAGAACACTAATTTCCCTCCTCTTACCGCCGCATCTGCGCGGCGGTTTGTGAGTTATCTTCCCGTTTACTGTTACTTCTTCTGCAAACGCTGCGATTCATTACATCCTGCCTTCCAGCGTTAAACAGTCCCACTATCGCTTTCTGACGTCGTTTTCTACCTTAGCCGCTCCACAACAAGGAGCTGAATAATGGATAGACAACAAGGTTTTACCCTCATCGAATTGATGATAGTGATTGGCATTGTGGCCATTCTTAGTGCTATTGGCCTGCCCAGCTACCAAAATTATCTACAACGCGCCGCGCTGACCGACATGCTGCAAACCATGGTGCCATATAAAACCGCCGTGGAACTCTGCGCAATTGAACGTGGCGGCCCCACTCAGTGCCAGGCGGGTACGGGCGGAATTCCTGCTGCCAAAGGTTCGCGCTATGTGGCCTCGCTCAGCGTCGTGAATGGCGCAATCACCTTAACGGGTCAGGAGAGTCTTACCGGGTTGAGTGTGGAAATGACACCAATATGGAACACCACGGAAGGCACTCTGGACTGGCAACGCAGTTGCACCAGTACCAATACCAGCCTGCGTGACAGCTGCCTTGAACAGTTCCGCTTCACCGATAAGGACACGCGCTGATGCCACAGCCCAACACCCCACTACAGATATTATGTGCACGTTATCAGGCTGTGATGCTTCAGCATGACGCGACATCACTGCGCGTCGCAGTAGCCGAGACGCCCGATCCGCTGCTGCTGGAAGCCCTGCAATTCGCCAGCCAGTGCAAAGTCGAAGTCGAGTGCTGGCCTGCGGCACGACTGGAGCAACTCCTGCACAACCCTGATGACTCGGCGACGTTACACGAACCGGCCGCCACCGAAACAGCGATTAATGCCGTTGAACAGATTTTGCGTCAGGCGATCCAACGCCGTGCTTCTGACGTGCATTTTGAACCTCAGCAGCACGGGTTACGCGTCCGATTTCGTATTGATGGTGTTTTGCACAAGCTGTCACATTTGCCAGATGCACCAACGGCTGCGGTGCTTGCCAGACTGAAAATCCTCGGCGGGCTGGATATCGCCGAGCGTCGCTTGCCACAAGATGGGCAATTCACACTGAACCTTGACGATCAACAGGCCGCATTTCGCCTCTCTACTTTACCCATTAGTCACGGTGAGAAAGCCGTGGTGAGACTGCTGCAAAGTGAAAACAGCGCGATCACACTGGATAAAATCGGCATGCCGGTTGCCCAACTCCGGTTACTAAAGCACGCGCTGGCTAAACCTCAGGGACTGATACTGGTCACCGGGCCTACCGGCAGCGGTAAAACCTTCACTCTTTATAGTGGATTAAGCGCTCTGAATGTGCCGGATAAAAATGTCTGCAGTGTAGAGGATCCCGTTGAAATTCCTTTGGAGGGCATTAACCAGACGCAAATCCAACCGCGTAGCGGGCTCGATTTTAACCGTGTACTGCGGGCTCTGCTGCGACAGGATCCGGATGTGATTATGGTGGGTGAAATCCGCGATGCCGAAACGGCCAGCATTGCCTTTAAAGCGGCGCAGACCGGGCACCTGGTGCTATCAACATTGCACACCAATTCGACGGCGGAAACACTCACTCGTCTGCGACAGATGGATATTCCCGGTTACTTGCTCGGCCCGGCCTTACAGTTAGTCATCGCGCAGCGTCTGGTACGACGGCTCTGCGAGCACTGCCGCCAGCCAGCACAGGCCCTGGCACATCTGCCACACGACATTTGGCCTGGCACCTTACAAACCTGGCGCGCCCCAGGCTGTGACCACTGCTTCTCGGGCTATTACGGGCGTCTGGCGTTATTTGAGGTGCTGCCGATGAGTAACAAATTACAAAACGCGATTTCAGCTGATATGCCGCTGGATCACATTATCTCACTGGCCAGTGAAGGCGGGATGAAAACCCTGCTCGCCGCCGGGTTGGAGGCTGTGAGTCGCGGTGACACCTCCTTTGAAGAAGTTCAGCGGGTTGTGGGATTGGAGGATGGCTAATCTCTACCATTATCGCTGGCAGGCGCTTGACACCCAGGGTGCGTTACGGCAAGGAACCGCATTAGTTGCCAGTCAGGAAGTGCTCCTGCAGCAACTCTCAGATCGCGGTGTGCTGCCGGTTAGCTGGCAGCGTGGAAAATGCTGGCGCACGCGTGACTGGAAGTGGCAGCACAAAATTGACCTTATTCGTCAGTTGGCTACCTTGCTCAAGGCAGGATTGCCGCTGGCGGAGAGTTTGACCTTGCTGGCTGAGGGGCACCCGCATGCTGGCTGGCGCGAACTGCTTAATGAATTGCAACGTCGGGTCATGGCCGGAGAGCCATTTTCTTCTGCACTTCGCGCCTGGCCGCAGATCTTCCCTGCGCTGTTTCCGGCATTAATGGAAGTGGGTGAACTCACCGGTCAGCTCGATGAATGCTGTCGCCAGTTGGCGGTACAGCAAAGCAAGCAACAGCACTTGAGACAGAAAGTGGTTAAAGCTCTGCGCTATCCACTGTTTATCTTGCTGGTAACGCTGGCGGTGAGTGCGGGTATGTTGCTGTTTGTGCTGCCCGAATTTGTCTCCGTATATGCCAGTTTTGATGCCCCCCTTCCCGCCTTCACCGCCGCCGTGATGAGTCTGTCAGCGTTTTTACAACAGGCGGCGATCCCCCTGGCGCTAACGATAATGTGCATATTGTTCGGCGCAAGGTGGCTTTACCGTGGTTCCGTGCACTGGCAAATACGTGTTCATCGCTGGCTATTGCGTCTGCCGTTACTTTCAACACTCTGGCGGGGTGGTCAGCTCAGCCAGATTTACGCCGTCTTGCAATTAACGCAGCAGGCCGGACTCACTTTATTACAAAGCCTGCAAGC
The DNA here is from genome assembly GCF_016625145.1 of Pantoea sp. S61. Taxonomy (NCBI): domain Bacteria; kingdom Pseudomonadati; phylum Pseudomonadota; class Gammaproteobacteria; order Enterobacterales; family Erwiniaceae; genus Pantoea; species Pantoea sp. S61. Next base: position 108,819 of record NZ_JACVUO010000002.1, read on the forward strand.
CGTTGAGGTCACGCTGGGATCGCCACTGTGGCGTGAAGCGATTATCGCGTTACAGCGGCATATCGCTGGCGGCTCACCACTGCATCAGGCTATGCAGCATCATCTGCTTTTCACCGCACTCTGTGCACAACTGATCCGGGTCGGTGAGGAAGCGGGGGCGCTGGATGTCATGCTGGCACGATTAGCGGAGTGGCATGAAGCACAAACGCTGATGAGGGCTGATGCACTGGCGGCTTCGCTCGAGCCCTTGATGATGATTGTGATCGGTGGAATTGTCGGGACGTTAGTGATTGCCATGTATCTGCCGGTATTTGGCTTAGGCGATGCGATTCGTTGACAGATGCGCGCGGTGCGCACCTGTCTTCAACTTTCAACTTTCAACTTTCAACTTTCAACTTTCAACTTTCAACCATCGATAATCGACCATCAGCCATCAGCCATCAGCCATCAGCCATCAGCCATCAGCCATCAGCCATCAGCGCGTGAATACCCGATTTTCCTGTTCCGCCACACGAATAAACGTGGTGCGCTTTGTCAGTTCTTTAAGGCGTGCTGCCCCTACGTAAGTGCAGGCCGAACGCAGGCCGCCGAGGATATCCTTCACGGTTTCCTCCACCGGGCCACGCAGTGGCAGACGAACGGTTTTCCCTTCTGCAGCACGATACTGGGCAACACCGCCGACATGGCGTTTCATCGCGGATTCAGAGCTCATACCATAGAACAACATAAACTGTTCGCCCTGCTCTTCGACGACGTTCCCCTCGCACTCATCGTGCGCCGCCAGCATGCCGCCGAGCATGACAAAATCTGCCCCGCCGCCGAAAGCTTTCGCAATATCACCCGGCACCGAACAGCCGCCATCGCTGACGATCTGGCCGCCGAGGCCATGCGCCGCATCTGCACACTCAATCACCGCAGACAGTTGCGGGTAGCCGACGCCGGTTTTGACACGTGTAGTGCAAACAGAACCGGGACCAATACCGACTTTGACGATATCTGCGCCAGAGAGAATCAACTCCTCGACCATTTCACCGGTCACCACATTACCCGCGCAGATGGTTTTGCCTGGGAAACTTTCACGTACTCGTTGCAGGAACTCAACAAAGTGCTCGGAGTAACCATTGGCAACATCAATGCAGATGAAATTGAGCTGTGACGATAGGGCGAGAATCGCGGTGAGTTTACTGAAATCGGCTTCGGAGGTACCGGATGACACCATCACATGCCCGAGCACTGCAGCCGGTACGCGCTGGATAAATGCCTGCCAGGCTTCCACGCTGTAGTGTTTATGCACTGCAGTCAGAACATTGAAGCCCGCCAGCGCTTCGGCCATGGTGAATGTGCCCACGGTGTCCATATTGGCGGCAATCACCGGAACGCCGGTCCAGTTCAGACCTGAATGCTTGAAAGTGTAGGTGCGTTCGAGTTCAACCTCAGAACGGCTTTTCAGGGTGGAGCGTTTGGGGCGGATCAAAACATCTTTAAAGCCCAGTTTTAAATCTTCTTCAATACGCATAGCTGAGTGTCCTGGTTAGTGACGACGAACCGCAGTTCGGGTAGCGCTCACGGCTCCAGTGTCGTTATCATACGCGCCATTCGTTCCGCGACAAGACTGCGAATTTCACTTTATTTAAGCTACAATCCCTTAAATTTAGCTGAGAAAATTGATTGTGATCATGCTCTCATCTTATTGCGGCTGATGGTCGCCCAATGAAGACAATTCTGAGAGAACGCTATGCCTTTTACCGTTGCGCTCACCGGAGGAATTGGCAGTGGTAAAAGCACCATTGCCAATGCTTTCGCCGCGCTAGGCGTTGATATTATTGATGCTGATGTGATTGCACGAGAAGTGGTTGAACCTGGTTCACCCGCCCTGCAGGCGATCGTTAAACGCCATGGTGAGTCAATATTGACCGCCGAAGGAGCGTTGTATCGGGCACGGCTGCGCGAGATTATTTTTCAGCAGCCGAAAGAAAAAAACTGGCTAAATCAGCTGCTTCATCCTCTTATCAATGCCCGTACGCAGCAGCTAAAATTATTGGCAACGTCACCCTATGTGTTATGGGTGGTGCCACTATTGGTGGAAAACGGGTTACAGCATCAGGCTGACCGGGTTCTGGTGGTTGATGTGGATGAAGCTACGCAGTTGCGGCGTACTCAGCAGCGTGATGGCATCACACTTAGCCAGGCAAAAAATATTCTTGCCGCACAGGCCAGCCGCGAGCAGCGTCTGGCCTGTGCGGATGACATCATCGATAACAGTGGTACGCCCGAGCAGGCGTTGCCGCGCGTTGCTGAACTTCACCAGCGTTATTTACGCCTGGCAGCAACCGGACAGGATTAACATCATGAGTACAGTCGTTCTGTTTGAACACCCGCTGAATGAGAAGATGCGCACCTGGCTGCGCGTGGAGTCATTACTTAACCAACTGCATGAAACGGTGCCTGTGGTGAATTCCGTCTCTGCATTAGGGGTATTTCGCATCATTGGTGATCTGTTAGATATCTTTGAGCGCGGTGATATGCGTACCGAGCTATTGAAAGAGCTGGAGCGCCAGCAGCAGAAACTTCGCGCCTGGCTTGATGTGCCAGGTGTGGACGAACACACCGTCAGCAGCCTGCGTGATCGATTAAAACAGCAATCCAGCGAGCTGAATGCGGCACCACGTATGGGTCAGCAGTTGCGCGAAGATCGGTTGATTGGATTGGTACGCCAGCGATTGAGCATTCCTGGTGGCTGCTGCAGTTTTGATTTGCCGAGCCTGCATATCTGGCTGCACCAGCAGCAGTCCCAGCGGGATTCACAGGTTAACGGCTGGCTGGCGTCACTGGTTCCTCTGCGCAATAGCCTGACCATGATCCTCGATCTGGTGCGTCAGTCAGGCGTATTTCGCCATCAAACCAGCCTGAACGGTTTTTACCAGGATAATGCCGAAGGTTCGGATTTGTTGCGTCTCCAGCTCACCCTCGAAGATGCGCTGTACCCGCAGGTTTCAGGCCATAAAAGCCGTTATGCCATTCGATTCCTGCCACTGGACAGCGAGCGCGGTGAAGTGCCAGCCCGATTGAATTTTGAATTAGCGTGTTGTTGAGGTTGTTATGCAGGAAGAGATGATTACCGTACCTTGTCCCAACTGCGGTAAAGATGTGATGTGGGATGAACTGAGTCCGTGGCGCCCGTTCTGCAGCAAGCGCTGCCAGCTGATTGATTTGGGCGAATGGGCCGCTGAAGAGAAGCGTATTCCCAGCGATAGCGATCTGACCGACAGCGATGACTGGAGCGAAGAACAGCATTAATAAGAGATAAGGGGCTTACGCCCCTTCGCTTAAATTTCGTCAGCCACCAGGCGAGCGATAAGTTCGTGGTTGGCAGGAGGAAACTCTTCCGCGACTAAATCACGCTGTTCCACCCAACGCTGAGGCTGTCCTTCACGGCCGTACGGCTCACCGTTCCATCCTTCCACCAGGAAGAAGTGCAATGTGACGCGCAGATCGTCATAGCTATGATCGGCCAGACCAATCGCCTTCGCGGCTGTCACCTCAATGCCGGTCTCTTCCATCAACTCGCGTTTTAACGCTTGTTCAGCGGTTTCATCCTGTTCAATTTTTCCGCCAGGAAACTCCCATTTATTCGCCATGTAGGAGCTTGCCGCACGCTGGGCAAGGAAGATCTGACGGCTGGCATTGCGAATGATGCCCACTGCGACTTGCAGGTGTTTCATAAGCTGAATTCCGCTTTTAATTAATGAGCGCTGATAGTAATGCAGTCGCCAGGCAATGTTAACTCTGTGGCGACGGCCAAAAGAAAAAGGAGCCCGAAGGCTCCTCGTTTATCAGGCCAGGCGGCCATGACACTGTTTGTATTTCTTACCGGAACCGCATGGGCACAAATCGTTGCGCCCTACTTTGCGCTCCCCACCCTGCGCAGCCAGCGCGGCGGCCGCAGCGGTTTCGTCATCAACGTGGCTCAGCTGTTGCTGCTGTGCCAGACGCTCAGCCTCTTCACGGCGTTGCTGTTCCATCGCTTCGACTTCCTCCGGCATGCGCACCTGTACTTTGCTCAGGGTGCTGATCACTTCATACTTCAGTGACTCCAGCATCGCCGCGAACATTGAGAAGGACTCGCGCTTGTATTCCTGCTTCGGATCTTTCTGCGCATAACCGCGCAGATGGATGCCCTGACGCAGATAATCCATCGCCGCCAGATGCTCTTTCCACAATGAATCCAGAGTTTGCAGCATCACGCCTTTTTCGAAGTTACGCATCATTTCAGCGCCAACCACTTCTTCTTTCGACGCATAGTTTTCATGCGCGCGGCTCATGATACGTTCACGCAGCGTTTCTTCATGCAGGTCCGGCTCTTTATCCAGCCATTCTGCAATCGGCAGATCCAGATCGAAATCGTTACGCAGGCGTTCTTCCAGACCAGGAACATCCCACATTTCTTCCAGCGACTGCGGCGGAATGTAGGTGTCGATGGTGGCTTTGAACACATCTTCACGGATGCTGTTGATGGTTTCAGACACATCAGACACGTCCAGCAATTCATTACGCTGGCTGTAGATGGCGCGGCGCTGATCGTTCGCCACATCATCGTATTCCAGCAACTGCTTACGGATGTCGAAGTTACGGCTTTCCACTTTACGCTGTGCGTTGGCAATCGCTTTGGTGACCCACGGATGCTCAATCGCTTCGCCTGGTTTCATGCCCAGTTTACGCATCATGTTAGATACGCGATCCGAGGCGAAGATACGCATCAATGCATCTTCCATCGACAGATAGAAGCGGGATGAACCGGCATCACCCTGACGACCCGCACGGCCGCGCAACTGGTTATCGATACGGCGAGATTCGTGACGTTCAGTACCAATGATGTGCAGACCGCCCGAAGCCAGCACCGCATCATGGCGCAGTTTCCAGGCTTCTTTGATGGCCTGAATCTGCTCTTCTGAAGGTTCATCCAGCGCTGCCACTTCGGCCTGCCAGCTGCCGCCCAACACGATATCGGTACCACGACCTGCCATGTTGGTTGCGATGGTGACTGCAGCAGGTTGACCCGCCTGTGCCACGATATCCGCTTCGCTGGCGTGGAACTTGGCGTTCAGTACGCTGTGTTTGATACCCGCGCGCGTCAGTTCGTTAGAGACCACTTCTGATTTTTCAATCGAGATGGTACCCACCAGCACCGGTTGACCGTTGGCGGTACAGGCACGGATGTCTTCGATGATCGCGTCGATCTTCTCTTTCTCGGTCATATAGACCAGGTCAGCCATATCTTTACGCACCATCGGACGGTTAGTTGGCACCACGATGGTATCGAGTTTATAGATCGAGCTGAATTCAAACGCTTCGGTATCAGCAGTACCGGTCATACCGGCCAGTTTTTCGTAAATACGGAAGTAGTTCTGGAAGGTGATGGAAGCCAGCGTCTGGTTCTCGTTCTGGATTTCCACGCCTTCTTTGGCTTCAACAGCCTGATGCAAACCATCAGACCAGCGACGCCCCTGCATGGTACGGCCGGTGTGCTCATCGACGATGATCACTTCGCCATCTTTCACGATGTAATCGACATCGCGAGTAAACAGCGCATGCGCACGCAGTGCAGCCGTCACGTGGTGCATCAGCATGATGTTGGTTGGCGAGTAAAGTGACTCACCTTCTTCCATGATGCCCTGGCTCACTAGCAGCTCTTCAACTTTTACCAGACCACGCTCGCTCATGTGAGCCTGACGTGCTTTCTCATCGACCCAGAAGTCACCTTCACCCTGGAAGGTTTCTGAATCTTCCTTCTCCTGGCGCACCAGGTGAGGAATGATTTTATTCACTTTGGTGTACAGCTCAGAGCTGTCTTCGGCAGGACCAGAGATGATTAACGGCGTACGCGCTTCATCGATTAGGATGGAGTCCACCTCATCCACCAACGCGTAGTGCAGTTTACGCTGTACACGCTCTTCCGGGCTGAATGCCATGTTGTCGCGCAGGTAGTCGAAACCGTATTCATTGTTAGTACCGTAGGTGATATCCGCAGCATAGGCTGCGCGTTTGGCCACCGCGGGCATGTTTGGCAGGTTGATACCGATAGACAGACCCAGGAACTCGAACAGTGCGCGGTTGTTTTCGGCATCACGCTGTGCCAGGTAGTCGTTCACCGTGACCACGTGCACGCCTTTACCGCTCAGTGCGTTCAGGTAAGCCGGCAGTGTTGCCGTCAGGGTTTTACCTTCACCGGTACGCATCTCGGCGATGCAACGCTCATTCAGCACCATGCCGCCAATCAGCTGTACATCGAAGTGGCGCATACCAAACACACGTTTACTGGCTTCACGTACCGTAGCAAAGGCTTCAGGAATCAGGCTTTCAAGGCTTTCACCTTTCTTCAGGCGTTCACGGAACAGGTCGGTTTTGGCTTTCAGTTCGTCATCCGAGAGCTTGACGAAATCCGGCTCCATCTTATTGATGACATCGACAATTTTGCGCATACGGCGCAGGGTACGATCGTTACTGCTGCCAAAGACTTTGGTTAACAATTTGATTAACATGATAAATTTTTCTCAATTCAGCCGCATTCATGCGGTCTGGAAAATCTAAAACAGGATGTGGAAAATCGTTAGCTGTTAAGCAATGACAGGCCCGGCGCGGATGCCATGAATAGCAGCCTGCCAGTCAGCAGAAGTGTGAATTTGAGGTTCGCGATGACGCAGCGTTTCCTGCGGCTCTAATGCAATAGCGGGTTGAGCTGGCGATGTGAGTAGCGCCTGCAGCGAATCGATTAACGCCAGCTTTTGTGCCGCCAACGGGACTGTATGACTCTGTTCCGCTTCTGCAGGTGGCGTCATGCTAAATGAGAGGTGGCGAATGACCGTGCGAATGGCATGCTGATGCCAGTAATCGACATTGAAATTAGGTCGACGCGCACTTTCCTGCAGACGGATTAAATGATCGAAATGAACAACATTGCCGACAAACAGGCTGCTGATGGGCGAGTCTGTCGCCGTGGACTCCGCACTTTGCGCACAGGCAGGCAAGCCCAAACTGGCCGCCACCATCCCTAATAAGAGATGAGGCCAGAAGTAGCGTCTGCCTAATTGTCGCCAGCGTGAGAAAATCCCGATCACAACCTGTCCACAGTTAAATAAAGTAATGAAGCCGTTGCGGTTATCCGCGAACCTGCTCATATGAGCGCCAGATAATAGCACTTATGTGGGGCCAGGACACCAGTGATTAAAGGGCTTACGGGGGATTTCACGTTTATTTGTACAGGCTTTCGCCAGTGATAGCAGAGAATTGAGAGCGGTCTTGCAGGAATAAAAAACAGGCAATAAAAAACGGCAGCTTCCACTGACCGGAGAGGGTGTCAGGGAAACTGCCGTTTTTATGACTGACTTACGCCAGGACTAAATTTGGTGCTTTGAATGCCAGTGGCAGTTCAGCTTCGTCTTCGAAGGTTGCCCATTCCCAGGCTTCCTGCTTCGCCAGTACCGCTTGCAGCAATTTATTGTTTAAAGCATGACCAGATTTAAACGCAGAGAAAGCGCCAATCACGTTGTGGCCACACATAAACAGATCGCCGATCGCGTCCAGCATTTTGTGACGAACGAACTCATCTTCAAAGCGCAGACCGTCTTCGTTAAGTACACGGAAATCATCAAGACCAATCGCACAATCTAAGCTACCGCCCAGGCACAGGCCTTTAGACTGCAGATATTCGATTTCACGCATAAAACCAAAGGTGCGCGCACGACTGATTTGGCGAACAAACGCCTCAGCCGAGAAGTTCAGCTGGTAACGCTGCGAGCTTGAGTCAATTGCCGGATGTTTGAAGTCGATAGTAAAGTCGAGTGAGAAACCGTTATAGGGTTTGATCTCGGCCCACTTATCGCCATCTTCAACACGCACCGTCTGCTTAACGCGTACGAATTTCTTCGCACTGTTCAGCTCTTCGACGCCTGCATCCATCAGCAAGTAGACAAAAGGCGCGGCACTGCCATCCATAATCGGAATTTCGGGCGCATCGACTTCAACAATGATGTTGTCGATACCCAAGCCAGCCAATGCAGCATTCAGGTGTTCAACCGTCGATATACGCACGCCTTCATCATTCACCAGGCAGGTACTCAGCATGGTGTCGCGCACGTATTTTGCATCAGCCGGGAAATCAACCGGTGGATTCAAGTCAGTGCGACGATAGATGACCCCGGTATTAGCCGACGCAGGGCGTAAGGTCAGCGTGACTTTCTTGCCGGTATGTAAACCGACACCAGTCGCCTGAACAATACGTTTTAATGTCCTTTGTTTGATCATCGCATTATCTCGCAATATTACCCATCCGACCGCCAGTATAAATCACCAGCGGGCGAATACTTTAGCACAAAGAGCGGAGAATCCCAATTCTCAGGATATTCTTAGTCTGCCTGCTTACGCAGGAAGGCTGGAATATCAAGATAATCTGGCTCTTTATTGGACGATGCTGGCTGGTCGTTGACCACTTTCGCTGCCGGCTTCTGCTCCTGCGGCAACGGCGCCATGCCGTGCTGCTGGTAGCGATGATCCATCACTGGCTGCGAAGCCGGTTTGTTGGTCACCAGCGTAATTTCTGGACGCTTGTCCATGCCAATACCGGTCGCAACGACGGTCACGCGCAGTTCGTCGTTCATCTCTGGGTCCAGAGAAGTACCGATTACCACGGTCGCGTTGTCAGAGGCGAAGGCGCGGATAGTGTTACCCACGGTTTCGAACTCATCCAGACGCAGGTCGAAGCCCGCCGTGATGTTGACCAGCACGCCGCGCGCACCAGACAGATCGATATCTTCCAGCAGTGGGCTGGAGATCGCCATTTCGGCTGCCTCTTCGGCACGGTCTTCACCGCACGCCACGCCGGAGCCCATCATGGCGTAACCCATTTCTGACATCACGGTACGCACGTCCGCGAAGTCAACGTTCATCAAGCCTGGGCGAGTAATCAGCTCGGCGATACCCTGCACCGCACCTTTCAGTACGTCGTTGGCTGCACCAAAGGCATCCAGCAGAGAGATACCGCGACCCAGCACTTTTAACAGCTTGTCGTTCGGGATGGTGATCAGTGAATCGACATGCTTAGACAGCTCAGCGATACCCTGTTCAGCAAAAGCCATACGCTTTTTGCCTTCGAAGTTGAAGGGCTTGGTCACCACCGCAACGGTCAGGATACCCAAATCTTTTGCTACTTCTGCCACGACTGGCGCGGCACCGGTACCGGTACCGCCGCCCATGCCTGCAGCGATAAACACCATGTCTGCCCCTTCCAGTGCAGAACGCAGTGCTTCACGATCTTCCTCAGCTGAGGTACGACCCACTTCCGGGTTTGCACCCGCACCGAGACCCTTGGTGATACCGGTCCCGATCTGGATCGTCTGGCCAACCGCTGTCTTACGCAACGCTTGCGCGTCGGTGTTTACAGCGAAGAATTCTACACCTTCGATACGCTCGCGTACCATGTGCTCTACGGCGTTGCCACCGCCGCCGCCGACGCCGATGACTTTAATCACCGCGTCATTGGTTAATTCCATAGGTTCAAACATGATTTCTCTCCGTTATGTGCCTGTCGCCTGGAGATCATAAACATTGCCTGCATGATCTCCTTTTTCAAAAATTAAAACTCTTTCTTCAGCCAGCTATTGATACGTTTAAACCAGTTGCCCACTGAAGCACGTTTTTCCGTTTCTGCATCACCGTTCATGTGTGACTCTTTGCCGTAATGCAGCAGACCGACTGCAGTTGAGTAATACGGCTCCTGCGCATAATCCGTCAGGCCGGTGATGTTAAGTGGCTGACCAATACGCACCTGCGTATGGAACACACGCTGGGCGCAAGCGGCCAAACCTTCAATCTGTGCTGCGCCACCGGTCAGCACGATGCCTGCTGCCAGGTGGTGTTTCACGCCCTGCTGGCGCAGTTGCTCCTGCAGTTGCAGAATCTCGTCATTCACCAGATTCAGCAATTCGGTGTAACGCGGCTCAATCACTTCTGCCAGCGTTTGGCGTTGCAGACTGCGCGGTGGACGTCCACCGACGCTCGGCACTTCGACGTTTTCATCTTTGCCAACAATCGAACCCAGCGCACAACCATGGCGTACTTTGATCGCTTCCGCATCGGTTGGCGGTGTGCCGAAGGCATAGGCGATATCACTGGTCACCACATTCCCTGCATAAGGGATCACTTTGGTGTGACGCAGTGCGCCGCCGGTGTAAACCGCGATATCCATTGTACCGCCACCGATGTCAACAACACAGACGCCCAGCTCACGTTCATCTTCAGTCAGAACCGAGAAACTGGATGCCAGTCCGGCAAAAATCAGTTGGTCAACTTTCAGGCCGCAACGTTCAACGGCTTTAACAATATTTTTCGCCATATCATTATGGCAGGTGATCAAGTGCACTTTCGCCTGCATACGCACGCCGGAAAGTCCCACCGGATTCTTGATGCCTTCCTGATAATCAATGGCATATTCCTGAGGAATAACATGCAGGATACGATGTTCATCGCGTACGCGTACGGATTTCGCCGTATGTACCACGTTCTCTACATCATCCTGAGTCACTTCCTCTTCCGAAATCGGAACCATCCCGATTTCGTTCTGACAACTGATATGTTTGCCCGATAAAGCAAGGTAAACCGACGAAATCTGGCAATCAGCCATTAGTTCAGCCTGGTCGATGGCGCGTTGAACGCATTTCACCACCGACTCAAGGTCATTTACGCCGCCTTTATCCATACCGCGAGACGGGCAGCTGCCCACCCCAATAATGTTGACCATACCATCAGGCAGAATTTCCCCAACCAGGGCGGCAACCTTTGCGGTGCCGATTTCAAGTCCTACTACCAGTTTTCTGTCCGTTGCCTTGATCATTGTGGTTTAGCCTGTGCCTGGTTTTGTTGCTGATTACTGTCCTGTGGCTCCAGCGGGGCCGCTGCCCAGCCTACTGCGGCACCGGAGTCGTAGCGCAAATCGACATAGGTAATGCGCTTGTTCTGACTCTGGCCTTGCTGCAGCAGCTCCGGATAGAGCTCAATAAAACGGTTCAGACGCTTCATGGTGTCGCTGCGTCCCAGTTCGATGCGCACATCGTCGCTGGTCACTAACTGCCACGAGCGCCGCGCTGTCATCGACGCGACCTTCAGGGTAAACTTGCCGGCTTTGAGCACATCACTCATGGTGTGATAGCCCGCCAACACCTCTGTTTCACTGCCTTCCGGGCCATATAACATCGGCAATGTTTCTTTACCGATGTGACTGGCCGGGACGCTGAAGGAGACGCCATCGGCGTCTACCATGTGTGAGTCATTCCAGCGAGCCACCGGAACGTACTCCACCAGGTTAATCTTCAGCTCATCAGGCCACTGCTTACGCACACTGACCTGTTTGATCCAGGGTAAACGCTCAATCTGTTGCTGGATGATGTCCACGTTTTGCGACATAAACGTGCCAGGCGCCCCGAGCGACAAAATGGCCTGGCGAATGTCATCATGCGTGGTGTAATGCGTTTCCCCGGTCACCACAAGCTTCGACAGCGGTAAACGCGACGCATCATTCATCCACTTCAGCACCACCAGCCCACCGGCGGCCATGATGCCCAACACCATCAGCAGGAATACGACGCCAAACAGTCGGGCACCGTTGCTACGCCCGGTGCGCGCACGCTCCTGGGGTTCGCGATTTCGTACACGTATCGCCGCCTGAGACATATCAGTCAGCCAGTTCCAGAATACGCGCCACCAGCTGCGGGAAACTGTATCCTGCCTGCTTCGCGGCCATCGGCACCAGACTGTGGCTGGTCATGCCCGGTGAGGTATTCACTTCCAGCAACTGGAATTTACCCTCAGCATCCGTCATCACATCGACACGCCCCCAGCCGCTGCATCCCAGTGCACGCCAGGCCGCCCATACTAACGTCTTCAATTCTGCTTCCTGCTCTGCACTCAAACCGCTTGGGCAGAAGTATTCAGTATCGTCAGAAATGTATTTCGCTTCATAGTCATAGAACTCGCTGGCGGTTTTTATTCTGATAGAAGGCAGAATTTCATCACCCAGAATGCCAACGGTATATTCCGCACCGCTCAGGAAGGCCTCAATCAAGACATCATTGTCGTGGCGAAACGCTTCATCCAACGCAGCAGGCAATGCTTCTAACGTGTTCACTCGGCTGATGCCGACACTTGAACCTTCACAGCTTGGTTTCACAAACAGCGGCAGGCCGAGCGCATCGATTGCAGCCTGGGTTTGTGCATCTAAACCCAATTCCCGCTGCTGGCGCGTTAACCAAACAAATTTTCCTGATGGCAGTCCCCTGCCCTGCCACAGCAATTTGCTGCGCAGTTTATCCATGGTGATCGCCGAAGCCATCACGCCGCTGCCGGTATACGGCAACTGGAGGAACTCCAATACCGCCTGCAGCGTGCCATCTTCACCGCCACGACCATGCAGGGCGATAAAGGTTTTTTCAAAGCCCTGCGCTTTGAGGTCCAGCACTGACACATCACGGGTATCCACGCCGTGTGCATCAATGCCCATCTCACGCAATCCTGCCAACACGGCACTGCCCGACATTAGCGATACATCACGCTCTGCGGAGGTTCCGCCCATCAGGACGGCGACTTTCTCAGCCATGACGCACCTCCGTTTTCGCAGCTGGCTGCAACTCAAGCTCAGCCAGTTTGCGGGCGATTTTGCCGATATTGCCGGCGCCCTGCACGATGACCAAATCGTCACCTGACAACAACGGGGCCAGCGCTTCCGGCAACGCATCGTGCTCAGAGACCAGAATCGGGTCAACCTTGCCACGATGGCGAATCGCGCGGCACAGTGAACGGCTATCTGCGCCTGGAATCGGCGCTTCACCGGCCGGATAAACATCCAGCATCAGCAATACATCAACCTGAGACAGCACGTTAGCGAAGTCATCGAACAGATCACGCGTTCGCGTGTAACGGTGCGGCTGGAACACCATCACCAGTTTCTTATTTGGCCAGCCGGCACGGGCGGCTTTGATGGTGACGTCGACTTCCGTTGGGTGATGACCGTAATCATCTACCAGCATCGCGCTGCCTGGATTGCCATTGACCGCTGTGGTATCAAATTCGCCCAGCACATCAAAGCGGCGTCCAGTGCCCTGGAAACTCTCCAGCGCGGCCAAAATCGCGTTATCTTCAATGCCTTCTTCCGTCGCCACTGCAACAGCGGCGGCTGCGTTTAAGGCATTGTGACGACCCGGCGCATTCAGGGTCACTTTCAGCACCGGCTTGTCCTGACGAATCAGGGTAAAGTGCCCCTGCGCGCCACGTTGTTCATAGTTTTCGATGCGCACATCGGCGTCATCACTGAAGCCGTAAGTGGTGACCTGACGGCCCACGCGTGGGATCAAATCGCGAATCACCACATCATCCACACACATCACAGCACGTCCATAGAACGGCAGATTATGCAGGAAGTTAATGAACGTCTGCTTCAGGTTCTCGAAGTCGCCCTGATAGGTGTCCATATGGTCCGCTTCGATATTGGTGACAATCGCCACCATCGGCTGCAGATGCAGGAACGACGCGTCACTCTCATCCGCTTCCGCAATCAGGTAACGACTGGTGCCCAAACGCGCATGGGTGCCCGCCGCTTTCACCAGGCCGCCATTCACGAATGTCGGATCCAGTCCACCTTCGGCATAAATACTGGTGACCATCGCTGTGGTGGTGGTTTTGCCGTGCGTACCGGCAACCGCGATACCATGACGGAAGCGCATCAGCTCAGCCAGCATCTCTGCACGGCGGATCACCGGGATACGCTGCTCACGGGCCGCGACCAGTTCCGGATTGTCCTGTGCCACTGCTGTCGACACCACCACCACGCTCGCATCCGTCACGTTTTCCGGGCGATGGTTGAAATAAATGGTCGCACCTAACGAGGCCAGATGCTGGGTCACCGGGTTAGGCGCCAGATCCGAACCGCTGATGTGATAACCTTCGTTCGCCAACACCTCGGCAATACCGCCCATGCCAGCACCACCGATGCCGACAAAGTGAATGTGCCGGACGCGACGCATCTCGGGCACAATAGAACGCAGTTTTGCCAATTGTTGTGTATTCATCTGTCTCAATTACCTGTTGATCTCATGTGTACCTGCATTCAGGTACAGCCGGTCAAACCGACCTATTAATTACTTCGCGACGCGTGCCACTTCCTGCGCAACCCGATCGGTTGCATCAGGAATCGCAACCTGGCGCGCTTTCTCAGCCATCGCCAGCAGCGTTGTGCGATCCCAGTGGCGCAACGTGTCCGCTACTGCAGTCGCGGTAAATTGCGGCTGCTCGAAAATTTTGGCTGCGCCCGCTTGCTCCAGCGGCAACGCATTCCAGTACTGCTGGCGGTCTTTATGCTGAAACGGCACAAAGATTGCCGGTAAACCTGCGGCGGCGACTTCGCTCACCGTTAAGGCGCCCGAACGACACACCACCACATCCGCCCAGGCATAGGCTTCCGCCATATCATCGATAAACTCGGTGACCTTGTGCTGCGGCTGTCCGGCATCGCGATAAGCCTGCTGCACCATCTCCAGCGCGCCTTTACCGCTTTGATGCCAAACCGTGATGGCATCACCCAGTTCTGCGGCCACTTGTGGCACGGTCTGGTTTAAAATGCGTGCGCCCTGGCTTCCGCCAACTACCAGCACACGAATCGCGCCGCTGCGTCCACTCAGGCGATCAGCCGGCAGCGGCAGGGCCAACACATCGGTACGCACGGGATTGCCAACCACATCGGCTTTCGGGAATGCACCCGGAAATGCCTGCATCACTTTGGTGGCAATTTTCGCCAGCCATTTGTTGGTCAGCCCGGCAATGCCATTCTGCTCATGCAGCACCACCGGGATACCGCAACTCCACGCGGCTAATCCGCCCGGGCCGGAAACATATCCGCCCATGCCGAGCACCACATCCGGCTGCCAGCTCTTCATGATGCGACGCGCCTGACGCCATGCATTGAAGATGCGCACCGGTGCCAATAACTGTGCTTTGACACCTTTGCCGCGCAAACCACTGATGCGGATAAAATCTATCTCAATGCCATGCTTCGGCACCAAATCCGCTTCCATTCGGTCAGCGGTTCCGAGCCAGCGCACCTGCCAGCCCTGTTCGATCAGATGGTGTGCCACCGCCAGACCAGGGAACACGTGCCCACCGGTTCCACCGGCCATCACCATCAGCCGCTTACTACTCATCGAGCACCTCGGGTAAACGCCTGCGCTTTCGCCAGACGCGTTTCATAATCAATGCGCAATAAAAACACGATGGCGGTCGACATAATGATCAGACTTGAGCCACCGTAACTGATCAGCGGCAGTGTCAGACCTTTGGTCGGCAGCATGCCTGCGGCCGCACCGACGTTAACCAGCGCCTGGAAGCTAAACCACACGCCAATTGAGCAAGCGAGGAAGCCAGAAAAGCGCTGATCGATCTCCAGAGCACGGCGACCAATCGACATCGCGCGAAAAGCCACGAAGAATACCATTAACAGCGCCAAAACCACACCGACATAACCCAACTCTTCACCAATGATGGAGAAGATAAAGTCGGTATGCGCCTCGGGCAGATACTCAAGTTTTTGCACCGAGTTGCCGAGACCCTGGCCCCAGAATTCGCCACGGCCAAAGGCCATCAGAGACTGAGTCAGCTGGTAGCCGCTGCCAAAGGGATCTTCCCATGGGTTCCAGAAAGAGGTCACACGGCGCATACGATAGGGTTCAGCGATGATCAGCAGCACCACGGCAAAAATACCGGAGCCGATGATCGCCAGAAACTGCCACATTTTGGCGCCCGCGAGGAACAACATCGCCAGCGTTGTGACAAACAGCACCACCACCGTGCCGAGATCGGGTTGCGCCAGTAGCAGAACGGCCAGCACCACCATCACACCCATCGGCTTACAGAAGCCCCAGAAGTTGTTACGCACTTCTTCTACTTTGCGCACCAGATAGCTGGCGAGATAGCAAAACAGGGACAGCTTGGATAATTCAGCCGGCTGAATACGCAATGGGCCCAAGGCAATCCAGCGCGATGCACCGTTAACCGAGCTGCCCACCACCAAGACAATCAGCAGCATTGCAACAGACGCCATCAGCATCACGTTGCTGTAGCGCTGCCAGAAATCCATGGGCACGCGCAATGTCACCAGCGCCATACCTACCGCCAGGGCAATATAAAAAGCGTCGCGTTTAGCGAAGTAGAACGGGTCTTCGTTAAGACGCTGGCCGACCGGCATCGACGCTGAAGTCACCATCACAAAGCCGATAATCGCCAAACCAAAGGTCAGCCACAGCAGCGTGCGGTCATACAGCACCACTGGCGCATCATCATTTTCACGGCCCCCCATCACCCAATCGCGTAAACGCACGGAGAGGAAGCTGGCAATACTGGCACCCGGAATGCGCATCAGCTCAGCTCCTTCGCCAGTTGCGCGAAAATATCACCGCGCTGTTCAAAATTACGGAACTGATCGAGGCTGGCGCAGGCCGGTGACAGCAGCACCATGTCGCCCGCCTTCGCCTGAGGGGCAATCTGCTCCATGGCTTGCTGCATCGTTTCTGTGCGCGTAGCGATCTCAGGGCGCAATGCAGCGAGCGCATCGCCGTCGCGGCCAAAGCAATAGAGACGTACGTTGTCGCCCTGCAAAAAGCGCGTCAGCGAACTGAAATCAGCAGATTTGCCATCGCCGCCCATCAGCAGCCATAAGGTGCCTTTCACCTGCAAACCATTGAGTGCCGCTTCAGTGCTGCCGACGTTGGTGGCTTTGGAGTCATTGATCCAGCGCACACCGTTCGCTTCATGCACCAGCTGAAAACGGTGTGCCAGGCCAGTGAAAGTGGTTAACGCTTTCAGACTGGAAGCGCGCGGGATATTCACCGCATCTGCCAGAGCCAGCGCCGCCAGTGCGTTGGTGTAGTTGTGCTGGCCCACCAGAGTCATTTCATCAGTGTTTAGCACTCTTTCGCCCTGCGCCCGCAACCAGGTGCTGCCTTGCTGCTGGGTCAGGTGATAATCACCCAGATTAATGCCAAAACTGACACATCGTGCATCAACACCACGCACGGGCATGGTCATACCATCATCGGCATTGACCACACAGACGCGGGCGTTTTCATAAATGCGCAATTTCGCCGCACGATACTGCTGCATGCCCAACGGATAGCGATCCATATGATCTTCCGTCACGTTGAGAATGGTGGCAGCCGCAGCTTGCAGACTGTAGGTGGTTTCAAGTTGGAAGCTGGAAAGTTCCAGCACATACAACTGTGGCGGAGATTTCAGCAGGGTTAGCGCCGGTAAACCGATGTTACCACCCACGCCAACCTGCCAACCTGCTGCACGGGCCATTTCACCCACCAGCGTGGTGACAGTGCTTTTACCGTTCGAGCCGGTGATCGCGACAATCGGAGCCTGAGCTTCACGGCAGAACAGTTCGATATCACCGACGATTTCGATACCGGCATCCGCAGCTTCACTTAATGCAGGGTGCGCCAGCGCGATGCCTGGACTGGCAATGATCAAGTCCGACGCCAGCAACCAGTCGCTGTTGATACCGCCCACATAGCGTTCAACCGCCTCAGGCAACTTGTCGAGGCCAGGCGGAGACACACGGGTATCCATCACGCGAGGCGTCACGCCCTGCGCGAGGAAGAAATCAACACAGGACAGGCCAGTGATGCCGAGTCCAATGATGACGACTTTTCTGCCCCGATAGTCAGCCATGATTAACGTACCTTCAGCGTTGCCAGGCCAATCAGCACCAGCATCAGTGAAATAATCCAGAAGCGCACAATGACGCGCGGCTCCGGCCAGCCCTTCAATTCATAGTGGTGGTGAATCGGCGCCATGCGGAAAATGCGTTGGCCGCGCAGCTTGAACGATCCCACCTGCAGGATCACCGACAGCGTTTCAACCACAAACACGCCGCCCATGATCACCAGCAAAAATTCCTGGCGCAGCAGCACGGCGATAGTGCCTAACGCGCCACCCAGTGCCAGTGAACCCACATCGCCCATAAAGACCTGAGCCGGGTAGGTGTTGAACCACAGGAAGCCAAGACCTGCACCGACAATCGCGGTACAGACAATCACTAATTCACCGGCATGGCGCAGATAGGGAATATGCAGATACTCAGCAAACTTCACGTTACCGGTCGCCCATGCCACCAGCGCAAAACCTGCTGCCACGAACACGGTTGGCATAATCGCCAGGCCATCCAGACCATCAGTCAGGTTGACCGCATTACCGGTGCCGACAATCACAAAGTAAGCCAGCAGCACATAGAACAATCCAAGCTGCGGCATGATGTCTTTAAAGAACGGCACCACCAACTGTGTGGCCGGTGTACCTTTACCCGCAGCGTAAAGCGCAAAAGCCACGCCAAGGGAAATCACCGACATCCAGAAGTATTTCCAGCGGGCAATCAGGCCTTTGGTGTCTTTGCGCACCACTTTGCGATAGTCATCCACAAAACCGATGATGCCGAAACCAATCAGCACCGCCAGCACGCACCACACATAAGGGTTGGATGGATACGCCCACATCAACACCGATACGGTGATGGAAGTGAGGATCATGATGCCGCCCATGGTTGGCGTACCGCGCTTACTAAAGTGCGATTCAGGACCGTCGTTACGCACCACCTGGCCTATCTGCAGCTTCTGCAGCCAGGCGATCAGGCGCGGGCCCATCCAGAGTGACAGGAACAGGGCGGTCAGCAGGCTGACAATGGCGCGAAACGTCAAATAAGAGAAGACGTTAAAGCCGGAATAAAGTGCGACCAAATGTTCGGCCAGCCAGACTAGCATGTTCCTTTCTCCTGTAAGCTCTCGACGACCTGCTCCATGGCGGCGCTACGTGAGCCTTTAACCAAAATAGTGATGTCCTGATGTTGGGACAGCAATGCGCGTAAACGTTCAGTCAGCTCGGCTTTGGTGGCGAAATGCTCGCCTTTGCCGCTACTTTCACCGATCAACCGACTCAAAGTGCCGGTACTCAGCACACAATCAATACCTGCTGCCCTGGCTGCTTCACCCACCTGCTGATGGCAAGCTTCCGCTTCATCGCCCAGTTCGGCCATATCACCGACGACCATCACGCGGAACCCCGGCATATCGCCCAGTACCTGTGCGGCCGCCGTCATCGAGCCGACGTTGGCGTTGTAGCTGTCATCCAGCAGCAGTTGGTTATCTGCCAGACGTATCGGGAACAGACGGCCCGCTACGGGCTGCAGTGTTTTCAAACCGGTTTGGATCGCGCTTAGCGGGGCATCAACAGACAGTGCCAGCGCAGCAGCAGCAAGTGCGTTCGCGATGTTATGGCGGCCTGGCAGCGGCAGCGCAACATCGATATCCCCGCGCGGCGTATGCAAAGTAAACAGCGTGGCATCAGCGCGCAGCACGATTTCACTGGCACGGAATTCTGCATCCGCCATCGGCTGGGGTGAGAAGCGCCACAGCGTTTTATCGACAAACTGCGACTGCCAGTTAGCGAGGTCGTTGCTGTCCGCATTGACGATGGCAGTGCCGTGTACCGGTAGCCCGCCAAAGATTTCACCTTTGGCTTTCGCCACACCGGCCAGTGAACCAAAGCCTTCCAGATGCGCTGCAGCCAGGTTATTTACCAACGCCGTTTCGGGACGCACTAAATCGGTGGTGTACGCGATTTCGCCCTGATGATTGGCACCGAGCTCAATCACCGCGAACTCGTGTTCAGGAGTCAGACGCAGCAACGTCATCGGCACGCCGAAGTCGTTGTTCAGGTTGCCAGCGGTATACAGGGTTTCACCACACTGACGCAAAATGGCAGCGGTCATCTCTTTGACGGAGGTTTTACCGGATGAACCGGTCAGGGCTACCACACGCGCCTTCGATTGCTGGCGCACCCAGGCGCCGAGCTGACCAAAGGCGATGCGCGTATCAGCGACCACCACTTGCGGCACATCTAAAGGCAAGTGCTTACTCACCAGCAGCGCTTTGGCACCCTTGGCAATAGCATCCTGAGCAAAGTCATGCGCATCAAAACGCTCACCGACCAGTGCGACAAACAAGCTGCCATCAGCAACTTTGCGCGTGTCGCTGGTCACATCATTCAGCGTCAAATCAGCGCCATGCAGTTGACCGCCGCTGATTTCAGCCAGTGTTTTCAAAGAAACCGGAATCATGCCATCACCCCCAGTAAACGGGCGACGGTGTCGCGATCGGAGTAATCCAGACGACGGTTACCAATGATTTGATAATCTTCATGGCCTTTACCCGCCACCAGCACGATGTCATCAGCATTGGCCTGCATCACGGCGTTAGTGACCGCTTGCGCACGTCCTGCGACCACGCGGGCACGACCGGGATCGAGCAAGCCAGTCAGAATGTCATTCACAATCGCGGTCGGCTCTTCGCTGCGCGGATTGTCATCAGTGATCACCACGATGTCAGAAAACTGTTCAGCTATCGCGCCCATCAGTGGACGTTTGCCTTTGTCGCGATCGCCGCCACAGCCGAATACGCACCACAGCTTGCCTTTGCAGTGCAAGCGCGCGGCTTCCAGCGCTTTTTCCAGCGCATCAGGGGTGTGGGCATAATCCACCACCACTGTGGGTTTTTCTGGTGCCGTGAACACTTCCATACGGCCACATACCGGTTGCAGCTGTGCAGCGCTTGATACCAGTGCCTCCAGCGAATAATCGAGCGTCAGCAAGGTGGCCAGTGCCAGCAGCAGATTGCTGACGTTGAATGCGCCCATCAGGCGGCTATCAAACTCGCCATCGCCCCAGCTCGACTGGAACTGAACATGGGCGCCACCATCGTGATAATTCACCGCAGTAGCTTTCAGCCAGCGCCCACGACAGCCAGGCTGCAAGTTGTCATCCATGGTGACGGCAACGGCATCTGGCAGTTTTTCCAGCCAGCGGCGTCCGACCTCGTCATCGGCGTTGATAATGGCTTCGCCAACCTGATGCTCAGAGAACAGCAGCCATTTGGCGGCTTCGTAGCCCTGCATATCACCGTGATAATCCAGGTGATCGCGGCTCAGATTGGTGAACACGGCAGCCGCGAACGGCAATGCCGCCACGCGATGCTGCACCAGGCCGTGAGAAGAGACTTCCATCGCGGCCAGCGTGGCACCCTGCTCCACCAGATCATTTAATACATGTTGTACATCCACTGCGGAACCGGTGGTGTTTTCGGTGGCCACCAGTTGGCCATATAGGCCATTACCCACGGTGCCCATCACGGCACCGGTTTCACCCAGCAGATTGGCCCACTGCGCCATCAGCTGCGTGGTGGTGGTTTTTCCGTTGGTGCCGGTGACACCGATTAATTTGAGTTTTTCAGCAGGCTGCTGATAAAAGCGCCCGGCCAGTGCAGAGAGACGCTGCTGCAACTGCGCCAGGTAGATAACCGGGACGCCGTGCATCTCGCGGATATCTCCATCGCTGGCTTCGCCTTCGGCTTCGGCAATCACTGCCGCGACGCCCTGAGCAATTGCCTGCGGAATAAAACGACGTCCATCAGCATGATGGCCCGCCACGGCGATAAACAGATCGCCAGCAGCCGCAGCGCGGCTATCCAGTGTCATGTCACGGAGTGGACGCGCCGGCGCGCCCGGCACCCACGGGGCCAGTAAATCGCGCAGGTTACGATCGGTCACTTGGTTCCTCACTTCTGTTCTTCACCAACTCGTCTTTATCAACTGTTGGCAACGCATCAGGTTCGATATTCATGGTACGTAATACACCGCCCATGATGGCGCCAAACACCGGTGCAGAAACCGCACCACCATAATATTTGCCGGCCTGAGGATCGTTGATCACCACCACCAGCGCAAAACGAGGGCGACTGGCAGGCGCAACGCCTGCCGTGTAAGCAATGTATTTATTGACGTAGCGTCCGTCCGGTCCCACTTTTTTCGCAGTACCGGTTTTAATCGCGATGCGATAGCCCTTGATGGCGGCTTTGACCCCACCACCGCCAGGCAACGCCACGCTCTCCATCATGTGCATCACCGTTTTCACCAGGTCTTCCTGGAAAACGCGTTCACCCGCCACAGGCGGGTCAACTTTGGTGATCGACAGCGGGCGATTGATGCCGTAGCTGCCAATCGTTGCGTAGACTCGCGCTAACTGTAACGGCGTTACCATTAGCCCGTAGCCGAAAGAGAAGGTGGCCCTCTCTATGTCAGACCACCGTTGTTTTTGAGGGTATAAGCCACTACTTTCCCCGACCAGCCCCAAATTGGTCGGTTTACCCAGTCCAAAGCGCGCGTAAGTGTCTACGAGTGCTGAGGAGGGCATCGCTAACGCCAAACGTGAAACCCCGACGTTACTCGACTTCTGTAAAACCCCGGTAAGGGTCAATTCGTTGTAGCGCGCCACGTCCTTGATCTCATGACCATTGACGCGGTACGGCACGGTATTCAGTACGCTGTTCTCTTTCACCACACCACGCTGCAGCGCGGTCATCACCACCATCGGTTTCACGGTGGAGCCGGGTTCGAAGATGTCGGTAATGGCACGGTTGCGCATCACATCTTTCGGCGTGTTGGAGAGATTGTTCGGGTTGTAAGCCGGGCTGTTTGCCATCGCCAGCACTTCGCCGGTGTTCACATCCACCAGAACGGCAGTGCCTGACTCCGCCTTGTTGAAGGCTACAGCATTGTTCAATTCGCGGTAAACCAACGCCTGCAAACGCTCGTCGATACTGAGCGTCAGGTTGTGCGCCGCGCGGCTGTCCACGGAGGAGATATCTTCGATCACACGACCATAGCGATCTTTACGCACCGTACGCTCGCCTGGCGCACCGGTCAGCCACTTGTCGAAGCTCTTTTCGATGCCCTCAATGCCCTGGCCATCAATGTTGGTAAAGCCGATCAGATGCGCAGTGACCTGACCCGCTGGATAGTAGCGGCGCGACTCTTCACGCAGATAAATGCCGGGTAACTTGAGCTTTTTGACGTACTCGCCAATGGCCGGATTCACCTGGCGCGCCAGATAGATAAAGCGCCCTTTGGGATTGGCATTCACGCGCGCGGCGAGTTGATCGAGTGGGATAGATAAGGCATCTGAGAGGGCTTTCCAGCGGCTGTCGAGTGACACACCGCCATGTTCCATCAGTTCTTTAGGGTCAGCCCAGATGGCATTCACCGGTACACTGACGGCCAATGGACGTCCAGCACGGTCGCTGATCATGCCACGTGCAGTAGGAACAGATTGCACCCGCAGCGAACGCAGATCTCCTTCTTTCACCAGTTTATCCGGGCTGATGACCTGTAACCACGCCACGCGTGACAGCAATCCGCCCAAAGCCAGTAAAATACAGCCGCACAGCAACGCAAAACGCCAGCTTATAAAGCTGGCCTTATCTTCCTGTTTTTTTAACTTCAGCGTTTTGCCTGCGCCGCTCATTGAGGTCTGCGATTCCTTATTTATCTCTGCACCACGATATTTTCCTGTGAAGGATCAACATGCTGCATCTGCAGCTTATCGGTTGCTATTCGCTCAACCCGGCTATGATCGCCGAGCGCATTCTCTTCCAAAATCAGGTTACGCCACTCGATATCAAGCGCATCACGTTCTAAAACCAACTGTTCGCGCTGCGCCGTTAACAGGCGCGTTTTGTGTGTGGTGGTGACCACTAACACCGAGGACACAAGTACCGCAATCAGTAGCAACACCGGGATCTTGCCGAATCGCAGCAGGTCACCGCCGATGACGCCAGGCAGGCTGTGTCGCTCGTTGCCAATCATGTCGCGGTCCTCTCAGCAATTCGCAGTACCGAACTGCGCGCGCGTGGGTTCTCGTTAACTTCCGCTTCGCCCGGAATCAGCTTGCCTAAGGTTTTCAGCTCACGTCCGCCCAGCGCTTTAAGTTGGCTTTCGGTCATTGGAATACCCGCTGGAACTTGCGGGCCACGGCTCTGATCGCGCATAAAGCGTTTGACCAACCGATCTTCCAGCGAGTGGAAGCTGATAACCGATAAACGACCGCCAGGTGCCAGCACCGACATTGCCCCTTTCAGCGCGGTGTCGATCTCTTCCAGTTCGCTGTTGATCCAGATACGAATCGCCTGGAAGGTGCGCGTGGCCGGATGCTTAAACTTGTCTTTCACTGGCATCGCAGCAGCGATCACAGTGGCTAATTCCTTGGTGCGCGTCATTGGCTGTTCACGATTGCGCTCGACGATGGCGCGTGCGATACGTTTGCCAAACTTCTCTTCACCGTAGGTCTTGATGACGAAAGCGATATCGGCTTCCTCGGCGTTCATCAGCCACTCGGCCGCAGACTGGCCCCGTGTCGGGTCCATACGCATATCCAGCGGCCCATCACGCATAAACGAGAAACCGCGCTCTGCGTCATCCAACTGCGGTGATGACACGCCAAGATCGAGCAATACGCCATCGATCTTGCCGGTGAGACCACGCGCTTCGACATACTCTGCCAGCGCCGAAAAGGGTCCGTGCACAATCGAAAAACGTGGATCCTGAATTTCAGCTGCGGCGGCTATGGCTTGCGGATCGCGATCGATCGCCAGTAACTGCCCCTTCTCGCCCAGTTGCGAAAGGATCAGACGTGAGTGACCGCCGCGCCCAAAAGTGCCGTCAATGTAAATGCCGTCTTCCCTGATATTGAGACCGTTAACCGCCTCATCCAGCAGCACTGTGGTGTGTTTAAAATTATCCTGCATAGCTATAGCGACAAGTCCTGCAACCGCTCAGATAAAGGCTCCTGAGCCGACTGTTCTGCGTCAATATCGTCCTTAACTTGTTGATACCAGGTCTGTTCATCCCACAGCTCAAACTTATTGAACTGTCCAACCAGCATCACTTCTTTGGTCAGGCTCGCATGTTGTCGTAACGTATTCGCTAGCAACAAACGACCTGCATTATCCATCTGGCATTCACTGGCATGTCCTAACAGCAGTCGCTGCACGCGACGTTCGTTCGGATTCATGCTGGATAAGCGCGCCAGTTTTTTCTCGATGATTTCCCATTCGGGCAGGGTATAAAGCAACAGACATGGCTGGTGGAGGTCAATGGTGCACACCATTTGCCCCTGAGACTCCGCGACAAGCAATTCACGATAGCGTGTTGGTACCGCCAATCGGCCTTTGCCGTCGAGATTGACTAACGTTGCTCCTCGGAACATGTCAGTCCTACCCCCCAATCACCCGTTTTCACCACTTTATCCCACTTTTTACCACGAAACGAGTTTACGGAGCCTATGAAATCCTTGTCAAGCCGCAACGACAAGTGAATATCACTCTTTACAAGGGTGAGAATTATTTAATGGAGGGCAATTAAGGGGAATGATTGGCAAAATAAGAAATTAACCTGATGAATAATGGAATAAAAATTTTCACGATTTGAAAAATGGCGAAAAATAAAGCGTTTTAATCGCAAAAGATAATTATCCCGGGATATGCGACAGCGGCTGCATTTTAGGGGATTTCTGAAAGGAAGCCCAGCACCATCGCGCCAGCTCTGCTACGCGTCACTGCTGAAGATGTAAACAAATAAGAAAATTCAGCGCAGTTAATTCGTTAGGGAAAGTGGTGACTATTTACGCTTTTTTACCCCAGTCCTATGGCAGAAAAATATCTGGATGATTAATAAGTGCGGGCAGCGATCTGCCCGCGATTTCATTTCATACGTCGGCTTAATTGGCCACGACGGAATAAATTGCGTCGAATACGGGTTAATCCCGGCTTCGGTTTACGCGGTTCATCCAGCGAGGCCAAAACTAATTCCAGCACTCGCTCGGCGACATCGCGATGACGCTGCCCCACCGCCAGTACCGGGCACTCTAAAAAGTCCAGTAATTCGTGGTCGCCAAAGGTGGCGATAGCCAGATCAGTGGGCAGGCGGCCATCACGCTTCAGGGTGATATCCATCACGCCCTGAAGCAGACCGAATGAAGTGGTAAACAACGCATCCGGCATCGGATGATCTTCGAGGTATTTCTCGAACAGTGAGGCAGCCGCAGCGCGATCAAAGCTGTTGCAGTAGAGGTAATCCACCGTACGTTCATCGTCTTTCCACGCATCGCGGAAGCCCATTTCACGCAGGAAACTGACTGAAAGCTCAGGCAAGGCCCCAAGGAACAGCACGTTTTTCACCGGAAGCTGACGCAATTCAGCCGCCAGTGCATGCGCATCGTCCTGATCGGCACCGACCACACTGGTGAAGTGTTCACGATCCAGCGCGCGGTCCAACGCGATAATCGGCAGCGGATCGTTAATCCAGCGCTGATAAAACGGGTGTTCTGGCGGCAGTGTGGTGGAAACGATGATCGCATCCACCTGGCGCTGTAGCAGATGTTCAATACAACGCATTTCATTGTCAGGCTGATCTTCCGAGCAGGCAATCAGCAGCTGATAGCCACGTTGACGAGCCTGGCGCTCCAGATAATTGGCAATGCGCGTGTAACTGGTGTTCTCAAGATCCGGGATCACCAGACCAATTGAACGCGTACGCCCGGCGCGCAGGCCTGCCGCAACAGCATTGGGGTGATAATTATGTTCACGCACCACCGCCATCACTTTTTCGACGGTTTTGTCGCTGACACGATACTGCCGCGCTTTGCCATTAATAACGTAGCTGGCCGTGGTGCGCGACACGCCCGCCAGGCGCGCAATTTCATCCAGTTTCACGATGACACCTTAATTCTGATAAGCCAGGGCTGGGCAAATGTCCGCAGAGTAGCTATGGGTAAAACATTTGTAACATCTAACCGCAGAACACTACGCTGAGCAACCGCTTTTATCGGGCAGCACTCACAAGCGCATTAAATAAAAAAACCCGGCATTACGCCGGGTTAGCTTTGAAGCAGGATGATAACTCTGCGGAATTAACGCATCACACGATCGCCACGTGACACGCCCACAATCCCTGATCGCGCCACTTCAACGATCTCAGCAACATCGCGCACCGTGTTAAGGAAGGCGTCGAGTTTATCGCTGGTGCCTGCCAGCTGAACCGTGTACAGCGTTGGCGTCACATCGATAATCTGGCCACGGAAAATTTCCGCGCTGCGCTTCACTTCTTCACGGCCATACCCGCTTGCCTGAATCTTCACCAGCATGATTTCACGTTCAACGTAGGCACCCTGCCCTAACTCGCTGACACGTAACACGTCCACCAGCTTGTGCAGTTGCTTTTCAATCTGCTCCAGCACTTTTTCATCGCCGACCGTCTGAATGGTCATGCGTGACAGCGTTGGATCGTCGGTTGGCGCAACGGTCAGGCTTTCGATGTTATAGCCGCGCTGTGAGAACAAGCCCACCACGCGAGACAATGCGCCGGATTCATTTTCCAGCAATACCGATAACACACGACGCATAATTAAGTCCTCTCCGTTTTGCTCAGCCACATCTCATCCATCGAACCACCGCGAATCTGCATCGGGTAAACGTGCTCGCTGCCGTCGATATTCACATCAACAAACACCAGACGCCCTTTCGCCAGGGTATCCAATGCCAGCTGCAGCTTCTCTTCCAGCTCAGCGGGGTGCGCGATGGAAATACCCACGTGTCCGTAGGCTTCGGCTAAACGCACAAAGTCAGGCAGAGATTGCATGTAGGATTGCGAGTGGCGGCCGGAATAAATCATATCCTGCCACTGTTTCACCATACCGAGGAAACCGTTGTTGAGGTTCAGTACCAGCACCGGCAAATCGTACTGCAGCGCAGTCGACAGTTCCTGGATGTTCATCTGAATACTGCCATCACCGGTCACGCAGATGACGGTTTCATCCGGCAGCGCCATTTTCACGCCCAGCGCAGCCGGTAAGCCGAAGCCCATGGTGCCAAGGCCACCGGAGTTGATCCAGCGACGCGGCTTATCAAACTGATAATAGAGCGCGGCGAACATCTGATGCTGGCCGACATCAGAGGTAACATACGCATCCCCCTTAGTCAGACGCCAAATGGTTTCGATAACCGCTTGCGGTTTGATCTTGTCGCTGGTGCGATCAAATTCCAGGCACTTACGGCTACGCCAGCCATCAATGGTCTGCCACCAGTCGCGCAGGCTATCCAGCTCTTGCTTCGCATCGCTTTGTGCCAGCAGTTCCAGCATCTGCGACAGCGTCTGCTTCGCATCACCCACAATGGGGATATCGGCGCTGACGGTTTTGGAAATCGAGGTCGGATCGACGTCGATATGCATGATGGTGGCGTTCGGGCAATATTTTGCCAGGTTGTTGGTGGTACGATCATCGAAGCGCACACCAATGCCGAAAATCAAATCGGCATTGTGCATGGTCATGTTGGCTTCGTAAGTACCGTGCATGCCCAGCATGCCTACACTCTGGCGATGCGTGCCAGGGAACACGCCGAGGCCCATCAGTGACATGGTGACCGGAATATTCAGCTGTTCAGCTAACTGCAGCAGCTCCGCCTCACAGCCTGACATAATCGCACCGCCACCGGCATAAATCACCGGCTTATGCGCGGCCAGCAGCGTTTGCAATGCACGCTTAATCTGTCCTTTATGTCCCTGAATCGTCGGGTTATAAGAGCGCATGCTGACCGATTCAGGATAGACGTACGGCAGTTTGTTCGCTGGGTTAAGAATGTCTTTTGGCAGGTCGATCACCACCGGGCCTGGGCGGCCGCTTGCTGCCAGCCAGAAGGCTTTTTTCAGCACGGTTGGGATCTCTTCGGCGTTTTTCACCAGGAAGCTGTGTTTGACCACCGGACGGGAAATCCCGACCATGTCGCACTCCTGGAACGCATCGTAGCCGATCAGTGAAGACGGCACCTGACCCGACAGAATCACCATCGGAATCGAATCCATATAGGCCGTCGCAATACCGGTAATGGCATTGGTTGCGCCTGGACCAGAGGTGACCAGCACCACGCCGACTTCGCCGGTCGCGCGTGCCAGACCATCAGCCATATGCACTGCGCCTTGCTCGTGACGCACTAATACGTGGTCAATACCACCGACCGTTTGCAGCGCATCGTAAATGTCGAGCACTGCTCCGCCCGGATAGCCGAATACCTGCTTAACGCCCTGATCGATTAACGAACGGACGACCATTTCGGCTCCTGACAACATCTCCATTTTCTGCCTCCAGGCTTGAGGAACCGGATCCCGTGACGCGCATTGCCCCTGCGCCACTGGCACCCAGCCCCGTATTCGCCAGTTAAGATCAAAACCTTATGTTTATGCTCAGATGACAGAATTCATTTCTGCCTTCCAGGTACAGGGAATCTACTTGAGTTGATTCTTTTAAGAGTAGGTCGATTACCATAACCGCAGAAAACCCGGCCTGCAAACGACAGGACGCTGCGACAGGCTTATTTCGGCACAAAAGGCACTGACACGTGATAATCGCTCGCGAGGATTAAACTAATGCCATCCCACAACCACAGATGAAAATGCTGGTTTCATGATTATTTGCAGCGTGTTCTAAGAAATATGATTTTCATATTGCCTGGCCGGTTAGCCCACAATTTTTCCTGAATATTACTTTCTGGCGTGATTAACTTTAAAATCCGCTTCTTGCATGACATTGTGCTAAGCAACCCGCCAAATCTTGTTTTTATGATTGTACCGAAAACCCAGATAAACCCATTAAATTCAATGCATTAAAATTAATTCACTTTTATAAAAAATTTTTTAGGCTGTTTAAGCCATTATGCATGCAGCTAATTAATGCCAAAGCTCTGTATAGCGGGATATTCGCAGCAGATCACCCTTAACCGACAAAAGAAATACCCTTTCACTTAGGGTTGACTTCCCGCAGCAATCCCAGTATCAATATGTGCAGCACAAAATTTACGAGGTTTGATTCATGTTTCATTCTTTCCGCCTACTCGGTCTACTACTAAACGCATTCAGTTTGCGCGGTAGACTTGTGGGTGGAATCAATCACTGATTCGAACCTGAAGAAGTTTAAAGAACCCGCGCCGATGCGCGGGTTTTTTTATGCTCGTTACACCGGCGAAGTTGAGTTAAAGCAAAAGGAAGATGACCATGAGCCAGCAAGTTATTATTTTCGATACCACTCTGCGCGACGGCGAGCAGGCATTACAGGCCAGCCTGAGTGTTAAAGAAAAACTGCAGATCGCCCTGGCGCTGGAGCGTATGGGCGTGGATGTAATGGAAGTCGGTTTCCCTATCTCTTCGCCTGGCGATTTCGAATCGGTGCAGACCATCGCGCGCTCGGTGAAAAACAGCCGCGTTGCCGCCCTGGCTCGTTGTGTGGATAAGGATATTGATGCCGCCTACGAGGCCTTGCGTGTGGCTGAAGCATTCCGCATTCATACTTTCCTCGCCACTTCGCCAATGCATATCGCCACCAAATTGCGCAGTACGTTGCCTGATGTGATTGACCGCGCGGTAGCCTCGATTAAACGTGCCCGCAACTACACCGATGACGTTGAGTTCTCTTGCGAAGACGGCGGTCGTACACCGATTGACGATCTGTGCCGCGTGGTAGAAGCCGCGATTAACGCCGGCGCGACCACCATCAACATCCCGGATACGGTCGGCTACACCTTACCGCACGAGTACGCCAACATCTTCAGCCAGTTGCGCGAACGCGTACCGAATATCGATAAAGCCATTTTGTCCGTTCACACCCATGATGATTTAGGCATGGCAACCGGCAATGCCGTAGCAGCGGTGTTAGCGGGTGCGCGTCAGGTTGAAGGCACCATCAATGGCCTGGGTGAACGTGCCGGTAACTGTGCACTGGAAGAAGTGATCATGACGATTAAAACCCGTCAGCAGATCATGAACCTGCACACCAATATTCATCATCAGGAAATCTACCGCACCAGCCAGTTGATCAGCCAAATCTGCAACATGCCGATTCCGGCCAACAAAGCGATCGTCGGCACCGGTGCTTTCGCCCACTCTTCCGGTATTCATCAGGATGGCGTGTTGAAGAACCGCGAGAACTACGAAATCCTGACCCCGGAATCCATCGGCCTGCATAAAATCCAGTTAAACCTGACCTCACGTTCAGGCCGCGCTGCGGTAAAACATCGCATGGAAGAGATGGGCTACAAAGACTCCGACTACAACGTTGATGCTTTGTACGATGCCTTCCTGAAACTGGCCGATAAGAAAGGCCAGGTATTTGATTACGACCTGGAAGCGCTGGCCTTCATCAACAAACAGAATGAAGAGCCAGAGTATTTCCAACTGAACGAATTCAATGTGCAGACCGGTTCCAGCGTGACTGCTACCGCGTCTGTGCAGTTGGGCTGTGGAGAAGAGACCAAAGCCGATGCCGCGACCGGTAACGGCCCGGTGGATGCCGTGTATCAGGCCATCAACCGCATCACCGGCTTTGAAGCCGAGCTGGTGAACTACAAGTTGACGGCAAAAGGCCACGGCGAGAACGCGCTGGGCCAGGTTGATATCGTGGTGAACTACAACGGTCGTAAATTCCATGGCGTTGGCCTGGCGACCGATATCGTCGAATCTTCTGCCAAGGCTATGGTGAACGCCCTGAACAACATCTGGCGCGCCAAACAGGTAGAAAAAGAATTGCAGCGTAAATTTAAAGATCAGAAGGAAACGGTGTAACTATGACTCAGTCTTATCATATTGCGGTAATGCCAGGCGACGGAATCGGCCCGGAAGTGATGGCGCAGGCCATCAAAGTTCTCGATGCAATTCGCGCACGCTTCGACATGCGTATCACCACCAGCGAATATGATGTTGGCGGTATCGCCATCGATCGTCACGGTGAACCGCTGCCGCCAGCCACCGTGGCCGGTGCTGAGCAAGCCAATGCGATTCTGTTCGGCTCTGTTGGTGGTCCAAAATGGGAACACCTGCCGCCGGCGGTTCAGCCTGAGCGTGGTGCACTGTTGCCGCTGCGTAAACACTTTAAGCTGTTCAGCAATCTGCGCCCCGCTTCCTTATATAAAGGTCTGGAAGCGTTTTGCCCACTGCGCAGCGACATCGCCGCACGCGGTTTCGACATTCTGTGCGTGCGTGAATTAACCGGCGGTATCTATTTCGGTCAGCCAAAAGGTCGTGAAGGTAGCGGTCCGCATGAGCGTGCATTTGATACCGAGGTGTATCACCGTTTCGAGATCGAGCGTATTGCGCGCAACGCCTTTGAAGCCGCACGCAAGCGTCGTAACAAAGTGACGTCAGTGGATAAAGCTAACGTGCTGGCAACTTCTGTGATGTGGCGTGAGATCGTCAACGAAGTGGCAAAAGATTATCCGGATGTGCAGTTGAGCCACATGTACATCGATAACGCCACCATGCAGCTGATTAAAGATCCATCACAGTTTGACGTGCTGCTCTGTTCTAACCTGTTCGGTGACATCCTGTCAGACGAATGTGCAATGATCACCGGTTCCATGGGCATGCTGCCTTCTGCCAGCATGAACGAAGAAGGTTTCGGTTTGTATGAGCCTGCGGGTGGTTCTGCGCCAGATATCGCCGGTCAGAACATTGCCAACCCGATTGCACAGATTCTCTCGTTGTCTCTGCTGTTGCGCTTTAGCCTGAATGCAGGTGAAGCCGCAGACAGTATCGAGCGTGCGGTCAGCCGTGCGCTGGAAGCGGGCCATCGTACCCGCGATTTAGCCGGTAACGGCCCAGCTGTGAGCACAGATGAAATGGGCAGCATCATTGCCGGTTTTATCGCTGAGGAAAAGTAATAAAATGAAAAGCTTATACCAGAAGTTATTTGATGCACATGTCGTCCACGAAGCACCTAATGAAACCCCGTTATTGTACATCGATCGCCATCTGATCCATGAAGTGACGTCACCGCAGGCCTTCGATGGCCTGCGCGCGCACGGCCGCAAAGTGCGCCAGCCGTCGAAGACGTTCGCCACCATGGACCACAACGTTTCTACCCAGACCAAAGACATTAACGCGTCGGGTGAGATGGCGCGTATTCAGATGCAGGAGCTGATCAAGAACTGTGCTGAGTTCGGCATTCAGCTGTATGACCTGAATCACCCGTTCCAGGGCATCGTGCACGTTATCGGACCTGAACAAGGGATGACACTGCCGGGCATGACCATCGTCTGCGGCGATTCCCATACCGCAACCCACGGCGCATTCGGCTCGCTGGCATTCGGTATCGGTACCTCCGAAGTTGAACACGTGTTTGCCACCCAGACCCTGAAGCAGGGCCGTGCCAAAACCATGAAGATTGAAGTGCTGGGTGAAGCGGCACCAGGCATTACGGCCAAAGATATCGTGTTGGCGATTATCGGTAAAACCGGCAGCGCCGGCGGTACCGGTCACGTTGTCGAATTCTGTGGCCCAGCGATTGAAGCGCTGAGCATGGAAGGCCGTATGACGCTGTGTAACATGGCGATTGAAATGGGTGCGAAAGCGGGTCTGGTCGCACCGGATGACACCACTTTCGCTTACCTGAAAGACAAACAGTTCGCACCGAAAGGCGAGCAGTGGGATGAAGCCGTCGCTTACTGGCGTACGATGAAGTCCGACAGCGATGCCAAATTTGACACCATTGTCACTTTGAACGCGGCCGATATTGCTCCGCAGGTGACCTGGGGCACCAACCCAGGCCAGGTGATGGCGGTTGATCAGGCGATCCCAAATCCTCAGTCCTTTGCCGATCCGGTTGAGCGTGCTTCTGCCGAGAAAGCCTTGGCGTACATGGATTTACAGCCGGGTATCAAACTGACTGAAGTCGCTATCGACAAAGTCTTTATCGGCTCCTGCACCAACTCACGAATTGAAGATTTGCGCGCAGCGGCAGCCATCGCTAAAGGCCGTAAAGTCGCACCTGGCGTTGTTGCCATGGTCGTCCCTGGCTCAGGCCCAGTGAAGGCACAAGCCGAAGCCGAAGGTCTGGACAAAATCTTCCTGGAAGCGGGTTTTGAATGGCGTCTGCCGGGTTGCTCCATGTGTCTGGCGATGAACAATGACCGTCTGAACCCAGGCGAGCGTTGTGCCTCCACCAGTAACCGTAACTTTGAAGGTCGTCAGGGCCGTGGCGGTCGCACTCACTTAGTGAGCCCGGCGAT
The DNA here is from genome assembly GCF_016625145.1 of Pantoea sp. S61. Lineage (NCBI taxonomy): Bacteria > Pseudomonadati > Pseudomonadota > Gammaproteobacteria > Enterobacterales > Erwiniaceae > Pantoea > Pantoea sp. S61. The sequence continues at coordinate 142,841 of NZ_JACVUO010000002.1, forward strand.
GGCTGCAGCGGCAGCAGTAACCGGTCGTTTTGCCGACATTCGTGAATTGACTCAGGGAGCTTAAGCCATGGCGAACAAATTTACTCAACACACTGGCATTGTAGCGCCACTGGATGCCGCAAACGTCGATACCGATGCCATCATTCCAAAGCAGTTCCTGCAAAAAGTGACGCGCACCGGTTTTGGTGCGCACCTGTTCCACGACTGGCGTTTTGAAGATGATGCGGGCACCGTGCCAACCCCAGGTTTCGTGCTGAACAAGCCGGAATTTAAAGGCACCAGCATTTTGCTGGCGCGTGAAAACTTCGGCTGCGGCTCATCACGTGAGCACGCACCGTGGGCGCTGACCGACTTCGGTTTCCATGTGGTGATTGCACCAAGCTTCGCGGATATTTTCTATGGCAACAGCTTCAACAACCAGTTGCTGCCGGTGAAATTGAGCGATGAAGAAGTGGATGAGATGTTCAAACTGGTGGCCGCGCAGCCAGGCGTGACCTTTACCGTGGATCTGGAAGCGCAGACCGTCACGGCGGGTGATAAGTCTTACAGCTTTGAAATCGACAGCTTCCGCCGTCACTGCATGATTAACGGTCTCGACAGCATTGGTTTAACGCTGCAACACGAAGCGTCCATCTCCAACTACGAGACCACTCAGCCAGCATTCCTGCGGTAATGCCCTTTTCGGTGCGCTTCAATGCGTACCGAAAAGATTCGCCCTGAATGTCTATCAAGTCGCCTTTGCTGGCGACTTTTTATTTATTGGGCATCACGCACGCGCGACGCCAGCCCCAGCGCCACAACCGCCATCGCTAATGCCAGCCAATACACCGACTCATGGCCAAAGCGCTCGCTCAGCGTGCCCTGTATCAATCCCGCAATAATCAAACCGGTCGATATCGAGGTGGTAAACATCGTGGTCGCCGCGCCCGCGCGTCCCGGCATGAGATCCTGAAACCACAACATGCCAATCCCGGCGACGATGCCGATAAACGCCGCGTTGAACAGCTGCAGCACCATCAATGCCGTGCGCGACTTGAACAACACCAGTCCGAGATAGAACAGGATCGCCGCCACTAGCGCTAGCAGCACCAACTTGCGCTTACCAAAGCGTTTGGCATAGTGCCCAGCCAGCAGCATGATAGGAATCTCCAGCCCTGCCGCCGTCCCCATCAATAATCCCGCCAACTTTTCCGGCAGCCCCAGCGTTGAGCTGATATACAGCGGCATGTCGATGATATACATGGTGTTGCACGCCCACATCACCACGGAGGCGATAAACAGCATCCGCACCTGGCTATCTTTCCATGGGCTGAGCTGGTTCAATACCTGCTCTGGCGTCGCGGCCACGCGCGGTACCGATGGCAGAGTACGCCAAATCAACAGCATACTGAGCAGGAAGATCGCCGCCGCTACGCAGAACAGCGTCACGAAGCCATAATTGAGGGCTAAGGCGAACGACAGCGGCGGGCCAATCACCCACGCCAGCGACAGTTGCGCACGCATCACTGAGCTGAACATCACCACTTCACGCGCCGACTGATCGGCATATTCCCGTGCCAGCGCAAATATCTGCGGTATTGCCACGCTGGCCAGTGCCGATAGCAACACCCCCACGCTGATCAGCGTCAGGTAATGGCGATTAAAGGCAAACAGCAGCGCATTCAGTACCGCCATCAGACAGCAAAATAGAATCAGATTGCGACGATCGCCACGATTGTCCGAACGCTTCGCCATTAGGAGGCTAATCACGATCCCAGCAATCGCGTTAATAGTAAAAAACAGCCCAACCCAAAACGGTCGCACCTGCACTTCCCGCGTCAAAAATAAACTGAGCGTGGGCGCCTGTAGAGCACCGGCGACGCCGCTCATAAACGACACCGCCATAAAAGAGAGATAAACCGGGTTGAGACGACGCTGGCGCGTTAACAGCGATTTCATGCAGAAATCCCTTTGCGGAGAAATGAGGCTAAGACAAAGAGGGTAGAAGATTTCACAGCAAAACGAAAAAAGCCAGCAGAGAAAACGCTGCTGGCGGTGAAATGCACCCTACTCAGAAAAGGCTCCACGTCGGCGGAACCGCTGGCAGAGCGCCATTCATTGCTGAATGCCTCCCGCTCTTCCATTACCTGGCAGTATGCCTCTAATATGGGGCAGGAAAAACTGAGCGATTCTGAGAAGGAGTTCCCCTTTTATGTCCTCTGCGCGACTGCAACAGCAGTTCATCCGCCTATGGCAAAGCTGCCAGGGAGTGGACCAGGAAACCACCTTAAGCGATCTGGCTGAACGGCTGCACTGTTCGCGACGCCATATGCGCAATCTGCTAAATGCCATGCAGGATGCGGGCTGGCTGATTTGGCAGGCAGAAGCCGGGCGCGGCAAGCGTTCTAGTCTGAGCTTCAATTACACCGGCTTAGCACTGCAGCAACAGCGCGCGGAAGATTTACTGGAGCAGGACCGCATCGAACAGTTGGTGCAACTGGTGGGCGATAAGAATCAGGTGCGGCAGATGATTGCGGCCCATCTCGGGCGCAGTTTCCGCCAGGGCAAGCATATCCTGCGCGTGCTCTATTACCGCCCGCTGCCCAATCTGCTGCCTGGCTCGCCGCTGCGTCGTTCGGAAACTCATCTGGCGCGACAAATCTTTAACGGCCTGACGCGAATAAATGAGGAAAAGGGGGAAATCGAAGCGGATATCGCCCACCACTGGCAACAAACCTCCCCGCTCCACTGGCGTTTCTTTTTACGACCCGCGATTCGCTTCCACCACGGCCGCGAACTGGAGATGGAAGACATCATCGCCTCACTGGAACGTGTACGCAGTCAGCCGCTGTTCTCACATATCGATAAACTGCACTCTCCCGCGCCCTGGACACTGGATATTCATCTGGCGCAGCCTGATGACTGGCTGCCCTGGCTGCTGGCCAGCGTCAGCGCCATGATCCTGCCACGTGAGTGGCCGACGTTGCGCCATTTTGCCCGTCAACCCATCGGCACTGGCCCCTACAGTGTGGTGCGCAATCAGCAGACGCAGCTGAAAATTGCCGCCTTTGATGACTATTTTGGCTATCGCGCGCTGATTGATGACGTGTCGATTTGGGTGCTGCCGGAAATCAGCGACGAGCTGGTGTATGCCGGCGTGAAGCTGCAGGGGGAAACCGCCGATGAGAAGTCAGAAGAGAGCCGTCTGGAAGAAGGCTGCTATTTCCTGCTGTTCGACCAGCGCTCAGAGCGTGGTAAGGATAGCCATTTTCGCCGCTGGGTGAGCTATCTACTCAATCCGATTGCCCTGCTCAACCATGCGGGTGTGGGCTATCAGCGCTACTGGTTCCCGGCATACGGTTTCTTACCGCGCTGGCACCATCGCCGCGATCTCACCCCGGCCGAAAAGCCCGATGGGCTAACGCAACTGACCATCAGCTGGTATAGCCATCATGTTGAGCATGAAGGTATTGCTAACGCCCTGCGCCCGTTGCTGGCTGAACAGGGTGTCGAACTGATCACGCGCGAGCTGAGTTATGAAGCATGGTTCGAAGGTGAAGGAGAGAGTGACATCTGGCTCGGCAGCGTCAACTTCACTCTGCCGCTCGACTACGCACTGTTTGCGCAGCTCTACGAATTGCCGCTCATGCATCACTGCGTTCCGATTGACTGGCACGCAGATGCACAACAGTGGCGACAGAAAGCCTTGCCGCTGGCCGAGTGGAGCAAACAGTTGGTGAACAGCGACTTTGTTCATCCGCTCTTCCATCACTGGTTACTGCTGGAAGGCCAGCGCAGTATGCGCGGTGTGCGGCTCAACACGCTCGGCTGGTTTGACTTTAAATCGGCCTGGTTTGCGCCACCGGAGCTGTGACACTTTCGCGCTGTCACAGAAGTGTCTAAAATAAGCCGTTCTCAACGGGGTGCCCTGGTTTTGGGCTGAGAGAAACCCGTCGAACCTGATCCGGCTCATACCGGCGTAGGGATTTGAGATGAGCGATAACTCAGATCCTTTGCGACTCAACCTTATCTTCTCCTCAAGGAGCGCAAAGTGTTAAACAAAGTCTTGCCCATGTTGCTGTTGGTCTCTGCCCCGGTGTTAGCTGCCAAGCCTGTTCTTACTGTTTACACCTACGACTCGTTCTCTGCAGATTGGGGCCCCGGCCCTGCCGTCAAAAAAGCCTTTGAAGCCGAGTGCGGCTGCGAACTGAACTATGTGGCGCTGGAAGATGGCGTGTCGCTGCTTAACCGCGTGCGGATGGAAGGCAAAAACAGTAAAGCCGATGTGGTGCTGGGCCTCGATAACAACCTCGTGCAAGCCGCCGAAAAAACCGGCCTGTTCGCGAAAAGCACCGTCGACACCAGTAAGTTGCAACTACCTGATAGCTGGCATAACGACACCTTCATTCCGTTTGATTACGGCTACTTCGCCTTCGTCTACGATAAAAACAAGCTGAAGAACCCACCGAAAAGCCTGAAAGAACTGGTCGAAAGCCCGGAAAAGTGGCGCGTGATCTATGAAGATCCACGTACCAGCACACCGGGATTAGGCCTGCTGCTGTGGATGCAAAAAGTGTATGGCGATAAAGCACCTGACGCCTGGCAGAAGCTGGCACAGAAAACGGTCACCGTCACTAAGGGCTGGAGCGAAGCCTATGGCCTGTTCCTGAAAGGCGAAGGCGATCTGGTGCTGAGTTACACCACCTCTCCCGCTTATCACATCATTGAAGAGAAGAAAGATAACTACGCCGCTGCGCCGTTTAGCGAAGGCCATTATCTGCAAGTGGAAGTGGCTGCTCAGCTCGCTAGCAGCAAACAGCCGAAACTGGCGCAGCAGTTTATGCAATTTATGGTGTCGCCAGCCTTCCAGCAGACTATTCCGACTGGCAACTGGATGTATCCGGTGATCAAAAGCGATCTGCCTGCGGGTTATCAGTCGCTGACCGTTCCGGCAAATGCGCTGCAATATCGCTCAGCCGAAGTGGCCGATCATCGCGCTGACTGGATTCGCACCTGGCAACAAGCCGTTAGCCGTTAATGCCAGCCTGGTTAATTCCTGGAAGTGCCGTTGCGCTGCTATTGTGCGCAGTGGCACTGCTGGCGTTTGGTGCCTTAACGCTGGCCGCGCCCGTCACTGACTGGCGCGCCTTGCTCACTGACAGCTATCTGCATCACGTGCTGGCGTTTTCGTTTGAGCAGGCACTGCTGTCCGCATTGTTCTCGGTGCTGCCATCAATTCTGCTGGCACGCGCGCTGTATCGCCGTCGCTTTCCAGGGCGCACGCTGCTGCTGCGTCTGTGCGCCATGACGCTGGTCTTGCCGGTTTTGGTTGCGGTATTTGGCTTGCTCAGTGTCTACGGTCGCAGCGGCTGGCTGGCACAACTCTGCGCCATAGCAGGACTCGACTACCACTTCTCACCCTATGGCCTGCAGGGCATTCTGCTGGCACACGTGTTCTTCAATCTGCCGCTCGCTACCCGCATGCTGTTGCAGGCGCTGGAAAGTATTCCCGGCGAGCAGCGTCAGTTAGCCGCCCAGCTTGGCTTGCGCGGCTGGAACCAGTTTCGTTTCGTCGAGTGGCCATGGCTGCGACGCCAGATTCTGCCCACCGCCGCACTGATTTTTATGCTGTGCTTCGCCAGCTTTGCCACCGTGCTGGCACTGGGCGGTGGACCGCGCGCCACCACGCTGGAACTGGCCATCTATCAGGCGCTGAGCTTTGATTACGATCCCAGCCGTGCAGCCCTGCTGGCACTGTTACAGCTTGGCTGTTGTCTGCTGCTGGTGCTGTTAAGCCAGCGCTTCAGTAAAGCCATCCCCACCGGCAGCCAAAATATTCGAGGCTGGCGCGATCCCCAGGATTGCTGGCATGCCCGGATCGGCGACACGCTACTGATTGTCTGTGCGCTACTGCTGTTACTGCCGCCGCTCGCTGCGGTGATCGTTGATGGCTTGCGCGGTGGTGTTGCAGGTGCGCTGCAACAACCCGCGTTATGGCAAGCGACCTTCACCTCACTGCGCATCGCCCTCGGCGCCGGATTGCTGTGCGTGGTACTGACGATGATGTTGCTATGGAGCAGCCGTGAGCTACGGCAGCGCCAGCGCAACATGGCGGCACAGGCGATGGAACTGAGCGGCATGCTGATTCTGGCGATGCCAGGCATCGTGCTGGCCAGCGGCTTTTTCCTGCTGTTCAACGCCACCATCGGCCTGCCGCAGCGTGCCGATGGCTTAGTGATCTTCACCAATGCGCTGATTGCCATCCCCTATGCGATGAAAGTGCTGGAAAACCCGATGCGCGATATCAGCGCTTGCTACAGCCCGCTCTGCGCCTCATTGGGCATTGCTGGTATTCATCGCCTGAAACTGATTGAACTGCGCGCGCTGAAGCGGCCCATTGCGCAAGCGCTGGCGTTTGCCTGCGTACTGTCGATTGGTGATTTCGGCGTGGTGGCACTGTTTGGCAGCGCCGATTTCCGTACGCTGCCATTCTATCTGTTCCAGCAAATTGGCGCTTACCGCGGCGCGGACGGTGCCGTGACGGCACTGCTGCTGTTACTGCTGTGCCTATTACTCTTTACCCTGATGGAAAAACTGCCGGGTCGCCATGCTGACACTGAATAACCTCACTTACCTTTACCAGCATCTGCCAATGCGCTTCCGTTTTGAAGCCCAGGCGGGTGAACGTCTGGCAATCCTTGGTCCCAGCGGCGCAGGCAAAAGCACCTTGCTCAGTCTGATCGGTGGTTTTTTGCCAGTGAGCCAGGGAACCCTGATGATGAATAGCGTCGATCACACGCGCAGCGTGCCCTCTGCACGGCCAGTGTCGATGCTGTTCCAGGAGAACAATCTCTTCCCGCACCTGACAGTGCAGCAAAATATGGGGTTAGGTTTGCATCCGGGCTTGAAACTGACGAGGGAACAGCAACAACAACTGGCCACCATCGCTGAGCAGACCGGATTAGCGGAGATGCTGAACCGCTTGCCCGCGGAGCTTTCTGGTGGTCAACGCCAGCGTGTAGCCTTAGCACGCTGCCTGTTGCGCGATCGGCCAATCCTGCTACTGGATGAACCCTTCTCTGCGCTCGATCCGGCGCTGCGCGGTGAGATGCTGCAACTGGTGCGTTCGGTGTGCGAAAGCCGCAACATTACTTTGCTGATGGTGTCGCATAGCCTGGAAGACGCTCAGCAAATTGCGCCGCGCAGTCTGGTGGTGGTTGATGGTCGGATTTATTGGGATGGCAGCACGGCGAGCTTGATCAGTGGAGAGAGTGAAGCGGCTGCCATCCTTGGCGTGAAAAAGCCTTAAGCGAAGAACACCTTCCACAACAGATGGCGGAAGATGGGCATCATCGGGTGATACTGAATGGCGATAAATGCGGCCACGCCGATAACAGCGGCCAGCGGTGCCAGCCAGCGCAAGCGCGCCTGCGGCAGATATTTCGTTGCCCAGTCAGTGGTTTTGCCACTGCGCCACCAGCGCCACATCAGCCAGCAGCCCATCCACACCAGCAACGCCACCAGCAACAGCAGCCACTTAAAATTGCCGCCTTGCGCGGCCTGCGGTACATCAATCGCCACACCGGCGAGGATACCCGGCATCAGATAAGCCGGGGGCCAGAGAATACAGCCAATCAAATTGGGCGGCAGGAATTTGCGCACCGGCAGCTCCAGCATGCCCGCCGCCAATGGAATCAACGGCCGCGTCGGGCCGACGAAGCGCCCCACCAAAATCGTAAACATGCTGTGTTCATGCAGCGCGTGCTCGGTTTTATCCAGCAGGCCCTGATACTTTTTCAGATATTTCCAGCGGTGTAATGGCCCCTGGAACTTCCAGCCGATGCCATACGAGACCCAGTCGCCAATCAGGCAACCGGCAAAACCCGCCGCCCAGGCAGGATAAAGGCCAATTTGTCCGCTGCCCACCAGCGCCCCAAGACTGGCCATTAATACGGTTCCTGGCAACAGCAATCCCACGAACGCCAGCGACTCAAGGAAGGTCACCAGCGCCACGGCCATCAGCGCGTACTCCAGCGATTGCGAAAACAGATGTTGAATCCAGGCTTCCATAACTATCCTCTGCGGAATATAGAGGCTGGATTGTCCGGAGCCAGCGCCGAACCGTCAAGGCAAGAATTGTAGAACGATGTTGACAGAGTGCTGACACTATCGCCACACGCAGGCACTGTATAAACATCCATGATATACTTCAGGCAATTCATTTCCCGGAGTTAACGTGACCGAACCGCGTGCAGGTTTTCTGCTTACCCGCCACTGGCGAGATACCCCAACCGGCAGCGAAGTGGTGCTGTGGCTGGCGACTGATGAGGGTCCACAGCGGCTGGTGCTACCGGCACAGGAGTCCGTGGCTTTCATTCCAGAAGAATTCCGTCAGCAAACCGAAACGTTGATCCGAGGCGAGCGGCATACCCGTGTGCAATCGCTCAAACTGAAAGATTTCCGCCGTCGTCCGGTGTTTGGTCTTTATTGCCGCAGCCACCGCCAGCTGCAAAACCTGGAAAAGCGGCTGCGGGAAAATGGCATCGCGCTGTATGAAGCCGATATCCGCCCGCCAGAGCGCTATTTGATGGAGCGTTTCATCACGGCACCAGTGTGGTTTAGCGGCGAGGTGCGCGGCGATAGCGTGGTCAATGCTCGTCTGAAACCGCATCCAGATTATCGCCCGCAGCTAAGATGGGTTTCGCTGGATATTGAAACCACGGAACACGGTGAGCTGTATTGCATCGGGCTGGAGGGCTGCGGTCAGCGCCAGGTTTACATGCTGGGTCCGCCCAATGGCGATGCCAGCACGCTCGATTTCGATCTCATCTATGTGGATAGCCGCCCGCAGTTGCTGAAGCAGCTCAATGCCTGGTTCGCTCGCCACGATCCTGATGTGATCATCGGCTGGAGCGTAGTGCAGTTCGATCTGCGCGTCCTGCAAAAACACGCCGACCGCTACAGCATCCCGCTGCGCCTGGGCCGCCAGAACCAGGCGCTGGAGTGGCGTGAGCACGGTTTTAAACCTGGGGTATTCTTCGCACAAGCCACAGGACGATTAGTGATCGATGGCATTGAAGCGCTGAAATCCGCGTTCTGGGATTTTCCCTCTTTCAGTCTTGAGGCGGTGTCACGCCAGCTCCTCGGCGAAGGAAAAGACATCGACAACCCGTGGCAGCGCATGGAAGAGATCAACTGGCGCTTTGCCCATGACAAACCCGCGCTGGCGAAGTACAACCTAAAAGACTGCGAGCTGGTGACGCGCATTTTCCAGCACACCGCCATCATGCCATTTTTGCTGGAGCGCGCCACGGTGAACGGCCTGGCGGTCGATCGTCACGGCGGTTCGGTGGCGGCTTTTGGTCATCTTTATATTCCGCGCATGCATCGTGCAGGATTCGTGGCACCTAACCTCGGTGAAGTCGCCCCCGAAGCCAGCCCCGGCGGTTATGTGATGGACTCACGGCCCGGACTGTATGATTCGGTGCTGGTGCTCGATTACAAAAGCCTTTATCCCTCCATTATTCGCACCTTCCTGATCGATCCCGTCGGTCTGGTGGAGGGGCTGGCGCATCCAGACGATGCCGATTCCGTGCCCGGCTTCCGTCATGCGCGCTTCTCACGCCAAACCCATTGCCTGCCAGCGATTGTGGAGCAGATTTGGCAAGGGCGTGAAGCAGCGAAACGCGACGGCAATCAACCTTTGTCACAGGCACTGAAAATCATCATGAATGCCTTTTACGGCGTGCTGGGCACCAGCGCCTGTCGCTTCTTTGATCCACGTCTTGCGTCTTCTATTACCCTGCGTGGCCACGCCATCATGCAGCAAACACGCGAGCTGATTGAAGCGGAAGGTTTCGATGTGATCTACGGCGATACCGACTCGACCTTTGTCTGGCTCAAAGGCGCGCACAGCGAGGCAGAAGCCGCCGCCATTGGTCATCGTCTGGCTAAACAGGTCAATGCGTGGTGGCAGCAACATCTGCAGCAGACTTACGGGCTAGAGAGCGCACTGGAATTAGAGTACGAAACCCATTTCAGTCGCTTCCTGATGCCGACCATTCGCGGTGCCGAGCAGGGCAGTAAAAAGCGTTACGCCGGGATGATTCGCAGCGACGGAACAGAGCGGTTGGTGTTTAAAGGGCTGGAGTCGGTGCGCACCGACTGGACGCCGCTGGCGCAGCAGTTCCAGCAAAATCTGTATGGCCGAATTTTCCGTGGCGAACCGTGGCAGGATTATATCCGCGAGACCGTGGCCCAGTTGCTGGCAGGCGAACTGGACGAATTACTGGTCTATAAAAAGCGTCTGCGCCGCCCGTTAAAAGATTACGAAAAAAACGTGCCACCCCATGTGCGCGCCGCGCGCCTCGCCGATGAGCAAAATCGGAAATTACAGCGTCCGCTGCAGCACCAAAATGGCGGGTCCATACGCTATGTGATGGCGACCGCTGGCCCGGAACCGCTGGAAGCGCGCACCACGCCGCTCGACTACGATCACTACGTCACCAGGCAGTTACAACCGGTGGCAGATGGAATTTTACCTTTCGTTGGCGATGACTTTGCTACACTTATCACCGGGCAGCTGGGGCTTTTTTGACAGGTGACGAATGCCCTGCCATCCAGTACCATAGCGCCCTTCCTGTTTCTCACCGCATAGACACCCTGACCAAACTCATGTTTGGCGGTGTTGTATTGCCTGAGTGCAGGTGAACTTCTTTATGGCATGTCAGAGAGTCGAGCTAAAAATATATGGTTTTTACACTGGGTCAGCGCTGGATTAGTGATACGGAAAGTGAACTGGGATTAGGAACGGTGGTGGCGATTGATACCCGCATGATCACCATGATGTTCCCGGCAACCGGCGAAAACCGCCTGTATGCCCGTAATGATGCTCCCGTCACCCGTGTGATTTTCAATCCGGGCGACACCATCACCAACCACGAAGGTTGGCAGATGAGCGTCGATGAAGTCCGCAACGATAACGAATTAATGACTTACATCGGCACGCGTCTCGACACCGAAGAAAGCGGCGTGGTGATGCGCGAAGTGATGCTGGACAGCAAACTGGTATTCAGTAAGCCTCAGGATCGCCTGTTCGCCGGTCAGCTCGACCGTATGGACCGTTTCTCCCTGCGCTTCCGTGCGCGTAAATACCAGAGCGAGCAGTATCGCCTGCCGATCAGCGGTCTGCGTGGCATGCGCACCAACCTGATTCCGCATCAGCTGCATATCGCCCATGATGTCGGCCGCCGTCATGCGCCACGCGTGTTGCTGGCGGATGAAGTGGGCCTGGGCAAAACCATTGAAGCCGGGATGATCATTCAGCAACAGCTGCTGGCTGGTCGTGCCGATCGCGTACTGATCGTGGTGCCGGAAACGCTCCAGCACCAGTGGCTGGTAGAGATGTTGCGCCGCTTCAACCTGCGCTTTGCCCTGTTTGATGACGACCGCTACACCGAAGCCCAGCATGACAGTGATAACGCCTTCGAAACCGAGCAGTTAATTATCTGCTCGCTAGACTTCGTGCGTCGCAATAAGCAGCGTTTGGAATTACTCGCTGATGCCGACTGGGATTTACTGGTGGTCGATGAAGCTCACCATCTGGCCTGGAGCGAAGAGGCACCCAGCCGTGAATATCAGGTAATTGAACAGCTGGCGGAAAAAACGCCTGGCGTATTGCTGCTGACGGCAACGCCGGAACAGCTGGGCCTGGAAAGTCACTTTGCCCGTTTACGTCTGCTCGATCCAAACCGCTTCCACGACTTCAGCCAGTTTGTGGCTGAGCAGCAGAATTATCGCCCGGTGGCTGATGCCGTCAGCTCATTGCTGGCCGATCAGGCGATCACCAAAGAAGAGATGAACCTGATCAATGACCTGATCGGCGAGCAGGACATCGAGCCGCTGCTGCAGGTGGCGAACAGCGATCGTGATGGCAAAGAAGATGCGCGCAAAGAGCTGGTCTCGATGTTGATGGATCGCCACGGCACCAGCCGCGTGCTGTTCCGTAACACCCGTAACGGCGTGAAGGGCTTCCCGAAACGCGAGCTGCACCAGATTCGTTTGCCACTGCCCGCGCAGTATCAAACCGCGATTAAAGTTTCCGGTATTATGGGCACGCGCAAGAGCGCAGAAGAACGCGCACGTGACATGCTGTATCCGGAAAAAATTTATCAGGAATTTGAAGGTGATAGCGGTACCTGGTGGAACTTCGACCCGCGCGTAGAGTGGCTGATGGGCTACCTGACCAGCAACCGTAAAGAGAAAGTGCTGGTGATTTGCGCTCAGGCCGCCACTGCGCTGCAACTGGAACAGGTGCTGCGTGAGCGCGAAGGTATTCGTGCCGCGGTGTTCCACGAAGGATTATCCATTCTGGAGCGTGACCGTGCTGCGGCATTTTTCGCTTCAGAAGAAGAAGGTGCGCAGGTGCTGCTGTGCTCGGAGATCGGTTCTGAAGGCCGCAACTTCCAGTTCGCCAGCCGCCTGGTGATGTTCGACCTGCCGTTTAACCCGGATCTGCTGGAACAGCGTATTGGCCGTCTTGACCGTATTGGCCAGATGCACGACATCCAGATTCTGGTGCCGTGGCTGGAAAAAACCGCTCAGGCGGTGCTGCTGCGCTGGTATCACGAAGGCCTGGATGCGTTTGAACATACCTGCCCGACTGGCCGCACCATCTATGACAGCGAATACAGCAAGCTGATTGAATACCTCGCCGCGCCAGAGAACCCGCAAGGGCTGGATGAGTTCATTGCAGAGAGCCGCAAACAGCACGACACGCTGAAATCGCAGTTGGAACAGGGTCGTGACCGTTTGCTTGAGCTGAACTCCAACGGCGGCGAAGCGGCGCAAGCGCTGGCGAATGCGATTGGTGAACAGGATAACGACACTGATCTGGTCAACTTCGCACTGAATCTGTTCGATATCGTCGGTATCAATCAGGAAGATCGCAGTGACAGCCTGATCGTGCTGACGCCATCCGATCATATGCTGGTGCCGGATTTCCCAGGTTTGCCGGAAGACGGCTGCACCGTGACTTTCAACCGCAACCAGGCGCTATCGCGTGAAGATACCCAATTCATCACCTGGGAACATCCGCTGATCCGTAATGGTCTCGATTTGATCCTGTCCGGCGATACCGGCAGCTGTGCATTATCACTGTTGAAAAACAAAGCGCTGCCGGTAGGTACGCTGCTGGTTGAGATGGTCTATGTGGTTGAAGCGCAGGCACCGAAAAGCCTGCAACTCACTCGCTTCCTGCCGCCAACGCCGGTGCGTTTGCTGATGGATCGTGCTGGCAACAACCTGGCAGGCAAAGTGGAGTTTGAGAGCTTTAACCGCCAGTTAAATGCCGTGAATCGCCATACCGGTAGCAAACTGGTTAACGCAGTGCAGCAGGAAGTGCACGAGATTCTGACGCAGGCCGAAAAAGTGGTGATTCCGGAAGCACAGGCGATCATCGCAGCGGCGAAAGTTGAGGCGGATGAGAAGCTGAGTGCCGAGTTGTCACGTCTTGAAGCGCTGCGAGCGGTCAACCCCAACATCCGCGATGATGAAGTTGAAGCGCTGGAAAGCAATCGCGAACAGGTGCTGGCAAGCCTCGGTGATGCGGGCTGGCGTCTGGACGCGCTGCGTCTGATCGTTGTTACGCACCAATAATTGCTGAAGGCCACTACGACATGTTGATGGAAGCCTACAATCCGCCGCTCGAACCCTGGCTACATATTCTGTATCAGGACGAGCACATTATGGTGGTCAACAAGCCAAGCGGGTTGTTGTCGGTGCCGGGCCGGCTGGAGGAGCACAAAGATAGCGTGATGACGCGTATTCAACGTGATTTCCCCCAGGCGGAATCGGTGCATCGACTGGATATGGCGACCAGCGGGGTGATCGTGGTGGCACTGAATAAAGCCGCAGAGCGCGAGTTGAAGCGGCAGTTCCGCGAGCGTGAGCCGTCAAAGTACTATGTGGCGCGCGTTTGGGGTCATCCAGCCGCGGAAGAAGGATTGATCGATCTGCCGCTGATTTGCGACTGGCCCAATCGCCCGAAGCAAATGGTGTGCTTCGAGAACGGCAAAGCGGCGCAGACGGAATATCAGGTGCTGGAGTACGAAGCCAGCCATAGTGCGCGAGTGCTGCTCAAGCCGATTACCGGGCGCTCGCATCAGCTGCGCGTGCATCTACTGGCGCTGGGTCACCCGATTTTGGGCGACCGCTTTTATGCTCATGAAGAAGCGCTGGCAATGGCGCCGCGTCTGCAACTGCACGCGGAGTCATTAACCATTACCCATCCGGCGTTTGGCAATAGCATGACGTTTAAGCAGCCAGCAGATTTTTAATCTGCAGGTCATAAAAAAGGGCCGTCAGTCATGACGGCCCTTTCAATTTACGCTCAATGTCTCAGACTATTTAAATCCCTTCTCTTTACGAATCAAATCGTAAGCGGCCTGAATTTCCTGAGCCTTCTGCTTTGCCATCTCCATCATTTCTGGCGGTAACCCTTTCGCCACCAGTTTGTCCGGATGGTGCTCACTCATCAGCTTGCGGTAGGCTCGTTTAATCGTAGTGCTGTCGTCACTGCTTTTTACACCCAGCACACTACAGGCATCATCCAGCGTCGGTCCGCGTTTCGCCTGTTGATAAGCACCGCCATATGAGGAGCCACCGCCACCAAATTGTTGCCCACCTTCCATCATGCGCAGGAACTGATCGAACTGTGCCCGCGAGATGCCCAGCTCTTCCGCAATCACATACAGCACCTGGCGTTCATTGGGATGCAGCGAACCATCAGCAAATGCCGCCTGAATCTGAATTTCCAGAAACATCCGAATCAGATCAAAACGGCCAAAGCAGGCACTGCGCAGTTCACGCAACTTATTTCGCAGCGGATAGTCACTTTGCTTCCCTTCGCGGAAAGCGCGCTGCGCTGCCGTGCGGGCATCGCCATGCAATTGCATACGATCCATAAATAAGGAGGCAATCTGGATATCTGCCTCGGTGACGCGCCCTTTTGACTTGGTCAAATGACCCATCACCTGAAAAGTGGTACTGAAAAACAGCGTCTGTCGCGCCTGATTATTGGCGAAATAGCCCTGTCCTTTTACGCTGCGCACTTTGTCAAACATATGACCAATGATCAGACCCAGTACAATGCCCCAGAAGCCTGCTCCGGAAAGTAAGCCGAGAGCCAGACCAATAACTTTTCCCCAGTAGCGCATAAACTCCTCAATTCGCCATGCTTGCGGCTGAAAATTGCATTATCATACCTTTCATTTACTTCAGTGCCTAACAGCAACGCGATCAGACAAGGATTAACACTGGCACAACGCCGGGCAGTAAGTTAGTCTCTGAGCCGATTGTCGGCATGATGCCCGTTCTCATGGAAATCCCGAACCGCGTATGAAAAAACAGATACCTACCCTGCTGGCAACCATGATTGGTGCAGCGCTCTACAGTCAGCAGTCATTCGCCGACGATCTGATGTCGCAATGTATGCTGGGCGTGCCGAGCTACAACCGTCCGCTGGTCAGCGGCGACACCAATTCGCTGCCTGTCACCATCAACTCTGACTCGGCCAAGGGTAACTACCCGAATGACGCGGTATTCACGGGCAATGTTGATGTGCAGCAGGGCAATAGCCGCTTACGTGCCGATGAAATGCAACTGCATCAGCGTCAGCAGGATGGACAGACAACGCCAGTGCGCACCGTGGATGCGCTGGGTAATGTGCACTATGACGACAACCAGGTCATCCTGAAAGGTCCGAAAGCCTGGTCCAATCTGAACACCAAAGACACCAACGTGTGGAACGGTGATTACCAGATGGTGGGCCGTCAGGGCCGTGGCGTCGCAGATCAGATGAAACTGCGCGGCAATAACCGTTATACCATTCTGGAAAACGGCAGCTTTACCTCCTGTTTGCCGGGTTCCAACAGCTGGAGCGTCGTCGGTTCCGAAGTGATCCAGGACCGCCAGGAAGAAGTGGCGGAGATTTGGAACGCACGCTTTAAACTCGGCAATGTGCCAGTATTTTACAGCCCTTATATGCAGTTACCGATTGGCGATCGCCGTCGCTCCGGTTTCCTGATCCCGAATGCCAAGTACGGTAGTAATAACGGCTTCGAATTTATGCTGCCGTATTACTGGAACATCGCGCCGCAGGCCGATGCCACGATTACGCCGCATTACATGAGCAAACGTGGTCTGCAATTGCAGAACGAATTCCGCTATCTGACCGTGTTTGGTGCCGGTTTGATGGAACTGGATTATCTGCCTTCCGATAAGCAGTACGATAACGACAAAGCGGTGCGTGGCATCGCCGAAAATGATAACTCTGACCGTTGGCTGTTCTACTGGCAGCATGCTGGCGTTTACGAGCAACACTGGCGCTTCAACGCCAACTACACCAAGGTCAGCGACCCGTATTATTTCAACGATCTCGACTCGAAGTACTACAACTCCACTGATGGTTATGCGACGCAGAAATTCAGTTTTGGCTACGCGGATACCAACTGGGACGCCACGCTGTCGACAAAAGATTTCCAGGTATTTGGTAACACAGATTCGACTAACGTCTATCGTGCCATGCCACAGCTCGACCTGAACGCCTATCAGAACGATATTGGACCATTTGATGGCCACATCTACGCGCAGGCAGTGAAATTCACTAACGTGAATAGCAAAATGCCTGAAGCAACGCGTCTTCACATTGAGCCAACATTAAACTTACCGCTGTCTAATGGCTGGGCCAGCCTGGATACCGAAGCAAAATTCCTCGCTACGCACTATCAGCAGGACAATATTGATCGTTA
Organism: Pantoea sp. S61; assembly: GCF_016625145.1. NCBI lineage: Bacteria > Pseudomonadati > Pseudomonadota > Gammaproteobacteria > Enterobacterales > Erwiniaceae > Pantoea > Pantoea sp. S61. The sequence continues at coordinate 159,628 of NZ_JACVUO010000002.1, forward strand.
TAACAATAACGAAATCTCTAATATTTCCAGCAACGGTAACCAATTAGATAGCTCCGTCAACCGCACTCTGCCACAGTTCAAAGTGGATGGCCGTCTGATATTTGACCGCGATATGGATTGGGAGCCGGGTTACACGCAAACGCTGGAACCGCGTGTGCAGTACCTGTATGTCCCGTACCGTAACCAGAGCAATATCTATCCGTACGACTCGACTCTGCTGCAAACCGACTACACCGGTCTGTTCCGCGATCGTACTTATAGCGGCCTGGATCGCATCGCATCGGCTAACGAAGTCTCAACCGGCGTGACCACGCGAATTTATGATAACGATCTGGTTGAACGTTTTAACGTTTCTGTAGGTCAAATCTACTCGTTTACCCCGTCTCGTACCGGCGTAAACCAGACAAATGATGATGATGACACCGGCAGCCTGGTGTGGGCGGGTGACACCTACTGGAAAATCAGCGATCGCTGGGGCGCACGCGGCGGACTGCAGTATGACACCCGCCTCGATAACGTCGCCCAGGGCAACGCTATCCTGGAATACCGTCAGGATGCGGATCGGATGGTGCAGCTGAGCTACCGTTACAGCAGCCCGGAATATGTGGCACAAGCGTTGAACAACGCCAGCTTGCTGACGAACCCGATCTACAAAAACGGGATTTCACAAGTCGGTGCGACCGCGAGCTGGCCAATTGCTGATGCCTGGTCACTGGTCGGCGGTTATTACTACGATACCCGCAACAGTCGTCCGGCTGAACAACTGGTAGGCCTGCAGTACAGCTCGTGCTGCTACGCCATTCGTCTGGGTTACGAGCGCAAGATCAACGGCTGGGAAAACAACGACAGTAAGTACGACAACCAAATCTCATTCAACATTGAGCTACGTGGTCTGAGTTCTAACTATGGCTTAGGCACCAATGAAATGCTGCGTCAGGGCATCATCCCTTACCAGCGCGCTTTCTGATGTTGTGATATTTGACAGGCTATCCCGCAGTGCGGAAACAACAATGGATAAAGTATGAAGAACTGGAGAATGCTGATTCTTGGTGTAGCGATCACCGCTAACACTGCGTTCGCAGCCCCACAAGAGGTTGATAAAGTTGCTGCCGTCGTGAATAACGGCGTGGTACTGGAAAGTGACGTTGATAACATGATGCGCACCGTGAAATCACAGGCGCAGCAGGCTCATCAACAGTTACCTGATGACAAAACCTTGCGTCATCAGATCCTTGAGCGTCAGGTCATGGATGCCATCATTCTTCAGATGGGCGAGAAAGCCGGCTTGCAGGTCAGCGATCAGCAGTTAGATCAGGCCATTCAAAATATCGCCGCACAAAATAAGATGAGCATGGACCAGTTGCGTAGCCGCCTGGCCTATGACGGAATGAACTACAACGCTTACCGTGCGCAGATCCGTCAGGAAATGCTGATCTCTGAAGTGCGTAATAACGAAGTGCGCCGCCGTGTCACCATCCTGCCGCAGGAAGTGGATGCGCTGGCAACGCAGATTGGTTCTCAGAACACTCAGGGTACCGAACTGAACGTGAGCCAGATCTTGCTGCCGCTGTCAGAAAATCCGACGCAACAGCAGGTTGACGATCAGGAAGCGCTGGCGCGTCAATTAGTTGGTCAACTGAAAAGCGGTGCCGATTTCGGCAAAATGGCAGTGACTTACTCTGCCGATCCGCAAGCGCTGAAAGGCGGCAACATGGGTTGGGCAAAGATTGAAGAGCTGCCTACCCTGTTCTCGCAAGCGTTGAGCACCGCGAAGAAGGGTGACATTGTCGGCCCAATCCGCTCTGGCGTTGGCTTCCACATTCTGAAAGTGAACGACCTGCGCGGTGAGAGCAAAAACATCTCTGTCACCGAAGTGCATGCGCGTCACATTCTGCTGAAGCCTTCTCCGATCCTCACTGACGCGCAGGCACAAGCGAAGATCGAGCAGATTGCTGCAGATATCAAAAGTGGTAAAACCACCTTTGCCGCCGCAGCAAAACAGTTCTCTGACGATCCGGGTTCAGCCAATCAGGGCGGCGATCTCGGCTGGGCAACCCCGGAAATCTACGATCCAGCCTTCCGTGATGCGCTGCTGAAGCTGCAAAAAGGCCAGGTCAGCGAGCCGGTACACTCATCCTTCGGCTGGCATTTGATTCAGTTACTGGATACCCGCCAGGTTGATAAAACCGATGCGGCGCAGAAAGAGCGTGCTTATCGTCTGCTGTTCAACCGTAAATTTGCCGAAGAAGCACAAACCTGGATGCAGGAACAACGCGCCAGTGCTTACGTGAAGATTCTGGACAGCAATGGTCAGTAATTATCGTGTGGTGATCACCCCCGGCGAACCCGCCGGGATTGGTCCTGATCTTACCGTTCAACTGGCTCAGCTCGACTGGCCAGTTGAACTGGTGGTCTGTGCCGATGGCCATGTGCTGCGTCAGCGCGCCCAGCAACTGGGCTTACCGCTGACGCTGCGCGATTACCAACCGGGTGTTGCGGCACAAGCACAGCAGGCCGGTACGTTAACGCTGCTGCAGGTTGATACTGCGCAGCCGGTCACGCCCGGTGAATTAACCGTCGCGAATGGGCATTACGTATTGGAAACGCTGGCGCGTGCCTGCGATGGTTGCCTCAACGGTGAATTTGCCGCATTGATTACCGGACCGGTACACAAAGGCGTCATCAATGACGCCGGCATTGCGTTTACCGGTCATACCGAATTTTTCGCCGAACGCGCGGGTGGCGATCGCGTCGTGATGATGCTGGCCACCGAAGAGCTGCGTGTCGCCCTCGCGACCACGCATTTGCCGTTGAAAGATGTCGCTGACGCCATTACTCGCGACTGTCTGCATGAGGTCATTACGATTCTGCATCAGGATTTACAGCAGAAATTCGGTTTACCGCATCCCCATATCTTCGTCTGCGGCCTGAACCCGCATGCGGGCGAGAGCGGCCATATGGGCCGTGAAGAAATTGATACTATTATTCCGGCACTCGACGAACTGCGTCAGCAAGGTATTCAGCTCACCGGCCCGTTACCGGCTGATACGCTGTTCCAGCCGAAGTATTTACAGCATGCTGATGCGGTCCTGGCGATGTATCACGATCAGGGCTTACCAGTGCTAAAATTTCAGGGGTTTGGTCGCGCGGTGAATATCACCCTTGGCCTGCCCTTTATCCGGACTTCTGTCGACCATGGTACCGCGCTGGAATTAGCCGGTCAGGGCAAGGCGGAACCGGGCAGCTTTATCACGGCGCTTAATCTCGCCATCACTATGATCAAGAGCAGTAATGAATAATCGCGTCCATCAGGGGCATTTTGCCCGTAAACGTTTCGGGCAGAACTTCCTGAACGATCAGTACATTATCGACAGCATTGTCTCCGCTATTCACCCGCAGAAGGGAGAAGCGATTGTGGAGATTGGTCCCGGCCTTGGTGCCTTAACTGAACCGGTGGGCGAACGCCTTGATGAACTGACCGTTGTAGAGCTGGACCGCGATCTGGCTGCACGTTTGCAGACCCATCCGTTCCTCGGACCAAAGCTGACCATTTATCAGCAAGATGCCATGACTTTCGATTTCTCGGCGCTGGCGCAGGAGAAAGGTCAGCCACTGCGTGTCTTTGGCAACCTGCCGTACAATATTTCGACCCCGCTGATGTTCCACCTTTTCAGCTATACTGGTTCGATTAAAGACATGCACTTCATGCTGCAGAAAGAAGTGGTAAACCGTTTGGTTGCCGGACCAGGCAGTAAAGCCTATGGCCGCCTGAGCGTGATGGCGCAGTACTATTGCCAGGTGATTCCGGTGTTGGAAGTACCACCCGAATCCTTTACGCCTGCGCCAAAAGTCGATTCCGCCGTGGTGCGTTTGATGCCTTACCCAGAGCCGCCTTATCCGGTGAGCGATATTCGCCTGCTGAGCCGCATCACCACTGAAGCCTTTGGTCAACGCCGTAAAACCCTGCGTAACAGCCTTGCACATATGTTTACTGCGGGTGCGTTGGATGAACTAAACATTGATGCCTCGCTGCGTGCTGAGAATGTCACCGTGGCGCAGTATTGCCAATTGGCGAACTGGCTGGGTAATCATCAGGCTGAAACCCCGGAGAAATAAGTGTATGAGTGAACTGGCCCGCGTCTGTATTCATGTATTGAGTCAATATGTGGAATCACAATCCTTGCCCGACGAGGATCGTTACGTGTTTGCCTACACCATCACCATACGTAATCTGGGACGAAATAGCGTTCAACTGCATAGCCGCTACTGGCTTATCACCAATGGCAACGGTCGTGAGACTGAAGTTCAGGGGGAAGGTGTGGTTGGCGAGCAACCGCACATTGCCGCTGGCGGTGAGTATCAGTACACCAGCGGTGCGATTCTGGAAACCCCAATGGGCACCATGCAAGGTCACTATGTGATGATCGACGATGAAGGTGAAGAATTTCACGTCGACATTCCGGTGTTCCGACTCGCCGTGCAAACCCACATACATTAATCCCCCTCCGCCCGGCCTGTCCGGGCGGCGCGTTTTGATCGGACTGACGTAATGAGTACATACCTGATTGGCGATATTCACGGCTGTTATGACGAGCTACGTGCGCTGCTGGCGCAGGTTGATTTCGATCCGCAGCAAGACGAGCTTTGGCTCACCGGCGACTTAGTGGCGCGTGGCCCGGGTTCGCTGGATGTGCTGCGCTATGTGAAATCGCTGGGAGATTGCGTGCGACTGGTGCTCGGCAATCACGATCTGCATCTGCTGGCGGTTTATGCGGGCATCAGCCGTAACAAACCTAAAGATCGTCTGACGCCATTGTTAGAGGCGCACGACGCTGATGAACTGATCAACTGGTTACGTCGCCAGCCGCTGTTACAGGTAGATGAAGAGAAAAAGCTGTTGATGGCTCATGCGGGTATCACACCGCAGTGGGATCTCGACACGGCAAAACTCTGTGCGCGTGAAGTTGAAGCCGTACTGGCCAGCGACACCTATCCGCTGTTCCTGGATGCGATGTACGGCGACATGCCGAACAACTGGACGCCGGAATTGAGCGGATTGGCACGTCTGCGCTTCAGTACCAATGCTCTGACGCGCATGCGTTTCTGCTTCCCCAACGGTCAGTTGGATATGATTTGCAAAGAAGCCCCCAACTCTGCGCCACCGCCATTAAAACCCTGGTTCCTCGTTCCGGCCAAAATCGGCCGCGACTATACGCAGGTGTTTGGCCACTGGGCTTCGCTGGAAGGTAAAGGGACACCTGAACACATAATCGGACTGGATACCGGTTGCTGCTGGGGCGGAACGCTAACGCTGCTGCACTGGGAATCACAACGCTATTATGTGCAGGCCTCCAACCGCGAAAAGGCGATGGCAGAGAGTGCCGCCAGCGCACATCCGCCATTGAGCGACATGCATTAATAAATGCCCCGGCCAATTAACCATTGCCGCAGATCATAAACAAAAAGCCCCGCAAATTGAGCGGGGCTTTTTTTCTTTCGCCATAATCGATGGTGCTGAGATTTCCCGGTCGCCGAAATGGCGACACTACGACGATATGGCACAGTCTTCGTCAGGGGCGCATTGACGCGCACCGGGATAAACATCAACGGCGATCTAAAATCTCAAAGCAGTAGCTGTGCGAGTTTTGTGCATCGGCGTCATGAAACTCGCTAAAGGTCGATTGCCACTCATCCGGCTCGTAATCCGGGAATTGGGTGTCACCTTCGACTTCGGCATCAATGTGTGTGAGATACAAACGATCGGCACGCGCCAGCATCTGTTCGTAAATGCGACCGCCACCGATCACCATGACCTCTTCCACGTCTCCCGCCGCTTTCACTGCTTCGTCCAGTGAAGTCACCCAGGTCACGCCGTCATGGGTGCCAGGCTGGCTGCTCACCACAATATTTAAACGTCCCGGTAGCGGGCGGCCGATTGATTCAAAGGTCAGACGCCCCATAATCACCGGCTTATTCAGCGTATTACGTTTGAACCACGCCAAATCAGCAGGCAGGTTCCATGGCATGGCGTTTTCCATACCAATAATGCGATCGGCTGCCAGTGCTGCGATCAGACTAATCATGTTAAAAGACCTACAGGAAAAAAATTGGCGCCATCATACGTAAAGGCGAAAGTTTCGTCGATAGGCCGCCCCCGCTATTTGCGTAAAGCTCCTATGCGACCGCATTTTTGTTATTGGACAGAGTTTTACACCGACTTTTCCACCATACATGGAAATAGACGCCAGATTAGTCCAGCTGAACGCTACAACTCAGGGCGAAATGAGGCTTTGACGTGATGGAGTGTAAAGAAAACCGCACTGTCTGCGACAAAGAAAAACGGCTCCCGCAGGAGCCGTTGTCACTTCGATTAGAAATCGTAGCGCAGACGCACCAGGTTCATATTACCCAGTGATTTGTCGGTGCTTGAGGTGATCACGTATTCGTAGTCCACCTGGAAGCCGTAATCCAGTTTAGTGCTGATACCGACACCATTGTCGATACGTTTGTAGTTACGTCCATTGACGAACTCCAGACGGTCGCCCATGAAGTATGGCTGGATCGATTTAACCGCATACTGATCGATAGCGAATTTGTAGCCCGCGAAGTATTCAACGCCCCACGCATCATCTGCGAAGTAGTTGTTGACGTTCTTCACTGTGGTTGGGGAGAAGTTCTGGTACCAACCCGCACCGGCAGACAACGTCCAGTTATCAGGTTTCCAGCTCAGCGCGGTACCGTAGATGTTCTGGTTGTAATCTTTGTCATCGCCATTGGCCGCATTACGCATGGTGGCGCGCGTATAGTTCCACGCGGTGCCCCATGTTAAATCTTTCGTGATGTGGTAATCGATACCCAGTGAACCACCGCTCTTACGCTTATAGCGCAGGCTGTTGTTCTTCTGCAGCAGTTCATTATCTGCAAACAGATAAGACGCATAAACATCAACGTCGCCGAAGGTGTTTTTGTACTTCAGCATCTTACGTGAACGGTATGAACCGTCGTAATCGCCGTTGATACCATTGCCCGGTGCCTGAGCCAGCATATCGTAGTCCCAGATATCGGTCTTTGCGCCAACCACATCATAGTAAACGCTGTTCTGCTGACCAAAGGTCAACTGACCCCAGGTTTTGCTCTTCAGACCGGTGTAAAGCTGGCGACGCGTGGTGTTGTTCTGGCCATCGGCATAGTGGTGATCCCAACCCCACCAGGCCGGGAAGTTCACGCCCAGCTCGTAGTAGCTGACCCAGCTAATGTCATCAAACAGGTAGTAATCAGCGGAGAAACGGAAACGTGAACCGCCATCGTAGCCGTTACGTTTATACGATTGGTCACTGACACCAGCCTGATGCTGGAACTGAGGACGAATACTGCCGCCGACTTTGAAATCAAGACGACTAAGTGGATCGCCCGCCTGCGGATCCTGCTTCAGCAGGGTAATTTCCGCCTGGCTGGCGAGAGGCGCAGCAACTAATAACGCAGCCACTGCGCTGAGGGTGAAAGCACGCATTTTCATTTTTTATATCCCAGTTAAGGTGAGCGCTCTATTGATGAGCGCTCAAGATAGTACGGTGCGCTTACCGGGATCGTATTTATAAATTTGTGCGGATAATCCGAGGTGTAACCGTTACCGCATCAACTGATAAATACTATGTCAAATCAATAGATTTTTCACACATAACCTTATTCAACTAATGATAAACAGGCGAAAAAAAACGGCTCCCGAAGGAGCCGTTCTCAGTCGGTCAACTTATTGATTAACCTTTGATTTGCGCATGCATTTCCTGCACTGAAATCACTTTCTCAGTCGGGTCGGCATTCAACGCCATCGCCGTAGCAAATCCACCGTTCAGCGTGGTGTCATAATGCACTTTATATTGCAGCGCACTGCGGCGAATCAGTTTGGAATCTTCAATCGCCTGACGACCCGCGGTGGTATTGACGATGTAGGTGTACTCACCATTCTTCAGACGGTCCTGAATGTGTGGACGACCTTCATGCACCTTGTTAACCAGACGTGGGTTGATACCGGCTTCACCCAGCACCACAGCGGTACCGTGTGTAGCATCTAACTCGAAGCCAAACTTCTGCAGCTTCGCCGCCAGGTCAACAATACGTTTCTTATCGCCTTCGCGCACTGACAGTAACGCACGACCGGTTTTCTTCATGTTGCTCTGCGCACCCAACATCGCTTTGGCAAACGCCTCAGCGAAGGTACGGCCGACACCCATCACTTCACCGGTAGAACGCATCTCTGGGCCAAGAATCGGGTCAACACCCGGGAACTTGTTGAACGGCAGCACCACTTCTTTCACCGAGTAATACGGTGGAATGATTTCTTTCGTGACGCCCTGCTCAGCCAGGGTTTTACCTGCCATCACACGCGCAGCCACTTTCGCTAAAGGTACACCGGTCGCTTTAGACACGAATGGCACGGTACGCGCCGCACGTGGGTTCACCTCAATCAGGTAAACCTCGTTGTCCTTCACTGCGAACTGCACGTTCATCAAACCGCGTACGTTCAGCTCGAAAGCCAGTTTCTCGACCTGTTGACGCATCACGTTCTGGATTTCAGTGCTCAGCGTATAAGCCGGCAGTGAACAAGCGGAGTCACCTGAGTGAACACCAGCTTGTTCGATGTGCTCCATGATGCCGCCAATCAGTACGCGCTCACCGTCGCAAATCGCATCCACGTCGACTTCCACTGCATCATCCAGGAAGCGGTCCAGCAGTACCGGTGCATCGTTGGAAACAGAAACCGCGGTCTGGAAGTAACGCTTCAGGTCGATTTCATCATAAACGATTTCCATCGCACGGCCGCCCAGCACATAAGAAGGACGCACCACCAACGGATAACCGATACCTGCGGCTTTCTCGACGGCTTGCTCCAGCGTAGCCACGGTGGCGTTAGCCGGCTGCTTCAGGCTCAGGCGTTCAACCGCCTGCTGGAAGCGCTCACGATCTTCAGCGCGGTCAATCGCATCTGGGCTGGTCCCAATCACGGGCACGCCTGCCGCTTCCAGCGCACGAGCCAGCTTCAGCGGGGTCTGACCGCCGTACTGCACGATGACGCCTTTAGGCTTCTCGATGCGCACGATTTCCAGCACGTCTTCCAGCGTCACCGGTTCGAAGTACAAGCGGTCGGAGGTGTCGTAGTCAGTCGATACGGTCTCCGGGTTACAGTTCACCATAATGGTTTCGTAACCGTCTTCGCGCAGCGCCAGCGCCGCATGCACGCAGCAGTAATCGAACTCGATACCCTGACCGATACGGTTTGGACCACCGCCCAAAATCATGATTTTGTCACGATCCTGGTTTGGATTCGCTTCGCACTCTTCTTCATAAGTGGAGTACATATAAGCGGTATCGGTGGAGAATTCTGCCGCACAGGTGTCTACGCGTTTGTAGACTGGGTGCAGGTTGAACTGCTGACGCAGTTTGCGAATTTCGCTCTCCGCCACGCCCGCCAGGTTTGCCAGACGCACGTCAGCAAAGCCTTTGCGCTTCAGTGCACGCAGGAAATCGGCGTTCAGTGAGTTAACACCTTCACGCGCAACCTGCTCTTCCAGGCGCACCAGCTCTTCGATTTGCACCAGGAACCAGCGGTCAATGTTGGTCAGGTTGAACACGCCATCCACCGACATACCGGCACGGAACGCATCGGCGATGTACCAGATACGGTCAGAACCGGCATCTTTCAGCTCACGGCGGATGCGGGTCAGCGCTTCGGCATCATCCAGATCCACTTTCGGGTCGAAGCCGTTTGCACCGACTTCCAGACCGCGCAGCGCTTTCTGCATTGATTCCTGGAAGGTGCGGCCAATTGCCATCACTTCACCCACAGATTTCATCTGCGTGGTCAGGCGGTCATTGGCGCCAGCGAACTTCTCGAAGTTGAAGCGAGGAATCTTGGTCACAACGTAGTCGATTGACGGCTCAAACGACGCCGGCGTACGACCGCCGGTGATGTCATTCATCAGCTCATCAAGGGTGAAGCCCACCGCCAGTTTCGCGGCGACTTTTGCAATCGGGAAACCGGTGGCTTTGGAGGCCAGCGCTGACGAGCGCGACACACGCGGGTTCATCTCAATAACAACCAGACGACCATCTTTCGGGTTGACTGAGAACTGGACGTTAGAACCGCCGGTTTCAACACCGATTTCACGCAGTACCGCCAGCGAGGCGTTACGCATGATTTGGTATTCTTTATCCGTCAGGGTTTGCGCCGGTGCCACGGTGATCGAGTCACCGGTGTGGATACCCATCGCATCGAAGTTTTCGATTGAGCAGACGATGATGCAGTTGTCGTTTTTATCACGCACCACTTCCATCTCGTACTCTTTCCAGCCAATCAGCGACTCATCAATCAGCAGCTCATTGGTAGGGGAGAGATCCAGGCCACGCTCGCAAATCTCTTCGAACTCTTCGCGGTTGTAAGCGATACCGCCACCCGTCCCGCCCATGGTGAACGAAGGACGAATGATGCACGGGAAGCCCACATCTTCAGCCACGGCCAGTGCTTCTTCCATGGTATGCGCGATACCAGAGCGAGCAGTACCCAGACCGATACTTTTCATCGCTACATCAAAGCGGCGGCGGTCTTCGGCTTTATCGATGGCATCTGCGGTTGCACCAATCATGGTGACACCGAACTCTTCGAGTACGCCGTGACGCTCCAGCTCCAGCGCACAGTTCAGCGCAGTCTGGCCGCCCATGGTTGGCAGCACCGCATCCGGACGCTCTTTTTCGATAATTTTGCGTACCACTTCCCAGTGAATCGGCTCGATATAGGTCGCATCGGCCATTTCCGGGTCGGTCATAATGGTAGCCGGGTTGGAGTTTACCAGAATGACGCGGTAACCCTCTTCACGCAGCGCTTTACACGCCTGCGCACCGGAGTAGTCAAATTCACATGCCTGGCCGATAACGATCGGGCCAGCGCCAAGGATCAGGATGGATTTTATGTCTGTACGTTTTGGCATCGTGGGCTCCTGATTACTTCGCGTTAGAACGGTAAGCTTCGATCAGTTCGATAAAGTGATCGAACAGCGGCGCCGCATCGTGCGGGCCTGGGCTCGCTTCAGGGTGTCCCTGGAAGCTGAAGGCCGGTTTATCTGTGCGGTGAATACCTTGTACCGTCTGGTCGAACAGCGACACATGCGTGACGCGCAGATTCGCTGGCAACTGGCTGTCATCAACCGCAAAACCGTGGTTCTGCGCGGTAATCATCACCACATTGTTGTCGAGATCTTTGACCGGATGGTTGCCGCCGTGGTGGCCGAGTTTCATCTTGATGGTTTTCGCACCGCTTGCTAGTGCCAGCAGCTGATGGCCAAGGCAGATACCGAACACCGGAATATCGGTTTTCAGGAACGCCTGAATTGCATTGATGGCGTAGTCACACGGCTCCGGGTCACCAGGACCGTTCGACAGGAAGATGCCATCTGGATTCAGTGCCAGCACCTCTTCTGCGCTGGTTTTAGCCGGGACAACCGTCAAGCGGCAGCCACGATCCACCAGCATACGCAGGATGTTGCGCTTAGCGCCGAAGTCGTAGGCGACAACGTGGAACGGCAGCTCTGCAGCCGTTTTCTGCTCAGGCAAATCCCCTTCCAGGGTCCAGCTACCCTGCTGCCACGCGTAAGTTTCTGCGGTGGTCACTTCTTTTGCCAGATCCATTCCTTTCAAGCCCGGGAACGCCTGCGCCTTTTGCAGCGCCAGTGCCGCATCTGGATTATCACCCGCAATAATGCAGCCACTCTGTGCGCCCTTCTCACGCAGCAAACGCGTCAGTTTGCGCGTATCAATGTCGGCGATACCGACAATGTTATTGCGCTGCAAGTAAGCTGAGAGGCTTTCTTCACTGCGGAAATTGCTGGTGATTAGCGGCAGGTCGCGAATAACGAGGCCTTGAGCATGGATTTGGCTGGATTCTTCATCGGCGGCATTAACGCCAACATTGCCGATATGGGGATAAGTGAGGGTAACGATTTGGCGGGAATAGGAAGGATCAGTGAGGATTTCTTGATAACCAGTCATTGACGTGTTGAAAACGACTTCCCCCACTGCCGACCCCGTTGCCCCGATGGCCCGACCGTGGAATTGGGTTCCGTCTTCCAGAACCAAGAGCGCTGACTTAATCAAAACATCCTCCAGGGAATAAACAGTCACAATATTTGCATATTAATTCAAAATACATGCCCGAATCAATGCAAAATCCGCCTGAATGCTCGAATTTTGGCAAATTGCGCGCATTCTAATGATCGACCTTCAGCTTGTCTACCCTGAGCGACTATTTTTTTGTATTTTTAAGGCTGTTGAATGTTAAAAGGCGAGAAAGGCGATAAAAGAGTGAGACAAGTGAGGAAAATAAACGGTTGCTAAGCGGCAATAATCGCAAACACGTGCTACCACGCATAAATTTTTGACCAAATGGTCAAAAATCGCATCTTACTGACTTCTTAATAGACATAAAGATTGTAAAATGCCAACCACAAGACAAAACAACAACCAAGCCATCATTTTAACAAGTAAAATAAAGGGCAATGATCACATTGCCCTATTCAATCATCATCTTACCGATTGAAATAACCACATCACGATGGTTCACAACACTCACAACATCGATAAATCCAGCACATCTCGCATATCATAGAGGCCAGATTTCTTGTTCTTCAACCAACTTGCCGCCTTAACTGCGCCATTAGCAAAGGTCATGCGGCTGGAAGCCTTATGGGTAATCTCTACACGCTCGCCAATATCAGCAAACATCGCGGTATGCTCACCGACAATATCACCCGCGCGCACGGTTGCGAAACCGATGGTCTGTGCTTTACGCTCGCCGGTATGGCCTTCGCGGGCGTAGACCGCGTGCTCGTCTAAATTCCAGTTCATCGCATCGGCAATGGCTTCGCCCATCGCTAACGCTGTACCTGATGGTGCATCAACTTTATGACGGTGGTGCGCTTCAACGATTTCAATATCAGCATAGTCACCCATCACTTTGGCCGCTTGCTGCAGCAGATTCAGCACCAGGTTCACTCCAACACTAAAGTTAGCGGCAAACACAATGCCAATTTCTTCCGCAGCAGCGCGAATCGCTTCTTTGCCCGCTTCATCGAAACCTGTGGTGCCGATCACCATCGCTTTTTGATGCTCACGGCAGAACGCCAGATATTCCAGCGTGCCTTCCGGGCGAGTAAAGTCGATTAGCACATCAAAATCATTGACCACTTTCAGCAAATCATCGGTAACGGTAATACCGGTTTTACCGATACCAGCCAGTTCACCTGCGTCAGCGCCCAGCAGTGAAGAACCGCTGCGTGCCAGTGCTGCGCCTAACGCGACACCTTCCGCTTGCTGCACGGCCTGAATTAAATTGCGTCCCATGCGGCCCGGCGCACCAACGATAGCAATGCGGATATCACTCATAATTATTCATTCCTGATACAAATCTATGCATGCAAAGCGTAAACAGGTTAACGGTCAGATAACAGTCACGCCACAATAAAAAAGGGATAATAAGAATTTTATGCCAGCCGCCAAACATTATCAGTAAAAGCAATCCCACCTGCTGGAAGTGGTCTTTTTGGCGACGACAGATAAAGAAAAGGCCGAACGATGTCGGCCTGATTCTGTTTCGATAGCAAACGCTTACTGGACGTTGCGCACTTCGACACGCAACTCTTTCGGCACTTCAAACACAATGTTCTCTTCGCGGCCAATCAGCTCAATCGCGGCTTCACCGCCATACTCTTTCAAGCGCTGAATCACCTGCTGCACCAGAATATCCGGTGCCGAGGCGCCCGCCGTCACACCGATGATCTGCTTGCCTTTAACCCACTCTTCCTGAATGTCATCCGCTGAATCGATCAGCTTAGCCAGTTTCCCCGCACGCTGTGCCAGTTCGGCCAGACGGTTGGAGTTAGAGGAGTTTTTCGAGCCAACCACCAGCACCACTTCCGCATCACGCGCCAGAACACGCACGGCTTCCTGGCGGTTAGTGGTGGCGTAACAGATATCATCTTTGCGTGGGCCAATAATTGCCGGGAAGCGCTGACGCAGTGCATCAATCACATCTGACGTATCATCAACCGATAAAGTTGTCTGCGTCATGAAGCACAGATTGCCTTCGTCCTTAACGCTCAGCTTGAACACATCTTCCGGTGACTCCACCAAATACATGCCACCGTTGGGGTTGTTGTACTGCCCCATGGTGCCTTCCACTTCAGGATGTCCGGCATGACCAATCAGAATGGCTTCCACACCTTTACGGCTGGCGCGCGCCACTTCCATATGTACCTTGGTCACCAGCGGACAAGTGGCGTCAAACAGCATAGTGAGATTGCGCGCCTTCGCTTCCGCCCGCACCGCCTGAGAAACGCCGTGAGCGGAGAAAATCAGAATGGCATCGTCTGGCACTTCACTGATCTCTTCAATGAAGATCGCTCCCCGATCGCGCAAGCTACTTACCACGTAGCGGTTATGTACCACTTCGTGACGCACGTAGATCGGTGCACCGTACATCTCCAGCGCGCGCTCCACAATACTGATGGCGCGATCCACGCCTGCACAGAAACCGCGAGGGTTAGCTAACAGGATTTGCATCGCTGGCCTCCAGCACCGGGTCAATCTCCAGCACTTCAATTTCAAACTGAATGCGCTGGCCGGCCAACGGATGGTTAAAATCAACGGTGATAGAGTCACCGGAAATTTCACGGATCACACCCGGCATCTCGCTGCCACCTCTGCCGCTGAACAGCATGATGGAACCGACTTCAGGTTCGCCAGCATCTTTAAAGTCACGGCGCGAAAAGTACTGAACCAGGTCCGGACTGGTGCCACCAAAGGCATCTTCCGGTGCCAGCGTAAAGGCATGCTTATCGCCGACTTTACGTCCTAACAGTTCCTGTTCCAATGCACCCGACAAGCTGCCATCTCCCAGACGGAACAGCGCTGGTTTGCCGTTGGCGCGTGTGGATTCCGCTGTTGAGCCATCTTCCAGCTTCAGCGTGAAATGCACCAGCAACGCGCTATCGCGCTGTACGGACTCAGTCATTTGTTACCCTTTCTCTTTGACCTGTTTGTCTTTCGGCGTGAGGAATCCTTCCAGCACCACCAAGGCCGCACCAATACAGATGCCGCAGTCAGCGATGTTGAAGGTGGCAAAATGCCAGTCACCAACGTAGAAGTCGATGAAATCCACCACGAAGCCGTGATATGCACGGTCAAACAGGTTACCCAACGCCCCGCCGATAATCAGCGCGTAGGCAATATTGGTTAATTTGTTACTTGCACGGTTGCGATACATCATCACCACCAGCGCGACCACAATCGCAATCGCGATGCCGGCAAAGAACCAACGCTGCCAGCCACCTTTATCCGCCAGGAAACTGAACGCCGCGCCATAGTTGTGCGCGTAGAACAGATTCAGGAACGGTATCAGCGGCTGTGTTTCATGCAGCATCATGTTGTTCATGATCCACTGCTTGCTGGCGAAATCGACCACGATCACCACCAGCACCAGCCACAACCAGCGCAATCCGGTAGAGCAGAGTTTACTCATCAGGCAAATTTCCGCACTTCACCGTTGCCGGCTACGTTGGTGTAACAACGTCCACAGACCGCAGCATGCTCCGGATTCTGGCCAACGTCAGTAGTGTAATGCCAGCAACGCGGACATTTCTCGCCTTCTGCTTTATGTAGTGCGATTTTCAGACCTTTCAGTACTTCGCTCTGCTGCGCTTCATCGCTGGCAGTGGCGTAATCCGCCACCGTCGCACCGGAAGTCAGCAAGACAAAACGCAACTCATCGCCCAGCGCCTGCAGTTTAGCGGCCAGTTCAGCATCCGCGTAAAGCGTTACTGCGGCTTCCAGTGCGCCACCGATACGTTTATCGCTGCGCGCTTGCTCGATCACTTTGTTGACTTCGCCGCGCACTTTCAGCAGCTCATCCCAGTAGGCGTCGTTCAGTGCTTCGTTATCCGCCAGACCAAACAGGCCTTCATACCACTCTTCAGTGAATACGTATTTAGCACGTTCACCCGGCAGGTAGCCCCAGATTTCATCAGCAGTGAAGGACATGATTGGCGCCATCCAGCGCACCAGCGCTTCAACAATGTGCCACAGCGCGGTCTGGCAACTACGACGCGCCAGGCTGTCACCTTTCGCGGTGTACTGACGATCTTTGATCACATCAAGATAGAACGAGCCCATTTCGATGGAGCAGAAGTGCATTAGACGCTGCACCACTTCATGGAAATCGTAGTTCTCGTAAGACTGGACGATGTCTTGCTGTGCAGCCAGCGCACGGCCAACCGCCCAGCGATCGACCACCACCATCTCTTCGGGTTTCACGCAATCGGTCGCCGGGTTGAAGCCCGCGAGGTTTGCCAGCAGGAAGCGCGCGGTGTTACGGATACGGCGATAACTGTCAGCGGCACGCTTCAGGATCTCATCGGACACCGCCATTTCACCGGAGTAATCGGTTGAGGCGACCCACAGACGCAAGATATCCGCGCCCAGTTTGTCCATCACATCCTGCGGAGCCACGGTGTTGCCGATGGATTTCGACATCTTGCGGCCCTGGCCGTCCACGGTGAAACCGTGCGTCAGTACCTGACGATAAGGCGCTTTGCCTTTCATCGCCGTCGAAATCATCAGCGAAGACATGAACCAGCCACGATGCTGATCTGAACCTTCCAGATACATATCCGGCGCATGGCCGCCAAATTCCGGGCGCGCATCGACCACGGAGTAGCTGGTTGAGCCTGAATCGAACCACACATCCAGTGTATCCGGCACTTTGACGTAGTTGTCAGCGTCGTCGCCCATCAGATCGCGCGGATCGAGATCCCACCACGCCTGAATGCCATCCTGTTCTACGCACTTCGCGACTTTTTCCATCAGCTCCAGCGTATCCGGATGCAGCTGCTCGGTCTCTTTGTGCACGAACAGCGCCATCGGCACGCCCCAGGTACGCTGACGTGAGATACACCAGTCTGGACGGTTCGCCACCATCGCTTCGATACGCGCCTGGCCCCAATCCGGGATCCATTGCACGCCTTTGATCTCTTTCAGCGACTGCGCACGCAGGCCTTTCTGATCCATGCTGATGAACCACTGAGGGGTAGCACGGAAGATGATCGGAGTTTTGTGGCGCCAGCAGTGCGGATAGCTATGCAGCAGTTTTTCAACGTGCAGCAGTGCGCCTTTCTCTTTCAGCAGCTCAACGATCATTTCGTTGGCTTTAAACACGTTTACGCCGTCCAACGTTGGATAGGTACCTGGCAGGTACGCGCCATCTGGACCGACAGGGTTAGCGGTTTCCAGACCGTATTTCTGGCCGATCACATAGTCATCCGGGCCGTGTCCAGGTGCGGTATGCACTGCACCGGTACCCGCTTCCAGCGTAACGTGCTCGCCCAATACGACTTTCGACTGGATCTGCTCAAGGAACGGGTGCTGGAACAGCTGCAGCTCAAGTGCTGCACCGTTGCATTCGCCCAGGACCGTCCACTCAGCGATGCCCGCGCGCTTCATCACGCTCTCAACCATCTCTTTCGCGAGGATCAAGCTGCGGCCTTCAATCTGCAGCAACTGGTATTCGAACTCAGGATGCAGGGAGATGCCACGGTTGGCCGGCATGGTCCACGGGGTGGTGGTCCAGATCACCAGAGAAACCGGGCCTTCAGAGGCTGCAACGCCAAACTTAGCGCGTACCGCATCAGCATCAACGGCGTTAAACATCACGTCGATAGAAGGGGAGGTTTTGTCGTAGTACTCCACTTCCGCTTCAGCCAGTGCTGAACGGCAATCCATGCACCAGTGCACCGGTTTGGCGCCTTTGTGCAGGTGGCCGTTGCCAATAATTTTACTCAGCGCACGAATGATGTTGGCTTCAGTTTTGAAGTCCATAGTCAGGTACGGACGATCCCAGTCACCCAGTACGCCCAAACGGATAAAGTCTTTCTTCTGGCCTTCAACCTGCTCAGCAGCATAGTTACGGCAGGCGGCACGGAATTCCGCAGCGGAGACTTTCTCGCCCGGTTTACCGATCATCTGCTCAACTTTGTGCTCAATCGGCAAGCCGTGGCAGTCCCAACCGGGTACATATGGCGAGTCGTATCCCGCCATGCCTTTCGACTTAACGATAATGTCTTTCAGAATCTTGTTAACGGAGTGACCAATATGAATGCTGCCGTTCGCGTACGGAGGGCCATCATGCAAAATAAAGGTTTTTTTCCCTTTTTTGGCTTCGCGGATGATGCCGTACAGGTTGTCATCAGTCCAACGTTGCAGCATTCCCGGTTCGCGTTTGGCCAGATCGCCACGCATCGGGAACCCCGTTTCCGGCAAATTCAGGGTAGATTTATAGTCACTCATCAGATTCTCGGTTCCGTATTTCGGTCATTAAGCCGGTGCGTTAAGCCCAAAAAATTGGCGGGCCGTCACCACATCTTTCGCAATTTGTTCTTTCAACGCGTCCAGCGAAGCGAAACGCTGTTCGTCGCGAATCTTCTGTTTCAGCACCACCTCAATGTGGTGGCCATAAAGATTCATATGTGTGTCAAGCAGGTGAACTTCAAGCTGCTGACGCAGACCTTTTACCGTCGGACGTGTGCCAATGTTGGCCACGCCAGCGATGGGCTTGTCGCCCAGGCCTAACACTTCTACCGCAAACACCCCTTTCACCGGCGTTACTGTGCGGCGTAATGGAATGTTAGCGGTGGGGAAACCAATGGTGCGCCCCAGTGCATCACCGTGCACCACGCGCCCTGAAATGCTGAATGGATGGCCCAGCAGCGCTTCTGCCTGCGCAAAATCATCCTGTGCCAGTGCCTGACGTACCGCCGTGCTGCTGATACGCGCACCGCCATCACAATAGGTCTGGGTGCTGATGACGTCGAAGCCATACTCGACACCGGCTTTCTGTAATAACAGGAAATCCCCCTGGCGACCAGCGCCAAAGCGGAAATCATCACCCACTGCGAGAAACTTCACGTTGAGTTTATCGACCAGCAGTTCAGCGATAAAACTTTGTGCGGAGTGTGCCGCAAAACGGCGATCAAAACGGACGCAGAGCACCGCATCAACACCTGCCTGTTCGAGATACTTCAGCTTCTCGCGCAAACGCGTCAGGCGTGCCGGGGCTTTGTCACCGGCAAACAATTCAAGTGGTTGCGGTTCAAACAGCATCACCACCACCGGCAGATTGCGTTGACGTCCTTCAGCAATCAACTCCGCCATCAATGCCTGGTGGCCGCGATGTACGCCGTCAAAATTGCCAATGGTCAGGACGCAGCCGCGATGCTGCTCTTTCAGATTATAAATACCGCGGATAAACTTCATGGCTGACTCAAACCGGTGGAAATCGGCGGATTATACCCTTGAATGGCCTTCAGGTTAACCCGTCTGCGTGCCTTTCCTGCGTATGGTGCAGCTTAATGCGCACGCAACCCATTGCTCAGGCAGGTAATGAAGATTTTTAATGCGAAATACTGTATTCAGCGACGTGTTGCTGGTAGAATCCTGCGCCATCAATTACGTAATCAAGCGCCGTTGCTAAAACGACGCTTATTTGCACAAATCCATTGACAAAAGAAGGCGCAAAAGGCATAGTCCTCGGCCTTTGATTTGTCCATATAGATCACATTTGGGAGTTGGACCTTGGCTAATATCAAATCAGCTAAGAAACGCGCCGTAACATCTGAGAAACGTCGCAAGCATAACGCAAGCAACCGTTCAATGATGCGTACTTTCATCAAGAAAGTATACGCGGCTATCGCAACAGGCGACAAAGCTGCTGCGCAGAACGCATTCAACGAAATGCAACCAATCGTGGACCGTCAGGCTGCTAAAGGTCTGATCCACAAAAACAAAGCTGCACGCCATAAAGCAAACCTGGCTGCACAGATCACCAAACTGGCTTAATCGCCTGTTAGGTTATCGCTTTGTCGAAAGAACCGGCGCTTAGCCGGTTTTTTTATGCCTGCGATTTATGCTCTTCCCGTAAAGCCTTTTCCAGATGCGCATGAATGCGCACCCGACGACACCTTGTAAGGTCACCATTTATGGCGACCACAAGTTACCGTTTCTTAACGCAACTTCACTCGCAACAGTGTATAGCCAATCACTGCTGACAGTAGCGATCCACTCAGAATTCCCAGTTTCGAGAATGTCACCAGCTGCTCATGCGCGGCATCGAAGGCCAGCGAGCTGATAAATATCGACATGGTGAAGCCAATACCACAAAGCACACCTATCGCCATGATATCGCGAATGGTGGTACCGCCTGGCAACACTGCCAGCCGCCATTTCACCGCCAGCCAGCAGAACAGCGTGATGCCCAACGGCTTCCCAATCAGCAGCCCCAGAATGATGCCCAGCGGCTCTGGTGACAGCACATCGCCGAAGGTAATGCCACTCAGTGAAATCCCGGCATTAGCGAAGGCAAACAGCGGCAGGATCAGCCAGTTCACCCATGGCATCAGACCGTGTGCCAGGTGCTCCGCAGGGGAATGCCCTTCTTTCTCTTCTAACGGCACAAAGAAACCGACCACTACGCCTGCCAACGTGGCATGCACGCCTGATTTTAGCACCGCCGTCCACAACACGATGCCCACTAACATATACACCGCGATGTTGCGTACACCACAGCGATTAAGGATTGCCAGCACAACAATTGCGCCTGCTGCCACGCTGAGCGACAGCACGGAAAGATCGCTGGTGTAGAACAGCGCAATAATCACGATAGCGCCGAGATCATCGATGATCGCTAATGCCATCAGGAAAACTTTCAATGCAGTTGGTACACGGCTGCCCAGCAGCGCCAGCACACCAAGGGCAAAGGCAATATCGGTGGCGGTAGGGATTGCCCAACCGTTGCGTGCAATCGGATCGCCATGGTTAAAGAACAGGAAGATCAGTGCGGGCGCGACCATACCGCCCAGCGCCGCAATCACCGGGAAGATAGCCCGGTCACGGCTTGCCAGTTCGCCAGTAATCAACTCACGCTTCACTTCCAGGCCTATTACCAGGAAAAACAGCGCCATCATGGCATCGTTAATCCACAGCAACAGGTTTTTGCTGATATCCAGCGCACCAAAGCGAATCTGTACCGGTTCGGCGAGGAAAGATTGATAGCCACCGGCGGTAGACGGATTGTTGGCGAGAATCATCGCAGCGACCGCTGCCAGAATTAGCACGATACCGGTACTGGCATCGCTCTCAATGAAGCTCTTCAGTAAGCTTCGAAGACTACGGGGTTTGTTCACAACTCCTCCTGAGTAGGGACATGTCGCCCGGTAGTTTAGCGGCGGAATCATCTGGTTAAAAGCAGCTTATGGCTCGTTCATCGCAGGATAAAGCCCTACAAGTTAGCCTAGACCCTAGCCGGACCTTTCACTGCGCTTATTTTGATGACACCACAGGCGAACATAGCACAGAGATGAGGTGCACAATTAAAATCCTGCCTTGTGGCATTACAGCCATAAAAAAAGCGGAGAGTCGCCTCTCCGCTTTAGGGTGAACCACTGACCCGATTAGCGGGTCAGATCGTCAAAGAACTTTTTCACACCGTCGAAGAAGCTTTTGGAGCGCGGGCTGTTTTTCTCACCCGTTGGGCCACCAAAGCTCTCTTCCAGCTCACGCAACAGCGCTTTCTGTTTGTCGTTGAGGCTAACTGGGGTTTCCACCACCACACGACACAGCAGATCGCCCACCGCGCCACCGCGCACTGACTTCACGCCTTTACCGCGCATGCGGAACAGCTTGCCGGTTTGCGTTTCAGACGGCACTTTCAACTTCACGCGACCATCAAGAGTAGGCACTTCGATCTCGCCACCCAATGCCGCCATCGCGAAGTTGATCGGCACTTCACAGTACAGGTTGTTATCTTCACGCTCGAAGATCGGGTGTTTTTTCACCGAGACCTGAACGTACAGATCGCCCGCTGGCGCACCATGTTCACCCGCTTCACCTTCGCCGCTCAGACGAATGCGATCGCCGGTATCCACGCCTGCCGGGATTTTCACCGACAAGGTTTTCTGGCGCTCTACACGGCCATGACCATGACAGGTATTGCACGGATCTTTGATCACCGAGCCACGACCGTGACAGGTCGGACACGCCTGCTGTACGGTAAAGAAGCCCTGACGCATCTGCACCTGGCCTGCACCGTGACAGGTCGAACAGGTTTGCGGCTGGGTACCCGCTTTAGCCCCGCTACCGTGGCAGACATCACACTCTTCCAGGGTTGGAATGCGGATCTCTTTGGTCACGCCGCGTACCGCTTCTTCCAGCGACAGCTCCATGTTGTAGCGTAAATCGGCGCCACGGGCAGCACGCTGACGGCGTCCACCACCAAAAATATCGCCAAATACGTCGCCAAAGATATCGCTGAAGTCAGCACCGCCGCCGCCAAAGCCGCCGCCACCGAATCCACCACCGCCCATGCCACCCTGTTCGAAGGCTGCATGGCCGTACTGGTCATAGGCCGCACGCTTTTGCGCATCGGTCAGGACTTCGTAGGCTTCTTTAATCTCTTTAAACTTAGCTTCGGCTTCTTTATTGTCCGGGTTACGGTCCGGATGGTATTTCATCGCCAGGCGCTTGTAAGCCTTTTTGATTTCACGCTCATCTGCGGATTTAGAGACGCCTAAGATCTCGTAAAAATCACTCTTAGCCATTTTGTTCTGCCCTTAACATGATCGCACGGGCGTGGAGAGATCTCCTACGCCCGTGCTGGTTTCAACGGCTGTCAGGCCAGCCGTCGCGCCCGGTCAGGGGCAATTATTTTTTATCTTTAACTTCTTCGAATTCAGCGTCGACAACATCGTCATCTTTCTTCGCTGAAGCGTCGCCAGCATCTGCTGCGCCCGCCTGGCCTTGCTGCTGCGCCAGTTCCATCAGTTTGCCAGACACTTCCATCAGAGCCTGCATTTTGGCTTCGATTTCTGCTTTATCTTCGCCTTTCAGCGCGGTGTTCAGCTCGGTCAGCGCAGACTCAATCGGTGCTTTGTCTTCAGCAGACAGTTTGTCACCGGCTTCATCCAACTGCTTACGGGTGCTGTGCGCAATCTGGTCACCCTGGTTACGTGTCTGTACCAGTTCTTCGAACTTACGGTCAGACTCGGCATTCGCTTCTGCGTCACGCACCATTTTTTCGATCTCTTCTTCGTTCAGACCTGAAGAAGCTTTGATGGTGATCTTCTGCTCTTTACCGCTGTTCTTGTCCTTCGCAGACACGTGCAGGATACCATCGGCATCGATATCGAAGGTCACTTCGATCTGCGGCATACCGCGCGGTGCAGCCTGGATACCGTCGAGGTTGAACTGGCCCAGAGATTTGTTATCACCTGAACGCTTACGCTCACCCTGCAGCACGTGAATGGTCACGGCAGACTGGTTATCTTCAGCGGTTGAGAACACCTGGCTGTGCTTGGTTGGGATGGTGGTGTTCTTGCTGATCAGCGCAGTCATCACGCCACCCATGGTTTCGATACCCAGCGACAGCGGGGTTACGTCCAGCAGCAGAACGTCCTTCACTTCACCAGCCAGCACACCGCCCTGAACCGCAGCACCCACAGCAACTGCTTCATCTGGGTTCACATCTTTACGTGGCTCTTTACCAAAGAACTCAGTGACTTTGGCCTGAACCATTGGCATACGGGTCTGACCACCAACGAGGATAACGTCGTTGATATCAGAAACAGACAGACCTGCATCTTGCAGCGCAACTTTCAGTGGCTCGATAGAACGGGTCACCAGATCTTCAACCAGTGATTCCAGCTTCGCACGGGTCACTTTGATGTTCAGGTGCTTAGGACCGGTTGCATCTGCAGTGATGTATGGCAAGTTAACGTCGGTCTGCTGTGCAGAAGACAGTTCAATCTTCGCTTTTTCAGCCGCTTCTTTCAGACGCTGCATTGCCAGTGGATCGTTATGCAGATCGATACCCTGGTCTTTCTTGAACTCTGCTACCAGGTAGTTGATCAGACGGCTGTCGAAGTCTTCACCACCGAGGTGAGTATCACCATTGGTCGCCAGCACTTCGAAGGTTTTCTCGCCATCAACTTCATCGATTTCGATGATAGAGATATCGAAAGTACCACCACCCAGGTCATATACCGCGATAGTGCGGTTGCCCTGACCTTTGTCCAGACCGTAAGCCAGTGCAGCTGCGGTAGGTTCGTTGATAATACGTTTTACGTCCAGACCCGCGATACGGCCGGCATCTTTGGTTGCCTGACGCTGTGCATCGTTGAAGTAAGCTGGAACAGTGATAACCGCTTCGGTTACCGCTTCACCGAGGAAATCTTCCGCGGTTTTCTTCATCTTTTTCAGCACTTCAGCAGAGATCTGCGGTGGTGCCATTTTCTGGTCTTTCACGTTCAACCATGCGTCACCGTTATCAGAACCGATGATTTTGTACGGCATGATTTTGATATCACGCTGCACTTCTTCGTCCTGGAAACGACGGCCAATCAGGCGCTTGATCGCGAACAGGGTGTTCTGCGGGTTAGTCACCGCCTGACGTTTAGCCGGCTGACCGACCAGAGTTTCGCCATCTTGTGTATATGCAATGATTGACGGTGTGGTGCGATCGCCTTCGGCGTTTTCAAGCACACGTGCTTTACCACCATCCATAACCGCAACACATGAGTTGGTTGTACCCAAGTCAATACCAATAATCTTACCCATCTAAACGTCTCCCACTTAAATTCTTTGTCAATTAGCGTTGTTAGCAGATGTGCGGTCAAACTGACCCTTTTCAACTGCTGTAACAGGCTTTTTTTGCTGCCTGCCATCACTCGATGACAACTAAATGGGGCCGCTTCAGAGCGCATCAAGGGTTAAAACTAAAATATTTTTAAAAAAATGCGGAAAAGAAAAAGGCGCTTACGCGCCTTGAGTTAAACATTTACCTGATTGAGCAGTGTCGATCGCTGTTTTTCGCTCTGAAGCCAGAGGCCGACCAGCAAACCAATCAACGCCAGCGCCAACACATACCAGGCAGGTGCCATCGGCGTGAGTTGCATCATTAGCGTCACGCTAATGGGTGTCAGACCGCCGAAAATCGCATAGGCCACATTGTATGAGAAGGAGATGCCGGTGAAACGCACCGCCGCCGGGAACGCTTTAACCATCACAAAAGGCACCACACCCACCACGCCAACGCTCAATCCCGCCAGTCCATACCAGACAAACAGCATCTCCGGCGAACCACCCAACTGATGGAAGAAGTTCCAGCTAAAGATAGCCAGCAGCAATGAGCCGATAATCAGCGTCAGCGCAGCACCAAAGCGATCCACCAGCCAGCCCGCTATCACACAGCCAAACAGCAGCATAATGGTAGCGACACTGTTGGCTTGCAGACTCAATGCTGCAGGGATGCCATGCTGTTTCTGCATCAGCGTGGGCGCCATCAGAATCACCACCACGATGCAGGCCGAGAGCAACCAGGTCAGCAGCATCGAAATCACAATGCCGCGCTTATGGCTGGCAAGGATGGTTTGCAGCGGCAGCTTGTCAGACAGCGCTTTACGCTGCTGCATCTGCTTAAACACCGGCGTTTCGTGCAGCCAGCGGCGCAGATACATCGCCAGCAAGCCGAATAAGCCACCGAGGAAAAACGGAATGCGCCAGCCGTGATCGCGAATCGCAGCCGGTGAAAGTGTGGTGTTCAGCACCGTCGCCACTAGCGAACCCAGCAAAATGCCCGCGGTTAAACCCGCTGTCAGCGTGCCACAGGCAAAACCAATACGTTTTTCCGGCACATGTTCAGCCACGAAGACCCACGCACCCGGCACCTCGCCACCAATCGCGGCGCCCTGCAGCACGCGCATCAGCAACATCAAAATCGGCGCTGCGATGCCAATGCTGGCATAAGTCGGCAGTGCGCCCATTGCCAGCGTGGGTAACGCCATTAACAGAATGCTCAGACTAAACATCTTCTTGCGCCCAACTTTGTCACCAAAGTGCGCCATGATGATGCCGCCCAGCGGACGCGCCAGATAACCTGCGGCGAAAATCGCGAAGGTCTGTACCTGACGCAACCACTCTGGGATATCCGGTGGGAAAAATAGCTCGCCGATTACGGCGGCGAAGAAAACGAAGATGATGAAGTCGTAGAATTCCAGTGCCCCGCCGAGGGCGGCCAGCGACAGGGTTTTATAATCCTGGCCGTTGAGACGGCGCGTTGTATGTGCATCCATAGTCGTGCGGTATCCAGAGACAAAGTCAGTGTGGTTGTAAAGCTGGAGTTACTATACCGTCAATATTTCGCCACACCAGTATCGCTGAATTTTATGCCTGAAAACGGCGATTTTCAGACGTTTGTCTCACGCCTTGCACTTTTAGGACGAAATGCTGCTACCACTTCGGGATCGGTTTCCACGTAGGGCCCTTCCAGCAACTGTAAACAATAAGGTACAGCAGCAAAAATACCCGGCACTTTCACTGCACCATCTTCTGCTTTCAGCCCTTCCAGTGTCTCTTTGATGGATTTGGGCTGGCCCGGCAGATTAAGGATCAGCGACTGTTTGCGGATCACCCCCACCTGACGCGAAAGGATCGCAGTCGGCACAAACTGCAGGCTGATTTGACGCATCTGTTCGCCAAAGCCCGGCATCTCACGATCGGCGACTGCCAGTGTAGCATCGGGCGTAACATCGCGGCGCGCAGGACCGGTTCCGCCGGTGGTCAGCACCAGATTGCAGAACAGTTCATCGACCAGTTCACAGATCGCCTGTTCAATCATCGGCTGCTCATCGGGTACTAAACGGGTTTCGATTTCAAACGGGGTAGTCAGCGCGGCGGCGAGCCAGCTTTCCAGCGCCGGAATGCCTTGATCCTGATAAATGCCATTAGCAGCACGATCGGAAACGGAAATTAATCCAATACGCAAAGTATCCATTGAGTTATCGCTGTGGTTGACCGCAAGGCGGCAAATAAAGAGGGATGCAAAGAGGATAATACAAAGCGGAGTCGAGGGAAAAGCGTAAAACCGTGGCGACAGCTGCCGCCACGGTAAATCACCTTACAGCAGTTCGGCGATCATCTTCTCAAGTTTGCCCTGATCGATGGCAAAGTTGCGGATACCTTCAGCCAGTTTGGTCACGGCCATTGGATCCTGGTTGTGCTGCCAGAAGAACTCAGCTTCGGTCATTTTCGCAGGGCGCGCTTTGACTTCACCGGTATAGCTCAGCTTGCGCTCAACCGCACCTTCGCTCTCTGCCAGCTCTTTCAGCAGGCCCGGAGAGATGGTCAGACGGTCACAGCCGGCCAGTTCGATGATTTCACCGATGTTACGGAAGCTGGCACCCATTACCACAGTTTCATAACCGTGCTGTTTGTAATAGTTGTAGATTTCCGCCACCGACACCACGCCTGGATCTTCATGCGCAGCGTACTCTTTCTTATCGGTGTTCTGCTTGTACCAGTCGAGGATACGGCCTACGAATGGCGAGATCAGGAACACGCCTGCTTCCGCACATGCACGCGCCTGCGCGAAAGAGAACAGCAGAGTCAGGTTACAGTTGATGCCTTCTTTTTCCAGCTGCTCAGCAGCACGGATGCCCTGCCAGGTTGAAGCCAGTTTGATCAGGATACGGTCGTTGCTGATGCCCGCATCGTTGTACAGCTTGATCAGGCTACGTGCCTTCGCGATGCTCGCTTCGGTGTCGTAGGAGAGACGTGCGTCAACTTCGGTAGAGATACGGCCTGGGATCAGTTTCAGAATTTCCAGACCAATGTTGACGGCCAGCTTGTCAGAAACCAGTGCCAGCTGCTCTTCTTTGTTGCTGCTCTGCTGACGTGCCCAGGTAATGGCTTCGTCAATCAGTTTGCGGTATTCAGGGATTTGAGCGGCGTTGAGGATCAAAGAAGGGTTGGTGGTCGCATCTTGCGGCTGATAAAGCTTCATCGCCGCGATATCACCGGTGTCGGCGACCACAGTAGTCAGCTGACGCAAGGAAGTAAGTTTGTCCGTCATGGTTCTCTTTCTCTTAGGTTGACTGTCAGGGTGTAAAAGGCTGTTGGGATAATATCACGCACAATTCAGTGCGCAACATCACGAAGTGCCTCATTACGATAGCGCTAACAAATGGGAGCGATTTGCCGATCCGTGCAGCTTTTTTGCTACACTCGTCGCAACTTAATTCCCATCAATCCCCTGTTAACAGGCGGGTCAACAAGGACAAACACGATGCTGATGGTTATCTCGCCAGCGAAGACACTGGATTTTGAAAGCCCGCTGGCGACACAGCGCTTTACGCAGTCAACACTGTTAGAAAAATCACAACAGCTGATCGATGTTGCGCGCGATCTTTCACCGGCGCAGATCAGTTCACTGATGGGCATCAGCGATAAACTGGCACATCTGAATGCCGAACGCTTCAACCAGTGGCAGCCGCCCTTCACGCTCGACAATGCCCGACAGGCAATTCTGGCGTTTAAAGGCGACGTGTACACCGGTTTGCAGGCTGAGACGTTCAGTGATGCAGATTTCGATTTTGCCCAGCAGCACCTGCGCATGCTGTCCGGTTTATACGGCGTGCTGCGTCCGCTGGATTTGATGCAGCCTTACCGCCTGGAAATGGGCATCAAGCTGGCCAACCCGGCGGCAAAAGATCTCTACGGTTTCTGGGGTGATTTACTGACGCAGAAGCTGAATGACGCAATGGCCGAGCAAGGCGATGAGGTGCTGATCAACCTCGCATCCGATGAGTACTTCAAAGCGGTGAAGCCGAAGCAACTGAACGGTGAGTTGATCAAGCCGGTGTTCCTCGATGAGAAAAACGGCAAGTTTAAGGTGATCAGTTTTTACGCCAAGAAAGCGCGTGGCCTGATGAGCCGCTATGTGATTCAGAACCGCCTGAGCAAGCCCGAGCAGCTGAAACAGTTTGATGTCGATGGCTACTTCTTTGCGGCTGACGAGAGCAAGGGTAACGAGTTGGTGTTTAAGCGCCGCGAGCAGAAATAAAAAAAGGTCGCCAACAGGGCGACCTTCCTCTCTTTGACGCGCATCAATGCGCGCCTGTTTGCATCACTTCAGCAAAAACTTACGCAGCTCAGCAAAGTCTGCCGTCATATTATGCGACAGCAGTGGCAGCTCAGCGCGCCCTGCCAGTTCTTTCGGCAACGGCAGTTCCTGACCCAAAATCTCATCCACGCTCTCTTTGAACTTGGCCGGATGCGCAGTGCCGAGGAACAGACCGAATTCGCCTTCCTGCAGGTTGTCACGCAGCATGCGATAGGCAATCGCCGCGTGCGGCTCAGAGATATAGCCAATTTCCGCCAGCTCACGCATGGTGGCTTTGGTGGTCTCATCCGATACCGCGCCAGACACCAGATCGGTCAGGCGCCAGGTTTTACGACGGAACAGCTCTTCCACGCGCGGCCAGTTATTCGGCTGGCTGACATCCATGGCGTTCGACAGGGTTGCCACTGTCGCATTCGGTAGCCATTCACCGTTGCCCAGGAAGCGTGGCACGGTGTCGTTGGCGTTGGTTGCCGCGATAAAGCGCTTGATCGGTAAGCCGAGTGATTTCGCCAGCAGACCCGCGGTCAGGTCACCAAAGTTACCGCTTGGCACGGAGACCACCAGCTGATTGCGCTGCTCTTGTGGCAGTTGCGCCACCGCTTCGAAGTAGTAGCAAATCTGCGCCAGCAAGCGGCTGATGTTGATGGAGTTAGCCGAGTTCAGGCCAATCGCTTTCTTCAGCTCTTCGTCATCAAACGCCTGCTTCACCAGCGCCTGGCAGGCATCGAAATCGCCTTCCACCGCGATGGTTTCAATATTGCCGCCCAGCGTACAGAACAGTTTTTCCTGCAGCGGGCTGATCTTGCCCTGCGGATAGAGGATAACGACGCGCACGTTTTCCATGCCGTAGAAGGCATGGGCCACCGCGGCACCGGTGTCGCCGGAGGTCGCGGTCAGAATGGTGATTTGCTCATCAGCGCCCGACACATAAGAGAGCATCTGCGCCATGAAACGACCGCCGAAGTCTTTGAATGCCAGCGTTGGGCCGTGGAACAGTTCGAGGCAGGCCACATCGTCACTGACTTTCGCCACTGGCGCCGGGAAGGCAAAGGCGTTTTTCACGCGCTCAGCCAGCTGGTGCGCGGCAATCTCATCGCCAATATAAGCTGAGAGAATTTTGCTGCTGCGGCTGACGAAATCCATCTCCAGCATCGCATCGATGTCGGTCAGTTCGAATTCCGGCAGTTCGAGCGGGAAGAACAGCCCTTGCTGCGAGCCGAGGCCCTGTTTAACGGCCTGAGCAAAACTAACCTGCTCGTTGTGATCCTTAAGGTTGTAGAGTTTCATGCGTTATCCCAAGTTACGTGCGCCAGCCGTATCAAGACGGCAGATATGGACGAAGCCTTCATCGTTCTGCAGATAGTGCTGGCTCAGCCAGTCTGCCATCCGCTGTGCCGTTGCCATCTCGTTGCAAACGGCGAAAAGTGTCGGACCGGAGCCCGAAATACCGCAAGCCAACGCGCCGATATCGGCAGCCGCCTGGCGCGCCTCAGCGAAGCCCGGCAGCAGTTTGGTGCGGTAAGGTTCTGCAATCACATCCTGCATCAGTTTAGCTGCCAGCAGCGGCTGGCGGGTATGACAGGCGTGAATAAAGCCCGCCAGCAGACGGCCATGCTTGATGGCATCGTCTTTGCGGTACTGCGCAGGCAGAATCGCGCGTGCTTCAGCGGTTGAGACTTTAATGCCTGGGTAGGCCATCACCCACAGCCAGTCATCAAAGCACGGCACATCCTGTGAGATGATACCGTTCTCTTCAATCATCAGCTGCACACCGCCGAGGAAGCAAGGCGCAACGTTATCAAAGTGCACGCTGCCCGAAATACGCCCTTCCAGCTCGCCCATTAAGGCCAGCAGCTCGGTATCGTTCAACGGCTTGCCGCAGAACTCGTTCATCGCCATCAAACCGGCCACCACCGAGCAGGCGCTGGAACCCAGACCTGAACCGATCGGCATATTTTTTTCCAGCGTCATCGCGACAGGCACTTCTTTGCCAATCGCCTGGCAGAAACGTTCCCAGCACTGATAAACGATGTTCTCTTGCGGATTGGTTGGCAGCTTGCTGACAAAGCGCCCGATGTTCACCAGACTGAAGCTGTCGGCCGCTTCTACCGATACGCAGTCACCCAACAGGGTGCCATCCACCGGCGAAACCGCCGCGCCCAGCACATCAAAGCCGACGCTGACGTTACCTATTGAGGCCGGTGCATAAATTTTTACCATCATCAAACTCCCAACTTCCACGACAGTGTACGCAGCAAGTCGGCAAACACGCCGGCCGCTGTGACATCATTCCCCGCGCCGTATCCACGCAGAACCAGCGGGATCGGCTGATAATAGCGGCTGTAAAACGCCAGCGCGTTTTCGCCGTTCTTCACTTTGTACAGCGGATCGTTGCCGTCCACCGCATCGATTTTCACTTTGCAGACGCCGCCTTCTTCAATGGCGCCGACGAAGCGTAACACTTTACCTTCATCACGCGCTTTGGCAACGCGGGCGGCAAAAGCATCATCCAGTTCCGGCAGGCGCGCCATAAACTGCTCAACGTCAGCGATGTCGGTGAGTTCAGCGGGCAGCAGCGGCTCAATCTCGATATCGCTCAGCTCCAGTTGATGTCCCGCTTCACGCGCCAGAATCAGCAGTTTACGCGCCACATCGGTACCGGAGAGATCGTCACGCGGATCCGGCTCGGTGAAGCCCATTTCACGCGCCATTTTGGTGGCTTCCGACAGCGAAACGCCTTCATCGAGCTTGCCGAAAATAAAGGAGAGCGAACCGGAGAGGATACCGGAGAATTTAATCAGCTCATCACCCGCATTCAGCAAGTTTTGCAGGTTTTCGATCACCGGCAGACCCGCACCGACGTTGGTGTCGTACAGGAACTTACGACGCGATTTCGCCGCGGCCGCACGCATCTGCTGATAGTAATTCCACGACGAGGTATTGGCCTTTTTGTTCGGCGTCACCACGTGGAAACCTTCAGCGAGGAAGTCAGCATATTGATCGGCCACCGCCTGGCTGGAAGTACAGTCCACGATCACCGGGTTCAGCAGGTGATACTCCTTCACCAGACGCATCAGACGACCCAGGTTGAACGGCTCTTTGGCTTCGCTCAATGCGCCTTTCCAGTTGCTGAGATCGATGCCGTGCACGTTGGTTAACAGCGCACGCGAATTGGCGATACCACACACGCGCAGATCGATATGTTTCTCTTTCAACCACGCCTGCTGACGATGCAGCTGCTCCAGCAACGCCGCGCCGACACCGCCCACGCCCACGACGAACACTTCGATCACCTGATCGGTGGCGAACAGCATCTGATGCACCACGCGCACGCCAGTGGTGACTTCATCGTTGCTTACCACCACCGAAATGGAACGCTCGGAAGAGCCCTGTGCAATCGCTACGATGTTGATGTTGGCGCGTGCCAGTGCCGAGAAGAATTTGGCGGAGATGCCGCGCAAGGTGCGCATGCCATCGCCGACCACGGAAATCACCGCCAACTGCTCCAGCACATCAAGTGGATCCAGCAGGCCATCTTTCAGCTCCAGATAGAACTCTTCTTCCAATACACGGCGCGCGCGCGCCTGCTCACTCTGCGGCACGCAGAAACTGATACTGTATTCAGAAGAGGATTGGGTGATCAGCACCACTGAGATGCCGGTGCGCGACATCGCCGCAAACACGCGTGCTGCCATACCGACCATGCCTTTCATGCCCGGACCGGAGACGTTAAACATCGCCATATTATTCAGGTTGGTGATGCCTTTCACCGGGTTCTCATCCAGCTCGCCTTCGCCACCGATTAAGGTGCCGGGCGCTTGCGGGTTAGCGGTATTTTTGATCAGGCAAGGAATCTGGAACTGAGCAATCGGGGCAATGGTGCGCGGATGCAGGACTTTTGCTCCGAAATAAGACAGCTCCATCGCTTCCTGGTAGGACATCGACTTCAGCAGTCGCGCATCCGGCACCTGACGCGGGTCGCAAGTATAGACGCCGTCTACGTCAGTCCAGATTTCACAGCAGTCCGCACGTAAGCATGCCGCCAGCACTGCTGCCGAGTAATCAGAGCCATTACGGCCCAGCACCACCAGTTCGCCCTTCTCGTTTCCGGCGGTGAATCCCGCCATCAGGATCATGTGATCGGCAGGGATCTGGCTGGCCGCGATGCGACGGGTAGATTCGGCGATATCCACAGTGGATTCAAGGTAATGACCGACAGCCAGCAGTTTCTCCACCGGGTCGATCACCGTGACTTTGTGGCCGCGCGCCTGCAGCAGCGCTTCCATGATGGCGATAGAGAGCTTCTCACCACGACAGATAATGCCGGCATTCACCGCATCCGGGCACTGGCCCAGCAGGCTGATGCCGTGCAGCACCTGTTTCAGCTGGGCAAATTCCAGTTCAATGCGGGTTTTCAGGCCATCATAATCGAAGCCCGGCTGCGCCTCCGCCAGGCCCTGCAGCAGGTCGGCAAAAATCCGTTCGGCATCGCTGATATTCGTCAGTGCGTCCTGGCCGCTAATGGTTTTCTCAATCATCGCCACCAGATGATTGGTGATTTTCGCTGGCGCAGAGAGCACGGTAGCAACCTGTCCCTGTTGCGCGTTGCTTTCCAGAATATCTGCCACGCGGAGAAAACGTTCCGCATTGGCTACTGAGGTTCCGCCGAATTTCAGCACTCGCATGATTGAAGCTCTCCTGAATTTTTGCCGAAAAAAAAGCCCGCACTGTTTAGGTGCGGGCTTTTTTCTTTGTTTTTCCTGTATGCGTCAGCCCGCACCGTTACCTGTGGTAATGGTGGTGGTAATAATAATTGTGGTGTTCAGGCTGTGATTACGCATTGAGATTTTTTCTGTCTGTCTTTGTCTTGTCCGTCTGCCTTCCAGAAGTAAAGCAAAGCGCACGTTAAGTCAACGAATTTGTCTTAGCCGCAATTTTGAGGCGACTGCGCAGAGTTCGGTTTTTGCGCGTAAATCATATTGGGATCGTTCAACTGATCGCCCTGTTTCCCGATCAGTCACTATTAAAACCGATATTCACCGATTATTTATCTATAAGTTTTTTTTCTACATCATGTAGCAGGCGATGCAGCATGGCGCTATCGCGCTGTTCCAGCAGGCCAATACGCTGATCGATCCAGTCTGTCATTTTGGCATCATCGCTCACCTCCAGTTTCACCAGCAGTTGGTGGAAGCGCTCGCGCAGCGCCTGCAGCTGGTGTTCGTTCGCCACCTCTTTCACTTCTGCCGCGACCTGATTCAGCGCCGACAGCTGATAGCAGTAAACCATCACCGCCTGTCCGAGGTTGAGTGAAGGGTAATCATTGGCCATCGGAATGCCGGTCAGCAGATCGACCTGATCCAGCTCTTCATTGGTTAAGCCGCTGTCCTCACGACCAAACACCAGCGCGATTCGGCTCAGCCACTGGCGCTTCTCTTGCAGAATGGTTTCGACTTGCGCCGGCGTGGCGTAGTAGCGGAACTTCGCACGACTGCGGGCGGTGGTGGCGACCGAGAAATCGACATCGGCCAGCGCCTCACTCAGCGTGGCGTAGGTTTTGACATTATCGAGAATCTCACCGGCACCGTGCGCAACACGACGCGCAGCCGGGTCTTGCCAGGCATCGCTGGCAACAATACGCAGTTCGCTAAAACCCATGGTTTTCATGGCACGAGCGGCCGCGCCGATATTTTCCGGACGGGCGGGTGAGACAAGGATCAGGGGGAAATGCATGATTTTTCCATCGAACTGTTAACAACTCGCCCTATGTTGGCACGCAGTGGCAAAAATACCAACCGCACGGACAAGAGAAAATAAGATGTTAAGGATGTTAAAAGAGGATAAAAGCGATGGAGAGAAGATATTGTGGGATATAACTAAAATTTCCATGCTTAATTAATATAATTCTATTATTTTTCATATTATTAAAATATTATTTCCTGCAGGTTTTAGTTTTACCGTTATGCAGCCAAAATGTAGCAAAAATGCTGCTTTTTGTGAGCTAAGCTGGCATTCCTGGAGAAGTTTTTCATAAAAGTGTTAACGTGCTACACTTGCATTTGATATAAGTCAACGAAGCGTTGTTTTTATGCTTATCGGTTGTTGTTGGTGCTGTTAGGTTGCTGTTAATACGGTTAGGATAAGCGCCAGTCCGATACCCACGGGGCACGCAAATATTCATCCTGACTGGCTGAGCTAACACTGAAGTTGACATAGATGGATGGTGTATTCCGAAGATTATTTCGTACACCGGTTGCGTAAGGCACGCTGTTTTGATGAACAGTAAACGCAGCCATCGTACGCCCTGTTTTCGATTTGTTGGCAAATTTTAGGTAGCGAAACATGCAGACCCCGCACATTCTTATCGTTGAAGACGAACTGGTCACGCGTAACACCCTCAAAAGTATTTTTGAGGCGGAAGGTTACGTGGTCTATGAAGCCACCGACGGCGCCGAGATGCATCAGGTTTTGACGGAAAATGACGTCAATCTGGTGATCATGGATATCAACCTGCCAGGCAAAAACGGTTTGCTGCTGGCACGCGAATTGCGTGAACAAGCAAACGTTGCGCTGATGTTCCTGACAGGTCGTGATAACGAAGTAGATAAAATCCTCGGCCTGGAGATTGGCGCCGATGACTACATCACTAAACCGTTTAACCCACGTGAGCTGACGATTCGTGCACGCAACCTGTTATCGCGCACCATGAATCTGGCGATGCCAAGCGAAGAACGTCGCGCGGTTGAAAGCTATCGCTTTAACGGCTGGGAGCTGGATATTAAC
Source organism: Pantoea sp. S61 (assembly GCF_016625145.1). Lineage (NCBI taxonomy): Bacteria > Pseudomonadati > Pseudomonadota > Gammaproteobacteria > Enterobacterales > Erwiniaceae > Pantoea > Pantoea sp. S61. Next base: position 195,455 of record NZ_JACVUO010000002.1, read on the forward strand.
AGCCGCTCACTGATCAGCCCGAACGGTGAACAGTATAAGCTGCCGCGCAGTGAGTTCCGCGCGATGCTGCACTTCTGCGAAAACCCGGGCAAGATTCAAACCCGTGGCGATCTGTTGAAGAAGATGACGGGACGTGAGCTGAAGCCGCATGACCGCACCGTGGATGTCACTATCCGCCGCATCCGTAAGCATTTCGAATCCACCCCGGATACACCAGAAATCATCGCCACCATTCATGGCGAAGGTTACCGCTTCTGTGGTGAATTGCAGGATTAAGTTTGCTGCAGTTAAAGAAAAACGCCCATCAGGGCGTTTTTTTATGCCTCAATGCCACGGCATGATTGGCACAGCGCTCAGCGCGTTCTTCGGCGAACCGTCCACCACTTTATCTGAGTAGCTTAAGTAAACCAGCGCATGGCGTTTCTGGTCAAAGAAGCGTACCACCTGCAATTTCTTAAACACCAAAGAAGTGCGCTTTTGGAACACCACTTCTCCTTGCGCCTTGCCTTGTGCGATTTTATCGCTAAGCTCTACAGGCCCAACCTGCTGGCAGGAGATGGCCGCGTCGGAAGTATCTTCCGCCAGACCTAATCCGCCCTTGATCCCACCGGTTTTCGCCCGGCTGATATAACAGGTTACATTTTTTACGTCGGGGTCGTCGAAGGCTTCCACCACGATCTTATGGTCGGGGCCAAACATCTTGAAAACCGTGTCTACCGAGCCGATCTCCTCGGCCTGAACGCCCGCGCTGAAGAGACAAGTTGCAAGCGTGATTATAAGAAAGCGAGTTATTGTCATTGAGTTACCATTGGCAATCGAATAGATGAGACTGTAATGTACTGTCAATCGAACCCGGAACCAAACCTAAACGGGTTGTAACCCGCATTGATTTAGCACAGCCGATTGACAAACCGCCCCCACGCTTTTGTGCATTTCGTGCTATTATTCGACGACTTCATAGTTGCGCCACCAGAGAGTTATGAGGATGTTTTATGGACCAAGCCGGTATCATTCGCGATTTGCTTGTCTGGCTGGAGAGCCATCTGGATCAACCCCTTTCACTCGATAATGTTGCGTTGAAAGCGGGCTATTCCAAGTGGCACCTGCAGCGTATGTTCAAGGAAGTGACGAGCCACGCCATCGGCGCTTACATCCGCGCGCGTCGCCTGTCGAAAGCCGCTGTGGCCTTGCGCCTGACCAGCCGCCCGATCCTCGACATCGCTTTACAATATCGCTTCGATTCACAGCAGACTTTTACCCGAGCGTTTAAAAAGCAGTTTAATCAAACGCCCGCCTGGTATCGTCGCTCATCGGAATGGAACTCCTTCGGCATTCGTCCGCCGATTCGTCTGGACGATCACCACATGCCTGAGGCCACGTTTGTCACGCTGCCGGAAACGGTGCTGGTCGGGCAAACGCAGAGTTATACCTGTACGCTGGAGCAAATTTCCAGCTACCGTGACGAAATGCGCATCCACTTCTGGAAACAGTTCCTGCTGGAAACCGATACCGTGCCACCGGTGTTATACGGTCTGCATCAGGTACGTGCCAGCCATGAAAAGGATGACGAGCAGGAGATTCTCTACACCACAGCAGTGCCTGCCGATCAACAGGCATTGAGCATGCAGTCGAATCAAAATGTGATTCTCGAAGCCGGGGATTACGTGCAGTTTACCTATAACGGTGCGCGCAGCGCGCTGGGTGAGTTTATCCTGCTGCTTTACGGCACCTGCATGCCAACGTTGGGTCTGGTGCGTCGCCAGGGTCAGGATATTGAGCGCTTCTTCACGCATGGCGGTAAGAAACGCAGCGAGCCGCCAACGGAAATCCGTTGCGAATACCTGATTCCGATTCGCCCGCAGCAGAATCGCTGATATGAAAATGCCGTCATGATGACGGCATTTTTTTGGCTTCAATCACGGCAGGTCGTCATAAATGACGACCCTACGATTTAACCGCGTGCGCGTTGATCACGAACCCGCAATTTGGCAGAGTGCGTATTCATCACACCCCCACGAATTTGTAGGGTACGCATTCATGCGCACCGAAACCGGATGACAATTAACGCTGCAACTCATCCAGCGCAGGGGCATCCAGATGCGACACATCGCCTGCCGTCTCGACCACCCAACCTGCTGCCAGCCACGCGCTCTGCTGATGATCCACGCGTGAAATAGAGCAGTTGCGCAGGCGCAAACGGCGCTCAGCGTGCGCCGGCAATCCCAACAGCGTACTCACTAACACGCCTAACGCCATTCCGTGGCTGACAATCAACGGGCGGCTGCCTGCTGGCAGTTCGAGCAACGCGTTCAGCGCTTCGTGCATGCGCGTCGCCATCTCCAGCATCGATTCACCGCCAGGGATGCGGCCGTCCTGGGTGCCATCCACCAGCGTTTTACGCCAGCTCTCCTCTTCCGGCGTTAAGCCATCAAGGGGGCGCTGTTCGAGACAACCCATATTCAGCTCACGCAAACGTGCATCAACCGTGACCGTACAACCGCAGGCATCCGCGATGATCTCGGCGGTGCGGCGCGTGCGGCCTAAATCGCTGGCAATCACATGGGTGATCCCCTGCGATTTCATCCTTTCGCCCACTTGTTGGGCCTGTTGCTCACCTTTTTCCGTCAGCGGACTGTCGGATTGACCTTGAATGCGTCGGGCCGCATTCCATACCGTTTCGCCGTGACGAACAAGATAGACCTGTAGCATGCTTAATTTCCGTTATACTGCGACAAATTTGCCTTGAGGGTTCAAACAATTATGTACCACGTTGTCGCAGCCACCATCAACCCGGCAAAAATTCGCGCGATTGCTCAGGCGTTCAACGACGTCTTTGGTGAAGGATCCTGCCATATTGAAGGGGTCGAGGTCGAGAGCGGCGTTGCCGCACAGCCGTTAAGCGATGTCGAAACGCGAACTGGCGCACGTACCCGCGTGGCGAATGCGCGTTTGCAGCGTCCTGAATCTGACTACTGGGTAGCGATTGAAGCCGGTATCGAAGGCGATTGTGCTTTTGCATGGATGGTGATTGAAAACGCCCAGCAGCGCGGCGAATCACGCTCCGCCAGCTTCACCTTGCCGCCGATTGTCATGGAGGGCTTAGCCGCCGGACACGAACTCGGTCACGAGATGGCGCGCTTAACTGGCGTTGATAATATTAAGCAGAAAGGTGGTGCCATCGGTGCGTTTACCAACGGCCTGCTCAGCCGCTCCAGCGTTTACCATCAGGCGCTGATACTGGCACTCTGCCCGTTCACCCATCCGCTGTATCAGCAATAATTAATGGCGGCCTAAGCGCGCTTCCAGCCAGCGTTTCAGCTCGGGAGGCGCCTCTTTCAGACTGTTGGAGCCACGCGTAATGGTTGCGATACCGACACCCAGCTCATTCTTCAGCTCACGCTGGCTCATGTCGCCGTTCATCAGCTCTTCAATAATGCGCAGGCGTGTGCCAAACGCTTCACGTTCATCGGGCGTCATCATCAGTTGCAGCAAAGGCAACGACACACCGTCCGCGAAAGCGTTCTGCATTAAATCGATAAAACGCAGCCAGTTATCTTCAACAGGCTCAGCCGAATCTGGCTGGGAGGAAAGGGGTTGGCTCATGAAGGGCTTCCGTACTCATTGACGAGTACGGAAGCATAGCACAGCTAGTAACGGCGATTCCACTCACCATCAGCGAGAATCTTATCCGGCTTGCCCATGAAGTAACGGTAGTAGGCATCATAGGCCAGTACGTTTTTCACGTAGCCGCGCGTTTCAGAGAACGGGATGGTTTCGATAAACGCCACCGCATCCAGTTTGCCGCCGCTGTTGTTCAACCAGCTGCGCACCCTGCCCGGCCCGGCATTGTAAGCTGCCGAGGAGAAGATGCGGTTCTGATCGAACTGCTGATAGACATACTCCAGATACTGCGTACCAATCTGGATATTGGTCTGCGGATCCAGCAGCTGGCTGCTGTTCACATAGCCGGGGATGTTGTACATCTTCACGGTATGCGCTGCTGTCGCTGGCATCACCTGCATCAAACCGCTGGCACCGACCGGTGAACGCGCTTTCGGATTCCACGCGCTCTCCTGGCGGGAGATCGCCATGGCATAGCTCTGCGGAATGCCTTTGTCGCTGGTGTATTGCTGATACAGATTGCGCCACGCCAGCGGGAAGCGCTCTTTCAGGCTATCCCACATTTTGGCGGTAATGGTGGCCTGCACGCTGAGATCCCACCAATCCTGCTCGTTGGCGTAACGCGCCAGCATTTGCTGCTGCGAATGGGTTTTGCTGGAGATCAGATTGGCCCATTCGCTGCGCGCCAGGTTATCTAACCCCCAATACATCAGCTCACGCACGCGCGCCAGTTCGGGCCCCTGCACTACCGCATTGTCCGCCGCCGGGGCCTGATCGACCTGCAACGGATACTCCACGCCAAGACGCTGCGCCGCCACCATCGGGTAGAAGCCACGTGCCTGCATCAGTTTACGCAGGATCTCATCGGCCTCGTCTTTACGACCCTGAGAGATCAGCAGATCGGCCTGCCAGTATTGCCACTCATCTTTCTCTTTGGCTTCAACCGGTAAACGAGCGATCCAGGTGTTCAGTCCACGACGATCGTTCTGACTCAGTGCCAGCCGCACACGGCGTTCCACCAGTGCAGTGGATTCACTGTTCATCACCACTGCATCACGCCAGCGCGCCTGCTCGGAAGTCAGATCCGCGCCCATCATGCGCCACACCACGGTTTCCTTCAGATCCTGCTCTTCCGCCGGGCTCATTTTCTGCGCCTGTACCAGTTGCGGGATCATCATGCGCGCATTATCCATGTCTTCACGCGCGACGCGGGCAAAGGCATAACTGGTGGCCATCCGAGTGAAATCGGTCGGACCGAGGCTACTGGCAAACGTGGTGACGGTCTGCGGATTTTGCTGCAGCGCAATCAGCGCGCTGGAGGTGGTCTGGTAATCCGCGGGCAACATTTTGGCCAGGTAATTGACCAGACTGTCGTTGCCGGCTTTCATCGCCAGGCGAATACGTTCGAGAATGGTAATCGGCGACATCTGTCCGGACGCTTGCCACACCGAGAACAGCTGATCGCAATCATTCGGTAACGCGGAACCGCGTAGCCAGATCGATTTCGCGCCATCAAACGCTACCTGCTGTTGGCCGGTAGCCCACTTGGCGTAATACCAGTTACAGCGCGCCTGCACCGGTTTTGGCTCATCCGGGCTGAAGCTCAATACGCCCTGCCAGTCCTGACGATGTGCCAGCACGTTGACGAAGCGTGTCGAGAGCGAACGCGCCGGTGGCAGCGTTGGATATTGCTGAATGAAATTCTTCACCGCCAGCGGCGTCTCTTGATCGAGATCCTGCGCCAGCAAACGGTATTGCAGATACGGATAGAGCGGATAATCCTGCAGCGTTGGCATCAGCTGCGAGACCTGGTCCATTTGATTGTTATCCCAGGCTTGTTTGATTTGCGCATAGCGCTGTCTTTGTTGATCCAGCGAGTCGGCCCACACGCTGCTGGCCGTGCTGACCAGACAGATCCCTATCATCCAGTTACGCCACTTCTCCACTCTGCTCTCCTCTCTGCTGCGATCCAGCTCATGCCAGACTTAACTCATGCTAACCAGGCCAACGGTCTCTTGCCATGTTCTTCACAAAATTTACGCAGGCGCACCGTGATTGCACACCGTCTGCGCTGTGAATGTGCAAATTATCATCACAAAATCTTATGTCATATCAATTAGCTACAACTATTCATTTACTTACAAAAATGGCACGCGCTTTGCTCTGTTGAATTCCATCTTGTATACCAGTTGGAATTCACTCATGGCAGCAACCTTCGGATACACGCTTCAGGATTGGCAACACCGCTACCAGCAGGACCCACAGTGCATCAGCACCTTGTTGGCAGCACACCTCGACGCCATCGACCAGCAGGATAACGCCTGGCTGTATGTCGCTTCGCCCGCTCAATTGCAGGCTCAAATTGAACCCTTGCTGGCCAGCTACTTGCGCAATCCCGCTGCACTGCCGCTGTTTGGCGTGCCGTTTGCGGTGAAAGACAATATCGATGTGGCAGGCTGGCCGACCAGTGCCGCCTGCCCGGCCTTAACCTACACGGCTGAAACCGATGCCTTTGTGGTCGCACAGCTCAAAGCAGCCGGTGCGGTGGTGATCGGCAAAACCAACCTCGACCAATACGCCACAGGGTTAGTCGGCACGCGTTCTCCGTTCGGTGCAGTGAGTAACACCTTTAACCCCGAATATGTGAGCGGCGGTTCCAGCTCCGGTTCTGCTTCGGTGCTGGCGCGCGGCCTGGTGGGCTTCTCGCTGGGCACCGATACCGCCGGTTCTGGCCGCGTCCCGGCAGGTTTTAACAACATCGTCGGTCTGAAACCGACCAAAGGCTGGTTCTCGGCCAGCGGCGTGGTGCCTGCGTGCCGTTTGAATGACACCATCTCCGTCTTCGCTCTGACGGTGGAAGATGCCTTCGCCGTTGCCACCGCTGCAGGCGGTTACGATGCCGGAGATGCCTACTCGCGCAGCAATCCGCACACCGCGCCTGCCAGCTTCAAGGCTCAACCTGATTTCGCCATTCCCGCCACGCCTGAATTCTTTGGTGATAAGCAGGCCGAAGCGGCGTGGTTGAGTGCCCTGGATCAACTGCAAGCGGGCGGCGCGACGCTGCATCCGATCGACTTCACCGCATTCCACCAACTGGCGGAACAGCTTTATTACGGCCCATGGGTTGCCGAGCGCACTGTCGCTGTCGGTGAGATGATCAATCGCCCGGAAGAGATGGACCCGGTGGTGTACGGCATTGTCAGCAGTGGCCTGAAATACACCGCAGTCGAGGCTTATCAGGCGGAATACCTGCGCGCTGAGTTGACGCGTCAAATCCAGCAAACCCTGGCGCAGTTCGATGCGGTCGTGGTACCGACCTCGCCGACCATTCACACGCTGGAAGAGATGAAGCAGGAGCCGGTACACTACAACTCGCAGTTTGGCACCTACACCAACTTCACTAACCTCGCTGATCTCAGCGCGCTGGCGCTGCCTGGCCCGTTCCGCGCTGATGGCCTGCCTGCTGGCATCACCCTGATTGCACCGGCCTGGCAAGATCGCGCGTTAGCAGGCTTCGGCATTCAGTGGCAGCAGCAGATGGCGCTGACGTTAGGCGCTACCGGCAAAGCTCAGCCCTCTCAACACAGTGCCTTCCCGCTCTCTGCCGATCACGTACGCGTGGCAGTCGTCGGTGCGCACCTCACCGGCATGCCGCTGAATTTCCAACTCACCACCCGTGATGCGGTGTGGGTGGAAGAGACGCAAACCGCCAGCCACTACCGTCTGTTTGCGCTGCTCGATGGCCCCATTAAGAAGCCCGGCCTGCTGCGCGGCGACAGCGGTGCCGCCATCACCGTGGAACTGTGGGATATCCCGCTGGCACGCTTTGGCGAATTCGTGGCGGAAATCCCGGCACCGCTCGGCATTGGCTCACTGACGCTGGCTGATGGCCGCGTGGTGAAAGGGTTTATCTGTGAACCGGCGGTGCTGTCGCAGGCGCTGGAAATTACCGAATTCGGCGGCTGGCGCAACTGGCTGGCCTCTCTGGGGAGTAAATAACCATGTTCAGCACCGTACTGATCGCTAACCGTGGCGAAATCGCCTGCCGTGCGATTCGCACCCTGAAACGTCTTGGTGTGAAGAGCGTCGCCGTTTACTCCGATGCCGACCGTAACGCGCGCCATGTCAAAGAAGCCGATGTGGCGATTGCGCTGGGTGGCGATAAAGCCAGCGACAGCTATCTGCGTATCGATAAGATTCTGGCCGCCGCCAAAGAGACCGGCGCAGAAGCCATCTGGCCGGGCTACGGCTTCCTCTCCGAAAGCCTGCCGTTTGCCGCCGCCTGTGAAGAAGCGGGGATTGCTTTTGTTGGCCCGACGGCGCAGCAGATTGGCGAGTTCGGCCTGAAGCACCGCGCACGCGAGTTGGCCGCCAACGCGGGTGTGCCGATGACGCCTGGCACACCGCTGCTCAACTCGCTGGAAGAGGCGCTCAGCGCGGCAGAAAACATCGGTTATCCGGTGATGCTGAAAAGCACGGCGGGCGGCGGCGGCATTGGCTTAACCCGTTGTGACGATGCAGATGCGCTGCGCAATGCGTGGGAGAGCGTACGTCGTCTCGGCGAACAGTTTTTCAGTGATGCTGGCGTGTTCCTGGAGCGCTTTATCGACCGCGCGCGCCACGTTGAAGTGCAGATTTTTGGCGATGGCACCGGCAAAGTGATTGCCCTCGGTGAGCGCGACTGTTCGTTGCAACGCCGTAACCAGAAGGTAGTGGAAGAAACCCCGGCACCGAACCTGCCGCAGGCAACGCGTGAAGCGCTGCTGTCATCCGCCGTGCGTCTGGGTGAGTTAGTGAATTACCGCAGCGCGGGCACCGTGGAATACATCTACGATGCCGAACAGGATGCCTTCTACTTCCTCGAAGTGAACACCCGCTTGCAGGTGGAACATCCGGTCACCGAATGTGTCACCGGCCTCGATCTGGTCGCGTGCATGCTGCAAGTTGCCGCCGGTGATGCCATCGACTGGTCGCGTCTGCAACAGGCCCCCAAAGGCGCATCGATTGAAGTGCGTATCTACGCGGAAGATCCACTGAAAAACTTCCAGCCAAGCCCCGGCACGCTGACCGGCGTCAGTTTCCCGGATGACGTGCGCGTGGATGGCTGGATCGATACCGGCACCGAAGTCTCAGCGTTTTACGATCCGATGATCGCCAAACTGATCGTTCACGCCGACACGCGTGAAGCGGCGCTGGCGAAAATGCAGCAGGCGCTAGATGCCACGCAGCTGCACGGCATCGCCACCAACCTCGATTATCTGCGCCAGATTGTTGCCACCGAAGCGTTCAGCAGCGGCAAAGTCTGGACGCGTTTCCTCGACAGTTTTACGCCGTCTGCCAGCGTGATTGAAGTGCTGCAACCGGGCACCTTCAGCAGCATCCAGGATTTCCCTGGCCGCCTCGGCTATTGGGATATTGGCGTGCCGCCTTCTGGCCCGATGGATGATTATGCTTTCCGTCTCGCTAACCGCATTGTCGGCAACCACGACAGCGCCGCCGGGCTGGAATTCACTCTGCAAGGCCCGACGCTGCGTTTCCACAGCGATGCGGTGATCGCCCTGACCGGAGCCGATTGCCCGGCAGAACTGGATGGCGCAAGCCTCAATTACTGGCAGCCAATCAGCGTGAAAGCAGGGCAAACCTTGACGCTGGGCCGCGCTCAGAGCGGTTGCCGCACCTATCTGGCGGTACGCAACGGTTTCGATGTGCCGGAATATCTGGGCAGCCGTTCTACCTTCTCACTCGGCCAGTTTGGCGGCCATGCCGGACGCACCCTGCGCGTCGCGGATATGCTGCCGATCTCTCAGCCGCTGCTGGCCGCCTGCACCACGCCCGCGCCGATCAGTGAACCGCAAGCGCTCGATCACGCGCTGGTGCCGCACTATGGCAGCGAATGGCGCATCGGCGTGCTGTACGGCCCGCACGGCGCACCGGATTTCTTCACCCAGGCTGCCATCGACGAGTTCTTTGCCAGCGACTGGCAGGTGCACTACAACTCCAACCGCCTCGGCGTACGTTTAGTCGGGCCAAAACCGACCTGGACGCGTGCCAACGGCGGCGAAGCCGGGCTGCACCCTTCTAACGTGCACGACTGCGAATACGCGATTGGCGCGGTGAACTTCACCGGCGACTTCCCGGTGATCCTGACCCATGACGGTCCAAGCCTCGGCGGTTTCGTCTGTCCGGTGACGATTGCCAAAGCGGAGCTGTGGAAAGTCGGTCAGGTGAAACCAGGCGACCGCATTCGCTTCCATCCGATCAGCGCTGACGAAGCGGTGGCGCTGGAGAAAGCGCAGGCGCACAGCGTGGAAACTCTGCGCAGCACTCATGCGCCTGCTTTTGAGGTGCCCTCACTGGCCGCCAGCGATATTGGCTCCGCCACCTTGCTCGCCGCCTTACCTGCTACGGCTGCCACACCAGCGGCGGTTTATCGCCAGGCCGGGGATAAATACGTGCTGATTGAGTATGGCGATAACGTGCTGGATCTGGCGCTGCGTCTGCGTGTGCACCTGTTGATGAATGCGCTGCGCGAACGCGCGGAGCCCGGCGTGGAAGAGTTATCGCCCGGTGTGCGTTCATTGCAGGTGCGCTATGACAGCCTGATCCTCAGCCAGAAACAGCTGATGAATCTGCTGCTGGAACTGGAAGCCGGACTCGGTGATGTCAGCCAGCTGAAGGTGCCGTCACGGATTGTCTGGATGCCAATGGCGTTTGAAGACAGCGCCACACTCGGTGCCGTCGAGCGTTACAAAGAAACCGTGCGGGCCAGTGCGCCCTGGCTGCCAAACAACGTCGATTTTATCCAGCGTATTAATGGGCTGGAGAGTCGTGAAGCGGTGCGCGATACCCTTTTCGATGCCAGCTATTTGATCCTCGGCCTGGGCGATGTCTATCTCGGTGCGCCTTGTGCCGTGCCGATCGATCCGCGCCATCGCCTGCTCAGTTCCAAATACAGCCCGGCACGTACCTTTACCGCCGAAGGCACGGTCGGTATTGGCGGGATGTACATGTGCATCTACGGCATGGATTCCCCAGGTGGCTATCAACTGGTGGGTCGTACGCTGCCAATCTGGAACAAATTCCTCAAGAACGACCAGTTCGCGGCGGATGAGCCATGGCTGCTGCACTTCTTCGATCAGGTGCGCTTCTATCCGGTGACCGAAGATGAACTCACTCAGCTACGCGATGACTTCCGCGAAGGCCGCGCCACGGTGCGCATCGAAGAAACCCTGTTTGATTTCGCTGCCCACCAGCAATTCCTCGCTGAACACGCCGACTCGATTGCCGAATTCCGTCAGCGCCAGTCAGCCGCTTTCGAACAGGAAGTGACGCTGTGGGCGCAGGAAGAGCAGAACGCGCCGCTGACCAGTGAAGAGACGCTGATGGCCCCGGAAGCCGACGAAGATGCACTGGCGGTCTGTGCCGATATGAACGGCAACATCTGGAAAGTGCTGGTGCAGCCAGGTGACGCGGTGGAAGCCGGTCAGACGCTGATCATCGTCGAAGCAATGAAAATGGAACTGGCGATTGTCGCGCCGCAGGCCGGCACGGTGAAACGCATCGCCTGCCAGGCAGGACGTCCGGTGAGTCCGGGCGACACCCTGCTGTGGCTGGAATAAGGAGCTGGTATGAATCAAAGCCCACGTAGCAAAGGCCGCCCGGAAGCACTGGCGGAGAAGGTTTATCAGGCACTGAAACAAGACATTTTTGAGTTTCGTTTGATGCCCGGTGACCGCTTTAGCGAAAACGAAATCGCCGATCGGCTCGACGTGAGCCGCACGCCGGTGCGTCAGGCGCTGTTCTGGCTGGAGCGCGAGGGCTATGTCGAAGTGTGGTTCCGCAGCGGCTGGCAGGTGAAGCCGTTCGACTTCGAATACTTCGAGGAACTGTACGACTTCCGCACCGTGTTGGAGCGCGAAGCCGTGCGCCGCCTGTGCGCGCTGCCACCGCTGGCCTGTGCGGAGATCCTGACCGAACTGAAAAGCTTCTGGATCGATGCAACACGCCTTGAGGATGGCAAAGCGGTGTCGGCGCACGACGAAGCCTTTCACATGGCGCTGGTGGCCGCCGCTGGCAATCAGGAGATGGCGCGTATCCACGCCGAATTGACCGAAAAGATCCGCATTATCCGTCGTCTCGACTTTACCCGTGACGACCGGGTGGATGCGACATACCGCGAACACGCTCAGATTTTACGGGCGATTTTCCAGCAACACACCGAGGAGGCACAGCGCATTTTAACCGACCACATCGCTGTCAGTAAGGCAGAGGTCAGAAAGATCACATTGCATATGTTACAGCAGGCCCGGCTTCAACCCATTGAATAAAAACACTAACACATTTAGAGGGTTAATGATGAAAAGACGTTCGTTGCTAAAAGCTTTTGCGCTCACCGCCACCGTGGCAAGTCTGGGATTCACCTTTGGTGCCCAGGCCGCTGATACCATCAAAGTCGGCATCATGTCGTCGCTTTCCGGCACCATGGCGATCTCCGAGACGCCGCTGAAAGATGTGGCCCTGATGACCATTGATGAAATCAACGCCAAAGGCGGGGTGCTGGGCAAGAAGCTGGAACCGGTGGTAGTCGATCCGGCATCTAACTGGCCGCTGTTCGCGGAAAAAGCCCGCCAGCTGTTAACGCAGGATAAAGTCGCGGCAGTATTCGGTTGCTGGACCTCGGTATCACGTAAGTCGGTGCTGCCGGTGTTTGAAGAGCTGAACGGCCTGCTGTTCTATCCCGTGCAATATGAAGGCGAAGAGATGTCGCCAAACGTGTTCTATACCGGTGCCGCCCCTAACCAGCAGGCGATTCCGGCGGTGGAGTACCTGATGAGCGAAGACGGCGGCAGCGCTAAGCGCTTCTTCCTGCTGGGTACCGATTACGTCTACCCGCGCACCACCAACAAGATCCTGCGCGCCTTCCTGCATACCAAAGGCATTCAGGATAAAGACATTGAAGAAGTCTACACGCCGTTTGGCTACAGCGATTATCAGACCATCGTTTCTAACATCAAGAAGTTCTCCGCCGGTGGCAAAACCGCCGTGATCTCCACCATCAACGGTGACTCCAACGTGCCGTTCTACAAAGAGCTGGCTAACCAGGGCATCAAAGCCACAGATATTCCGGTGATCGCCTTCTCGGTTGGCGAGGAAGAACTGCGCGGGATTGATACCAAACCGCTGGTGGGTCAGTTAGCCGCATGGAACTACTTCGAATCGGTGGATAACCCAACTAACGCGAAATTCGTGGCGGATTACCGTGCTTATGCCAAAGCGCACAACCTGCCGAACGCAGGCACCGTGGTGACCAATGACCCGATGGAAGCAACCTATGTCGGCATCCATATGTGGGCGCAGGCGGTAGAAAAAGCGGGTACCACCGATGTGGACAAAGTGCGTGCGGCGATGGCCGGACAGACCTTTAAAGCACCGGACGGCTTCACGCTGACCATGGATAAAACCAACCACCATCTGCATAAGCCAGTGATGATTGGTGAAGTCGAAGAGAACGGCCAGTTCAACGTGGTGTGGCAGACCGATAAAACGGTACGTGCCCAGCCGTGGAGCCCGTATATCGCTGGTAATGATAAGAAGCCGGATTATCCAGTGAAATCGACGAAGTAATGCCGTGGTCGCCTTCAAGGGCGACCCTACAAACTTCGCTCGGATAATGTCGGGGCGTCATTCATGACGTAATGACGCTCACTTAAGCCAATGAGTCCGTATTTAACCCGGCGTTCATGAATGCGTTCCCTATGAAAAGGCACCGGACAATGTAGGGTCGTCAATTAGGGTGGCCCTGCAAACTTCGCTCGGACAACATAGGGCCGTCGTTCATGGTGACCCTGCAAACTTTGCCCGGACAACGTAGGGTCGTCATTCATGGCGACCGTTTTCAACACTGCACCACCGTAACAGGACGATAACCATGATCCTCCGCCGTTATCTTTGCTGTCTGCTGCTGCTCCTGCCGTGGCTCGCCCAGGCGGGCGATGGCGCTGATTTCGCCGCCGCCAGCCGCACTGAACAGGCCAATCTGCTGCAACAGTGGGCGGCCACTCCGCAAGCCAGCCGCTTGCCGCTGCTGCAGGCGCTGCGTAACGAAAGCATGGTCATCGACCAAAATAAACAGCCATTCAGCAAGCAGGATGACAAACTCATCCCGCTGGACAGCGCACAACAGCCGACGGGTGAGACCAAAAAGCTGTTTATGAACAACCGGCTGCGCGTGTTAATCGCCAGCGCCCTCGCCGCCCACCAGCTGGTGAGCGATGATCCGGCTATCCGCCTGCGTGCCGCACAACAGTTGCAAAACGATGGAGCGGCCGATCAGTTGCCGCTGATCGAACAGCGCCTCGCCGTGGAAAAAGACACTCAGGTTCACGCCGTGCTCGCCATGGCCGCCGCCAACCTGCAACTGGCCAGCCCGGATGCCGCCGTACGCCTCAAAGCCGTCACGCTGCTCGGTGAATCCAGCGATCCTAATATGCAGGCCAGCCTCAATCGCTTAACGCAAGCCAGCAACGAACCCGATGCGCAGGTGCGCGCCGCGGCCACGGAGAGCCTGCAACAAATCAAACATCGCCTGATGTGGGGCGATCTGTTCGGTCAGGCGTTTACCGGCCTGTCACTCGGCTCGATCCTGCTGCTGGCCGCGCTGGGTCTGGCGATCACTTACGGCCTGCTTGGCGTGATCAACATGGCGCACGGTGAGATGCTGATGCTCGGCGCTTACGCCACCTGGTTTGTACAAAACCTGTTCCAGCAGTTCGCACCGCAGTGGCTGGCGTGGTATCCGCTGCTGGCGCTGCCTGTGGCATTCCTGATCACCGCAAGCATTGGCATGCTGCTGGAGCGCACCATCATTCGCCATTTATACGGCCGCCCGCTGGAAACCCTGCTCGCCACCTGGGGCATCAGTCTGATGCTGATCCAACTGGTGCGCATGCTGTTTGGCGCACAGAACCTGGAAGTGGCTAACCCAAGCTGGCTGTCTGGCGGCTGGCAAGTGCTGCCTAATCTGGTGCTGCCGTACAACCGTATTGCGGTGATCCTGTTTGTGTTTGCGGTACTCGGCCTGACCTGGCTGCTGCTCAATAAAACGCGTCTGGGCCTGAGCGTGCGCGCCGTGACGCAAAACCGTGCCATGGCCGATTGCTGCGGCGTACCAACCGGGCGCATCGATATGCTGGCGTTTGGTCTGGGTTCCGGCATTGCCGGACTGGGCGGCGTGGCGCTGTCGCAGCTCGGTAACGTCGGCCCGGAACTCGGCCAGGGTTACATCATCGACTCCTTCCTGGTGGTGGTGCTGGGCGGCGTAGGCCAACTGGCGGGCACGGTAGTCGCCGCCTTTGGTCTGGGCATCCTCAACAAAGTGCTGGAACCGCAGATTGGTGCGGTGCTGGGTAAAATCCTCATCCTCGTGCTGATCGTGCTGTTCATTCAGAAACGTCCACAGGGCCTGTTTGCCTTCAAAGGGAGGGTAATAGACTGATGAGCCAACCCCTGACGTTAACGCTGACGCGCAAAGCGCCGCGCCTCAGCATCAGCCTCGGAATCCTGATCACCGTGCTGCTGTTGGTGCTGCCGTTCTGCGCTCTGCTACCGGCCACACATCCGCTTGCGATCTCCACCTACACGCTGACCTTGATCGGCAAAATCCTCTGCTATGCGATTGTCGCGATGGCGCTGGATCTTGTGTGGGGTTACGCCGGATTGCTGTCTCTTGGACACGGTCTGTTCTTCGCATTGGGCGGCTATGCGATGGGCATGTACCTGATGCGCCAGGCATCGGGCGAGGGCTTACCAGCCTTTATGTCGTTCCTGTCGTGGAATGAGCTGCCGTGGTTCTGGGCGGGTACCCAGCACTTTGCCTGGGCGCTGTGTCTGATCATGCTGGTGCCGGGTTTGCTGGCGCTAGTGTTCGGCTACTTCGCCTTCCGCTCAAAAATCAAAGGCGTTTACTTCTCGATCATGACGCAGGCGCTGACCTACGCAGGCATGTTGCTGTTCTTCCGTAATGAAACGGGCTTTGGCGGTAACAACGGTTTTACCGGTTTCACCACCCTGCTCGGCTTTAACGTGACCGCCACCGGCACGCGTATTGGACTGTTCGTCGCCACCGTGCTGCTGTTGTTAATCAGCCTGGGCATTGGCTTCGCACTGGCGCGCAGCAAATTTGGCCGGGTGCTCACCGCCGTGCGCGATGCCGAAAACCGTTTGATGTTTGTCGGTTACGACCCCAAAGGCTTCAAGCTGTTTGTCTGGACGCTGTCGGCGGTGTTATGTGGTCTTGCGGGTGCGCTGTATGTACCGCAGGTCGGCATTATCAATCCCAGTGAAATGTCGCCGACCAACTCGATTGAGGCGGCTATCTGGGTGGCACTCGGCGGGCGCGGTACTTTAATTGGTCCGCTTTTAGGGGCCGCGATTGTGAACGGGGCCAAAAGCTGGTTCACCGTGGCCTTCCCCGAATACTGGCTGTTCTTCCTCGGCCTGATGTTTATCCTCGTCACGCTGTTCCTGCCGCGTGGTGTGATTGGCCTGCTGCGCCGGAGGCGTGATGACTGAGCAACTGTTTACCCAACCCCATCCCGCCGATCGCCATCGCGATCAGAGCGATCCGGTGCTGCAACTGGAGAAGATCAACGTCTCCTTTGACGGCTTCCGCGCACTCACTGATCTTTCGCTGAAGATCGGCGTTGGCGAGCTGCGTTGTGTGATCGGCCCCAACGGCGCGGGCAAAACCACGCTGATGGATGTGATCACTGGCAAAACCCGTCCCGACAACGGGCAAGTGATCTATGACCAGGACACCGATCTCACCCGCATGTCGTCGGTGGAGATCGCTCGAGCCGGCATTGGCCGCAAGTTCCAGAAACCCACGGTGTTTGAAGCCTTAACGGTGTTTGAGAATCTGGAAATCGCGCTGAAAAACGATAAGTCGGTGTGGGCTAGCCTGCGCGCACGACTCAACGGCGAACAGCAGGATCGCATCGATGAGGTGCTAAAACTGCTGCGGCTGAGCGGTGAACGCCAGCGCAAAGCGGGCTTGTTGTCGCACGGTCAGAAGCAGTTTCTCGAAATCGGCATGTTGTTAGTGCAGGACCCGCATCTGCTACTGCTCGACGAACCCGCGGCGGGTATGACCGACGCGGAAACCGAGTACACCGCCGAGCTGTTCCGCAGTCTGGCAGGCAAGCATTCGCTGATGGTGGTGGAACACGACATGGGTTTTGTCGAGACCATTGCCGATCACGTCACGGTGTTGCATCAGGGCCAGGTGCTGGCAGAGGGGTCGTTACGCGAAGTGCAGGCGAACGATCGGGTCATTGACGTTTATCTGGGGCGCTAAGATGCTGCAAGTATCCGAACTGAATCAATATTATGGCGGCAGCCATATCCTGCGCGGCCTCTCCTTCGAAACCAAACCGGGTGAAATTACCTGCCTGCTGGGCCGCAACGGCGTGGGGAAAACCACGCTACTGAAATGCCTGATGGGGCTGATCCCGGCAAAGTCTGGCGAGATTCGCTGGCAGGATAAGGTGATCAACAGCCGTAAGCCGCATCAGCGTGTGCAAGCGGGTATTGCTTATGTGCCGCAGGGCCGCGAAATTTTCCCGCGCCTGACGGTGGAGGAGAATCTGCTGATGGGGCTGGCACGCTTCTCGGGATCGCAGTCCAAATCCGTGCCCGAGGAGATTTACCAGCTGTTCCCGGTGCTGCGCGAAATGAAGGCCCGACGCGGCGGCGATCTGTCCGGTGGGCAACAGCAGCAGCTGGCAATCGGTCGTGCTTTGGCATGTAAGCCGCAGCTGTTGATCCTTGACGAGCCGACCGAAGGGATCCAGCCATCAGTGATCAAAGAGATCGGCGCGGTGATCCGCCAGTTAGCCCAGCGCGGTGATATGGCGATCCTGCTGGTTGAGCAGTTTTACGATTTCGCCGCCGAGTTGGCCGATCAGTATCTGGTGATGTCGCGAGGTGAGATTGTACAACGCGGCGAGGGATCCAATATGGAAGCAGAAGGCGTGCGCGGGCTGGTGGCGATTTGACCGTAGGGTGCGCATTCATGCGCACATAGATGGAGGGTGCCATTAATGGCGTCATGCTCTTCAGTTGTGTGTCGGCTGATAACGCAGTCTGGTGCTGTTCAGAGGCAGGCGGCACTCAGGCCGCCTGCGATTAGAGAATGCCTGTCTCCACGCTGAAATGGCGTTGCTCGCCCGATGCCAGCTCAATCAAGGTTCCAGCACGCTGTGCCGCCTTAAATCCTTCTGGCCGACAAGTTGAGGGCAGCACGTAAGCCGCGACCTGCTGATCGTGATTGTGCAGCAACCAGCGTGTGGCGTGGGGGAACTGTCGGCTATCGAAGCGCGTCATCAAGGCATAGCCTTCTGGGGCATGCAGTTCGAACTGCACCTCATTGCCGTACTGCGGCAGATTATCGGCAAAGAACACGATCTCAGGATCGCACATTTCGGGTTGATCTAACGGCTGAAATGCCTGGGGATCGTGCGCCAGCCGATCGTTATACGCGGTCCACTGCGGCGTGGGCTTCACATGTGCCGGGATCGAGGTGCGTAGCTTGAACGCATCCTGCGGGATCGACTGCTTAAAACGCCCATGTGTCTGCCAGGCACTGTTCAAATGGCACATGTACTGTAAAGGCATCGGCGCCCCCGCCAGATTCGTCACGTTCATGTCGATCTGTAAACGCGGCGTGTTGGCCTGCACGCGCACCGCAGGCGCCGCCAGATAGTGATGCCCAAAACCTTTCACATACTCGGTTTCCCCTTCGAGAGAAACGCGATCTTGCTCCAGCACGATCCACGCGCTGTCCATACGCGCGCAGGCCATTTCACCGTGCAGCGGATGATCGTCATCGGGCGCCGGACAGCCATTCGCCAGCAACCCAGAATGGAAGGCAAAACAGCCGTAGGTATCGATAATCGAACTGCCCAGCAGCGGCTGTTTAAAGCTGTGTCCCATGGTGAGGGAATGCCCATCAAAGGTCGCATCCCACACCATTTGACCGTAAAACGGCAGCACAATCACCGTGCCGCGCTGGTTGCTGATACGCACCGCTTCCACACCCGCCGGATAGCGAAACAACTCGACGTGGAAATACTCATTGTGCAACAGCGTGCTGGGCGTTTCATGAAACTGTTCACGTCTCAGCGGTAATCGGGTTTTCATGGCATCTCCTCAACCAAACGACCAGCCTGAATGGCCTGATTTTTATGGCGCAGCTCGCCCCAGAAATAGAACCCTACCCAGGCAAAGCACAGCAGCGAGACACCAAATGCCAGCTGCATCGATCCCAGATGATCAGAGGCGAATCCCTGTATAGCCGGGATAAACGCCGCACCCACAATCGACATCACGATAAACGCGCCTGCCACTTCAGTGTACTTGTTATCCACCGTAGCTAACGTGCCTGCATAGATAGTGGCCCAGCAGGGTCCAAACAGCACGCTGACAAACACAGCCGCATACACGGCGGTAAAGTTTGGCACAAACATCACCCACGCGAGGGTGATCACACCCAGAATCGAGTAGGCAATCAGCACTTTTTCCGCACGGAAGCGCGTCATCAGGAAGTTGGCGACAAACTTACCGATAAAGAAGCAGATAAAGCTGTAAATCATAAAGTTAGAGGCGTGACGTTCGTTTGTTGCCCCCAGCGTCAATGCCAGACGAATGGTGAAGGACCACACCGCCACCTGCATCCCGACATAGAGGAATTGCGCCACGATGCCACGTTTGAAGTGACGATTACCCGCCAGATAGCGGAAGGTTTCACCCAGCGAGGGCAACGATTTCTCACTGGATTCCGGCTTGCAACGTGGGTAGCGGGTGAACAGAAACAGCAGCATCACCACCACTAACACCATCACCAGATATTTGTAGGGTTCCAGCGTGTGCTCCAGCATGCTAAGACGGAAAGCGTGGGCCTGCTCGGCGTTCATGCCCGCCATCTGCGCATGCAGGCTTTCACCATCCTGAAACACCAGATATTTACCCAGTACGATGCCCATCAGCGCACCAATCGGATAGAACGTCTGGCTGATGTTAAGGCGTAGCGTGGCGTGATCGCGGTGGCCAATCATCGAGCTATAGGTATTCGCCGCCGTTTCGAGGAAGCTAAGACCAATGGCGATGGCGAAGATCGCCGCGAGGAACATGGTGTAAGTCGCCATATGTGACGCCGGATAGAACAGCACGCAACCGACGATATACAGCACCAGTCCCATCAAAATCGCCAGCTTGTAAGTGGCTTTGCGGATCACCAGCGAGGCGGGAATCGCGATCAGGAAGTAGCCACCGTAAAACGCACTCTGCACCAGGGCACTGGCAAAATCGCTTAGCGCAAACACGCTTTTGAATTGCGTAATCAGGATATCGTTTAAGCTCGCGGCACAACCCCACAATGGGAACAGGCACGAGAGCAAAATGAACTGAAACAGTGGCGTCTTATTCAGATAGCCGTCAGGTTGCTGAACAATGTTCTGTTGCATGACTCGACCTCAGTTTAGGTTGAGAAAACGCTGGAAGGTTTCCGCGTCAGGATAGGAGCGCTGCGTGCCACGGCCGGTCACGCTGCACGCGGCATAAGCCGAGGCTTGCGACATTGCGGCCGCGATATCGCCGGTTTTTACCAGCTCGTGGGCAAAACAGCCGATAAAGGCATCACCGGCGCCGCTGGTATCCACCGCCTGCACTGCCGTTGGTGCCACATGATGCAGATGGTCGCCGGACATCCACAGTGAACCGCGTCCACCCAGGGTGATAATCAGGTTCTTCAGACCGCGCTTGAGTAATACCTGCCCCGCCCGTTTCACCTCATCATCCGTGCTCACCGGCATACCGGTGAGAATCTCCAGTTCGGTTTCATTGGGCATAAAGAAGTCACATTTGCAGGCGTAGTCGATATCCAGATTCGCCACCGCCGGTGCCGGATTGAGAATCACTTTGATGTCGTGTTGACGTGCAAAATCAATCGCGTAGTAGACGGTTTCCAGAGGAATTTCGAGTTGCAGGATGATCAGCTGGCAGGCTTTCAGCGCCTCGGCTGCCGCATCAATATCGGCGGGTTTGAGCTGCTGGTTAGCGCCTTTGATGATCAGAATGCGGTTCTGCGATTGGTCATCGACAAAGATCGGTGCCACGCCGCTGGAGGTGCCCGGCGCGGTGGTGACAAATTGGGTATCGACGCCCTGCTGCTTGAGGTTCGCTACCGTGTTCGGCGCAAACAGGTCGTCGCCCACTTTGCTGACCATCATCACGCTGGCACCCATTTTCGCGGCGGCCACCGCCTGATTCGCCCCTTTGCCACCACAGCCGATGGCGAAATCAGGCGCTTCCAGTGTTTCGCCCGCTTTCGGCATCTGATTGGTGTAGGTAATAAGGTCCACCATATTCGACCCAATAACCGCGATATCCATTGTTTACTCCCCGGTGAATTTTTAGCTTTTAAATGTTATTTAAATCACATTAGCAGGTATAAAAAGTGATCGGTGTGATAAAATTCACATCCTGAGCAGCCCGTGAAAACGATTTATTCAACAAAGGCGGCAATAGATATGTGATTATTTTAACAAAACCACATCAGCGCCGTTGACGCTTTCAGCGCGGTGTGGGAAGTTTGCGAGGCGATCTCATTACAGGTAATATTGAAAAATTGCCGGCTGGAAAAGTCGCAAATCATTAAAATATGAGAGATTTACCGCGAAATTTCAGTGGCGCTTCTGCCACGCCGACGGGTAAAACCTTTCTTCCTCAGGATAGTCATTACACAGAGATGCTCATGGAAACCCGGCGCGAAGAACGTATTCACAAGCTGGCGCAAGCACTGAAGCGCACCGATAAGCTGCACCTGAAAGATGCGGCGCAACTGTTGGGCGTCTCGGAGATGACCATTCGTCGCGATCTGACCGAACCAGCCTCTACGGTGGTCCTGTTGGGGGGGTATATTGTCAGCGATCCGAAAAGCCATGCCGGGCACTATTTCGTCTCCGATCAGCACGGGCAAAATGCCGCACGCAAACAGCGCCTGGCGCAGGCCGCAGCCAGTTTGATCAGTGAAAACGACACGGTGTTTTTCGACTGTGGCACCACCCTGCCTTATATCGTGGATGCCATTCCGGACACGCTAGCGTTTACCGCGATTTGCTGCGCCATGAACACCTTCCTCGCGCTGAAAGAGAAACCCGCCTGTAATGTGATATTGAGTGGCGGCGAGTTTCATGCCGATAACGCGCTGTTTACGCCGATTGGCGCGCACTCGATCCTCGACGATCTCTGCCCGACGCTGGCCTTTATCTCAGCCGCGGGAATCGATCAGGAACAGGGCGCGACCTGCTATAACATCAATGAGTTAGCGATGAAACATCACGCCATGCTGCGTTCGCGCACGCGCGTGTTGGTGGCGGACAGCAGCAAATTTGGCAAAGTGCTGCCCGCGCGCATTGGTGAGCTACGTCGTTTTGATTTGCTGGTGAGCGACAGCGCGCCAGAGCCGGCGATGAAGAGCTGGCTGGCGCAACAGAACATCCCGCTGCGCCTGCCTTAAAATTATGCCTTGCGATCGATCACCGCGTCGCCATCGCGCAGACGGCGCAGGTTATCGCAGATCCCTTTGATAATTCCCTTCATTGAGACATCGGTGACGCCGCCAATATGCGGCGTCGCGATCACGTTATAGCGGAACACCGGATCTTGTGGATCGGGTGGCTCCTGCCAGAACACGTCCAGCCCGGCGCCAGCCAATTTTTTCGTTTCCAGCGCTGCCAGAAACGCCTGCTTCTCGATCAGGCCACCGCGACCCAGGTTGATCAGGAAACTGTCTGGTTTCATCTGCGCCAGCGCATCGGCATTAATGATGTTATGCGTCGTAGCATTGTCAGGCAGGCTGAGCACGACAAAATCGGCCTGCTGCAACAGTTCCGGCAGCTGCGCCATATTGCCGACCCAGTCGAGTTGATGTTGGTGCGCAAAAGCTTCATCCGCTTCACGTTTTACCCCAATCATACGCATGCCAAACGGAGCCAGTCGCTTCGCCAAAGCTTTGCCGATGCCGCCCAGCCCCACCAGTCCCACGGTTTTGCCCATCAGACCTAAGCCAATGGGTTGACCCAGCCTCTGCTGTGCCAGGCAATCGGCGATCTCATGCTGACGACGTGCCAGACCAATCATCATCCAAATCCCCAACTCCGCCACCGAATCGGCATTACCGGAATGATCGGAGGGAACGTTCGCCACCATAATGCCGGCCTTTTTGGCCGCTTCAAGATCGACACCTTCCAGCCCGACACCCGCCTGCTGCACCAGCTTCAGGCGATCGGCCGTGGCGATCAATCGGGCATCCACCCGGCACATACCAGGAATTAGCGCATCAAAACCGGCCAGACTCTCCGCCGCATGGCCCGCCGAGGCAATAAACTCCATATCCGGTAACGTCTGACGAATGGCCGGAATTAATCCGCCCCAGGCATGTTCATCCGCAGCAATCAGCACTCTCATCGAACCCCCTCCGTTTTCCAGGCAAAAAAGCAGCATAGCGACTGTTGAGTGAGAATCAATCAGTTATGGGCACTCCAGAAGATTCAACGCCATGCGGCTGTGATTGCCAGGTGAAAACGGCTAAACTTCAGCATCTGAGGTTCCACCATTCACAGACCAGAGGCTCATTACAACGTGGCTCAATTCGTCTATAGCATGCATCGCGTCGGCAAAGTGGTTCCGCCGAAGCGTCACATTCTGAAGAACATCTCTCTTAGCTTCTTCCCTGGCGCCAAAATCGGTGTACTCGGCCTGAACGGCGCGGGTAAATCCACCCTGCTGCGCATCATGGCCGGTATTGATACCGATATCGAAGGGGAAGCACGCCCACAGCCGGGCATCAAAGTCGGCTATCTGCCGCAGGAACCCAAACTCAACCCAGAGCACACCGTGCGTGAATCTGTGGAAGAGGCGGTTTCTGAAGTGGTTGGTGCACTGAAACGTCTCGACGAAGTGTACGCACTGTATGCCGATCCTGATGCCGATTTCGATAAACTGGCTGCCGAACAAGGTCGTCTGGAAGAAGTGATCCAGGCGCACGATGGCCATAACCTCGACACCCAGCTGAACCGTGCTGCTGATGCGATGCGTCTGCCAGATTGGGATGCCAAAATTGGCAACCTGTCCGGTGGTGAGCGTCGCCGCGTTGCGCTGTGCCGTCTGCTGCTGGAAAAGCCAGACATGCTGCTGCTCGACGAACCGACCAACCACCTGGATGCAGAATCCGTGGCCTGGCTGGAGCGTTTCCTGCACGACTTCGAAGGCACCGTGGTGGCGATCACGCACGACCGTTACTTCCTCGACAACGTGGCTGGCTGGATTCTGGAGCTGGACCGCGGTGAAGGTATTCCGTGGGAAGGCAACTACTCTTCCTGGCTGGAGCAGAAAGATCAGCGTCTGGCGCAGGAAGCTTCTTCTGAAGCGGCACGTCGCAAGTCGATTGAGAAAGAGCTGGAGTGGGTTCGTCAGGGCGCGAAAGGCCGTCAGTCTAAGGGCAAAGCCCGTCTGGCGCGCTTCGAAGAGCTGAACAACACCGAATACCAGAAACGTAACGAAACCAACGAATTGTTCATTCCACCAGGTGCGCGCCTCGGCGACAAAGTGCTGGAAGTGACCAACCTGAGCAAATCGTATGGCGACCGCGTACTGATCGACGATCTGACTTTCTCAGTGCCGAAAGGCGCGATTGTCGGCATCATCGGCCCGAACGGTGCCGGTAAATCGACCCTGTTCCGCATGATGTCCGGTCAGGAACAGCCCGATTCTGGCACCATCGAGCTGGGCGAAACCGTCAAGCTGGCGTCCGTGGACCAGTTCCGTGACGCGATGGACAACTCCAAAACCGTGTTTGAAGAAGTGTCTGGTGGTCAGGACATTATGCGCGTCGGCAACGTTGAGATGCCAAGCCGCGCCTATGTTGGCCGCTTCAACTTCAAAGGCACCGATCAGGGCAAACGCGTTGGCGAGCTGTCCGGTGGTGAGCGTGGCCGTCTGCACCTTGCGAAACTGCTGCAGGTTGGCGGCAACCTGTTGCTGCTCGATGAACCGACCAACGACCTGGACATCGAAACCCTGCGCGCGCTGGAAAACGCTCTGCTGGAGTTCCCAGGCTGTGCCATGGTGATCTCGCATGACCGTTGGTTCCTCGACCGTATCGCCACCCACATCATCGATTATCAGGATGAAGGTAAGGTGGAGTTCTTCGAAGGTAACTTTACCGAGTACGAAGAGTACAAGAAACGCACCCTCGGCGCTGACGCGCTGGAGCCAAAGCGTATCAAGTACAAGCGTATGGCGAAGTAATTGTCATGATGTGAAAAAGGCGCCGATTGGCGCCTTTATTATTGCTGTAAGGTTAAGCCCCCAGCATCTGCTTTACCAGCTCAACACAGCGCAGGAAGCGCGTATCGTAGTCATCCTCTTTCACATGGACGAACTCAATGTTGTTTTCACGCAACATGGTCACCAGCATCGACTGAAACTCGCGGCGATCCATCGAACTGCCCAGGCTGCGCAAACCGTCTGCCACCCACGGCACGTTGTTTTCCAGCAGAATCACCAGATCGAAACGGTACTCATCGATCAGCGCCTGCACAAACGGGTGCTCGCGCCCTTCATACTTGAGGCAAAACGCCTGCGTAGTGACAAAGTCGGTATCAATAAACGCCACTTTGCTGGCGTATTTCACTGCAAAATCAATGTACTGTGCCTGACCCAGCGCAATCTTATCGTAGTCAGAATACTGCAATGCCATCTCATCGCCACCGAGGTGCGAGAAGACATAATCGCGGCCATATTCCCAGGCACTGGTGGTGTTAAAGATGTTCGCCAGCTTGTTCACCAACGTGGATTTGCCACTGGATTCACCGCCGAGGATCGCCACAGTGCGCACAAAGAACGGCTTCACTTCAGTCGGAATGTATTCCCAGTAACGGAACGGATCCTGACGAATCTGCCCGCCGCTGATGTTCATAAAGGATCGATTGGGATCGATCACCACCGTCGAAATACCGAGATGCTGCTGGTACATCGCCGCATCAGGCTCTTCGCTGGTGTAAATGCAATCCGGTTCAATACCCTGCTCGGAGAGAAATTTCTTCACCCCTTCGCTCCACACATCCCAGCCGTGCGGATAAGGTTCGATCCCCTCTTCATCAAACGAGTGGATGCGAATGTTCTTCTGGTACTTGAAGGTCTGTAGCAACCAGCGCAGACGATCGCTAACGGTTGGCTGCTGCGACATGGCGCTGTTTTCAAACAGCTCGCGATCGCGCGGATCGTCGTGTCCCATAATGATGTGCAGCTCATCCACCTGGCTGCAGGCGCGCTGGATCAAATAGATGTGGCCGGTGTGCAGCGGGTAGAACTTACCGAACACCACGCCAACGGTTTTGTCACGACGGGGAAATTCCAGCCCAAGAAATCGGTGCAGTGCTTCCAGCTTTTGCGCGCTGGGGCTTTTGATCTTGGCATTCAGCAACTGGCTCAAGTAGCCTTTGGTCATCCCGCTGGCATCTGCAACCTGCTGCAGCGTATGGCCCTGCTGGCGTATGGCGGTTTTCAGGTAGTCGAACGATGACATTTGGTGCCTCCTGCATGGGAAATAATGGGATGGGGTATGCGCTGGCCCTCACCCCGGCCCTCTCCCGTTTACGTGAGAGGGAAAAGTCTGTGCGGTACGTTTATCAAGATGCGCATGAATGCGCACGCTACATTGACGGTGAATGGCGGGGGCGGCATGTATGCCGCCCGGCGAAATTACAGCTCGTCCAGTATCGCCAGTGCATCCGCCAGCTTTTTGGCGCTATACACTTTCATGCCATCGATGGCTTTTTTCGGTGCATTGCCCGCCGGCACAATCGCGCGCTTAAAACCGTGCTTGGCGGCTTCGGAAATTCGCTCCTGACCGCTTGGCACCGGACGAATTTCACCGGCCAGCCCGACCTCACCGAAGATCACTAAATCCTGCGGCAGTGGGCGGTCACGCAAGCTCGATACCATCGCCAGCAGCAGCGCGAGGTCAGCACTGGTTTCGGTGACTTTCACACCACCGACCACGTTGACGAACACATCCTGATCCGCCATTTGTAAACCACCGTGCCGGTGCAGAACAGCCAGCAAAATCGCCAGACGGTTTTGCTCCAGGCCAACTGCGACACGACGCGGGTTGCCCATCATTGAGTGATCCACCAGCGCCTGAATCTCCACCAGCAGCGGGCGCGAACCTTCCCACACCACCATGACCGAACTGCCAGAGGTGACTTCATCGCCGCGTGACAGGAAAATGGCTGACGGGTTGCTGATTTCACGCATGCCCTGCTCGGTCATGGCAAACACGCCCAATTCGTTCACCGCACCGAAGCGGTTTTTGTGACTGCGCAGCGTGCGGAAACGGGAATCGGCATCGCCATCCAGCATCACTGAACAGTCGATGCAGTGTTCCAGCACTTTTGGCCCGGCCAGCGAGCCATCTTTGGTGACGTGGCCGACCATCACAATCGCTACGCCGCGTGTTTTAGCGAAGCGCGTCAGGTAAGCGGCCGTTTCACGCACCTGCGCTACGCTCCCAGGCGAAGACTGGATATCCGCCATGTGCATCACCTGGATGGAGTCGATTACCATCAGTTTCGGCTGTTCCTGCTCGGCGATCAGACAGATCTGCTCGATACTGGTTTCCGACAACATATTCAGGTTTTCAGTGGGTAATCCCAGACGATGGGCGCGCATTGCGACCTGTTGCAGTGACTCTTCACCGGTGACATACAGGGTTTTCATCCCTTCGGACAGCTTGCACATCACCTGCAACAGCAGCGTCGATTTACCGGCTCCCGGATTACCACCGATCAGTATCGCGCTGCCTGGCACCACGCCGCCGCCCAGCACGCGATCAAACTCTTTGAAGCTGGTGGAGAAACGCGGCACGGCTTCGAGGCTGATCTCTGACAGCTTCTGCACCCGGCTGGGTCCCGCGCTCCCGGCATAGCCACTCAGACGCTCGTTACGCGCTGCCGCAGGCGAGGCGGCAATACGCACCTCGGTGATGGTGTTCCACGCGTTGCAGGCGCTGCACTGCCCCTGCCAGCGTGGATAATCTGCGCCGCACTCGTTACAAACGAAGGCGCGTTTTGCCGCTTTGGCCAAATCAAATCCTCAGTTAACGCTCTTCGTGAATCAAGCTGCCGGTCAGGATGCAGAACACACCCATTAAATCGGCATGGCGGATAATGATCGACGCCTGCTCATTCACTTTGGGTTTAGCGTGGTAAGCGATACCCAACCCCGCCGCCTTGATCATCGGCAGATCGTTGGCGCCATCGCCAATCGCGACAGTTTGTTCTGGCGCAATGTCATGGCGTTCGGCGAGATTTTTCAGGGTATCGGCCTTAAATTGCGCATCGACAATCTGCCCCAGCACTTCGCCCGTCAGCTTGCCATCGCGCATTTCCAGCTCGTTGGCGACGGCCGCAGCCAGATGCAGTGTCTGACGCAAATGGTCGGCATAGTAGGTGAATCCACCGGAGGCAATCGCCACCTGCCAGCCCAGCGCCTGCAGTTTATGCACCAGCGTGGTCAGGCCTGGCATCAGTGGCAGCGTATCGCGCACCTGCTTAAGGATGTTGGCATCAGCACCCGCCAGTTTTGCCACGCGCTCACGCAGGCTGGCTTTAAAGTCCAGCTCACCGCGCATCGCACGTTCGGTGACTTCTGACACCTGCTCGCCGCAGCCCGCCAGTTTGGCAATCTCGTCGATGCATTCAATCTGAATGGCGGTGGAATCCATGTCCATCACCAGCAATCCTGGGGTTTTCAGATGCGGGATCTTGCCAAGCGGCGCCACATCAAACCCCGCATCGTGCGCCAGTTTGGTCGCACGTGGCGTCAGTGAACCGGCCAGACGAACCACCTGATACTCATCGACATTCCAGGCGCTGACGATCACCATCGCCGCACCCAGCAGATGCTGATAATCGGTCAGTTTTTGTTTATCGAGTCCGCGCCCATACAGCAACCAGCCAGTCCGACCGGCACGGTAATCCAGCGGCATCACTTCATCACCGCTGAGAGAGAGGGGGAGACCCGGCCAGAGTGAAACATCGGCGGGCAGATCGCACCAGGTAAGACGATTTGGCATTACAGCTCCTGTAGGGACAACAAAACCACGCAAGAGGCTACCTTGTCTGCGCGGGTTCTGGCAACATAATTGCCAGCCTTTCTGCTGTTACGTCACACGGGTTTCTGATGGTTAAAACCGCACTGAAATTTCGCCTGCATCGCACGGTGATTGTTCTTATCTCGCTGGCCCTGTTAGTGGTGCTGATGCAAGGGGCATCCTGGTTCAGTCTCGGCCATCAAATGGCACGCTCTGAGCAGGTGGAAGAACTGGCGCACACGCTGACGCGTCAGGTGGCGTTTAGCCTGAAACCGCTGATGGACAACAGCGACGACAACCGTACGCAAATCGAAGCCATCCTTAATCAGATGACCGATAACAGCCGCATTCTGGATGCCTCAGTCTATGCCGACGACGGCAGTCTGGTGGCACACAGCGGTGAAAGCATTAATGTGCGCGATCGCCTGGCGCTGGATGGTAAACGCGCCGGCAGCTACTTTAACCACCAAATCGTGCAGCCGCTGGAAGGCAAAGAGGGGCCGCAAGGCTTCTTACGCGTGACGCTGGATACCCATGTGCTGGTCACCGAATCACGTCAGGTGGATAACACCACCAACATTCTGCGTTTGATGATGCTGCTGGCGCTGGCGATTGGCATCATCCTCACTCGTACGCTGCTGCGCGACCGTCGTACCCGCTGGCAGCAATCACCGTTCCTGCTCACCGCCAGCCGCGCGGTGAAAGAGGATAAGGAACGAGAGGAAGAAGAAGCGGCCACCACCTCAGAGAATGAAAAAAGCCCTTAAGCCATTTTATGGATGGTCTCATCCAGCGTATCCAATTGCTGCAATGCTTGCGTGGCGATACGCTGGAAATTGGCGCTAAACATTTCGTCATCCGCAACCGCCTGCCAGTATGTTTTCGCCATTCCACAAGCAGTTCGCCACACTTCACTCGGTAATGAGATATCTAACTTTAATGCCAGTTCATCACGCATATGCCCCTGCGAGTTAGGTGCCAGTGCCATTGGCAGCATGTCGTAGGCAGGTGTCAGATTGAATGTTTCCCGGTCGGTGAAGAAAGATAAATTCCCTGCGTGCATATCACTGTTACCAATCAGGCGACCAAATGCCCATTGCAAAGTGCCACGCTGTAGGGTGACATCATCAATGCGCTGCTGATGGTGCAGTTCACGCAGCGCAGCAGGCCAGTGTTGTTGATGACCAACAAACTCTGCGCTGACGGCCTCAAGTGAACTCATCTCGCGTCGACCACGCTCACCGATGCGATCAAAACGCTGTACTTCAAGAAATAGCTGCTCTTTACCTGCAATCAATTGGCTTTGCGCCGCCGTCACGCCTGCGGCTTGAAGATGCTGCAATGCCAGATGTTCCGCACGGAGCAAATCACGCCAGCGCTGCGCATTATCGCTGTGGCGCGACACAGTGAATTTCACCAGACAGTGACGATCGCCATTCGCTGTCGTGGCATAGCAGAGAAATTTCGGTTGCTCGCCGCCCGCTGATGACCCTGGCTCATCGCCATTTAGCGCATGCAGTGCTCGCTGCGGGTAAGATGACGCTTTCTCTTCTTCACTGATGGCGCGCGGTGCTTCCTGCTCTAACCAACGCTGATAGGTGCGCTCACCGATGATGAATGCGCCCGGCATGTCGACGCCGCCGCTTGCCAGCGCCATTAAGCACTGATCGTCACTCCACAGACGAATGTCGTCATTTAATCCCAATGGATGGGCATTCTCTATGCCCCACTGACGACCAATAAAACCTTGCGGGCGCATATCCTGTAAAAACCACGGCAACCCTTCGTAAAAGTGGCCTCGCCCCTGCTCATCGTTATGCAGGCAACTGCCCTGCGGCCAGGTCGGTAACAAAGTGCCTGCGGGCTGCGCCTGGCCATGTGCAGAGATGCGATACAGCGGGAAGTGGTCTTCACCGCGAATCGGACGGAGCAAAGCATAACGCGACGCACGGGCTCTGCCCCATTTCACTATTTGGGGTTGTTGCCGTAATTGCCGCGACAACGTCGCCTGACTGATGCCAGAGCGTTGCAGTAAATCGGCTGCACCGAGCGGTCCCGCCAGCAGCAAATTTTGCAGATCGACCATTGTCGTTCACCCTATCAGCGCCTGATGAATAGATTCGTGAATAGATTTATGCATAGATTTTATCATAAAAAAAGCCCGCACAGCGGGCTTCTTCGAATCATCACAACGTTAACGGTGAATAGATATTTTTAACGTTGTGTCAGCAACGCCTGCAGCTCAGCCAGCGTCTTCACCTGCCAGGTTGGCGTAATGTGTTCCGGCAGCGGACGCGTGCCGTGATCGATCCAGCAGGTTTTTAGCCCGGCATTCATCCCGCCCAGAATGTCAGACTCAGGTGTATCCCCGACCATCAACACGCGGCTGCGATCCGGGTTGCCGAGCAACGCCAGCGTGTGGTCGAAAATCGCCACGTCCGGCTTCGGTACGCCGACCTGCTCAGAGATCACCAGCTCATCAAAGAACTCGCGGAAACCGGTACGTTCCAGACGCGCCTGCTGTAAGGCGGTAAAACCGTTGGTGATGATGGCGATCTTCACTTTACCCTTCAACGCGTTGAGCAACTCAGCTGCGCCGTCGAGAGGCAGGCAAATATCTGCCATCGCACTGAGGAAATCGCTGTTCAGCACTTCAGGCGCGACGCTGAGTTTCTCACCCCACAAGGTGAAACGACGTGTTTGCAGCTGCAAGGCTGAAATGGTGCCGTTTTGATAATCGACCCACAGCGGTTTGTTGATCGCCTGATAATCGGCGTAATCTTGATCGCTAAAATGCACGTCATAGCTAGCAAACATTCGCTGTAAACCGGCGTAGGCGTCAAAATGAAAAAGTGTGTCATCCGCATCAAACAGGATGCAGTCCCAGTCGTTTAACATAGTGTCCCTTTTTACAGAGTTAGCGCCATGATAATGGCATCTTCACGGCCGTTGGCGGTGGGATAGTAGTTGGGTCGAACGCTGACCTGATGGAAATCCAGTTGCTCATACAGCGCAATCGCCGGGTGATTCGAGGCTCGCACCTCAAGCCACAGCGTCATCACATCGCGCTTTTCCAGCTCAGCAATCAAATGTTGCAGCAGCTGGCGCGCATAGCCGCGGCGCTGAAAATCGGGATCGACCGCAATGTTGAACAGCGAGGCTTCATCCAGCACCACTTGCGTAATGGCGAACCCTGCCAGTTTACCCTCGGCTTCCAGACGATAATTCACAAAACGTTCGCCCTGATTGCTGGCAAACGTCTGCTCGCTCCACGGAAACGCGTGGCTGCGACGCTCAATCGCCAGCAGCTGCGGCTGGTCTTCAGGGATGACTAAAGAGATTGCTGTCATGGTTACACATCTGTTGCCACAGGGCGCGTTTTGCCGCACCGCTGCTGATTAATTCGTTGAAAACGGCGGTGGAAAAGGTGATGCCGTTAAAGGTGTATTCGCTCTCGACGCCCAGCAACCAACCGGCACAATCCACCTGATCAGGCAGCATCGGCAGCTGTTCCGGCGTCAGCGTCATCACCTGCGAAGGCTGAATATTCAGGGCTCGCAGGACATCGCGAATTAAGGGTTCCTGCAGCGCGGGGGCATGTTCAGCCACCATCACCAGACGGGTGTCCGGGGCCAGCGTCACGGCAATTTCGCCCTGCAGCACGCGCGGACGCCGCAATTGATACTGCGTAATCCCCATTTGCTGTAGAAGCCAGTCGCGCCTTGTGCTCATGCTATTACCCGTTATGCTGCCAGAATGCGACGCTATGCTAGCAAACCCATCGAACATGCGCCAACAAAGCACTATAATCCCCGCTCTGATTTAACAGGAGCGTTCCATGTCTGCTTTTACCCCGGCCAGCGAAGTCATTCTGCGCCACAGTGATGAATTTACCGCCCGCCATGTTTTGTTTGCTGGCGACCTGCAGGATGACCTGCCCGCCCAGCTGGAAACCGCATCAACGCGCGTGCACACCCAGCAGTACCATCACTGGCAGAACCTGAGCCGTCGCCTCGGTGAACGTGCGGTTTACAGCATGGTGGCCACTGCCGCCGATGTTGAAGGCTGCGATACGCTGGTTTATTTCTGGACGAAGAACAAGCCAGAAGCGCAGTTCCAGCTGCAAAACCTGCTGTCGCTGATGCCGGTCGGCTGCGATATCTTTGTGGTCGGTGAAAACCGCAGTGGCGTGCGCAGTGCAGAAGGCATGCTGGAAGACTGGACGAAACTGGAAAAAGTCGACAGTGCGCGTCGTTGCGGTCTCTATCATGGTCGTCTGGATACACAGCCAACCTTTGATGCCAGCAGCTACGGCAATACTTACATGATCGAGCACCTCACCATCCACACGCTGCCGGGTGTATTCAGCCGCGATGGCCTGGATATTGGTAGCGATCTGCTGCTCTCCACGCTGGAGCCGCACTTCCGTGGCAAAGTGCTGGATATCGGCTGCGGCAGCGGCGTGCTCGCCACCGTGATGGCACAAATCTCCCCACGCATCCGTTTGTGGCTGTGTGATGTGCATGCTGCTGCCATCGAAGCCAGTAAACTGACGCTGGCCGCCAACGAACTGGAAGGGGAAGTGTTCGCCAGTAACGTCTTCTCGGATGTCACTGGCCGTTTCGATATGATCATCTCTAATCCACCGTTCCATGACGGCCTGCAAACCAGCCTCGATGCGGCCAACACGCTGATTCGTGGTGCCTTAAAGCATCTGAACAGCGGCGGTGAACTGCGTATTGTGGCTAACGCCTTCCTGCCCTATCCGCAGATTCTGGATGAGACCTTCGGTAACCACGAAGTGCTGGCGCAGACCGGACGCTTTAAGGTCTACCGTGCCGTGTACGGACGCGGCGCCAAAGCGCGTAAATAACCCATTTTGCGCTTCCCGACGGTGAAAATGTTGTTTTTTGCAGCAATCGTTTCATCGTCGTGAAATATGTATTGACGCAAAGAGTAAAATCTCTAGAATGCGCCTCCGTGGTTAGCAATACTTTAGAGTGTTGCAGGGTACGCGACGGTGGCGGAATTGGTAGACGCGCTAGCTTCAGGTGTTAGTGTCCTTACGGACGTGAGGGTTCAAGTCCCTCCCCTCGCACCAATAATCACAAAGTTTATATCATAGCACTGAGCGATGGTGGCGGAATTGGTAGACGCGCTAGCTTCAGGTGTTAGTGTTCTTACGGACGTGAGGGTTCAAGTCCCTCCCTTCGCACCACGTTGTCTTACTTTCCTGGCAGTACATTCCCAACGTTGAATTAAACGAAACAATCACGCGCTAAGCGTGTTTTGTCGTTTCTGCCGTTCGGAAGAAACGGCATCAGATAATGTGGAAGTTCACCGTAACGGCCGCAGCGCCCCCGGCCAATGCCAGGCAAGAAGGCAGCAGCAGATAGTGACGCAGACGATGATGGAACAGCATCACTACCGTCAGCAACAGTGCCACAATCATCACCACGCGCCACTGGCTGAAACTCGGCTCCCACAGCGCGAAAATCGGTAAAGCAGCACAGGGCAACAAGACTCCCCAACCGCTGTCCAGCCGCTTACCCATCATCCAGCTCACGCCCCATAAGCCGCAGGCAGCCATCATCGCCATGATCATCGCGCAACCCTCAAATGATAAATATTCGTATTATCATATGACAATATTTCTCATCTTGCAGCGAATTTTTTATCGCGGGATGCGTTGGATGACAGATTTACTGGAAAATGCTAAATTGCCGCCGATAACTATTTCGATAACACGTCAATAACGTGCTCACTATCCGATTTGCGGGAGTATTTCCCACGGGTAGCGCTTTGATATTTCAGGGCTGTGAAGAGTAATAATAATGAAATTACAATCTTATGATGAGTTGAAACACAGCAAATATCGGCTTTCGCTGATGCTCTTTTTGTTTTTAAATGTCGCCGTTTCGCTTTTTTGCCTGATGCCTTTTTTAGGCACAGACAGTCCGGTAAGCTCGCTGCCAGTAGGCATTGTCGCGGCTTTCAGCCTGACGTTACTGACCGTTTGTCTGATGATGCCAAAACGGAAATTACCGCTATTAAATCCTGTTGCCATGATATTAGGTGCGCTCTGGGCATGGCACATTAACCACAGATACCATCAGGTTTTTTATTTTGATGGCAGCTTTTTAATAATCAGCTTGTTAAGCGTATTTTTTATCAGTGCCATTGCGCTCAGTGATTATTTGATCGCATTTTGTTTACACATTACGCCCCCCGTATTAACCGTATTGTTATTAGATGATGGTCAGCATTTAATGATGATCATTTTTACGATTACGCTGCCGTTGATTGGTTTCTCGCTGCATCATTTAATGCGCCGCCGTTTTGATACTTTTACCCGACGACTGGTTAGCCAGCTGTATGAGGAAAAAGAGAGTTTTAGCGATTTGAGTATGCTGGATCCGCTCACCGGTTTGTATAACCGCCGCGGCCTGAAAAATCGCCTCGACACCATTCTGGAAAACCACGCTGGCAGCCATTACGTACTGCTGCTGGATATTGACCACTTCAAAGCCTACAACGACAACTACGGTCATGCGATGGGCGATCAGGCGCTGGCGCGGGTGTCGGTTGCCATTCGCGATGCCGTGCGTTCACGCGATGTCGTCACACGTTATGGCGGTGAAGAGTTTCTGGTGCTGATGACCAACGTTAACGCATCGATTGCGATGAAGCTGGCGGAGCGCATTCGTCAGTACGTAGTGGACCTCGAAATCCCCCATCGCTTTAATGAAAAGGTCTCCACCCACGTCACCATCAGTGCGGGGATCGCACCTATTTTTGGCGATGAGTTTGACCAGGCGGTGGCAAATGCTGACCGCGCGTTATACGTCGCGAAAAATCAGGGGCGTAACACCATACTCGCCTGGGAAGATTTGCCGAAGCTGACGCAAGTCAGTAATGACCTGATTTAATCGGCAGATGAGCGAAGCCATTTATCACCAAGCGGCATCGCCTGCTGATAAGTGGCTCCGTCCCCTTTCTTCGCTTGATGACATCTTGTTCGCATTGACAGTAACGATTATCATTTGTCTCACGATTCCCGTTATCACTCAGGACCGGCATGACCATTATCACGCGTCAGGATCATCGCTTTAGCGACCATCCTCTGATCTTTATGCAGAGCGACCGCAGCTTAGCGAGCGCACTGGAAGATCTGATGCGTGATCAACGCAGCTACATGCTGGATAACGTCAAACTCGGCCAGGCCGCTCCCGCAGGGACCTTGACGCTGGCCGAGTGGTCCACACCGCTTCACTATCGCCGCCTGACACAACGCTATAGCGATTATCTCTATCGCAATCACCCTGATGTGCAACATGAAGCCAAACCGCTGCAGTCACTTTGGGCACAATGGTATTTTGGCTTACTGCTGGCCCCGCTGATGCTGATGTTGCTGCAGGAGCCGCGGGCATTGAAGTGCGCCCCCCATCTGATTCATGTGGAATTTCATGAAAACGGCCATCCCTGTGCTTTCTGGATAGATGTGCAGGAAGATGAAGAGGCGCGTTACCTGAGTGCACAGCAGCGCATTGACCGCCTGATTCAGCAATGCCTGATCCCGGCTGTCAACGGCATGACGCAGCACGGTGATATCAACGCCAAACTCATCTGGAACAACATGGGTTATTCGTTTTACTGGTTCCTCGGTGAACTGAAAGGCCAGTTATCCGCGCCCGTCATCACTCAGCTGGAACAGGCATTGTTCTTCACCCAGACGCTGCTGGATGGCAGCGACAATCCGCTTTATCGCACCATGATCCCGCGTCATGGCGAGATGGAACGTCGCAGTTGCTGCCAGCGCTATCGCATTCCGGACGTGGAACGCTGTGGTAACTGCACGTTAAAAGTGGTTTAACCTGCGTGCATTCTGTTACAGATTCTCTTTTTATCCCGTTTACACTTTTCCCCCCTTGTGGCAGCTTTTAGGCTCTGTTTTTACCGGAGAAAAAAATGAGCCTGGAGTCGGTACGGCACTTCTTTGCCGAACATGCACCGGATATCGACATCATCGAGATGCCGGAGAGCACCGCCACGGTAGAACTGGCCGCACGCGTCCATGGCGTGATGCCGGGGCAAATCGCCAAGACCCTGTCGTTAAAAGTGAAAGATGCCGTTGTACTGATTGTGACGCGCGGTGATGCCCGTCTCGACAACCGCAAGCTGAAAGCCGCACTCGGCGCTAAGGCACGCATGTTGAGTGTGGATGAGGTGGTGAACTGGACCGGGCATCCGGTGGGTGGCGTCTGCCCTTTTGGCCTGGAAAATCCCCTGACCGTTTACTGTGATGTGACCCTGCGCGGTTTTGATGAAGTGCTGCCCGCAGCAGGTTCGATTCACAGTGCTGTGCGCATTTCGCCGCAGCGCATGGCTGAACTGACTGCGGCGAAATGGATCGACGTCTGCGAGGCGCTTTAACGCTGTTCGCGCGCGACCGCACCGGATATTTCAATACCCCGCGTCTCTCGCCCAAAGGCGACAAACACGCAAATCAGCACCGCTACCGTACCGGCAACGATCGCCATCCCCAGGCCGTAGTTGCCGCCGTGGGCCTCGGCAATGCGAGACTGCAAGGTCGCATTGACCGAGGCAATCAGATTACCCAATTGGTAAACGAAGCCCGGCAGCACCGCACGCGCATTTGCGGGTACCAGTTCGGTGAGATAGGTCGGCACCACGCCCCACGCGCCCTGCACCATAAACTGCATCAGGAACGCGCCAATCCCAATCATCCATGATCCGCTGGAGAACGCCCACAGCGGCAACACCGGCAGCGCAAGGAAGGAAGCAAGGATAATCGCTTTCTTACGGCCAATACGTTCTGACAGCGCACCAAAGGTAATCCCACCCAGCATCGCCGCAATGTTATAGCTGATGGCGATGATGCTCACCGTGTGCGGATCAAACTGATGCTGCACTTTCAGGAAGGTAGGATAGAGATCCTGGGTGCCATGACTGAAGAAATTAAAGCACGCCATCAGTAGCACCATATAGATGCAGATTTTCCAGTGCTGACGAATAATCGGCAGCAGCGCCGTGCTCTCTTTGCGTTCACGTGCGGCCAGCCAGACCGGGGATTCCGGCACTTTAAAATAGATAAACGGCAGCAGCAGAATCGGCAATGCGCCAATCAGGAACATGCCGCGCCAGCCTACCGACTCGAAAAACAGTCCGAAAATGATCGATGCCAGCAGGTAGCCACAAGGGTAGCCCGCCTGGAAGATGCCGGACATCAGCCCACGCGAGCGATCCGGAATGGTTTCCATTGCCAGTGACGATGCCACGCCCCAGATACCGCCCATCGCCACCCCGTAAATCACGCGGAAGGCAAGGAAGGCGGTGAAGTTCGGTGACCATGCAGAGAGCAGCTCAAACAGTGAGAACATCACAATATTGAGCATCAGAATCGGGCGGCGGCCATACTTCTCAGCCAGACGGCCAAAAATCAGCGCGCCAATCGGTCGAACCGCCAGCGTGAGCATAATGGCAACAGAAACATCGGAGACGCTGGTGTTGAAATACTGGGCAAGATCGCTGAGTACAAACACCAGGATAAAGAAGTCGAACGCATCCAGCGTCCAGCTGGCGAAACTGGCAAACGCCACGTTTCGCTGGGTCGCAGTCCAGTTGAACATAGGGGTATCCTGTCTGATTAGCTTCCGGTTCATTGACCAGAATTTATTGGAACGTTATCCGGCGAATGATTTCGCTGGTTATTATTGTGTTAACTATTTGTATATAGCATGTCAGAAAGGAGGGCTGCGGCGGGGAATTGTCAGGGAGTGATTCGCGGTGTAAGGAAGCATGTCATCGAGTGAAACATTGCACCGCCGTACAGCAGTGCAATCTGAAAGGGCAAATTCCTGGCGGCATGGCAGGAAGACCGGTGCGACTCAGTGTGCCGCACGCATTTATGGGCAATCAGCGCTGCAGTTGATTAAACGCCTTCTCAATCATCTCCAGCAGCAACGGATTGTTGACGTTCTGCATCACATGCACCAATGCCCCGGTCTGCTCCGGCACGCCAATGTCCAGGCGCAGTGGCGATCGATACCGCCAGCTCTTGCCGCGCGTTGCGCCAGCGCGTAACTCAATATCGACAAAGTAATCCACCCCATCCGCCACGCGCTGATTCAATAGCCAGGCAATCACCAGCGCATCGTGGATCCAGCAGCCTGGCAGATGGCGGGTGCGAATCGAGTAATCAATCCACGGGCGCAACGTTTCACGGACAAATTGCGGTAACGGATGGTCGTTGGTCGTCAGACGATTAAGATCCTGATGGGTCATCAATGTTTGTGTCGTGGCGTCCATCGGCACCAGCGTGATGGCTGCGCCGCTGTGCAGCACCTGATGCGCCGCTTCGGGATCCAGACCAAAGTTGGTGTCTTTGATGTAATCATCTAAAGCGAACACACCGCCCATAATCACAATTTCTGCCACGGATTCCGCCATCTGTGGATAGCGCTGCAGCGCCTGCGCCACGTTGGTCAGAGGACCGATCGCCACCAGAGTAAATTCGCCGGGATTATCGCAAATCAGCTGGCCCATCACGCCTGCGGCATCATTGCCATCTGCCGCGAGCAACTGCGGCTTACGCACGCCCCGCCACAGTTCAGCGAGGTTCGCGTCCTTGACGCCATCGAGGCGTGCGCGCCAGGGGGCGGGGTCTTCGCGGAGTGCCTGCAACGCGCCCTGCACAACGGGAACATTGAGTCCTAATCGCTGGAGTAAATCTTTGGCAACCTGCGCCCCTAACGCACTCGGCGTGTTACCAGTGACAGTGGTAATCAGTTCAACCGACAGCGAAGGTGATGCCAACGCCAGTGCCAGCGCAAGGCCGTCATCGGTATTCGCCCCTGCAATTCCATTTCCCGGATCACAATCAATAATCAGTCTTTTCATGATGTTATAGGTTTATTTTTGTTGAGTAAGCAGGCAGCCGCAGGACTCACCGATTTCAAGATAGTGAGGGAACTCTGCCAGTTGGGCCTCGCCATCCCCATTTTTCAGCATGGCGATAGCGCTGCGTGCCATTTCCCGTAGCGGTTGACGTACGGTTGTCAATGTCGGGACATGGAATGCGGATTGATCGGTGCCGTTAAAGCACACCAGGGCGACATCCTGCGGCACGCGCAAACCGTGTTCAGAGAGCGCGCGGATACAGCCAATCGCCTGGCCTTCATTGCTGGTAAACAGCGCGCGCGGCACCTTTCCGCTGGCAAGCATACGTTTTGTGGCGTCATAACCGCCTTGTCGCGAGTAGCTGGCAGGGAAAATCAGGGTTTCATCGACCTGCAGGCCTTTCTCTGCCATGGCATCGCGCCAGCCCTGAATACGATCCTGGGCATTCAGCATCTCCAGCGGACCGCTGATCATGCCAACCTGTTGATAACCGTGGCTGAGCAGATGTTCTGTCACCTGACGCGAGGCCTCGCGCTCATTCACCCGCAACATGCTCACGCCGGGACGGGGGTCAACGCGATCCAGCATCACCAGCGGTGTACCACTGGCCTGAATCACGTCAATGTATGGGTGGCGGTCGACACTGGTATAAAACAGGCCATCCACCTGACGATTCAGCAAGCCCTGAATCAGTTCCAGCTCACGCTTGCGATCATCTCCAGCATCCCCCAGCAGCATCACGTGGCCGTGATCCAGTGATTCCTGCAGCAGCATATGCGCCATTGAGGCCACGAAGGGGTTACTGATGTTCGGCACCACCAGGCCAAA
Source organism: Pantoea sp. S61 (assembly GCF_016625145.1). Lineage (NCBI taxonomy): Bacteria > Pseudomonadati > Pseudomonadota > Gammaproteobacteria > Enterobacterales > Erwiniaceae > Pantoea > Pantoea sp. S61. The sequence goes on from NZ_JACVUO010000002.1 coordinate 236,037, forward strand.
GGTTTTGGTGCTGCCGGAGGCCAATGCACGCGCCACTGCATTCGGTCGATAACCCGTCTGTTTAATCGCTTCCAGCACGCGCAACCGCGTGGCTTCCGCCACCGGGCGCGGTCCGTTGTTAATCACGTAGCTCACTACCGCCACTGAGGTGCCGGCGGCTTTCGCCACATCGCTACGTGTTACATTTCCGCCTGGGGATTTCGCCAACTCTCTTGCCTCAGCATGAATGCCATTGGCCGGCATAACCGGCCAATGGCACTGTTTCACTTACAGCGTGTTGCGCGTCAGATCGCATCTTCCGGAAGATTCAGATCGCGCCCACGCGTTTCCGGTGCCACAAACGTGGTCAGAAAACCGATGGTCGCCATCGCCGAGAAGTACACGGCAATCGCCCACCAGTGTCCGGTGAACGATAACAGCGCCGCAGCCACCAAAGGTGCTGTCCCTCCAGAAAGGATAGACCCCAGTTCTTTCGCCACCGCCATCTTGGTGTAACGGTGTTTGACACCAAACATTTCCACACCCCACGCGGCCTGCACCCCAAAAATACCGAGCGAGGCCAGCGCCATGCCGACAACCATCACCGGAATCACAATCGCCGGGTCACGACTGTCCATCAGGCTGAATGCCGGCCAGGCATAAATCATCAGCAGCAGACAGAAACCACGATAGGTGATACGGCGGCCAAAGCGGTCAGACATCCAACCGGCAAACGGAATAATCAGGAAACCCAGCAACGAGGCAATAAACACCGCCGTCGTTGGCACCGACTTATCGAGCATCAGCACTTTCGCGACATAACCGACGATAAAGCCCTGCGCCAGATAGGAAGGACCGTTTTCGCCGATACGTAAGCCGACCATCGTCCAGAACGCACGGCTGCGCTGCCAGAAACTGCGGGTATCAACCTCGGCGGCGGCATGCTGCAATGTGGCGTTACGCTCTGCCTGCAGTTGCGCCTGCTGGCGTTCAAACACCGGGGTTTCACGCAGATGACGACGCAGCCATAACGCGACCACGGCAATCAGCACGCTACTGAGGAACGGAATACGCCATCCCCAATCCAGCAAGGTTTGTTTATCCATCTGAATCACGGCAAGCCACACCAGCGAGGCGATCAGCGTGCCACTATTCGAGCCGAGGGCAATCACGGAAGAGACCAGACCGCGACGCGCAACCGGGGCATACTCGCCCAGCATCACGGTGCCACCAGACAGTTCTGCACCGGCGCCCAACCCTTGGGTAAAGCGCAACAGCACCAGACAAGCGGGTGCCCAGACGCCGATCGTGGCGTAAGAAGGGATGAGACCAATCAAGGTTGTCGATGCGCCCATCAGGATGATGGTAGCGATCATCACGGTTTTGCGGCCTTTCCGGTCACCGATCCAGCCAAACAGCAGCGCACCAATTGGGCGTGCAATAAACCCGACGGACCAGGTGGCAAAACTGGAGAGCAGCGCCATAGTGGGTGTGGCATTGGGGAAAAACACATCGCCAAAGATGATGCCTGCTGCCAGGCCATAGAGCGCGAAATCCGCATACTCCATTGCCGTGCCGAGCCAGCAAGAGAAGGTGGCGCGCCAGAAATCTTTGCGGCCAGAAGAGGTTTCCAGCCGCATGTCAGCAGCTGAAGAGGTGCTCAGTGAAGTTTGTTGCGAAACGGACTGATGTACCGTCATGACCTTTTCCCTGAAATAGGTGAAAACAGCAAACGCCCTTCCGTGGGACGGTTCCCTTGCAACAAGCGGAACTCCCCGGTGACGACGTTCAGTAGGCAAACCTGGATGAAAGTCAAAGAACTCCCTGGTGTTGGAATTCACTCATTCGCCTGTTCTCGTCGATGTTTTTTTCATTGATCGCATTAGTAAGGCAAATGTAACCACGTCATCTCAAGGCCAACTTTGTCTCTGGCACCGTGAGTTATCACTGTGGACACAGTCTATCTACGCGCGTAGATAAATCAAGTGATAAAAGTGAAAATAATTAATTTATCTTCACTATAACTCGGGATTAGAAAGCAAAAATGGCGTTAATTCATAACATTACAGCTCATTCAAACCAACAGCAGCGCATTAACCTCAATGTAATTAACGAGCGTTGCTTATCATTAGCTGAGTTGTGGCTGATCCTTCATCGCGCTTTTTTTCGCACAAATCAGTTAAGCTTTGATGACAATTGCGAATTAATCTTAAAACCCTTTCGCCAGTGCGGTTCAGCTATCACCTGCATTACACTGGGTAAAAATCACACAGGGCGCCTATGACCATCATCCTCATGCGACACGGTAAACCTGACCATCCGGTCAGCGGGCGCTTTACTGCGCGAGCGCTGGCCGACTGGTGTGAGGGCTATGACCAGGCGGACATTTGCGACTCACCGCCGCCGCGCAGTATGGCCATCGCGCGAATGGCCCGCGTGATCGCCTCCAGCCCGCTACCCCGCGCGCGTTCCTCACTCACGCGTCTCGGCCTGCAACCGCATGAGGTGGATGAGGTCTTCAGTGAAGTGGCCATGCCGCTGCTGCCGTTCGAACGCCTGCACCTGCCGCTGACCGTTTGGCTCGCCCTTTTGCGCCTGTTATGGTTATGCGGTTACGCCGGGCATGTGGAATCGTTGACCCATGCCCGAGCACGGGCGCGTCAGGCGGCAGATAAGTTGGTCACGTTATCAAAACAGGGAACGGTGTTGCTGGTGGGGCACGGCATCATGAACAAAATGATCGCCCGGGAACTGCGTAAACGCGGCTGGCAGGCGGAAAAACATGCCAGCAGCCGCCACTGGAGCAGCGCGATTTACCATCGCCCGTTTATTTAACCCTGATACGCCCAATCAAACATTGCGAGCAGGTGCCTGACGATCGCTGCCACAAGGAGATACCCCGCCGTCAGTTCAACTGGAAGTAACTCAGCACCTCACAGCCTTTTCCGGCGTTCGGGGTCGCTATCACCTTCATTTGCAGCAAATCAATCACGCTCAATGATCCATCGCCTTCATTGGCAATCAGCAGCGTTCGATTATCCGCACTGAAACAGCCATCCATCGGTTTGTTGCCGACCGGAACATCTCCCAACGGATTGAGTAAATCATCAAACAGTGTGATGAGCGGCTCCTGATCGCCAATCGCCACCAAACGCTCGCCGTTGGCGCTAAAGCGCACGACCTGGCAGGGCTGTTGATGGGCCGTGAGTTTAATGCGCTGGCGAATACGATGACTTTGGCGATCGACCACATACAGTAACGGTGCGTCGGCCGCGCTAGCGACCAGATAAGGATGCTTCGGCGAGGCCGCGATACCGGAGATCGGCCCCGGCAGCAGAATATTGTCAATGATGCGCCCTTCTGCCTCGCACAGATCCACCACCGTGATGCTGGCGTCTTCTTCGTTCTCTGTGAACAATTTACGCCCGCTGGGTGAAAGCGTCAGACGATGCGCATTGTGCGACGGCAGCTTAATGATTTTCTCCACCCTATCGGTAACGGGATCGATGACTGCCACAGCCGCACTGTTTTCACAGCAGAGGTAGACTTTGCCATCACGGCCCAATTGGCCACTGTGGGGCGACTGCAACGGAGATAAATCGATAAAACCGCTGATCTGGCGTTTGCGTAGATCGATCACCGCCACTTTGTGACCAGGATGGGGATTGTCGCCATGAATGCCGTCACCATAGATCGGCACATAGGCTTTCTCTTGCTCAGGTAACATCAGTAACTCATGCGGACGCGGCGGAAACGCATTCAGCTCCTGTTGCACGGCAAAGGTGTCGGGATCGAGAAACAGAACTCGATTCCCCTGCTTATCGACCGCCAGTAATCCACGGTTGTGTGGCTGCATAGTGCCTCCTTTGTGTTAACCACCTCGTCTAAGCGTAGTTAACCTGCATCAGGAAGGGGCAAATCCCTGCCAGGCCAGCGAAAAATGTAGCCGATTTAAACCATTTGAATGCGGGGATTTTTTATCTAACCCGCAGCCAGCGCCAAGGCTAAGTTATTTTATTAGGAATAGTCCTAACGACGATTAATTATAAAATCAGTCGGCCAGTCAATTATTTTTGGGAAATTTTACGCTTAACGGATCCTTCATTTTCCGGTTTATCTGAAAGCAAAAAAAAGTAATAGCCTCTAAGACCAGAATGCTTTATTAAGCTGATGTGAGTACTTTTTACACACAGCCGTGAGGAAACATAAGAGCGCATAAGCTGCCAGCATCAGGGAATCCTTGCCACCATAATCACAATAATCAGGTGCACCATGAATAAAAAACGTCTCCAGCCAGCGCTCGTGCTCTGGCAGAACTGGAAAAGAATCGCTTTTACCAGCCAGACATTACTGCAGAAAAAACAGCATACTGCGCTCTGCGCGCCGGAGTACGATCCTGGCGAAGAGGACAATATCGTGTTGTTTTCTGGCGAAAAGTCGCTGCCAGAAATACCGAAAAAAGTGTGGATGTATTGGGATAGTGAATATTTACCGAAATCTATGATGTTAAATATTCAAAAGCTGCGCAAAGATAATCCTGATCACGATATCTATTTGCTCAATCGATTAACGGTAAAAGAAGTTTTACCTGATTTTATTTTCACCTCAACATTATTAAGCGAACAGCAAAAAAGCGAAGTCATTCGTCTGGAACTGCTGTTGCGCTACGGCGGTATTGCCATTGATTGCAGCACGCTGTTATTTGAAGATCTCTCATGGGTGCATCGTGCCCATCAAGAGCGCTGCATGGATGTGATTGGTTATTATCGTGAAAATTCCACCGTCAATTATCTGGCGCCAGTGATTGAAAACTGGTTCCTGGCGGCGGCACCGAATAACCCGTTTATTCGTGAATGGCAGAAGCAGTACGCCCCCATCAAACATCTGGGTGAGCAGAATTATTTCAACGAGCTCAACAAGCGCGATGACTATGCACTCCTGACCCAGAAAATTGACCAACCGCAGCAGCAGTTGGGTTCACTGGCACAACAGGCGGCGATGCGGGAATATCGTCGGGTGAATCTCTATCTGCGCAAGTGTGAAGCCAACGCTTACTATTATCAGCGTTTGAGCGGCTGGAAAAGCGAGGCGTTTGCACATGCTATCCTGTTCAACCAGCGTCCTATGACGCCACCACCGGTGATTAAACTCAGCGGTAACGAACAGATGCACCTCGACTTCAACCTGCGTTTAGGCAATTACAACCGCAGCAGCCTGCTGGGTGAGATGATGCAGCCGCATGCGGCGATAGCGTTGGCTTCACCCATCAACAAAGCGCGCGCGTAGCCAGTGGATAAAGGTGGTCACCGCCCGTGGCACTTGTGCTGCATACGGGCGCACCACCCACAGCCTATCGGCAAAAGCATCCACGGTTTGCCACTGCGGCAGAACCTGTTGCAACGTGCCCGATTTCAGCGCCGCCGCGGCGCTGAAATCGGGCAGCATGGCAATGCCCAATCCTTGCAGCGCGGCATCGCGGATTGATTCGCTGTTATTGGTAGCAAAATTACCCTGAATTTTTACCTGCACGGATTCACTGCCGCCACTCACCGGGCGGAAACGCCATTGTGGCGATTCCAGACCACGCGGATAGTAGAGGCAGTTATGTTGCTGCAACGATTCTGGCACCTGAGGCACACCGTTTTGCGCCAGATAAGCCGGCGAGGCCACTAACAGCGCGCGCGTCTCACACAGCGGCAACGCCACATGGGTTTCGGGCAATGTCTGGCTATGGCGGATGGCGAGATCAAATCCTTCACTGCCTAACGACACTAAGCGATCGGTAACATCCAGCTGCAGCCGCACCTGCGGATACTCTCGCAAAAAATCACCGATAATCGGCACCAGCTGCTGACGTGCAAACGCCACCGGCGCGCTGACACGCACCAGGCCGCGGACTGGCCCGGCCTCATCGCGCACGCTGAAAAAACTTTGGGCGATGCGTGCGAAAGGATCGCGCAACTCATCCACCAGCTTCTCGCCCGCCGAGGTCAGACGCACGCTGCGCGTGGTGCGCTGCACCAGTGACACCCCCGCCATCTCTTCCAGCTCTTTAATCTTTTGGCTCATAGCCGCTTTGCTGACATCTAATCGTTCAGCTGCACGAGTAAAACTGCCCAGTTCAGCCAGCACCGTTAGCCAGTGCAAATGCACCCAGAGTGCATCAGTTTTGATTTCTTTCATATGGATTGTTCAAAATAATAAATAATCATTTCAACCAGCGCGCTTTTTCTTTCCTGCAGCAAGCGGCAGCATAAAGCCACATCCTACTCTTATCTTGTGAGCAAAAACGAGGGTTTATTTATGCCGTTACTGACTTTTGATGTGATTCAGGGCCGTTCTGAATCAGAAATTCGTACCTTGCTGGACGCCGCGCACCGCGCGGTATTAAGCGCGTTCAAAGTCCCCGCGCGGGATCGCTATCAGATTGTTCATGAGAATAAACGCTATCAAATGGAGTTTCAGGATACCGGGCTGGGTTTCGAGCGGACCGATAACCTGGTGATGGTGCGCGTGTACACCAGCCCAAGAAGTGAAGAACAGAAAACGCTATTCATGGCAGAGTTAGCGCGCGAGTTGCAGGAAAATTGTGGCGTGCAGGGCAACGATCTGATGATCAGTTTTATCACTAACAGCAAAGGCGACTGGAGCTTTGCCGACGGCGAAGCGCAGTATCTGACTGGCAAGCTCTGATCCCTCCTCGCCCCTCGCTGGCAGCGGCGCGTGCGTTGCTGCCAGGTCAAACCATAGTCAATCTAAACCTGCCTTAAACGGATCGGAACCCACCGCACAATTCTGTGTGGTTATGTTGCAGCACTGTGACAGCCCATATAAATTGACGCATAACCCCCAAAGAGGGCCGAGGGCGCAGGGATGGCGTCACTATTTTATGTGAGGATCAAACCTTGTCCGAGTTGGTTTCGGTTGTACTCTTTTTAGCGGCAATCGCCGTTTACTCCTGTAAAGCCGGGCGAAATAAATTCTGGTTTATCCTGATCTTAGTGCTGCTCACGCTGTTTATCGTGCTCAATGCCACGCTGTTCGCCAGCAACTATTTTACCGGCGATGGCATCACCGATGCGGTGCTGTATACCCTGACCAACAGCCTGACAGGTGCCGGCGTCAGTAAATATGTGGTGCCCGCTATTGGATTAATCATTGGCCTGTTTTTGCTGTTTTGCCTGCTTTCCTGGCTGCTACGCCGCCGTAAACGGCCGCATCATTTAGGCTGGAGTTTACTGGCTATCGCCTGCGCTGCAGGTTCGGTGCAAACCACACCTGCTTTTCGTCAGGTGAAGGATCTTATTGCCTCACATTCACGTCTGGCCGACTCTGATTTCGATAACTATTTTAAGACGCCCAATAAAACCATTCCCGATCCCAAACTCAACCTGGTGTACATCTACGGTGAGAGCCTTGAACGCACCTATTTTGATCAAGATGCTTTCCCCGGACTCGCGCCGGAACTGAGTCGCGAAAAAGACCAGAGCATCGATTTCAGTGAAACCGAGCAGTTACCAGGCACCGATTACACCATTGCTGGCATGGTCGCTTCTCAATGCGGTATCCCACTGTTTGCCCCTTTTGATGGTAACGCTTCGGCCTCGCTTTCCAGCTTTTACCCGCAGAATATTTGCCTCGGCGATATCCTGAAGAATTCCGGTTATGAAAACTGGTTTATCCAGGGCGCAGACTTACGTTTTGCTGGCAAAGATACCTTCCTGCTGTCACACGGCTTTTCGCCCGCACATATGTACGGCTCGCAAGAGCTCATCAGCCGCGTCGCCGATCCCAGTTACCGCAACAACTGGGGTTTTTACGATGATACGGTGATGGATGAAGTGTTTGAGAAATACGAAGCGCTTTCACGTCAGCAAAAACGTTTTGCCTTGTTCACCCTGACGGTGGACACCCATCATCCTGACGGATTTATCTCGCGCAGCTGTCAGCGCAAAAGCTACAGCTACGATGGCAAACCGAACCAATCCTTCAGTGCGGTGGCCTGCTCACAAGAGCATGTCGCGCGTTTGATTGCGCGCATCAAAGCGTCACCCTGGTTTAAAAACACCATCATCGTCGTCAGTTCGGATCATCTGGCCATGAATAACACCGCGCATCAGTACCTGATCAAGCAGCCGCGCCGCGATCTGTTTATGGTGATTCGTGGTGACCAGCCACAAGCGGAAGTGCTGGATGGCAAACGCAGTACCCTGGATAACGGTGCGACGGTGCTGGATATTCTGGGTGGTGATAAGGCGATTGGACTCGGCCGCAGCGGCCTCTCTTCGACGTCTTTATCGGCGCAGTTTGAAGACATGGCGCAAAAAGTGACCGCATGGAAAGCCGATATCATCCAGCTGTGGAATTTCCCCAGCAAGCTCGATGCGTTTACTGTCGACCAGCAAAAAAACACCTTCAGCTTCTCCGGCTCTACCTTTAAATTGCCTATTCTATTTCGCATTGGGCAAGATCGCGTCGAGCCACTGCCAGAAGGCGAATATTCGGCACCGCTGCGCTACCAGCTCGCAGACTTTACCGCTTCTGATAAATTTGTCTGGGTCGATCGCTGCTTCAAGATGGGCCGTTTATGGCAGCCCGATTTGGCACTCTCTAGCGATCTCTGTGTCGCCATGGGTCAAATGGGGGCAAAACCGACGGTAACGCGCATCGAAAAACCGCAGTGGAAGGGCAAAGCGCAATTCCCGAAAGCCGAGGTGAGTGCCGCGACTTATCAACTCAACGAGCAGCAGATTCGCGTGGAAGATAATGCGATTCGCTATAACGCCGACAGCTTCCTGCTGACTGTGCCAGGCGCTCCCGACAGCGTGAAGCGTTTCACAGGAATATCTCGCCCCGAAAGCTGGGGACGTTGGTCAAATGCGAATCTGGCACCTGAAGTGAATATCGAATATGTCGAACCTTTACCGTCTCGCTTTGATGTGCAGATCACCGCACGCGCTTTTGGACCCAATGCGCATCGACTGATTCCAGTTCGCGTCGGTGATGAAGAGCAGATGCTGAATCTGGGCGATGATTTCTCGACCACCACACTGCATTTCAGCAACCCCAACGGCAGTCACAACCTGATTATTGCGCCACCTGAGCCGCAACTCTCTAACGTCGGCAATATTACCGGGCAGGATCCGCGCAAATTGGGCATTGGTATGGTGGAGATAAAAATTATTCCACATCCGTAAAATTAAGCCATTCCCCCACCCATGCAGGCCTGCCAACGCGCAGGCCTTTTTTATTAGTTGTTTTCGTTACTTATTGTAAGCATTGATTTTTTTCGAGATACCGCGCAAAATCCATTTCATTACATTGTGAAACTATCACCTACTGGATAGGCTTTCATTTTCACGGAAGGACACCAGAGGAATGAAAGGATGATACTGACCATGATTAACACGCATAAAGCCTATAAAGCGTTACAGGATGCAGGCGTCGCCGATAGACAGGCTGAGGTAATGGTGGAGATTTTTGCTGATATGCAGCAGGAAAATGCCTTAACCAAATTTGACTTGTCACAGGCGACAGAAAGCTTGATCCGGGCGCAAAGCGCGACAAATAACCGACTCGATGCTCTCGAAGGCCGCTTAGACCAATTTCAAAACGAGGTTACATTACAATTTCACGCGGTGAATCAGCGTTTTGAAGCGCTCGAAAAAAGTATCGATGAGCGGTTTGATAAAGTTGATAAAAGGTTCGATAAAATCGATGAGCGGTTCGCAAGAATCGATGAAAAGTTTGAGAAGATTGATGAGAAATTCGCAAAAATCGATGAGAAATTTGAAAAAATCGATGAGAAATTTGAAAGAATCGATGAGAAATTTGAAAAAATCGACGAACGGTTCAATCAGCAAGACATTAAAATCAACGCGTTAGACCAACGGATGCAGATTGGTTTTACCGAATTAAAACAAGACAACATCTGGATCAGACGCGTTCTGCTCACTATCGCCACCGCATTAATTGCCATGACGACCAAATATCTCTTAAACAGCTGAGCCAGGCGGGCAGCCCGGCCCTTCACAGCCTTAACGCAGCGCTTCCAGTTTCATGCGCTGCGTCCCTTCTGCATTGAAATTCTCCGCTGCCAGCCAGCGTTCGAATGCCTGCTTAAGCGGCGGCCATTCGCCATCAATAATCGAGAACCAGCAGGTATCACGACTGCGCCCTTTATAAACAATCGCCTGGCGAAATAGGCCTTCAAACTGGAATCCCAGCCGCAATGCCGCTTTGCGTGAAGGTAAATTACAGCTGTCGCATTTCCATTCGTATCGACGATAGCCCAACTGTTCAATGGCATAACGCATCAGCAGATAGTGCGCTTCTGTTGCCATAGAGGTTTGCTTGAGCAGCGGTGAAAATGCCACATGCCCCACTTCCACCACACCGTGCGCGGTGTCGATGCGCATCAATGCCAATGTGCCCACCGCACGCTGACTGCGCAGGTCAATCACCGCAAAATGCATCGGATCCTTACCCTGCTCAATCTTGCGCGCATAAGCCAGATACTCCGCCTCACTGGTAAAGGGCTCAGCAAACATATAAGTCCAGTCACCGCCATCAATGGCCAGCGCATAGGCGGCGTAGAGATCGCGACCGTGGCGTTCCGCACTTAAAGGTTCCAGACGGCAGTACTGGCCGTTGAAAGTCTCATAAGAGGGCCAGCTGCGCGGTTGCCAATCTGGCAATGGTGCACCGACTGGTTGTCCGTAGGCGTTGGTGTGTTGCGTCATGGTTCCGTTCCTTTGTCAGTGAAAGCGTAATGAGCAGCGTGCCACTTTTCCGGCGCATTAAAAAGCACCCGAGAGGATGAATCTGAAGGAGGAGGGATTTGCAGGAAGCGTGGCAGCCTGACGGCCGCCACACAAAGGGAGAGATTAACCCTTAAAGAAGATGTCGCCAGATTTACCCATCACAATCTTGCCGCTGTCGTCGGTGATCAGGATGTAGTTGGCATTGATATAAGCCCAGTGTGTACCAGGCTGCGGTGCTGGCAGGTGGCGTGGCTGCCACTCCACAATGGTGTACTGCTTTTTACGATACTCATCGGGTACTACATCACCGACTTTGTACTCTTTGTAGTCGATAATGATGGTATTCAGATCGTAATTATTTTGCCCGGCAGGGGCATCTTGCATCCCGTTCTGCGATGGGCGAATCGGTGCCACATCGCCGCTGGATTCCGCTGGTTCGTTGCTGGCCGGGGCATCCACTGCCGGAGCCTGAGTTTGTGCGTCGGGTGCGGTCTGCTGCACCTGAGGTGGCGGTGGTACGTTATCCGTTTGCTCGCCTTCAGCCAGTGCGGCTGGAGTCAGGCTCAAAGCGCCCAGAAAAATTCCTGCAGAAAGAAGGGTGACGTGTGTCCTGCGCATTGGTGATTTCCACTCTGGTTAATTATTAACTGTCCAATTTACTGACAAGTGCAGCACGCAGAAGGTTCCCCCGGCGCGCTTTGCGCGTCAAATTTCGCTGCACAGCATACCTCAGCAAAAGCGATTTTTGGCGCAGTAAAATTGCAAGCAACCATGTTCGTTACTCTGCCTGGTTCTTCTGCGCCAGATCCATCAACAGAGCAATGCCCAGATAGTTGCTCCAGTTAAAGGCATTTTGCAGCACCACAATCGCATTGCCATTTTGTTTATCAAAACCGATAAAGCTGGAGTAGCCGCCAATATAGCCCACCTGATAGGTGATTTTCTGCTGACCGTAGGTGTCCGTGACCCAGGCAATATTTTGAGACTGGTTGCCATGCTGTTCATAGCCTTGATTAACCTGAGCAAAAGCGGCATTGATGGGGGCGCTGGCGTCATTGTGTAAATGCGCATCCAGATAGCGGATTAAATCACGTGCGTTGCTATACAAACTGGCGGCGGCCACCATGTTATTGCTGAATGCCCAATCCGGCGTCAACTCACCACGCGGAATCAGCTTTGGCTGATCGCCCGCATGGCCCAGCGCACGGATCGGATAGCCGCGCAGGCTTTGCGGTGTGAAGCTGCTGCTGGTCATGCCCAGGGGCTGGAAAAGATTGCGTTGCGCCAGGCTTTCGATGCCCTGATGCAGGCGATGCTTCAGAATATAGCCGAGCAGCGCATATCCCAGATTGGAATACTGCGCCACGGGTTTTGCTGGTGCGTCAAAATCAGCCAGATAGCTCAGCACGGCATCGCTATCGAGGTTGCCGTAAAAATTCTCACCACTGCGCAGATACGCCATAAATTTCATAAACATCGGCAAATCCATATCCTGACGCGGCAGGCCAGAGGTGTGCGTGACCAGTTGCAGCAGCGTGATGCGTTTTGCATCTTCACTGAGCGGCACTTCCGGCGGCAGCAACGTAGCAAGCGTATCGTTCCAGTGCAGCTCGCCGCGATCCACCAGCTCAATGATCACCTCCGCCGTTATGCCTTTACTGAGCGATCCAAGCGCAAACAACGTATCGGGTGTGATCGGATAACGGTGTACCGCATCAGTCACGCCAAAACTATAAAACTGCGCAGGCTGGCGCTGATGGATAATCGCAATGCTGATGCCCGGCACCTGCTTTTGCTGCATGTAATGCCGCACGATGTCATCGACGTTTTCATTAAAGGTCGCATGGGAGAGATAGACTTTATCGCCGACCGGAGCAGAGGTTTGTGACAGCGTGCCACAGGCGCTCAGCAATAGACTGCAGCACAACAGCAGCAAAAGCGGAATGATGCGCCGCATCATTCAGGAATCCTGGTAAAAGTTTTCATAACAATTGATTTATATAATATTTTTTATTTTTAGCAAAACGTGCGATGGGTGTTTGTGGCGAAATATAACACAGATGGGGGTAATCGCCACCTGCCAGAAACAGGTGGCGGCTGGGAATTATTGATTCACCGGAATCACCGATCCTTGATAGTGCTGGTTGATAAATTCGGCAGTTTGCTTTGACTCCAGATCTTTGGCTAATTCAAGAATCCGCGGGTCATGTGCCAGTTTTGGCGTGGTCACCAATACATTGGCATACGGATTATCTTTCGCTTGCTCCAGCGCTAGCGCATCTTTCGATGGCACTAGCCCTGCCTGCAACGCGTAGTTACCGTTGATGATTGCCAGTTGTGCATCATCCAGTGCACGCGGCAGTTGTGGCGCTTCGATTTCAATGATTTTCAGATGGTGTGGGTTGTCACTGATATCCGCTGTCGTGACCAGCGAATGGGATTGACTGCCCTTGAGTTTTATCAAGCCGCTGTCCTGCAACAGATACAGCGCACGGCTTAGATTAGTGACATTATTGGGTACCGCGACCTGCGCGCCATCAGTCAGATCTTTCAGGGATTTCACTTTATGCGAGTAAATGCCTAACGGCTCAATATGCACCGTCGCCACCACGGAAAATTTCTCCCCCAGGGCTTTTTCCTGATCGCGCAAATAAGGCACATGCTGGAAATAATTAGCATCAACATCGCCGCGCGCTAACAGTTCATTGGCGTTGAGATTGCCGTTGAGCTCAATCACTTTCAGATCGAGCTTTTTATCGGTTTGTTTGATGTGGTTGAGGATTTCACTGTGTGGCACCGGATCGGCCGCCACACGCAAAGCCGCTGCCGAAGCAGAGGTGCTGAACATCGAGAGTAGTGTCAGCGTGGCTATCACCTTTTTAGTCATATGCTTTCCTTAATTTTATGATGATTGAACCGTGTTCTGGGCGTCGGCGTAGTAACGCGCTGCCACGTCGCGATGCGATCGCAAACGCCCTTTGAGATAGTTCCAGCCCACTTCACGCAGCAGCGGATTATTGGGATCGCTGGTCGGCCCACGCGCTTCAGCCGCGAGCGGCGCGGGTAATTGATAAATCGGCACTTCGGCATCCAACTGCGCCCCCAGGAAAAAGGCGATGGAAACACGCTCCTTGTGTACAGGTGGTGACAGCACGCGGTGTATCGTTGCGCGCAAATAGCCATTGGTCGCAATCTCTAGCAGTTCACCGATGTTCACCACAAATGCACCCGGTTTTGGCAACGCATCCACCCAGTTTTCTGGCGTCACTTCCACCTGTAATCCGCGCTGTTCATCCTGCAGCAGAAATGTCAGGAAGCCAGAATCTTTATGCGCACCTACGCCCTGTTGGCTGGCATTGCTCGCCTGCCCGGGGTAGCGAATCAGCTTCACATGTTCATTGGGATGCGAACCGTACAGCGCATCAAACGCATCCGCCGGCAACGACAGTGATTTGGCGAACGCGCGCAACAGGCGCAGTGCGACATCCGTCATTGCCTGCTGCCAGGCGTGGATCACCGGCCTTAGCTGCGGCAGCGCCTCTGGCCATAGATTTGGCCCCTGCAGACGCTTCCAGGCGGGATCGCCGGCTTGCAACGTTAAGGCCACGCGTTCCGCGCCAATATCGAACTGCTCACGCTGATCGCGCTGTTCACGGGTGTATTCCACACCAGCCCGGTTGTAGCCGCGGAAATGTGGCGAGTGGATCATTGAGACGCGTTGCTTCTCCTCATCCGGCAGGGCAAAAAATGCCTGAGTGATGCTTTTCACGTTCTGCAGCAGCTGTGGATTGATGCCATGATTGATCAGGTAGAAAAAACCGACATCACGCGCCGTGGTGCGCAGTTCAGCGAGATAAGGCGACTGTTCAGCATCCGGGAGTTCCAGCAGCGCCAAATCCAGCACCGGCAATGTTTCCGCCATAAAATTTGCTCCTTAACGCAGTAAAATTCTGCGTTTACGCTGCCATTGGCGTCCCATTCCAGCCAATACTGTTGCGCAATATGTTATGGCGAATGATTTTTAGGAAAGCTTCAGCAATCGATATGCAAAAAGCGGTAAATCCGTGCCGCTTCCCGCTATAATCGCGCCGTCAAAACTTTGCCTACCCGCACCACACAGGAGATGCCGTATGAACCAAGGCCCGTTAACCGAGAAAGAACTGAACTGGCTGGAAGATATGCTGGAGAAATACGGCAATGAACAGTCGGTGGTGGATACCTCCGAGCTGGATGGCATGCTGACGGCTCTGCTCTCCGGCCCGAACGATATCGAACCGAGCGAGTGGCTGGTGGCGATGTGGGGTGACAAGAAGCACATTCCAAAATGGTCCAGCGAGCGTGAAATGGATCGTTTTATGGCGCTGATTTTCCAGCACTTCAACGACATTGCCGAACGTCTGGCGGAGTTCCCGGATCAGTTTGATCCGCTGTTTGGCATGCAGGAAATGGAAGGTCAGGAGTTCACCGTAGTGGAAGACTGGTGTTATGGCTATCTGCGCGGCGTGGCGTTAGATCAAGACTGGGATCAGCTGCCAGAGAGCCTGCAACCGGCGATGGAAGCCATTAAGCTGCACGGTAGCGAAGCGCAGTTGGCAACGCGCGAAGCGTTCTCGCCAGAGGAGTTTGAAGCCAGCATTGACGCCATTCGCCCAGCGGCGCTGGAACTGCATGAATACTGGCAGGAACAGCGCATGGCGCAGCCGGATCCAGAACCTCAGCTGCCACACTTCGCGGGCGAGAAAACCGGCCGTAACGATCCCTGCCCGTGTGGTAGCGGTAAGAAGTACAAGCAGTGTTGCGGTAAATAATGCCACATCACCGTAAGAGGGCGTCAGGTCGCGCCCTCATCTCAATCTGCTTTCAATGCTGCAATTTCACTGAACCCAACTCACGTCGTATTCGGCCCTCAGGCTGTCTCGTGCGGGCTTTTCGCAACATCTCCCAAGGTATTAAGAGGCAGGCTTCACTTCAGTGACCAGGGTCGGCAATTGCCATGCACCGCCAGCGCGAATCGCACGGCACATGCCGGTGGTGGCATCACTACTCTGGACGAAATCTTTGCCATCCCATACCCAGGCCGCTGTGCTCCAGCAGTCGCCAATACCGCGTCCTTTCTGTGCCTCAGAAATCACACCCTGGCTGTAATCGGAACCGGAATCGGTGATCAGCTGCGGTTTACCCTGTAATGCACGATCCATCAGCCAGTAGCCATAGCCTTCGTTATAGGCGCCGCGCCAGCATAGCGCGGCAATCAGCACATGCGCGTCATCCACTGGCGTTAATGTGAGTGGCTCAGCGCCTTCTTCGGGTTGATCATCCGTAGGGTCCAGATTATCGCAGCTGTCATCATCGGTCAGTGAAGCAATCAGCTTCGGCTTGAGCAACGCCAGTTCATCCGCACTCAACGGACGCGGCGCGGCTTTTTCGACGTTGACCTGCTGGATCACCGGCATCGCCACTGCTGCGGGAACACTGTTTTCAGGTTTATTGCCTTTGCGCACCAGTGCGCCAGGCGTACTCAGACGGCCCTGCGCATCGTCCATCTTCAGCAGCGTGGCAAAGGCACCATTACTGGAAAGCTCGAACGGCTCTTCGCCCCCGCGAAACTCCACTTTGCCACTGCCTTTGATAGCATTAATCAGAGCCAGCGTTTGAGCGTCGGTTAGCGTCCACTCATCGTTCTCCGCTTTGGTGACCTCGCCCTGTGCGTGATCATCAATCCACAGCGCCAGAACATCCACTTGCTTAGAGTCATCATCGCCAGTATCAGCCAGTACCACACGTCCGTGGGTCGGTGCATTGGGCCCGCCCTCACGCGTAAGCAGTACTGAGCCCCCTGCGCCCTCTTCAGCACTGTAACCCGCAGCACGGCAGGTCAACGTATTGTCACAGGCGAGTTCCCAGTCTTTATGGCTAAAGGAGACGCCGTCTTCATCTGCCAGCAATGGTGCGCTCAAACTGGTGAGCAGTGCGAACGCCAGCAGCAATCGGGTTTTCATGCCATCACTCCATAACGGTAAAGGTGGCTAGTGTGATGATTTTTAGGGCGCGGGAGAAGTGAATTTTTTGCGCTGATAGCCAGTCTACAGTGACGCCACAATCTGCTGGCGTAACCACTGTTGGGCGGGATCGCGGTGGAGCCGTTGATGCCACAGCATTAAAATATCAAAGCCGGGAATCTCCAGTGGTGGAGTGAAGACGTGAAGATGTGCGGCACTGCGCACCAGCCGCTCGGGTAGCACAGCGACCAAATCACTGTTCGCCAGCGCTTCCAGCATAAACAGGAAATGCGGAACCGACAGCACGACGCGACGCGAGCGTCCCAATTTTGCCAGCGCGTTATCAGTTGCGGCACTGAACCCGCCACCATCAGGCGAGATCAGCACAAATTCCAGCTGACAGAACTGATCCAGCGTCGGTGCCTGCTGTAACTGTGGATGGTCTCGCCGACCCGCCAGCACGTAGCGCTCACTGAACAACTTGCGCTGATGCAGGTTCGCTGGCGCGTTGTCACCGGTATGGAACACCACATCCAGCGCTCCTTTCTCCAGCTGTTGAGCAATCTGCGGCGGGTTAAGCGCGAAGACCGCCATCCGGCTTTGTGGCGCGGCCTCGCGAATGTTGTTGAGCGCGGGCAGCACCAGGGCTGTGGACATGTAATCGGTGGCAGCTATTCGCCAGGTGTCTTCAGCATGGGTCGGATTAAAGGCCTCCGGCGGAGCAACGGCACGCGTTAATCCCTCCAATGCCTTTCGTAGCGGTTCACGCAGACCTTCAGCGCGCGCAGTGGGCAACATACCGCGCGGCCCCGGCAACAGCAGAGGATCATCGAATACCGTGCGCAACCGGGCCAGCTGCGCACTCACCGAGGGTTGCGATAAATTCAGCCGCTGCGCCGCGCGCGTTACGTTCAACTCCTGCAGCAGAACATCCAGTGTCTGCAGCAGATTCAAATCCAGCGCATTGATATTCACTGTGACTATACCTGTGATATGAGCAATTGATTTCTACTATATCCAGCGGCGTCATAACCTGCAGCTGTTTTCAACTCACAGGACTCAGCCATGAATGTACTGATTGTGTATGCCCATCCAGAACCGCGTTCACTGAGCGGTTCGTTGAAAGATTTCGCCGTCAATCACCTCCAGCAAGCAGGCCATCAGGTGCAAGTATCTGACCTCTATGCCATGCAGTGGAAAGCTCAGCTCGATGCTGCAGATACACTGGCGCCACTGGTGGGCGCACACTATGACGCCACACTGGATTCCCGTTGCGCTTTTGACCAACAGCTACAGGCTGCCGATGTTGCCGCAGAGCAGGAGAAACTGCGCTGGGCCGATACGGTGATTTTCCAGTTTCCGCTGTGGTGGTTCAGCATGCCCGCCATCATGAAAGGCTGGTTTGACCGGGTTTATGCTAATGGATTTGCTTACGGTGTCGGCGAACACAATGAACAGCACTGGGGGGATCGTTACGGCGAAGGTACGATGACAGGCAAACGCGCGATGCTGGTGGTCACTACCGGCGGCTGGGAATCACATTATAGCCCGCGCGGTATCAATGGGCCGATTGATCAACTGTTGTTCCCGATTCAGCACGGCATGCTGTTCTATCCCGGCTTCAGCGTGTTGCCGCCTCTGGTGTTTTATCGTGTACAGAAATCCGCGCAGGAACGCTTTGCTGGCTGGTGCGATACCCTGGCCACGCGGCTGGATACGCTGGCGGACACGGCACCGATTGCCTTTCGTCAGCAAAATGGCGGCGACTATGCAATTCCCGCGTTAACGCTGAAAGATACGTTAGCGAAAGGAGAAAGTGGTTTTGCTGTGCATGTGAAATGATTAAACGGCGTTGGCGCTACTCATACAGCCAACGCCCTGCCTTGGCAGATTCAATCAGCATGCTCAGGGTAAAATCAGGCACCACAGGGACTTCACGCTTGTTGAAGGGATTCAGTATCTGCGCCAGTGACGGTTCGTCCGGATAGTAGGTATCAATCAAAAAACCGCCGCGATCTACCGCGAATTCGCTGAAGAACTCGTCCATCAACGCCTGCGCTTCTTCACGCTCGAAGTTCAGATCGGTATCGATATCAATCTGCGGCGTGAGTGTTTTTTGTTTAAACAGATAGACACCGTCGTAGCGGCGCACTAATTCGTAGATACGCTGGTCGATTTCGTCGGTCATCACCTACCCTCCTGTTAAACCAGCGGCTATTCTGCCATGCAATCTCATCTGCCAGGTAGCGCAAATGATAGCACTGTGCCGCTCTGCTTCATGCGCTGCCAATAAACCGTCGTTCGATGGCTTGAAACCGCGCAGCCAATTGGCTTCCGCCAGAAAAAACATTAAATTACATAAAGATAAACAATAAAATTCATTCAATGATTCCTTCAGTGTTAATAGCCCGCACCTGAGCGCGGTGCGGGCTAATAACTTTCTGGTCATCATGGATGATTTACCAGCCTCACACGGTCACCGGAAGAAAGGTGGCGGCTGCCAGGACGTGCTGTTTATTCACGTGATCGACAGGAGATTTTTTACAGGCGCGGGAGGGGGGACTGCACAAACTGCAGGTAAAGGGTTTTTTGATGTTCTCGGTGATCACCACATATCCTCCCTGGCAGATTCTGCACGTTGTGCGGGAAATAATACCGCAATCAATAAAGCGTAATAAGGTCCAGGCGCGTGTTAGCCCTAATATTGGCTTTTCATGGCTTTGAGCAGCACACTGTTCCAGATAGAGTCGGTAAGATTTCATCAATACGTTAATTGGCGGCCCTTTTTCCGTCAATTTTAAATAAAGATAGATGTTATAAAACATCGATGCGTGAATATTTTGTTCCCATGACATAAACCAATCTTCTGAGAAAGGCAGCATACCTTTTGGCGGAGGTGCTCCTCGTAACGCTTTATACAAGCGTAATAATCGTCGACGGCTTAGAGATGTCTCAGATTCTAAAACCTGCATACGTGCGCCGAGCGAAATCAACTCCATAGCGATATGATCATCAAGCACTTCCTGCAACAAATTCTTCTTACTCATTCTGATCACCTCAATCTGTTGTTACGAGATCTTTATTGAGCGAATTCAGTAAATCCGTCGACAAGATAATGCCCGTGTGAATGCTCTGTAGTGCCTCAATTCGTGATTCTTTCGTGAGATTCTCAATCAAGAATTCATCATCAATGCGTAAGCGGCAAATGAATTGATTGGTCGAGGCCAACTTCATCAATTGGGGTAACGTCAGAACCTTGAGATTATCGATGGTCGCTTCCGATAACCCAAGACGGAAGCCTGCTGCAAACTTATCCTGTCTAATTAATTGTTGCGCCAGTAGAAGGTAAGATAAATTCAAATCGTGGATATGCGGAAGATACTCATCAAAGTCAGACATTGATAACACCTTGTGTTTATCGTGCGGAGCACGGGTTCAATAAGAGAGGAATATCTATTCCCATGTGATGCTAATCATCGTGTGATCGTGAGCTAAACGTTTTTGCCAGCGACGCGAAAACCACTGATCAACGATTGAGTCGCATCCAGCAATGAAAAAATGATATCCATCAGAAATTCCCGTAACAATACCGCAGAAAAGACTGACTGAGGAAATCTCTTTAAGATCATGATTAATAAAGATAATAAGATTATTAATTCTTATTAATTATCAAGTTCATCCGTTAGCGGATCCTGAGTTGCTTCAAACCTTTAGATCGCTTCATCATAATCCAGACGACTGCGCAAACGTTTTAATGCCAGACTGTGAAGCTGGCTCACCCGTGTTTCTGAAATATTGAGAAACAGAGCGATTTCGCGCATAGTGAGATCATGATGATAATAAAACTGTAAGATGACTCTTTCTCGCTTCGGCATAAAACGTAAGTATTGCGTAATAAGCTGAATCAAATCTTGCTGGATTGAATAATGCAAGGGGTTTAACAAAGCATGTTCATCGTTGGCCTGTTCCCATAAATCGGCATAATGCTCTCGCAGTTCATCAATCGAGTGAAGCTGGCTATTATATTTATCTTCCAGCATCTGATGGAAACCCCGCAGTGGCACCCCCATTCGCTCGGCAATATCCCGTTCACTCGCGCTCGAGCCTTTCTCCTGTTCAACAATCTTGATAATTGCAGAAATTTGACGCGAATGCGTTCTGACACGACGCGGTACCCAATCACGCCCGCGCAGTTCATCAATTAACGCCCAACGCACACATTGTGTCACCCAGGCGCTGAGGGCAACGCCTTTCTTCTCGTCAAAGCTGTCAACGGCGGCAATAAATCCCATTGCACCTGCTTGAATGAGATCATCGAATTCTACGCTATGTGGTAGCCTTTTTTTCAGGCGCAACACTTCCTCTCTCACCAGAAAATGATATGTCGACCACAACTCACTTTTATCATCAATTCCGGATGTTGTGTATAACACATCCATATTAACCACCCTGTAACCGTCTTTAAACTGATTATCGGGCGAGTGCTATTGTTTAAATAGTGCGATAAGATTTCATTACCAATGCTATTTAATCTCTTTCATTCGTCAATGAATAGCGCGTTAAAATATCTCTCTCAACTGAGTCTTTTGTACCGATATTAGATAAAGCCAGCCCCCTTCGTTTGTCAACAGCAAAATCCCGTTGATGCCAATGCTCTGCTCGTCTGATGCTGAGATAATTTTCCTATTCTCTCTCTCACTCGCACGACCGCACTCACGATTTCCTGCTTCACCACCCTGTCATGATTCACCTAACACGATCCGGCACCGAAATGCAGATCCTCAAAGACACAAGGGCGATGGCTTCCTGTCAGCATCAGCGAAGCATCTTCACGTATTCAGAATGCTGATTTCCCGAGAAAAGTCCCCGCCATGAACCGCGACAACCCCCTGCAGTAGCGAGTATTTCCGTGCTGTCTCAAGTCAATCAGGTGTAGCAGAGTGGGCTGAGCCTGCGGCATCAATCAGTACCTCACCTTGCTAACATTTAGCGTGCCATTTTCGCCCTCCCGCTATGGGGCTACCTGGCTGGTTCGCCTTTTTTCTGATGAAAAATACTAATCATTATTACGCTAACAACTTACGAGTAGCGGTTATTAGCATTGTTAATTATCGATAAAAAATAACCACATAATTTTAGTGGTTTACCTATCATAAAAAACCTTAATGATTAAGTGGCTTTTCAACATTTTTCAGGAAAATAATCGCAGGAAAGTGCTGAAAATCTGGCACTCTTTAGCTGAAAAATGGGAACGGTGACCGCAAAAATAACATTAACAACCGACCCGCTCTTTACCCTAATTGATAGACAACTTCTTTATGCCCAACACAATCCTACTTGGACAGGCAGCCAGATTAGACAGACGTACTCGTATACTAAGCCGGACGCTGGATAATATGTCCGTGACGTTGCCCGCCAGCGCCGCGCGCTGCCTGTATGCACTCGCGGAGGCGCAAGGCGAAGTGCTGACGCATGAACAGTTGATGGAGATTGGCTGGCGCCGTGACGGTTATGCCGCAACCGATAACAGCGTACGCGTGATGATTAACAAGTTACGCCGTGCATTCATGTCGCTGGAGCTTGAGCAGCAGATTAACCTGCTGGCCGTCACGCGCAGCGGTTACCGCTTAATCATTAATGTCCCACCAGCCGTCGATCACTCCGTTCCTGTGGCGATGCCCCTGGCGCCGCCTGCTCGTGGCACGCTGACCTGGCGACGCGTAACAGGCATCACTGCCGCCGGTATCACCGCCGGGTATCTGGTGGCATTGCTGGTACAACACTTCTTTCTGCTCACACCAAAACCGATCGATTTTGTCAGCTGGCATGGCCCGGCGATTCCGGATGGCAGCAGCGTCTGGGTGCCGAAAGGACATCATACGCAGCACGCATTGATTGAAACCACACTGCGCACCTATCGCCGTTATGTGCTGGATGCGAACCCGGACAAACCCGCGGCAAGAGTGCTGTACGTCACGCTCAGCTCCGCCAACAATCCGCAACATCAGGGCGTGATTGCCTGCCAACAACCCTTTGAGGAGGCGAAAAATGCATGCGAGTCCTTCTATTTTCGCCTCAATTAAATCCCCGTGGCTCTGGCTGTTTGTCGGCGGCTTTGTGCTGGCGTTTAGCGGCGTGATCGGGCGCTGGCTGGCCACCAGCGCGCAGCAGTCCCAGTGCCGGTTTCCACTGGCGTTTTATGACATCAAAAGTGAGCGTGAATGGGTGCTGACGCAGGGGATTTACCGCAGCTATCACGATGGCTTCAGTGAGGGGCATTTAACCTATCTCGGCACGCTTTCTCGTTTTATGGATGGGCAACTTATCGCACCTGCCACCCCGATTCATCGTGCGGTGTGGTTTAACGGCGAGTTCAACCACAACCTGCTGAAAATCACCGTCACGCAACACAGCCGTGGCCTGGGTGACAAAAGCCGCGACGAGGACGTGCAAAAGTATGTCTTCCCGCATTGGCAAGCAGGCGATGTCAGCGTGATTGCGCTTTATCTCTTTAATGGCCGCGTGCTGGCCTCCGGCACAGAGAGCGTGGCGCGTAATGTCTGCATCAGGTAGCCAGAAATTTAGCGCAGCGCTTCTGACAACGGCTCAGGGTGCTCGAACAAGTGTGATGTAAGGGGTTAGCCTGGTATCGCCCATCAGGAACTTCATACCTATCCCCTAACGTCAGAGGGAAAGCAGGTGCCGGTATTCTGCGGCCAGAGTATCAGTAGTTAGCGCAACGTGCGTATGGCCTGGCTGATTAGATGAAAATCGGCGCGCCGTACGAGCGGTGACGGTGTTGAGTCATCAGGCAGAAATTGGGTATTGAGTGCGGCAAGGATTATGCTTTCGAAATGAATATTACTGTTGATTATGAAGGCGTTGCTGCTGAATTTCAGACACAAAAAAAGCCGCTCGTAAGCGACTTAATTTTGCATCAATCGATGGTGCCGAAGGTCGGACTCGAACCGACATGTATCTCTACGGTTGATTTTGAATCAACTGCGTCTACCGATTTCGCCACTTCGGCACTGAAGAGGATGCGGAAAACGTTGGCGATTATACCGTTACGCGCAGAGTGCGCAACACTAATCGACAGCGCTGTGCGCTAAGCGTTGAAAAAACCAGCACTTCGCCATTTATGTGGCGCAAACGCGGCAGCTCGAGCGCCCTTTCGGCGCTTTCCGGTACAAACTCCAGAACATTCCCAAACTCCCTCTACTTCGGAACTTTCTGTGCTTACGCCTCTCTTAACCAAAACTGACAACGTCAGATGTATAAAACAAAGAGGTTGAGATGAACAAAGCAGCACAACGCATCATTTTGGGATTGGGTATCGCGGTGGCAATGGCGGCAGGCAGTGCGTCGGCAGCGAGTTGGCAGGACCAGCTGAGCAGCGCGGCATCGCAGCTGTCTCAGCAAAACAGCGGTTCTACCACTACCAGCAGCACGCAGAACGGCGGTCTGTCGCTCTCTTCGCTGAGCGGTTTACTGAATGGCGGTGACAAAGCGGTCAGCTCCAACAGCATGACCAACGCCGCAGGCGTCATGTCCTACTGCGTGCAGCACAACGTGGTGGATAACAATGTGGCATCGGTGAAAGATCAGGTACTGAGCAAGCTTGGCCTGAGCAGCCCTGCCGCACAAGAGCAGAAAACCGATTATCAGCAGGGTCTGCAAGGTTTGCTGAACACCGGCAACGGTCAGCAGCTGAATCTGCAGAGT
The DNA here is from genome assembly GCF_016625145.1 of Pantoea sp. S61. Taxonomy (NCBI): domain Bacteria; kingdom Pseudomonadati; phylum Pseudomonadota; class Gammaproteobacteria; order Enterobacterales; family Erwiniaceae; genus Pantoea; species Pantoea sp. S61. The sequence goes on from NZ_JACVUO010000002.1 coordinate 260,503, forward strand.
CTGAGCAACTCGCCGATGGGTGAGAAACTGAAGACCAAGGCCTGTGACGTAGTGCTTAAACAAGGCAAGAAGTATATCGGCATGTAATCCCCGCCCTATTTCGGGTAGCAGGTGCGCTGGCGGCTTTTTTCCCCCGCATCGCTTACTGAGTAAGTGCATCGGGCGTCTCTCGATAGCCGCCGTACTGCATCCGGAATGATAGTGGGTGAAGTGACCATGAATAAGACGCGAGCTGTCCCTCGCGTCTTATTTAGTATTGATGGGGGGCGCAATAAATTGCGCCGCCACTGGCCATTAATCCATCAGCTCATCAACCCTTTAGTTTCTTCTACCACCCTGCCCAGCACATCCACCGCCTGTTCAAACGATCGAATATTGGTGTAGCCGATCACCAGTCCGTAGCGTTTCTGGGTTTGCGTATACCAGCCTGAAAGCGGCAACACGCGCAGCTGATGACGCTGCCAAATCTCCGCCAGCGCCACATCCTGAATGCCTCGCCGCAGGAAGGCCACGATATGCATGCCGCCATCAGTGAGTTCAAAGTCAAACAGCTGCGGGAAACAGTGCTGTAGCGCATCCAGCATCATGCGGCGGCGCTGCTGGTAGAGAACCCGCATCTTCTTGATATGACGATAGAAGTGCCCTTCACTGAGGAACTGTGCGAGGATTTTCTGCGGTAACAACGGCATACCGGTTTCGAGGATTTCACCCAGCTCGCGGAAGCGTTCAATGGTCTGTTGCGGCATCACCAGATAACCCACGCGCATCGCGGGCATCATGGTTTTGCTGAAAGTGCCGGTATAGATCACCCGATCGTGCACATCAAGACTTTTTAGCGCCGGGATCACTTTGCGCGTGTAGTGAAACTCGCCGTCGTAATCATCCTCAATGATCCAGCTGCTGTTCTGCTGCGCCCACTCCAGCAATTGATGCTTACGGGGTAGTGATAACGTCACCGCAAGCGGGCTCTGATGGGTTGGCGTGACCACCGCAAAGCGTGCGTCTGAGTGATAACGCTGGAGGAAATCCACGTCGAGACCTTCCCGATCTGCCGGCACATAGTGCAGATTCGGTGCGATGCGCTTTAACAGTTTCTGCCCAAAGAAATAGCCCGGGTCTTCAAACAGCACTTTGTCGTGAGGATGGGCTAGCACGGCCAGGATGAGGCGCAGGTTGGCACGATAACCGGTGGTGATAAAAATCTGCTCCGGCTGGCAGTTAAGCCCGCGCGAAATATTGAGATAGCTGGCAATCGCCTCACGCAATGGCTGGTAGCCCATAATGGCGGGCATGATCATTTCATCGGGCCGCAACGTTCGCGCCGCCTTTCCGGAGATCAGCAGCCACTTCTTGTGCGGGAACTCATCCAGTGCCGGAATACCCAGCCGCAGCTCGCCTTTGCTTTCAATCACCGGATGTTCAAGCGGTGTGGAAGGTGGCGCCGTGGTGACCACGGTGGCTTCACCGAGATTCAGTGCGGGGTTCACGCGCGTGCCCTTCGCGCCCTGGCTGACAAAATACCCCTCTCCAATAAGGATCTCGTAGGCGGCCTCCACGGTTTTGCGCGCGACTTGCAGCTCACTGGCTAACACGCGGATCGCCGGCACCCGGTCGCCTGGCTTTAAGCGCCCTTCCAGGATCTGCTGGCGATAGCGAGCGTAGATTTCTTTGTAACCCATCTGTCTTCCTTCATCACGATGAGGAGCACATGAATGCGCTCTGGAGAGTGAGCGCAGGATTCAGCAGCATAACCATGTCCTACCTGTTTTCTCCTATATTGACCCTTTTCCCTTCGACATAGAAGTTTAAGATGTCCCCATCAACCCGACAACCGCTTGCAGGCTGCTATGAAGATTGTTCATTACCAAACGCCCACGGAGCTGGCCTGCTGCTATGCATTGATGCGCGAGTTGCGTTTCAAGCTGAAGGATGAAGCTGCGTTTGTGGCGCAGGCACAGCGTCAGCAATTACAGGGCTACCAACTGGCGGGTATCGAACAGGATGGTCAACCGGTGGCGCTGGCGGGCCATCGCCTGCTGGAAAACTTTATTCATGGCCGTTTTTGCTACATCGATGATTTGGTGACCTGCACCAACACGCGCAGCCAGGGTTTGGGGGCCGCACTACTGCACGGTCTGGCGCAGCATGCACGGGAACAAGGCTGTGGCCGCATCGTGCTCGACACCGCGCTGAGCAATCAACGGGCACAACAATTTTATCAACGCGTCGGTTACCACGCGTTGGGACTGCATTTTTATCGCGATCTCGCTGAGGGAGAAAATTCATGAAACTGCTGCATATTCAGGTCAGCCCGGATCTGGCCGGATCGGCCTCACGTAACGCCTCGGCGCGTTTGGTGGAGAAGCTTCGCGCCCAGCATAGTGATCTCGAAGAGACGGTACTGGATCTGGCGCAGCATCCGTTGCCGCACCTGGATGCCTTCACCATTGGCGCGTTCTTTACCCGCCCGGAGGATCGTAACGATGCACAGCGTACCGCCATTCAGACTTCCGAAAAAATGGTGGATCAGCTGTTCGCCTGCGACACCCTGGTTATCTCGTCGCCGATGTGGAACCTCGGTTTGCCGTCGGTGCTGAAAGCCTGGTTCGATCATATCACTCGCGCCGGACGCACCTTCGCGTTTACACCGCAAGGCACCAAAGTCGGTCTGGTGAACGGCAAAAAGGTGTACAGCGTGGTCGCCAGCGGCAGTGTGTTTGCCCACGGCCCGTTTGTGCAGGATGACCAGTTCACCCCTTACATCCGCGTGGCACTGGAATACATCGGCATCACTGATGTGGAATTTATCCGCGTGGACGGTACGCACGATCCCGTTAGCCGCGACACCGCATTACCCCTGGCTCTGCAAGCTATTGACCGCTTATTTTGAATGAGGAAAACATCATGACTTCACGCGTTAACCATTTTAAAACCGCGCCAGCACTGGCCAAATCCATGTCTGATTTCTCTAACACCGTGGCGAATACCGCGCTGGAGAAGTCACTGAAACACTTGATCGATATCCGTGCTTCGCAGTTGAATCACTGTGCCTTCTGCCTCGACATGCATGTGAAGCAGGCGAAAATCGACGGCGAGCGCGAACTGCGTCTTCATCACGTTTCTATCTGGCGTGAATCTCCACTGTTCAGCGCTCGCGAGAAAGTGGCTTTTGCCCTGACCGAAGCCCTGACCCGCATTGGTGAACACGGCGTGGATGAAGCGCTGTACGGTGAAGTGCGTGAACATTTCTCTGAAAGCGAAATCAGTGAGCTGACCTTTAAGATCGCTGCCATCAACACCTGGAACCGCCTGATGATTTTGTCACAGATGGCACCGGGTGCACTCGATAGCGCTTACGGGCTGGATCGTGCTGATTTGCGTTAATTTTTACCGCCAGTAGCCCGTGCTGCTGGCGTTGTCATGTTCATCTGCGCTGCCTGACGCTATAGTGAGATTTTGCACCACACAGGACAGCGCGCATGAAAGGCATCAATATTGCGATTTACTTCGATCCCGACCTGATTCACATCAGCGTTCACCAACAGGATGACAGCTATCTCAGCCACCACTTCAGCTACGATGACAGCGTGATTGAAGAGATTTACCAGTGGCTGGAGCAGTTCACGCCTAATCGCACCCACATTTGCCTGATTGAGCACGATACTGCCGACATCCTCGCCGATGAGCTGGTGGATAACGGCTATCACGTCCATCAGGTGACGCAGCACGATCTCCTGAACTGGTTTGCCAGCGAGCCTCCCGCAGAACCCGATGGTTCGCCAGTGCGCGCCCTGCTGCGCTATCTGGAAAACGAAAACCCATCTGAATACCAGTCCCGTACTCCGCAGATCGAAGCCTTAATGGATATGCTGGATGAGCTGGACGATCTGGAAGGCGTGGACGAAGTCGAGGATGAGGACAACCTGCCGGATGACGTACTGCGCTTAATGAAGCAGAAGAAAATCACCGCCAACCAAGCCGCTGAGCGTTTGCTGCCCGACGTCAATGAACGTATTCGCGAGCACCTGATAAGCTATCCTGAGCTGATGACGCCCGAGCTGCTGGAAGATTTCTTCCCGGAGTTGCTGGAAGCGTTAGAAACGCCAAAACATTGATGCATTTTGCACACGCGCTTAATCGTGCCGCGACGCACCTTGACGGTGTGTCGCGCTGCCATTGGAACTCGGGGAAAATCATGCTGGAACTGTTTAAAGCCATCGGGCTGGGATTGGTGGTGCTGTTGCCGCTGGCCAATCCGCTGACCACGGTGGCGCTGTTTCTCGGACTGGCGGGAGACATGAATTTTCAGGAACGCAATCGTCAGGCGATGCAGGCCTCGATCTACGTGTTCCTGATTATGATGGTGGCGTGGTACGCCGGGAATGCGGTGTTGCACACCTTTGGCATCTCGATTCCTGGACTGCGTATGGCCGGTGGGTTGATCGTCGCCTTTATCGGTTTTCGCATGTTGTTTCCGGCAAAACCGGTCGGTCACTCCGTCGAAGCCCGGCATAAACAGGATGAAATCGACGCCACGGATGCAAATCGTGAATCGGTGAATATTGCGTTTGTGCCGCTGGCGATGCCCAGCACGGCGGGTCCGGGCACCATTGCGATGATCATCAGTTCGGCCTCTACGGTGAAATCGGGCGTTGATTTTCCAGCGTGGGTTGTCGCGGTCGCGCCGGTGCTGACCTTCTTATCGGTGGCCGTGATTTTATGGATTTCGCTGCGCAGTTCGGGTGCCATCATGAAGCTGGTGGGTAAAGGCGGAATTGAAGCCATTTCGCGATTGATGGGCTTTTTGCTGGTGTGTATGGGCGTACAGTTTGTGATTAACGGCGTATTAGAAGTGGTGCGGACTTTTCATGGGTGAAAGTGCGGCCCGAAGGCCGCACCCGATTTACTCTGCTTTCAACGTCTTGCGCACATCCGCGACCTGATCTTTGGTCACGGCTGGGGCATTGTTACTCCAGCCCTGACGGATAAAGGTCGCCAGCTGCGCCACTTCATCATCCGTCAAACGCTTGCCAAAGCCCGGCATCGCGAGGGTTGACGGCGCCTTCTCGGTCGATGGCTGCTGCGCACCGGCGAGAATGGTGTGGATCAAGCCGGTAGGATCGTTGGCATTCACAATGGTGGCCTGATCCAGCTCCGGGAAGATGCCTGGCGCGCCTTTACCGGTCACGAAGTGACAGGCACCGCAGTTATCGATGTACAGACGCTCACCTTCCGTCAGGTTTTTCGCTGCGGTCAGTTTGGCTTCCGTGGCCTGCTGCTTCTGCACGTTGTACGCCTGCAGCGGTGGGTTGCCACCGATGAACTTCAGATAAGACGCAATGGCTTTCAGATCGGCATCCGTCATGTGCGAGCTGGAGTGCTCAATCACTGACTTCATCTCTCCACCCACGGCGGCTTTGTCGTTACGACCAGTTTGCAGGTAGTCGACGATCTCCTGCTCACTCCAGCGCGGTAAGCCACGCAGCGACGGCACATCCCAGTTGTTCAGGCTACCACCAGCGAGAAATTTGTCGTCACCGCTGTCCAGCGCTTTCTCGTTCATGCCGAGACCGCGTGGCGTATGGCAGGAGCCACAGTGCCCCAGGCTTTCCACGATGTAAGCACCGCGATTCACTTCTTCCGACGCGCCGCCAATCGGCTGGAATGGCTTATCAGAAGTGAATGCCCAGTTCCAGAAGCGCATGCCCCAGCGCTGACTGAACGGGAAGCTCAGTTTGGTCTCTTCCGGTTGCTCGCTGCTCGGCTTCACACCCTTCATGAAGTAGACATACAGCGCGTGCATGTCTTCATCGCTGATTTTGGCGTAATCCGGGTATGGCATGGCCGGATACAGACGTGAACCGTCCGGCAGCACACCTTTACGCACGGCATCAGAGAACTGCTGCTCGCTGTAGTTGCCGATGCCGTGTTCTTTGTCCGGCGTAATGTTGGTGGAGTAGATGGTGCCGAGATTCGACTCAATCGCCAGACCACCGGCGTAATCGGCCTTGCCCGCTACGGTATGGCATGCCATACAGTCGCCGAGACGTGACAGATATTCACCCTGCTTGATCAGCGCGGCTTCATCTTCCGCGTGAGCCTGGACCGCAAAGCTTCCCAGCAGTACGGCGTTAGCGATTAACAATGATTTTAATTTCATGTGCTTATGCCTGTACCAATGGACCTGGGTTTTTCAGATAGTGTTCTTTGATCGCCTGCGCAGCCATCAGGGTAATCGCGCCGATGGTATCGGTCGGGTTCGCCTGGAAGTTTTGCGGGAAGGCGTTGCCGCCCGGTACAAACACGTTATGCACATCCCAGCTCTGCAGGTATTTGTTCAGCGCAGAGGTTCTCGGGTTATCGCCCATCACCGCACCACCCACGTTATGGGTAGATACGTATTTGGTCAGGTCAAAGTCCGCGCCCATTGGCAGGAAGCTCATGCTCATGCTGTCTGGGTTCAGCTCTTTGGCGATATCGCCGACGATACCTTTCAGATGCTGTTGCAGCTTGAGTTCGTTCTCTTTCCAGTTAAAGGTCATGCGCAGCAGCGGCTGGCCACGATGGTCGGTGTAATGCGGATCCAGATCCAGATAGATATCGCGATACGACTGACAAGTGGTGGTAATGCTGATCTTCATGGAATGGTTGTACCACTCTTCCAGACCTTCTTTGTAACCCATACCCCAGGCTGGCGTGCCCTTTGGCAGCGCTGCCGCCATTGGCGTGCCGGTAGCTTGCGAGCTGTGAATCTTCGCGCCGCCGAGGAAGCCGAGGCCAGGACCATCAAAGTTGCCTGGTGAGATGTCGTTGAACATCTGGCCGGTGGCGCCTGCGGTGGCGTAAGAGTTGAAGTTCTTGTCTTTGAAGAACAGGGTTGCGCCGCCGTTCGACAGGAACGCGTAGTTACGGCCCACCACACCTTCTTCGGTGATTGGGTTGTACGGCTTGCCGATACCTGACAGCAACATCAGACGCACGTTGTACAGCTGGAAGCTCGACAGCACGACGATTTTGGCCGGCTGGAACACTTCGTTGCCGTCTGCATCGAAGTAGAGAACGCCCTTCGCCGTTTTACCATCGTCGTGCAGCACCACTTTGTACACTTCCGCATGCACTTCGTAAGAGAAGTTAGGCATACGCTTCAGTGCATCCATCACAGCGGTTTGCGGTGAGGCTTTGGAGTAGTTCAGGCACGGGTATTTCGAGCAGTAACCGCAATAGTTACAAGGCGCGATCTGGTTGCCGTACGGGTTTTTCCACGCGCGAGACACGCAAGCAGACGGGTTCGGGAACGGGTGGTAACCCAGCCTGGTCGCGGCTTCTTTGAACATCACGTTGTTCAGCGTATCTTCCAGCGCAGGCAACGGATAAGGCTCAGAACGTGGACCTTCAAACGGGTCACCGCCTTCCAGAATCTGGCCGCGCAGGTTGCCGGTGTTGCCCGACTGACCGCAGATCAGTTCAAACTTGTAGTAATACGGCTCGATCTCTTCCCAGGTGAACGGGAAGTCCATCACGCGCATATCTTCCTGCAATACGCCGGGTTTGTAAGCCTGATCGACGTAGGTCTTCAGTTTGATATCGGTTGGGGTTGGGCGAATCAGTACCGCCGTCCAGTGCATACCTGCGCCGCCCACACCGGTACCCGGAGCGAATGCGCCCCATTTACGCGTCGGGAGTGCCGTCTGGCTCATGTTGTAACGCACGGTGACCGCCACTTCTTTCGGCGTGGCGAACACTTTGTTACGCACGTTATAGGCGTATTCATCAGCGGGTTTCGGGTAAGCGAAATCCGGGTAATCACGCTCGCCGCCGCGCTCTAACGCGCGAACTTCCAGCCCGGCCATTGCCAGTTCGATGCTCATCAACGAGCCGGCCCAGCCGAGGCCGCAAACGACGACGTCGACTTCTTTCTTTGTAATCTGTGCCATGTTAAATCCTGTCTCACATACCAAATACGGGGGGAGGCTTAAGCGCGCTCACCCAAGAGGCTGACCGGTCCCAGCGGGTACGGCACGTTGTGCTGCTTCACCCACTCGGTGAAGCTGGCGCGTGCGCCTGGGAAACCAATCGCAATCCAGGCTTTCATGCCTTTGTTGCCGCCGTACATCGGGTCAGCGAGGTAGCCGTGTTTGGTATCTGCAAGCAGTTGACCAAAGAATTGTGAGGCTTTCAGGTTGGGTTCGCCCAGTGCGGCAAAGTCGATACCGTCGTTTTTGTTCACTTTGGTCAGCACAGCATCTTTCTCTTCCAGCGTCAGTTCATGGAAGGATTTTTTGTAGGTGCTCTGCGTCCACTGTTCCACCAGCTTGATGCCTGTGCGATACAGTTCCTGCGGGGTGTAAGGGATCTGATAACCCATGGTGGCTGGCGCGTGCACGTCGAACGGACCCTGCATGTAAATTTCGCCGCCGAACTCAGGGCTATGGAGTTGCTGATCGATAAAGATCGGCACGTTAGTTTCCAGTGCACCTGGCGCCTTGCCCTTACCACCGGCCGGAATCAGACGATCGGTCGCGGCCAGAATAAACTGCCACTCCTGAGCGCTGAAAAAGATCGGTTTGTAATCGGCGAGTTCCGGTGCTGCCATTTCCGCAGCTTGCGCCGCAGTTAATCCCTTAAATACCAGGTCGCTTAATGGCAAAGCCAATAACGACCCAAGCAAAAACTTACGTCTGGTGGTCGGTTTATTTAGAAGCATGGCGCGACGACTCTCACTTGCTAAGAAAGATAATTATTTTTGTTAATGGCTTTATAAATCGGTAAATAACCTGGCAATCTTAGGGATATAAATATTTCTGAATGTAAGAATCAATGTTCGGATGTGTTTTGATGAGAAACCATCATGATGTTGAATTTAGGTTAAGGGCAGGTAAAGGGCTTTCGGAGGGTGAATTGGACTTTTAACCGTACAATTGCTGTGTTTTTAGCGAGTCTGGATGGGCAAATGACCAAAATTGATCGCGTAAAGAAATAATCGCTCAATTCAATCGATAAAAATAAATCATACTTCCATACAAGAGAATTATTCTCATTAATAACATCTTATTTACTTAATTGACCAGTACATGAACGATCTATTTCCTGAAAATGACAGGCGGCGCACAAAACAAGCGAAATAATCGCAAGATGTTATCATTTGTTAATTTCCGGCACAGCTCAGAACAAACTGGCATTTTGCCTGAACGGCAGCAGCGATAGAGTCGATTAATCTATCACTCAGGATAATAATAAATGCGTTCATTGATTTTGTTCCTCGCCTTGTGGGGCAGCACGTTTGCGTTGCAGGCCGCCACGCCGAAAGACACGTTAGTGGTCGCCGTACCGCTGGATGGCATCATCAGCTTCGACCCTGCAGAAAGCTTTGAAACCGTCAGCAACAGCGTACAGCGCAATATCTACCAGACGCTGGTACAAGCCGACCGCGATACGCCACAGAAACTGGCACCGCTGCTGGCAACATCCTGGCAAAGTGGCAGTTCGCCACACAGCCTGGTGTTTAACCTCAAACCCGGCACTCGCTTCTCCAGCGGTAATGCGGTGACACCGCAGGATGTGATTTTCTCACTGACGCGCGCCGTGCAGTTGAACAAGGCACCTTCTTTCATTCTCGCCGAATTTGGCTGGACCCGCGAAAACATCGCCAGCCAGTTTAAGGTGCTGAGTAACCATCAGCTGGAGATACAGTGGCCTGCACAGATCGGTCAGGATTTGGCGCTGCGCCTGCTGACTGCGCCGGTCGCCTCGGTGGTGGACAGTAAAACCGTGCAGCAGCATGAGGTAAATAACGATCTGGGTAATGGCTGGCTGCACACCCACACCGCAGGCAGCGGCGCGTTCACGATTCAACAGTATGTGCCGCAGCAGGCGCTGGTGCTGAGCGCCAATCCGCAAGCTAACCCGCAGCCACACCTGAAGCGTATTTTGCTAAAAGGCGTGGCCGATGCCGGTGCGCGTCGCCTGTTGATCCAGCAAGGCGATGTGGATGTCGCTTATCAACTCGGCCCGGATCAAATCGATGCGCTGAAGAGCGATAAAAACCTGCGCATCGAGGCGTTCCCTTCGAGCCTGGTGTATTACCTGGGCTTCAATACCCAAAACAAAGCGCAACCGGCACTGGTCAACCCGGCCCTGTGGGAAGCGGCGCGTTGGTTGGTGGATTACCAGTCCATCTCAAAAGATTTGCTGAAAGGTCAGTACCGCATTCATCAGAGTTTCCTGCCGCAGGGCTTTGATGGCGCACTAGAGGCTCAACCTTTCCACTACGATGTGGCGAAAGCCAAAGCGATTTTGGCCAAAGGGGGCATTAAACCCGGCAGCAAGTTTGCGCTGACGGTGATCAACCAGCCGCCGTACATTGATGTTGCCCAGGCGCTACAGGCCAGCTTTGCCAAAGCGGATGTGCAGATTGAGCTGCAGCCGGTGGCAGAATCCGAGTTGTGGAGCAAAATGCGCGGCCGCGATTTCCAGTCGATCTTTATCTACTGGGGCGCGGATTACGTTGACCCCAATACCAATGCCAGCGCATTTGCTTACAACGTGCCGGGCGGCTCAAAAACGCTGGCGTGGCGAGTCGGCTGGGAGATTCCTGCACTCAGCGCGAAGACACGTGCCGCTGCGGGTGAAAGTGACGCCACCCAACGCCGTGCGCTTTACACCGATCTGCAAAATACCGTGCAGCAGAATTCCCCGTTTGTGGTGATGCTGCAGGGTGCGCAGCAGGTCGCGGTGCGTAACAACGTCAATCATGTGCAGCAAGGGATTGGGGTGAGCTTGCTATTCTTTGATGTGGTACAAAAGCAGTAAATTCTGTTGATGGGGGAATGACTTCCCCCCTCAACACTTTCAGTACAATCTTCATCCTTCTCCTCGCATCGCTTGCTATTCTTTCTGGCATAACCTGTTGCCTGCGAGTGAAAAAATATGACCACCCCGTTGCTGATTGCTCAAACGCCCGACATCCAGTTATCCTTGCTTTCCAATATGGCGAACCGCCACGGCTTAATCACTGGCGCCATCGGCACCGGTAAAACCGTGACGCTGCAAAAAATTGCCGAGTCCTTCTCCAATATCGGCGTGCCGGTGTTTATGGCCGATGTGAAAGGCGATCTGACTGGCGTAGCCACCGCCGGTGAAGGCTCGGAAAAGTTGCTGGCACGGCTGGAAAAGATTGGCGTGACCGACTGGCAGGCACAGAAAAATCCGGTGATGGTGTGGGACATTTTTGCCGAGAAAGGCCATCCAGTGCGCGCCACCGTTTCCGACCTTGGACCGCTGTTGCTGGCGCGCTTGCTCAACCTCAATGATGTGCAATCGGGCGTGCTGCAAATCATCTTCCGCATCGCCGACGATCAGGGCCTGTTGCTGCTGGATTTTAAAGATCTGCGCGCCATGACGCAATACATCGGCGATAACGCTAAATCTTTCCAGACGCAGTACGGCAACATCAACAGCGCCTCTGTGGGGGCGATTCAACGTGGCTTACTGGCGCTGGAACAGCAAGGCGCTGAACACTTCTTCGGCGAGCCGATGCTGGATATCCGTGACTGGATGCGTTGTGACAGCGAAGGCAAAGGTTTCATCAATATCCTTTCCGCCGAGAAGCTGTATCAAATGCCGAAACTCTATGCCACCAGCCTGCTGTGGCTGCTGGCGGAGCTGTACGAACAATTGCCCGAAGCGGGCGATCTCGATAAACCGAAAATGGTGTTCTTCTTTGATGAAGCACATCTGTTGTTTACCGATGCGCCGCCGGTGCTGCTGGAGAAAGTGGAGCAAGTGATCCGTCTGATTCGATCCAAAGGCGTCGGCGTCTATTTCGTCACGCAGAATCCCTCGGATATCCCTGACAACGTGCTCGGCCAACTAAGCAATCGTGTACAACACGCCCTGCGCGCCTTCACGCCGAAAGATCAAAAAGCGGTGAAAAGCGCCGCCGAAACCATGCGCGCCAATCCGGCATTCAATACCGTGGAAGCCATTCAGGCGCTGGGCACTGGCGAGGCGCTGATTTCGTTCCTCGATGAAAAAGGCAGCCCATCGATGGTGCAGCGCGCCATGGTGATTGCGCCCGGCTCGCGCATGGGGCCGATAACGCAGGATGAGCGTAACGGCCTGATCAATAACTCACCGCTGTACGGCAAATACGACACCGAAGTGGATCGCGAATCCGCGTTTGAGATGCTGCAAAAAGGGGTGCAAGCCGCGCCACAGCAGGCCGATGCGCCGGAAGCCAAAGGCAATAGTGTCGAAGTTGATGATGGCATTCTCGGCGGGTTGAAAGACATTCTGTTTGGCACCACCGGACCGCGCGGCGGCAAGCGCGATGGCGTGGTGCAGAGCGTGGCAAAAAGCGCGGCGCGCCAGGTAACCAACCAAATCATTCGTGGCGTACTGGGGAGTTTGATGGGCGGCCGTCGTCGATAACACACTGGAAATATTATCTTCCTCCGCGGCGCTACGTATGGCGCGGGTATCAGCAACGCTGCAGTGACACCTGCGCGCCGCGACATCAATGACGCTGATTGAATAGGTGCAATGATTCGCGCCGCCACCATAAGGTGTGGTCTGCTAAGATCGTTCTATGGATAAATATCAACAACTCAAACGGAGCAAGCGTCTGGCACTCGCATTGCTGCTGGTTGCCGCAGTGACTTTTGTCGTGACGCTGTTTCTGCCACCCAATTTTTGGGTGCTTGGTCTCAAGGCCATTGCTGAAGCGGCGATGGTCGGTGCGCTGGCAGACTGGTTTGCGGTGGTCGCGCTGTTTCGCCGCGTGCCGGTGCCCTTCATCTCGCGTCATACAGCGATTATTCCGCGCAATAAGGATCGCATCGGGGAGAATCTTGGCCGCTTTGTGCAGGAGAAATTTCTCGATACCGATTCGTTGCTGGCGCTGATTCGCCGCCACGATCCCTCGCAGATGCTGGCGCATTGGCTCAACACACCGGGCAACGCCGATCGCATTGGCCGCCATCTGTTGCAGGTGATGCGCGGCTTCCTTGATCTCACGGATGATGAACGCATCCAGCGCTTCCTGCGGCGTGCCGTGCATCGCGCCCTGGATAAGGTCGATCTGACGCAATCCAGCGCACTGCTGCTCGACAGCCTGACCAAAAACAATCGTCATCAGGAACTGCTCGATGCCGCAGTACAACAGCTGCTGCGTCTGCTGCATAAGCCTGGCACGCGTGAATTTATCGCGGCTCAGATTGTGCGCTGGCTGAAGCGTGAACATCCGATCAAAGCCAAAATGCTACCCACCGAATGGCTGGGCGAGCACAGTGCTGACCTGGTGGCTAATGCAGTGGACTCGATTCTGGATGAAGTGGCAATCAATCAAGGTCACGAACTGCGTCTGGGCTTTGACCGCGCAGTACAGCGACTGATTGAGAAGCTGAAAACCGACCCCGAAATGGCCGAACGCGCCGAGGTGATCAAAAGCTGGCTGAAAGAGGATGAGTCGCTGAATCGCTACATCGGCGAGCTGTGGCAGGATTTGCGTAGCTGGCTGAAGGCCGATCTTAACAGTGAAGATTCTCGCGTGCAGGAGCGCGTGCGTCTTGCCGCGCTATGGTTCGGCGAAACGCTGGCAGCAGATGAAGCGCTACGTACCTCGATGAATCAACACCTGGAAGATGCCGCCCGCAGCATTGCACCAGAGTTCGCCGAATTCCTGACGCGCCACATCAGCGATACCGTAAAGAGCTGGGATGCGCGAGAGATGTCACAACAGATTGAGTTGAACATTGGCCGCGATCTGCAGTTTATTCGTATTAACGGGACGTTGGTGGGTGGCACCATTGGATTAGTTCTGTATCTGCTATCGCAGCTGCCAACGTTGATTCATACATTGAAGTAATAAAAAAACCGCCATGGAGATGGCGGCTTCAATGGGTTTTCGTGATAGCTGCGGGTTATCCCTTTACCATCATTAACTGCGCTTCATCAACAGATACAAGCTGATGGCAAAGAACGCGGCGCTCGGCAATAGCGCCCCCAGAAGCGGCGGGATGCCATACACCAGGCTCAGCGGTCCGAAGATCTGATCCAGCACGTAGAACAGGAAGCCGAAGCTGATACCCGTCACCACGCGCACGCCCATCGACACGCTACGCAGCGGACCAAAGATAAACGACAGCGCCATTAGCATCATCACCGCCACGGACAGCGGCTGGAAGATTTTACCCCACATGTTTAGCAGATAACGCCCTGACACTTGGCCACTCTGCTTAAGGTATTTGCTGTAGTTGTACAGACCGCTAATGGACAGCGCATCCGGATCCAGCGCGACCACGCCGAGTTTGTCAGGCGTCAGGTTGGTTTTCCACTCCCCACCCAGACTTTGCGAACCGGTAATCTGTTTCGCATCACTCAGGTTGGACTCATCCACCTGCGACAGCTGCCACAACTTCTTGTCTTTGTTCCATGTCGCACTGGCGGCATAACGCACGCTGAGAAGACGACGCTGATCGGTGAAGGTGTATATGCTGACGCCATCAATCTCGTTGTCGCCTTTGATACGTTCGATGTAGATGAAGTCATGGCCGTCTTTCGCCCACAGCCCATTCTGCGTCGACATCAGCGAGCCGCCGTACAGTTGCTGCGCACGGTAGTTACGCGCCATCTGCTCGCCCTGCGGTGCCACAAATTCGCCGATAGCCATGGTCAACAACACCAGAGGAATCGCGGTTTTCATCACCGCCAGCGCCACCTGCATACGGGTAAAGCCCGATGCCTGCATCACCACCAGCTCGCTGCGCTGCGCTAGCGTTCCCAAGCCCAACAGTGCACCCAGCAGTGCGGCCATCGGGAAGAAGATTTCAATATCTTTCGGTACGCTGAGCAGCGTGTAGTAACCGGCGTCGAGCGCGGTGTAAGCGCCCTGCCCGGTTTTACGTAGCTGATCGACAAACTTGATGATGCCCGATAGCGACACCAGCATGAACAATGTCAGCATGATGGTGTTGAAAATGGTTTTGCCGATATAGCGGTCAAGGACCTTAAACATCACTGCGATCCTCCACGACTAAAGCGACCACGAATGCGTCGCATCGGTACCGTATCCCACAGGTTCAACATCACGGCCAGCGCCAGATAAGCCAGGTTCACTACCCACATCCAAATCGCGGGATCGAACCTGCCTTTCGCTGCGTTAGAACGTAACGAACTCTGCAGCAGGAAGAAGATCAGATACAGCAGCATCGCAGGCAGCATTGACAGCACACGCCCCTGACGAGGGTTGACCACGCTGAGCGGCACCACCATCAACGCCATCACCAGCACCGCAAACACCAGCGTTAAACGCCAGTGGAACTCAGCCTGGAACTGCGGCGTTTTGTTTTGGTACAGCGTGCTAATGCTCGCCTGATCGGCATCATTCGGATCGAGCGTGGCTTCTTTATAGCCCACCAGCGCCTGGTAGTTGGTGAAGTCGGTGATGCGGAAATCGCGCAGCATCGCCGTGCCCTCGAAGCGCGTGCCTTTATCCAGCGTCACCACTTGAGAACCGTCTTTGCGTTGTTCCATATGACCGCTGTCAGCCAGCACCACCGATGGGCGTGCATTGCCTTTCGGACGCAACTGGGCCAGGAATACGCTACCAAAGTGATTACCCTTCACATTTTCCACAAACAGCACAGTATTACCGTCGCTGGAGGTCTGGAACTGGCCCGCCGCCAGTGCCGCTGCGCCAGGGTTGGCTTTGGCATTTTGTGTGACTTCATCCTGGTAACGCGATGACCATGGTCCTAACCAAAGGACGTTGACAGCCGCTACCGCTGAAGTCAGCAGCATCAGGATCATCGCGGCCTTGACCAGCACGCTTTTCCCCAGGCCGCAGGCATGCATCACCGTGATCTCACTTTCGGTGTACAGCCGCCCAAGGGTCATTAAAATCGCCAGAAACAAGCTTAGGGGCAGGATAAGTTGTGCCATTTCAGGCACGCCAAGTCCTAACAATGTCAGAACCAGATTTGTTGGGATCTCGCCATCCACCGCTGCACCCAAAATCCTGACTAACTTCTGGCAAAAGAAGATCAGTAGCAGGATGAACAGGATAGCCAGCTGGCTTTTGAGCGTTTCCCGAACCAGATATCTAATGATGATCACGCTTAGTACGCCTGTGATAACTTGTCTTTTTGCAGGAAAATCGCTAGTTTCAACGCTTATCAGCCATTTTTCTTCATCAATGGCCGTCATCGTAGCTAAAATAGTATGACGAACGCGTTAGGGTGGTGAAAAAACAACACATTGCCACCACATCTCATTATGACCGTCGGCGTTAAATTGTCATGGCGCCGCTAAAAATAATGGGTTACGAACGCGCTACATTCTAACGACAGCTAAGGCCGTTGTCTTTAAGATTCAGGAGAGTGCATGGAGTTCAGTGTAAAAAGCGGTAGCCCGGAAAAACAGCGTAGCGCCTGCATTGTTGTAGGCGTTTTCGAACCGCGCCGTTTGTCACCCATTGCTGAACAGCTGGATAAAATCAGCGACGGCTACATCAGCGCCCTGCTGCGCCGCGGTGAACTGGAAGGCAAAGTCGGTCAGACCTTGCTGCTGCACCATGTGCCTAACATCCTGTCTGAACGTATCCTGTTGATCGGCTGCGGTAAAGAGCGCGAGCTGGATGAACGCCAGTATAAGCAGGTGATTCAGAAGACCATCAATACGCTGAACGACACGGGTTCGATGGAAGCGGTGTGCTTCCTGACCGAACTGCATGTTAAAGGGCGCAACACTTACTGGAAAGTCCGCCAGGCGGTTGAAACCTCAAAAGAAGCGCTCTACAACTTCGACCAGCTGAAAAGCAATAAAGTTGAACCGCGCCGTCCACTGCGCAAGCTGGTGTTCAACGTGCCAACCCGTCGTGAACTCACCAGCGGTGAACGTGCGATTCAGCATGGTTTAGCGGTGGCAGCGGGCGTCAGAGCCGCCAAAGACCTCAGCAATATGCCGCCAAATATTTGTAACGCCGCGTATCTGGCGTCGCAGGCGCGCCAGTTGGCTGATGCGTACAGCAAAAATGTCACCACGCGTGTCATCGGCGAACAGCAGATGAAAGAGCTGGGCATGAACGCGTATCTGGCGGTCGGTGCTGGCTCACACAACGAATCATTGATGTCGGTGATTGAATACAAAGGCAGTACCGATCCGGAAGCGCGTACGATTGTGCTGGTCGGTAAAGGCCTGACCTTCGATTCCGGTGGTATCTCGATCAAACCTGCCGATTCGATGGATGAAATGAAGTACGACATGTGCGGCGCGGCGTCCGTGTACGGCGTGATGCGCATGGTGGCGGAACTCAATCTGCCATTGAACGTCGTCGGCGTACTGGTGGGTTGTGAAAACATGCCGGATGGTCGTTCGATGCGTCCAGGCGATGTGCTGACCACCATGTCGGGCCAGACCGTTGAAGTGCTGAATACCGATGCGGAAGGCCGTCTGGTGCTGTGCGATGCGCTGACTTACGTTGAGCGCTTCGAGCCAGAAGTGGTGATTGACGTCGCGACCCTGACCGGTGCCTGCGTGATTGCGCTGGGCCATCACGTCAGCGGTTTGATGTCGAACCATAATCCGCTGGCGCACGAGCTGATCAGTGCCTCAGAACAAGCAGGTGACCGCGCGTGGCGTCTGCCGATGGCGGATGAGTATCAGGAGCAGCTGGAATCCAATTTTGCCGATATGGCAAACATTGGCGGCCGTCCCGGCGGTGCCATCACGGCAGCCTGTTTCCTGGCGCGTTTTGCGCGTAAGTTTAACTGGGCGCACCTGGACATCGCAGGTACCGCATGGCGTTCTGGCAAGGCCAAAGGCGCCACCGGCCGCCCGGTTCCGCTGCTGTCGCAGTTCCTGTTGAACCGCGCGGGTCTGAACGGCGACGATTAAAGCCGCGAAAAAATATACACAAATAATCCGAGGTGCAGGAAGGCGGCAAATGAGCGACAAATCGACTTGTCGATTTTAACAGCGCTTACGCTGGCCCGCAGGGTGAACCTCCTTCGGGAGGTTCATAGTCCCGATGAGCTTACTCAAGTCAGTGATTCGGGTGAGCGAGAGCAGCCAACGCATCTGCACCTTGAAGTATGAAGTGTATAGACGTATGAACTCATGGGGCGCAAAATGCGCCCCACTGTCATTAATGGAAATATTCCCGCCATGAAAAACGCCACTTTCTATGTGATGGAGTCGGAAAGCGCCAGTGACGGCCTGAGCGCCATCGAAGCACTAGTGTGCGATCTGGCCGAAACACGCTGGCGTGACGGCAAACGCATTTTGATTGCCTGCGAGAATGAAGAGCAGGCGAATCGTCTGGATGAAGCGCTCTGGCAGCGTCCCGCCAACGCCTTTGTGCCGCACAATCTGGCGGGGGAAGGCCCTCGCTACGGTGCCCCGGTTGAGCTGGCCTGGCCACAACGGCGCGGCAGTTCGCCACGAGACCTGCTGATCAGCCTGCTGCCACAGTTCGCAGATTTTGCTACTGGTTTCCATGAAGTGATAGACTTTGTTCCTTACGAAGAATCCTTAAAACAACTGGCGCGCGATCGCTATAAAGCGTATCGCAGCGTTGGTTTCCAATTGAATACGGCGACGCCACCTCCGCCGCAAACGACAGTGTAGAAATGGAAAAGACATATAACCCGCAAGATATCGAGCAGCCGCTCTACGAGCACTGGGAACAGCAGGGCTACTTTAAACCGAATGGCGACACCAGCCAGGAAAGCTTTTGCATCATGATCCCGCCGCCGAACGTCACCGGCAGCTTGCATATGGGTCACGCTTTCCAGCAGACCATCATGGATACCATGATTCGCTACCAGCGTATGCAGGGTAAAAACACCCTGTGGCAGGCAGGTACTGACCACGCCGGTATCGCGACTCAAATGGTGGTGGAGCGCAAGATCGCCGCTGAAGAGGGCAAAACTCGCCAGGATTACGGTCGTGATGCCTTCATCGATAAAATCTGGCAGTGGAAAGCAGAGTCCGGCGGCACCATCACCCGCCAAATGCGTCGCCTCGGTAACTCCGTGGATTGGGAGCGTGAGCGCTTCACCATGGATGAAGGCCTGTCGAATGCGGTACGTGAAGTCTTCGTGCGCCTGTATAAAGAGAACCTGATTTACCGTGGCAAACGCCTGGTGAACTGGGATCCAAAACTGCGTACCGCTATCTCCGATCTGGAAGTGGAAAACCGTGAGAGCAAAGGCTCCATGTGGCATATCCGCTACCCGCTGGCCGATGGCGTGAAAACCGCAGAAGGCAAAGATTACCTGGTGGTCGCCACCACTCGTCCGGAAACCCTGCTGGGCGATACCGGCGTGGCGGTGAATCCGGAAGATCCACGTTACAAAGATCTGATCGGCAAAGAGCTGATCCTGCCGCTGGTGAACCGTCGTATTCCTATCGTGGGTGACGATCACGCCGATATGGAAAAAGGCACCGGCTGCGTGAAGATCACCCCAGCGCATGACTTCAACGACTACGAAGTGGGTCGTCGTCACAAGCTGCCAATGATCAACATCCTGACCTTTGATGGCGATATCCGCGAGCGTGCGGAAGTGTTCGACACCAACGGTGAAGTCAGCGACGAATGCGCCGATGAGATCCCAGCGCAGTTCCAGAAAATGGAGCGTTTCGCTGCGCGTAAAGCCATGGTGGCTGCGATTGATGAGCTCGGCCTGCTGGACGAAATCAAACCTCACGATCTGACCGTGCCTTACGGCGACCGTGGCGGCGTGGTTATCGAGCCAATGCTGACCGACCAATGGTATGTGCGCACCGCCCCGCTGGCGAAAGTTGCGGTGGAAGCGGTCGAAAACGGCGACATCCAGTTCGTGCCTAAGCAGTACGAAAACATGTACTTCTCATGGATGCGTGACATTCAGGATTGGTGCATCTCCCGTCAGCTGTGGTGGGGACATCGCATCCCGGCCTGGTACGACAACGACGGCAACGTCTATGTCGGCCGTACTGAAGCCGAAGTGCGTCAGGAAAATAACCTGGCTGACGTTGTGGTGCTGCGCCAGGACGACGACGTGCTGGATACCTGGTTCTCATCAGGTCTGTGGACCTTCTCGACCCTTGGCTGGCCAGAGAATACCGAAGCGCTGCGTACCTTCCACCCAACCAGCGTGCTGGTGAGCGGCTTCGACATCATCTTCTTCTGGATTGCGCGCATGATCATGCTGACCATGCACTTCATCAAAGATGAAAACGGCAAGCCACAGGTGCCGTTCAAAACCGTGTACATGACCGGTTTGATCCGTGATGAAGAAGGCCAGAAGATGTCCAAGTCGAAAGGCAACGTCATCGATCCACTGGATATGATCGACGGCATTTCGCTGGAAGATCTGCTGGAGAAACGCACCGGCAACATGATGCAGCCACAGTTGGCTGAGAAGATCCGCAAACGTACCGAGAAGCAGTTCCCGGACGGCATTGTGGCTTCCGGCACCGATGCCCTGCGCTTTACCCTTGCTGCACTGGCCTCAACCGGCCGTGACATCAACTGGGATATGAAGCGTCTTGAAGGCTATCGCAACTTCTGTAACAAGCTGTGGAACGCCAGCCGTTTCGTGCTGATGAACACCGAAGAGCACGATTGCGGCCAGAACGGCGGCGAACTGAAGCTGTCACTGGCGGATCGCTGGATTCTGACCGAATTCAACAGCACCGTGAAAGCCTATTGTGAAGCGCTGGACAGCTATCGCTTTGATATCGCTGCCAACATCCTGTACGACTTCACCTGGAACCAGTTCTGTGACTGGTATCTGGAGCTGACCAAGCCGGTAATGAGCAACGGCAGCGAAGCGGAACTGCGCGGCACGCGTAATACGCTGGTCACCGTGCTGGAAGCAGTGCTGCGCCTGGCGCATCCGATTATTCCTTACATCACCGAAACCATCTGGCAGCGTGTGAAAGGTCTTAAGAACATCGATCACGATACCATCATGCTGCAGCCGTTCCCGCAGTTTGACGCGGCGAAAGAAGATGCCGAAGCCAAAGCGGATATCGAGTGGATCAAGCAGGCGATCGTGGCCGTGCGTAACATCCGTGCTGAGATGAACATCGCACCGGGTAAACCGCTGGATGTGCTGCTGCGTGACTGCTCGCCAACCGCTCAGCGTCGTGTTGATGAGAACCGTAGCTTCCTGTCGCGCCTGGCGCGTCTGGAAAGCCTGACCATCCTGCCTGCGGGCGAGAAAGGTCCGGTCTCAGTCACCAAGATCGTCGAAGGCGCTGAGTTACTGATCCCGATGGCGGATCTGGTCAACAAAGAAGCCGAGCTGGATCGTCTGGCGAAAGAGCTCACCAAGCTGGATGTCGAGATTGAGAAAATCCAGATCAAACTGGCGAACGAAGGCTTTGTGGCACGCGCACCGGAAGCGGTCGTGGCCAAAGAGCGCGAGCGCATTGTTGAGCTGGAACAATCAAAAGCAAAACTGATTGAACAGCAGGGCGTGATTGCGGCATTGTAAGCGCATCAGTCCAACTGCTTAATCCAGGCCGGGCACTGCCCGGCTTTTTTACACCGGAAGAAAATGATGACCACCGCTACGCCACTGAATTTACAGGTGCGCCCGATTGTTGCGGCCGATAATCCGCTGATTGCCCAGGTGATCCGTGATGTGTCCGCAGAGTTTGGCCTGACCGCAGATAAAGGCTACACCGTGTCCGATCCAAATCTGGATCGCTTGTTCGAGTTGTACAGCGAAGCCAACAGCGCTTACTGGATTGTCGAGCATGAAGGTCTCGTCGTGGGCGGCGGTGGCGTGGCACCGCTGGCGTGTAGCGCGCCGGATATTTGTGAACTGCAGAAGATGTACTTCCTGCCTCAAGTGCGCGGTTTAGGGCTGGCGCGTGCGCTGGCTTTGCGGGCGATGGAGTATGCGCGTCAGCAGGGCTTCCGCCGCTGCTACCTGGAAACCACCGGTACCCTCACCCGCGCGATTAAGCTGTATGAGTCATTGGGCTTTGAGCTGATTGACAGCGCCATGGGTTGTACCGGGCACGGCGATTGTGAAGTGCGGATGCTAAAGGTGTTGTGATGAGTGCGCATGACTGCGCACTCGTTTAAAATGCGGGCACACCGCTATGAAAACGCAATTCACCATCTGGCTCGCTGATTAAGCGCGCCTCGGCGGCACCAAAGGCCTGCACGCGCGGGGCAATATCCTTCGCTGAAATTTGTTCCGCCAGCTTCAGGTAGTCCTGATAGTGGCGCGCTTCAGAACGCAGCAGTGAGATATAGAACTTCTGCAGTTGATCATCCAGATACGGCGCCAGGCTGGCGAAACGTTCGCAGGATCGCGCTTCAATGTAGGCTCCGCAAATCAACTTATCCACCAGCGCATCCGGTTCAAAGGTGCTGATTTCGCGTATCAATCCTTTGGCATAACGGCTGGCAGTGATTTTACGGTACGGCAAACCCCGCGACTGCATAATCTCCCACACCTGATAGAAGTGATGTAGCTCTTCTTTGATCAGCAGAATCATCATCTCGACTAAGTCATCCGCCCATGGCAGTTCATTACGCACGATGATGCTCTTGGTCAGATTCTTATGCGCATTGATAAAGTTGCTGTCCGGCTCATCACGATAGATGAAATCTTCATAGGGTTTGAGCCACGCCAGAATGGCATCGCCACTCGGCTTATCGGCCACATATCGACGAATAATAAACACCGCGGTTTGAGCCGCTTTCAGCTCGCACACCATGTGGTCGGTCAGCAACAGCGTCAGGTTTTCTGGCTTACGTGCCTCATCAATCCACGCTTGTGGCGTGCGGCAGTGCAGGAATTCATAGATGGGTTCTAACAGTGGAGCGTAATTCATCGGCGTTCTTTATTCTGGCGGGGAATGAGAGTTGGGCGACGAACGCCGCCCATCAAAACTTAGTGACGCACACCGTCGTCTTCTTCGTCGTCGATGAAGTCGCCATCGTCGTCTTCATCTTCCGCGTCCGGGTCTTCGAAATAAGTGCCCCAGCCGTCGTAATCGACGTTGAATTTGCCGGCCAGATTCACCAGTTGCTCAACCTGCGCATCAATCAGCTCTGGCTTTAATGCGCCTTCGCTCAGGATGTCCACGCACATTACGGTGCCGCCCTCTTCCAGCTCCAGCTCTTCCGGCTCGCTCACTTCAAAGCCCAGTTTGAAAGCCTCAACCGCCACTTTCTCCAGTGAGTCGAAGTTGTTGCAAGAGAGGTGATGCTCGATAGTGTAAAGCGCATCCGGATCGCTGCCGTCTTCCAGCAACTCTTCAATGATCAGGCGGGTTTCTTCGCGCTGTTCTTCCAGCAATGCTTCATATGCCATGTGCGTGTCCTCAAAATGTTCGACGTGAATGCAATTATTTTCCCACACTGCCTCGCGCGCCACTACACAAAACAGAAAGTTTCTTAACGCCGGGGTTGAAAATGCATATTCATACGGTTAGATTGAATTTTAATTCATTGTTAGTCCCTATCTGGAGCGCTGTATGAGTCAGCTGTATTCGAGACACTTCCTGAGATTGCTGGATTTCACCCCCGCTGAAATCGCCGACCTGCTAAGTCTGGCAGGTGAATTAAAACACGCTAAGAAAAATGCCCAGGAAACGCAGTACCTGAAAGGCAAGAATATCGCGCTCATCTTCGAAAAAGACTCGACCCGTACCCGATGCTCTTTCGAAGTTGCCGCATACGATCAGGGCGCTAACGTCACCTATCTCGGCCCAAGCGGCAGCCAAATCGGCCATAAAGAGTCAATGAAAGATACTGCGCGCGTCCTTGGCCGCATGTATGACGGCATTCAGTATCGTGGCTTCGGTCAGGAACTGGTGGAAACGCTGGCGGAATTTGCCGGTGTGCCGGTGTGGAACGGCCTGACCACGGAATTCCACCCGACGCAGTTGCTGGCAGATTTGCTCACCATGCTAGAACATCTGCCAGGTAAACCATTAAGCGACATGACGTTGGTGTATGTGGGTGACGCACGCAACAACATGGGCAACAGCATGCTGGAAGCGGCGGCACTGGTGGGTCTGGACCTGCGCCTGGTGGCACCGAAGGGTTGCTGGCCGGAAGAGCAGTTGGTTGAACAGTGTCGCGTTGCCGCACAGAAAACCGGTGGCAAAATCACCCTGACCGAAGACATTGGCGAAGGCGTGCAAGGTGCGGATTTCATCTACACTGATGTGTGGGTGTCGATGGGTGAAGCGAAATCAGTATGGGAAGAGCGTATCGCCCTGCTGCGTCCGTATCAGGTCAACAGCGCCATGCTGGCACTGACCGGCAATCCGCAGGTGAAATTCCTGCACTGCCTGCCCGCCTTCCATGATGATCAAACCACGCTGGGCCGTCAGATGGCTGAACAGTATGGTCTGAAAGACGGCATGGAAGTGAGTAATGAGGTGTTTGAATCGGCGCACAGCATCGTTTTCGATCAGGCCGAAAACCGCATGCATACCATCAAAGCGGTGATGGTCGCCACGCTGGGTAATAATTAAAGCAAACGTTTACCTTGCGGCGATTTCTGCTTGAAGCAAATCAGTGAATGCGTATAATGCGCCACAATTTGCCGGAGGAAACATGCAACAGCGCAGCGCACAATTTGCCGCTCTACCCCGCCTGACCACAGGCGATGCAGCTGTTTCTTTCCGTCAACCATTGATCGTAAAAAAAGCCCCTTAAGCAGGGGCTTTTTTTTGTCCGCAATCCGGCAGCGCAGAGGAGAACGCTATGGCCAACCCGCTATATCGCAAGCACATTATTTCCATTAACGATCTCAACCGCGAAGAGCTGGAGCTGGTGTTACACACCGCTGCCCAGCTAAAGGCTCATCCCCAGCCGGAACTGCTGAAGCATAACGTGATTGCCAGCTGCTTCTTTGAAGCTTCAACACGTACCCGTTTGTCGTTTGAAACCGCCATGCATCGCCTCGGCGCTTCGGTGGTGGGCTTCGCCGACGGCAGCAACACCTCGCTGGGTAAGAAAGGCGAAACGCTGGCCGACACCATTTCGGTGATCAGCACTTATGTCGATGCGATTGTGATGCGTCACCCACAGGAAGGCGCCGCGCGTCTGGCGACCGAATTCTCCAGCGGCATTCCGATTCTCAATGCCGGTGACGGTGCCAACCAGCACCCGACGCAAACCCTGCTCGATCTCTTCACCATCCGTGAAACCCAAAGCCGCCTGGATAATCTCAACGTGGCGATGGTCGGTGACCTGAAATATGGCCGCACCGTGCACTCGCTAACGCAGGCGCTGGCGAAATTCACCGGCAACCGTTTCTACTTTATCGCGCCGGATGCGCTGGCGATGCCGGCCTACATCACCGACATGCTGGATGAGCAGAACATTGTCTGGACGCGTCATGACACCATCGAAGAAGTGATGCCAGAACTCGACATTCTCTACATGACCCGTGTGCAGAAAGAGCGTCTCGATCCGTCTGAGTATGCCAACGTTAAAGCACAATTCATTCTGCGCGCGGCCGATTTAGCCGGTGCACGCGATAACATGAAAGTGCTGCATCCGCTGCCGCGTATTGATGAGATCACCACTGACGTCGATAGCACGCCGCACGCCTGGTATTTCCAGCAGGCGGGCAATGGCATCTTCGCCCGCCAGGCTCTGCTGGCACTGGTATTGAATAGCGAACTGGCACTGTAAGGAGAAACCGATGACTCACGATAATAAATTGCAGGTTGAAGCCATCAAGCGTGGCACGGTAATCGACCATATTCCTGCGCAGGTCGGTTTTAAATTGCTGTCACTGTTTCGCCTGACCGAGACCGACCAGCGCATCACCATCGGCCTGAATTTGCCTTCGGGTGAGATGGGCCGCAAGGATTTGATTAAGATCGAGAATACCTTCCTGACCGACGATCAGATCAATCAGCTGGCGGTGTATGCGCCTCACGCCACCGTTAACCGCATTGATGAATACGAAGTGGTGGCGAAAATCGCCCCAACCTTGCCGGATCGTGTCGAGCGTGTGCTCACCTGTCCGAACAGCAACTGCATTAGCCGCAGTGAGCCGGTATGCAGCAGCTTTGCGGTGAAACAGCGCGACGATGATGTGCACCTGAAGTGCAAATATTGCGAGAAAGAGTTCGCGCGCCACGTGGTGCTCGGTCACTGGTAATCGTGCCTATCGTCCCTATAATGGGGCGAACCAATACGCGGCTGACAAGGGTCGGCTGCGCACTTCTAAGGAGAAGCAATGTCTCGCGAAATCAGCACAGAAAAAGCACCCGCAGCAATTGGCCCTTATGTGCAGGGCGTGGATCTCGGCAGCATGATTATCACTTCAGGCCAGATCCCTGTTGATCCGGCGACCGGTGCCGTCGCGGATGATGTGTCTGCGCAGGCGCGTCAGTCACTGGAAAATGTGAAGGCGATTGTGGAAGCCGCTGGCCTGAAAGTGGGCGACATTGTGAAAACCACCGTGTTTGTGAAAGATCTCAACGACTTCGCTACCGTCAATGCCACTTACGAAGCCTTCTTCACCGAGCACAACGCCAGCTTCCCGGCACGTTCTTGTGTGGAAGTCGCGCGTCTGCCGAAAGATGTGAAGATCGAGATTGAGGCAATTGCCGTTCGTCGTTAAGTAAAGGCAATGCGCAATACATTGCGCCGCTACAAACTTTTGCTCAACTGTGGCGGCGCAATTAGTGTGTGAGAACATCACGTTAGCGGCATCATTTCATGGCTTGCTCTTCACTCCCGTAGCGGCCTGATTTTATAGTGTGCCATCTCCTCGTAGAGGCATAATTCTATGGTGTGCCATCCCCCGGTAGCGGCGCGATTCAAGAAGTGAACCTCGAAAGTTGGACACCATTCCAACGAGTAGTGGAGTGACCCCGTTCCCGTAGAAATTCATCGCGCATCCGTTTATTTAGACGACCTCAATAACTTCTCCAGCGGCCTGACCAACGCCAGCACAGTTTCATCCTGCACCTGTGCCGCAGCATCCAGTTTGGCATGCATCCCGGCGACTTCGCTGGCACCGTACGCCTGATTACGCTGCATCGCATTGACCAAATCAATGCCCATGCGGCTCAGTTCCGCCACCTGCTGAACCTGCTGCTGCAACGGTTTCAATTGGTCATTGCTCAATATCAACGGCATCACAGCATCACTGTTGTTTTGCCAACGCTGAAATTGCTGGCGAATGGCGTTGGCCGCGCCGCGATCCTCGCGATTTGCCATCAGAGCATCCACCTGTTTGTCCAGTAAGCGCACCGCTTCGCTCTCGGCAGGTAGCACATCCGCCAGACGGTTGAGCGGCTCAAAGTAATCGTAATGCCCTGCCTGGAACTTCAGGTGCTGACGCGTGTAATACTGTGCCGGTTCCAGCACCTCCGCCAGCACGCGCAGCGGCGTGATATCGCGGGTGTTGGCCAATCGCATCATCTGCACGTCCGCCTGCTGATGCTGTTGTAATCCCACCGATACCGTGCCCCAGCGGTCCACCGCGTTTAAACGCTGATACATGTTGTCGCTGTCGGTGACATCCTTCGCCGACCACAGGCGCTCAGCCACCACAAAGGCACGCGGCCATAGACGCGTATCAATGACCCGACTATTGACGTTTTCCGCCCACAGCGCAGCCTCGCCGCCAATGAGATTGTTTTGCATCTGTTGTGGCGTAGGGACGGAGGGTTGAATGCCGGTTGGCACCTGCGCCAGCTTATTGCCCTCGGTGGGATAGCGCACATTGCCCACCAGCATGTAGCCGGTCAATTTGTCCTGCGTCAGAGTGACCATTGGCTGGAACGGCCCCATCCAGGTATCAACGCTAAAGGTCAGCTGCGTGGGTGACAGCCAGCGAATATCACTCACCATACGCCGCGCTTTGCCGCTGAAATCAACAAAGCCACGCCAGCCGTTTTTCGCTTCCACCAGAGTGAAACTGCCTTTGACCGGGCTGCCCTTCAAACGCGGCATGGTGAACTGCCAGCTCTGCGCTTGCTCTCCAGCTTGAATCTGATCCTGCCCCTGGAGTCCCTGCGGCCAGGGCTCGTTGCGGTAGTGGTAGGCTGCGGTTTGCGGTTGATCGAGATAGAAACCGGTTGAGAGAATGCCACGGAAATCGTGCTTCGCCACCTCACCTAACGCATCCTGCCCCTGCCAGGACTGGATCAAAATGCTGTTCGGCAGATCCGGATGGTAAACCTCATCCCAGCCAATCATGCGACGTTGATGCGCTTCCAGGATCTTCTCCACCCGCTGATTGAACCACGCCTGTAATGCGTGCGTGTCTTTCAGACCATGGTCGCGCATAAACTGCTGTATTTTCGGCGAGTCATTCCACTGTGTTGGGTCCACTTCATCTCCGCCGATATGGATATAGGGATCCGGGAAGATCGCGGTGACTTCACCCATCAGCGTATCGATAAAGGTGAAGACGGCTTCGTTGCTGGGATCAAGCAACGGTTTAAACACACCCCAGCCGCGTTCCATCTTGTACGGGCCCGGCGCGCTGAGCAGTTCTGGCATCGCCACCGCGATCGCCGAGGCGTGCCCCGGCACATCAATTTCCGGCACCACGCGCACACCGCGCTGTGTGGCATAACGCACCACATCGCGCATTTGCTGCTGCGTGTAGTAAAGGCCGTCGCTGGCCTTCTCCTGCAACTGCGGATAGTGGCTGGAAGCAAATCGCCAGCCCTGGTCATCGGTCAGATGCCAATGGAATACGTTCATACGCGCAGCGGCGATACCGTCTATTTGCCGTTTCACGGTTTCAATCGGCAGGAAGTGGCGTGCCGAGTCGATTAGCACCCCGCGCCACGGGAATCGTGGTTTATCGTCAATGGTGACATAGGGGATCTGCGTTCCCGTCTCATTATTCTCAATCAACTGCAGCAGGGTCTCCATGCCGCGCATCGCACCGAAACGCGTATTGGCTTTTAGCGTCACGCCGCCGCTGTTGACCTCAAGATGATAGCTCTCATCGCTGTCCGGCTGTGGCAAGGGATCCACCGCCTGAGCGATTTGCACCTGGATCGTCGCCTGATCGCCCGGTGCGCTGGTGGGCAGCAGCGGCCAACCGGTTTGACGTGAAATACGTGCACGCCAGCGTGCTTCAGCCCCCTCCAGATGATCACCCGTAATATTCAGCGTGAATTGCGGCGTCAGCGTGAGCTCGCCACCGCTGGCGGGCTGTACCACTTTTTGCGGCCAGGGCATTAAAGGCAGATCAGAGGCGGGGGCAGCAACAGCGGAAAAAGTCAGGGATAAACAACAGGCGAGCAGCGTTCGTTGCAGAGGCATGTAAGGCATCCTTGTAATTAAATGACGGGCCAAAAATAGGCAAAAAAAAAAATCATTAAACCTGCTTCGCAGCGCAAATCAAGTTGTAAAAGGTCGAAGTTTGGCCTGCTTAAAACTTTTGAAGTTTAGTCCGCTTTACCATTGTGCGGCTTTCAATCTTCGTTATGTCTTCTTTGCGGCAGGTCAAAAACAACGCAATTAATTTCAGCCAAAACACCACATATTGCGATTACACTCTGCACAAATATCTACATATAGTTTCACGGAGAGAAAATGGCGGCGGTGGTGATTAAGCGAGACGGCTGTAAAGTGCCGTTTGAAGCGCAGCGTATTGCGCTAGCGGTTCAGGCGGCGGCGCAGGCTGCTCAGATTGATGATGCGAGTTGGTGTACAGAGGTCGCAGAGCAAGTGAGCCAGCGATTGTCCGATCGCATTGAGGTCGATATCCGTGACATTCAGTGCGCAGTGGAAGAGACGCTGATGGCCGGACGCTGGCCGCAGCTGGCGCGCGCCTATATCGAGTATCGCCATGACCGTGATTTAGCCCGTGAACAACGTGGCAAACTGCACCACGCCATTCGCGGCCTTGTGGAACAAACCAACGCCGCGCTGCTCAATGAGAACGCGAATAAAGACAGTAAAGTGATCCCCACGCAGCGCGATTTACTGGCGGGCATTGTTGCCAAACATTATGCCAAGCAGCAACTGCTGCCGCGTGATGTGGTGCTGGCGCATGAGCGCGGCGAGATTCATTACCACGACCTCGACTATTCGCCATTTTTCCCGATGTTTAACTGCATGTTGATCGATCTTCAGGGCATGTTGAACAACGGCTTCAAGATGGGCAATGCCGAAATCGAGCCGCCAAAATCTATTGCCACCGCGACGGCGGTGACAGCACAAATCATTGCGCAGGTCGCCAGCCATATTTACGGTGGTACCACCATCAACCGCATTGATGAAGTGCTGGCGCCGTTTGTGACGCTTAGTCTGGAGAAACATCGCGCCGTGGCACAACAGTGGCAGATTCCGGATGCGGAAGCCTATGCGCGCGTGCGCACCGAGAAAGAGTGCTTTGACGCATTCCAGTCCCTGGAATATGAGGTCAACACACTGCATACCGCCAACGGCCAGACGCCGTTTGTCACCTTTGGCTTTGGACTCGGCACCGATTGGGCCGCGCGCCTGATCCAGCAGTCGATTCTGCGCAACCGCATCGCGGGGCTGGGTAAAAACCACAAAACCGCGGTGTTCCCTAAACTGGTGTTCGCCATCCGCGAAGGTGTGAATCGCCGCCCCGGCGATTTTAACTACGACATCAAACAGCTGGCGCTGGAGTGTGCCAGCAAACGTATGTATCCCGACATTCTCAATTACGACAAAGTGGTGGAAGTCACCGGCTCGTTCAAAACCCCGATGGGCTGCCGCAGCTTCCTCGGCGCGTATGAGGAAAACGGTAAGCAGATCCACGAAGGGCGAAATAATATTGGTGTCATTAGCCTGAACCTGCCGCGCATCGCGCTGGAAGCCAAAGGTAATGAAGCCCATTTCTGGCTGCTGCTGGATGAGCGGCTAGAACTGGCTAAGCGCGCTTTAATGACACGCATCGCCCGGCTGGAGAAAACCAAAGCACGCGTCGCGCCGATTCTCTACATGGAGGGCGCGTGTGGCGTACGTTTGAATGCTGATGACGAAGTCGGCGCGATTTTCCGCAACGGCCGTGCTTCGATCTCGCTCGGCTACATCGGCCTGCATGAAACGCTGAACGCGCTGAGCGGCAATGAAGTCCATCCGTATGATGCGCAGCACCTGCGGGAAAAAGGCGTGGCGATTGTACAGCGTCTGCGCGACGCCGTGGATGCGTGGAAAGACGAGACAGGCTACGGTTTTAGTCTGTACAGCACGCCGAGCGAAAACCTGTGTGATCGCTTCTGCCGACTTGATGCCGCCGAATTTGGCGTGGTGCCAGGCGTCACCGACAAAGGCTATTACACCAACAGCTTCCACCTCGACGTCGAAAAGAAAGTGAATCCCTACGACAAGATCGATTTTGAAGCGCCCTATCCTGCCATCGCCAATGGCGGCTTCATCTGTTATGGCGAATACCCCAATATTCAGCACAACCTCAAGGCGCTGGAAGATGTGTGGGATTACAGCTATCACCGCGTACCCTATTACGGCACCAATACGCCAATCGATGAGTGCTACGAATGCGGCTTTACGGGTGAATTCAGTTGCACCAGCAAAGGTTTTACTTGTCCGTGCTGTGGTAACCACGATCCGGCGCGGGTTTCCGTCACGCGCCGTGTTTGTGGCTATCTGGGCAGCCCTGATGCGCGGCCGTTCAATGCCGGTAAGCAGGAAGAGGTGCAGCGTCGCGTTAAGCATCTGGATACCGGACCGCTGGGATGATGCGTATTCACCGCTATTACCCCGTCGATATCGTCAACGGGCCGGGTACACGCTGTACGCTGTTTGTCGCGGGCTGCGAGCATCAGTGTCGCGGCTGTTATAACCAGAGTACCTGGCGGCTGGATTCCGGCGTGCCTTTTACGTTAGAGAAGGAAGAGCAGCTGATTGCCGATCTCAAAGATCAGCGCATTCCACGTCAGGGGCTGTCGCTGAGCGGCGGCGATCCCCTGCATCCGCACAACGTACCACACATCCGCCGTCTGGTGAGACGCGTGCGGCGTGAATGCCCGGGCAAAGATATCTGGCTGTGGACCGGCTACGAGATGGCGGAACTGAGCGCAGCACAGCGTGAAGTGGTGGATGAAATTGATGTGTTGATCGACGGGCGGTTTGTGGAAGCGGAGAAAGATGCGCGGCTGCTGTGGCGCGGCAGCCGCAATCAGAAGATCTGGTATTTACGTCAGCCACAGGGCGAGTGTGCCGAGGAGCATGCCGCTCAGCGCCACGCCAGCCAGGGCGATCCACAAGGCGCGCGCCGGGAAGGCACGGTGCAGCATCAGTAAGGACGGCACACTCACGGCGGGTAAGGTCACCAGCAGCGCTAACGCAGGTGCGAGCCCCATGCCCGCCATCATCATGGTCTGTACAATGGGAATTTCTGCGGCTGTCGGGATGACAAACAAACAGCCCGCTATCGCCATCAGCATCACCCAAAACAGGGTGTTGCCCACTGCGCCATCGGCATGCGGAAACAGCCAGACGCGTGCCGCACCCAGCAACAGCACGGCAAAGATATACAACGGAATGGTGTTCCAGAACAGTCGCCACATGACGCGCAGCCAGCGAGTCAGAAACGGCTGCTCGCTGCCGGCAGCCATCACCATGGGTGCGGCAATGGTTTGTTCCGGCACGCTGCGCTGTACCAGCGACGCAATCCCCAACACCATGATTAAGCCCGCCATCAGCCGAATCGCCGCGAAGTGCCAGCCCAGCACAAAGCCCATAAAGATTAGCGTGGCCGGATTCAGCAGCGGGTTCGCCAGCCAGAAGGCCATCGCCGCCCCGCTGGATACCTGCGACTGACGCAACCCCGCCGCCACTGGCGCGGCACAACAGGTGCACATCATGCCCGGCAAACCCAGACCGGTGCCGATCAGCGTCGATCCAAACCGCGAGTTGCCCATTAAGCGAAGCAGCCAGTTGCGCGGAATAAGCACTTGTACCAGCGATCCCAGCATCACACCTAACACTGCGGCTTTCCAGACGGCGAGGAAGTAAACCATCGCGTAATCCAGCGCCGCGCGCCACGGTGAGTCCGCGGCATTCGCCAGAATGGATTTGCCGATCGAGTGGGTTTCAGCCGCCGTGAAGGCTTTGCCGTAGTAGGGCTGCCATTTGACGTACCACAGGCCAATGACGACAACGGCGAGGAACAGCAAGGGTTTCCACCATGCGAAGCGCGTCGCCGGGGCAGATGTTGCAAGTTGGGTCATAGCAGATTCCGTATTCTACAGAATAACGAATGCCGCACCGGAGAGTGTGGCGGTTAATCCATAGTGTTATTCAGGTTATTGGAATCTGCTACGCAAAGTTAGCGTAAGTTTGATCGGGCGCGTAAATTTAACTTTCGCCGGTTTTGTCTCGCTGCCAGACAATTTTTTTGCCGAAACCCAGCGCGTTGTCGGTCATCTTCACTGCATCCAGCGTGATTTCCCATAATGGTGCCTGAACCTTGCGGGCAATCGGAAAACGGTTCTGGTAAGCGTGACGCGCCTGGGCTTCACGCTCGCCATTTAGCCGCTGAATTCGGCCACTGTACTGCACGCCTTTGATTAGCAACACGGTTTTCGGCTGGCCGTTAACCGTGCCCGCCACGCGCGGATGGGCTTGCATAAGGGTGCCGTGTCGCGTATCGGGTTCGGTCATCAACCAAAATGCCATACGCGTTTCATCGAAGACGTAAAAGCAGTTTGCACACCACAGATCGTCGCCATGACTGGCGCACAATGACAGGGCACGCTGTTTTTTGAGATAGCGAATAAGATGAGAATGGTCAGACACAATGCAACTCCATGCGGCACATAGCGAGGTTAACCTAAGCGCGCTACACTGCCCAACAGCCATCGAACAGGAAAAGTCATATATGCAACAGGGCTGGCAGCTTTACATGCTGCAAACCGCCGCCGGGATGATTTACACCGGCATTACCACCGATGTGCATCGTCGCCTGCAGCAACATCAGAGCGGAAAAGGTGCACGCGCATTGCGTGGCAAGGGTCCGCTGACGCTGGTGTTTAACTGTGATGCAGGCGATCGCGCGGCCGCTTCGCGCCTGGAATATCAGGTGAAGCAGCTCAGCCGCACGCAAAAGCTGCTGCTGGTTGCACAGCAGCCTGCATGCCTGAACACATGGTTTAATCGAAACGATTAAAAGGTTCAGCGAATGCGATCAGCCCTTCTGCGCCCGTAAACGCATCATCCGCTAACTTGTACACCTGAAACGCCGCTTCACTGCCCAGCCAGCGACAGTGCAAGCCATGACGTGCCGCCGGTTCGAAGCCCAATGGGTTGTAGAATTCGGGATCGCCCAAGACCACCACCGCGCTGTAGCTGAACTCGTTCAGGGAATCGAGCCCTTCATACACCAGCTGTTTGGCAATGCCCTGCTTACGAACGGATTCATCTACCGCCAGCGGCGCCAGCGCCACCCAGTTGCGGTCTTCACCTTGCAAGGTCACCGGGCTAAAGGCGGCATAACCCAACACCTGCCCTTCATCGTCCGTGGCCACCACACCCAGCGTTAACAGACCATCTTCACGTAGCTGCTGCACCAGTTCAGCCTCGGCGGAGGTCGCAAAACTGCGCTTCAATAACGTGTCGATGCCCGCCGCATCTACACCAATTTCAGTACGAATTAACATGAGATCCCCGCGCGCGCCTCAGCGGCCTCCGCGTCCTGTTTCATTCCTGCCTCAACAAAGGCAGCCAGCTGCTGCAACCCCGTGCGCAAAGGCGTGGGCATGGCCTCCAGTTCAATGGCATCCATCAAATTCTTCACCTCCAAACCCAGCTCCGTGTCGCCCTCAATCACCAGACGGCGTTGGAAGAACAACATATCGGGGTCTGCTTTGCGTGCTGCCACCAGCAACAAGTCGTTGGCTTCACCGCGGAACCAGACATCTGCCTCGGCGTCGCGTGAAACGGTCAGGCGTCCATTCTGCAAGGTGGTGATCCAGCGCAGATTCACATCTGCAATCTCAATCCCCAGAAAGCGCCCTTCCAGAAAGTCTAACTCACCTTCAGACAAAGCATGACGAAATTGCCAGTTTAAGAGTTGTTGCAAAACCACTTTTTTTACAGGGAATGGGGTGAGTGAAACAGGTAAGGTAAGGAATTCTGGGCCTTTTTTCACCATCAGGCCGCGTAAGCGCGAAAACATCATCAACAATCCCTTCAGAAAATTTTACCTATATTGCCACATCCAGGCGCCCTCGCCTCCACTGAGATCAAGGAAATCGCTGAACAATTGATTAAATAACCTTCACTCTGCATGCTGAGTGACGCTTTCACTGCCTTAAATCAACATTCACGCCTGTCGCCTTCCCTACACTTTAACGCTTCGGAATTCGGGGGGAGGAAATGTATGGAACTGCTGTGTCCAGCGGGGAATTTACCTGCGCTGAAATCGGCGGTGGAGCATGGCGCCGATGCAGTGTATGTCGGTTTGAAAGATGACACCAATGCCCGCCACTTTGCTGGCCTTAATTTTACTGACAAGAAGCTGGCAGAAGCGGCGCGCTTCCTGCACCAGCACCGCCGCAAGCTGCACGTGGCCATCAACACCTTTGCCCATCCTGATGGGATGAATCGCTGGCAAACGGCCATTGATGTGGCGGCGCAGAACGGCGCAGATGCCTTGATTCTCGCCGATATCGCCACGCTGGAGTATGCCGCGCAGCGTTATCCGCAGGTGGAACGCCATCTTTCCGTGCAAGCTTCGGCCACAAATTTGCAGGCCATCCACTTTTACCATCGCCATTTCGATCTCAGCCGCGTGGTGTTGCCACGCGTACTGTCGATGCATCAGGTGAAACAGCTGGCGCGTGAAACACCGGTGCCGCTGGAAGTGTTTGCCTTTGGCAGCCTGTGCATTATGGCGGAAGGCCGTTGCTATCTCTCCTCCTGGCTGACGGGGGAATCACCCAACAGTGCGGGTGCCTGCTCGCCGGCAAAATTCGTGCGCTGGCAGCAAACGCCGCAGGGGATGGAATCACGCCTGAATGAAGTGCTGATTGATCGTTACAGCGCCGATGAGAGCGCCGGTTATCCCACTCTGTGTAAAGGGCGCTATGAAGTG
Organism: Pantoea sp. S61; assembly: GCF_016625145.1. NCBI lineage: Bacteria > Pseudomonadati > Pseudomonadota > Gammaproteobacteria > Enterobacterales > Erwiniaceae > Pantoea > Pantoea sp. S61. Next base: position 296,541 of record NZ_JACVUO010000002.1, read on the forward strand.
GATGACCAGCGCTATCACGTGCTGGAAGAACCCACCAGCCTGAACACCTTATCGCTGTTGCCGGAGTTGCTACGCGCCAATATCGCTTCGGTAAAAATTGAAGGCCGCCAGCGCAGTCCGGCTTATGTGGCGCAAGTGGCAAAAGTGTGGCGCCAGGCGATTGATCGCTGCATGGCCTCGCCCGAGCAATTCGCGGTGCAGGAACCCTGGATGCGCGCGCTGGGCGAACTTTCTGAAGGTAGCCAGACCACGCTCGGTGCCTATCACCGCAGCTGGCAGTGAGGAGACGCTATGAAATATGCCATCGGGCCGGTGCTGTGGTACTGGCCAACGGAGACGCTGGAACACTTTTATCAGCAGGCAGCCGACAGCTCTGCTGACATCATCTACCTCGGCGAAGCGGTATGCAGTAAACGTCGTGCGACCCCATTCCAGCAATGGATGGAATTAGGCCGTCATCTGGCACAACACGGCAAACAGGTGGTGCTCAGCACGCTGGCGCTGTTGCAGTCACCTTCGGAAGTCAAAGAGCTGCGGCGCTATGTAGAGAACGGTGAGTTTTTGCTGGAAGCTAACGACATCGGCACCGTTAACATGGCGGCCGAACGTAAGCTGCCGTTTGTCGCCGGGCCGACGCTTAACGTCTACAACGCGCAAACACTGCAGCTGCTGCTAAAAGAAGGTATGACGCGCTGGTGTTTGCCGGTCGAGATGTCGCGCGACTGGCTGATTCAGCTATTGCAGCAGTGCAATGCCGCAGGCCTGCGCGACAAGTTTGAAGTGGAAGTGATCGGCTATGGCCATCTGCCACTGGCGCTGTCAGCACGTTGCTTTACCGCCCGTTCCGAAAATCGCGCCAAAGATGACTGCCAGACCTGCTGTATTAACTATCCTACCGGGCGCCGTGTGCTGTCGCAGGAGGGCCAGCAAGTGTTTGTGTTGAATGGCATCCAGACCATGAGCGGCTACTGCTATAACCTCGGTAACGATTTGGCCGGTATGCATAACTGGATCGACATCGTGCGCCTCTCGCCGCAGGATGAAACTACGCTGGCAGAGGTCGATCGCTTCCGCGCGAACGAAGCCGGCGAAGCGCCGCTGATGATGGCGCGCGGCAGTGACTGCAATGGTTACTGGCGTCGTTTGGCCGGTATCGCGCTTGAAGGCGGACGCTAAAGGCACATTCCGGCTATATTCCTGCTGTTAATAGCAGTTTTAATATGGGTAATGATGCGTAATACTGACTGGCGCAGGTCTGATAACACCTGCGCCATCCTTATCTGGAGTGCCCATGTCTGAGAAAAAAACAGTTCGCCTGTCCGTACTGGATCTTGCACCTATCCCGCAAGGTTCTGCTGCGCGCGAAGCTTTCCACAATTCGCTGGCGCTGGCGCGTCAATCTGAAGCCCTTGGTTTCCATCGTTACTGGCTCGCTGAGCACCACAACATGACCGGTATCGCCAGTGCGGCAACCTCCGTGTTGATTGGCTACCTGGCCGCGAATACCGAAACTCTGCGCCTCGGTTCTGGCGGTATTATGCTGCCCAACCACGCACCGCTGGTGATCGCTGAACAGTTTGGTACGCTCGAATCGTTATACCCTGGCCGTATTGATTTAGGGCTGGGCCGTGCACCGGGTTCTGACCAGCGCACCATGCTCGCGCTGCGCCGCCATCTCTCCAGCGCCCAGGCCGATAGCTTCCCGGAAGATGTGGCAGAACTGATTCGTTGGTTTGATGCCGAAGAGGGTGAACATCCGCCAGTGCAGCCAGTGCCGGGTTTAGGCTTGAAAATTCCTGTCTGGCTGTTGGGTTCCAGCCTCTACAGCGCACAGCTGGCCGCGCAGCTCGGCCTGCCGTTCGCCTTTGCTTCCCACTTTGCACCGGACCTGTTGTTCCAGGCCCTGCATCTCTATCGTGAGAAATTCAAGCCTTCAGCACGTCTGGCAAAACCGTATGCCATGGTGTGCGTCAACGTGGTCGCGGCGGATAGCGAGCGCGATGCGCGGTTCCTGTTTACCTCGATGCAGCAGCAATTTATTAATCTGCGCCGTGGCAAACCCGGCCCGCTGCCTGCACCGGTCGAGAACATGGACAACCTCTGGTCGCCATCAGAGCAGTACGGTGTACAGCAGGCGTTGAGCATGTCGATTGTCGGTGACAGCGATAAAGTGCGTCAGGGACTGGCTGCGCTGATGCGTGAAACGCAGGCCGATGAAATCATGGTGAATGGCCAGATTTTCGATCCGCAAGCCCGCTTGCGCTCGTTCGCGCTGGCCATGGAAGCCGCTCGTTCACTGTAAAGCTTACTGCGGTGGGGACAGGCCTTCTGGCCCCACTGCGACCATGCGCACATCCCGCGCTGGCGATTGCCCGTAAAAGCGGCTGTATTCGCGGCTAAACTGTGAAGCACTCTGATACCCCACGCGATACCCTGCGGTTCCCGCATCCAACTTATCAACCAGCATCAGACGCCGCGCTTCGTTAAGACGCAGCTGCTTTTGATACTGCATTGGTGTCATGGCTGTGACCGATTTGAAGTGATGGTGCAGCGATGAAATACTCATGCCCACACTGCTGGCCAGCTGATCCATTTTAAGCGGCTGATGAAAGTTTTCGCGTAGCCAACGTGCCGCGCGCGCCACTTTGTTGCCCGGTCGTTCCGTCAACGCCATGTTGAGGATGCGCGGCCCTTCCGGACCGGTGAGGAGTCGATAGAAAATTTCCTGTTCAATTAACGGTGCCAGCGCCGGAATATCCTGGGGCTGATCCAGCAGCTCAATCAGGCGGATCACGGCATCGACCAGTGGCGGCGCCACTTTGTGTACCGTAATCCCACGTTCATTGGTTACCGTTGCGCCAATCTGCTGTAGCGGGAAATGTTCGAGGTAGTGCATCAGGCGCGTTTCGTTGATGGTGATCCCGACGCCCAGATTCGGTTTTTCCGCCGTAGCCTGCACCACGCAGGATTGCACCGGCATATCCAGCGTCACTAACAGCAGATCGCCCGGTCCGTAATGCATCACGTCTTCACCCATGCGCAATGCTTTTTGCCCTTGCGCCACCAGTGCAAAACTGGCCCAGGTGGCAATGTGCGACAGGCTCGTGGGTTTGGAGCTTCGGCCAAAAGAGAGAAAATCGATGGGGCTGAAGTGGCGGCCATCTTCGGGGGTATGGCGAGCGATCATCGCCACCAACTGCTGCCACTGTTCCTGATGAATCATGCGTTGCGCACTCCGTGATGAGTGATCACTGTCCCCGCATTCTCGCCTTTCGCTCGCGTTACGCCTAGTCCCTGCACAGCACATTTGCAGGATTGTGCAAAAAGCTTGCAGGATTGCGCTACCGCAAAATTGTAGGGACAGCGCATGCTTACCCTTCCCCGAATTCTCAGGTGGAGAAACACAATGAAAGCACTTGAAGGCAAAATCGCGCTGGTGACGGGCGCCTCGAAAGGCATTGGCGCCGCCATTGCTATGACTTTCGCGGCGGCCGGCGCTCGCGTCATTGTTAATTACCGCCAGGATGAAGCGGGTGCGGCAGATGTGGTCACGGACATCTGCGAGCTAGGCAGCGATGCCATTGCGGTACAAGCAGATATCTCCCGCGAGGCCGATGTGCAGCGTTTATTCGCGCGCAGCATCGAGCAGTTTGGCGCACCGGATATCGTGGTCAACAATGCCGGTATTTTCCATCACGGCGATTTCGCCGAACTCAGCCTCAGTGAAATGCAGCAGCAGCTCAATGTAAATGTATTGGGCACGTTACTGGTCTGCCAGCAGGCGGCGAAACATTTCCCGGCTCGCGGGGGCACCATCATTAACCTGAGCGCCCTTAACAGCCAACGCAGCACACCCGGCTCGGTGTTATGGGCAGCGACCAAAGGGGCGATTGATACCTTAACCCAAGGCCTGGCGCGTGAGTTGGGCCCGCGGAATATTCGCGTCAATGCGCTGGCACCGGGCATTATCCTGACTGAAGGCTTGCTGGCCGCGAAGAAGATGAATCCGGATGTCAAAGCGAAGCTGATCGCTGCGACGCCGTTGGGACGATTTGGTCTGCCGGAGGATGTGGCGCAGGTTGCCCTGTTTCTGGCATCAGAAGAGTCAGCCTACGTGAGTGGAGAGCGGGTGTTGATTGCCGGCGGCGTGTAACGTTTAATTTACGAACATAAAAAAAGGGACGCCGAGGCGTCCCTTTTTATTTTTAAGCGTTTATCGCTTAAGCGTCACGACGACGTGGTGCAGAAGCACCTTCTGGACGTGGGCCACGACCGCCTTCACGGCTGAAGCGTCCGCCTTCACGGCCTGAGTCACGACCACCTTCACGACGCTCAGAGAAGCGACGCGGTGCGCCTTCGCCACGCGGTGCGCCATTACCACGACGCTCACCATCACGACCGCCTGGACGACGTTCACTACGTTCGAACGCAGGAGCATCACCCATCAACTGCATGTTCATCGGCTTGTTCAGAATGCGCGTGCGAGTGAAGTGTTGCAGAACTTCGCCCGGCATACCTTTTGGCAGCTCGATAGTTGAGTGGGTACCAAACAGCTTGATGTTACCGATGTAACGGCTGCTGATGTCACCTTCGTTAGCGATCGCGCCCACGATATGACGAACTTCAACACCATCATCACGGCCCACTTCAATGCGGTACAGCTGCATTTCGCCAACGTCACGACGTTCACGACGTGGAGCGCCATCACGGTCACCGCGATCGCCACGGCTTTCGCGTGGACCACGTGAGTCGCGAGAATCACGACGATCATCACGGTCGCGGAACTCACGACGTGGTGGACGTGGTGCTTCTGGTGGCAGAATCAGTGGACGTTCGCCCTGTGCCATTTTCAGCAGTGCTGCGGCCAGTGTTTCAAGATCCAGATCTTCGCCCGGCTGCATTTTGCTCAGCAGTGCACGGTACATATCCAGATCGCTGCTTTCCAGCTGCAGCTGTACTTTGGCGGCGAATTTAGCCAGACGGCGCTCGCTCAGCAGTTCTGCATTTGGCAGTTCAACTTCTGGAATAGTCAGCTTCATGGTGCGTTCGATGTTACGCAGCAGACGACGCTCGCGGTTCTCAACGAACAGCAGCGCACGGCCCGCACGACCTGCACGACCAGTACGGCCGATACGGTGAACGTAAGACTCAGCATCCATTGGGATGTCATAGTTAACAACCAGGCTGATACGCTCAACGTCCAGACCACGTGCTGCAACGTCGGTTGCGATCAGGATGTCCAGACGACCATCTTTCAGGCGCTCCAGTGTCTGCTCACGCAGAGCCTGGTTCATGTCACCGTTCAGTGCTGCGCTGTTATAGCCGCTGCGCTCCAGCGCTTCAGCCACTTCCAGCGTGGCGTTTTTGGTACGCACGAAGATGATGGCAGCATCAAAGTCTTCCGCTTCCAGGAAACGCACCAGCGCATCAGTTTTACGGCCGTAAGCGGTCCAGTAAGACTGAGAAATGTCAGGACGCGTGGTCAGGCTTGACTGAATGCGCACTTCCTGTGGATCTTTCATGAAGCGTTTGGTGATACGACGAATCGCTTCTGGCATGGTTGCTGAGAACAGCGCGGTCTGGTGACCGTCTGGAATCTGCGCCATGATGGTTTCAACGTCTTCGATGAAGCCCATACGCAGCATTTCATCAGCTTCGTCCAGCACCAGGCCGCGCAGGTTAGACAGATCTAACGTGCCGCGTTTCAGGTGGTCCAGCAGACGACCAGGCGTACCTACGACAACCTGTGGTCCCTGGCGCAGTGCGCGCAGCTGAACGTCATAACGCTGGCCGCCGTACAGGGCAACCACGTTCACGCCACGCATGTGTTTAGAGAATTCCGTCATGGCTTCAGCAACCTGAACAGCCAGTTCGCGGGTTGGAGCCAGCACCAGAATCTGTGGTGCGCGGACAGTTGGATCAATGTTGTTCAGTAACGGCAGGGAGAATGCCGCTGTTTTACCACTCCCGGTCTGCGCCATACCCAGCACATCACGGCCCGCCAGCAGGTGAGGAATACACTCAGCCTGGATTGGGGATGGCTTTTCGTAGCCCATACCGTTCAGTGATTCGAGGATGTCAGCGTTCAGGCCAAGGTCAGAAAAAGTGGTTTGAATATCAGTCATGTAGTACACGTGCCTCTTAGATTGCGGCGGCCAGTCTACATAACTCGTCGTGAAAATTTTCAGTCATTTTCATCAAAAAGTGTGAACCGGCTCAAATTAGAAGTTTTGACGAACAGAAAAGCCCTCACCTTGAAGATGATGACTTTACAAGTATTCAGGCAATAAAAGTTCGTCAGCTATTGCTGGTCAGATTCTGATAAATCGTCTTGTGTCTGGCCGAGTTGCGCCAGTTCCAACAATGCGTATCGGTGCTCAACAAAGTTGTTAACATTGTTAGCGACCGCCAGTTTGAACAACGCTTTCGCGTCGTCCTTCTCCCCCAGACTTAGGTAGTACTTACCTAAATAGAAGTTGGTTTCACTGAGATGTTCAGCGAGCGAGGTGTTATCCGTTGCGTCCGCCTTGAGACGTTCCATCAGCGTTTTTTCACTGATGTCGCCAAGGTAGAACTCGACAATATTCCATCCCCATTGGTCCCGGACCGCTTTGTCATGTCGCTGTCTCAGCGTGACTTTGGCCTTGTCGGCGTCCATATCGCTTTCAACGAGATAGAGCCAAAGGCTGCGGAAAGGATCGTTAGGATCGTCTTGATAAAACGCCAGCAGATCATCTTGCGCTAACTTGTATCGACCGCCGTAATAGAGGGCGATACCACGGTTTAAATGCGCATAGTTGTAAGTTGGATCAAGCTCAAGTACAGAATCAAACGCTTCATAGGCAGCATCAAAATTGCCTGCCTGCGTTAAATATATACCGAGGTAGTTAAACACCTCAGGCATATCCGGTCTTATAGACAGCGCTTGCGAGAAATCGTTTCGCGCTAATGCCCTCAGACCCAAACTATCATACAACACTCCGCGCTCATATAATAGCTGTGCGCGTTCATCATCGGTCAGGGCACGACTGGCAAGAATTTGTTCCATTCGCGCCAGGATCACCTCTTGCTGCAGTGTGGGCTGCAAAGGTACTGCCAGAACTTCGTTCTTACGCCAATTGGAGTTGCTGCATCCTGCCAGCGTGATAGCTGTCGCAACAAAACACCAGCGCAAAAAAGGCTTCATTTCCCACTCCCGAATACAAACATTGGGATAACCATCCTGTCATCCGCCTGCTGTGCACAAGGATTCCCGCCCTCGCGATGATCCAAACACTTCTCCCCGCAGAGCAGGGAGAAGCCAATCAGTAAACGCTTACTCGGCGTCAGGTGCATTCGTCGCAGCGGTAGTGTCTTCCGCTGGTTTCTGCTCTGTCGCTTCTTTGATGCTCAGGCGTACGCGGCCTTGACGGTCCACTTCCATCACTTTGACTGGAACTTCCTGACCCATCTGCAGGTAATCGGTCACTTTCTCAACACGCTTGTCAGCGATCTGAGAGATGTGGACCAAACCTTCTTTACCGCCTCCGATCGCCACGAAGGCACCGAAATCAACGATACGCGTCACTTTACCAGCGTAGATACGACCCACTTCGATTTCAGCGGTGATCTCTTCAATACGACGAATTGCTTCTTTCGCTTTGTTGCCGTCGGTTGCTGCGATTTTCACGGTGCCATCATCTTCGATTTCGATGGTGGTGCCGGTTTCTTCGGTCAGCGCACGGATAACAGAACCGCCTTTACCGATGACATCTTTGATCTTGTCTGAATTGATCTTGATGGTGTAAATGCGCGGTGCGAACTCAGAGATTTCCTGACGCGGTGTGCTGATTGCCTGTTCCATCACGCTCAGGATGTGCAGACGCGCACCTTTAGCCTGGTTCAGAGCAACCTGCATGATTTCGCGGGTGATACCTTCAATTTTGATATCCATCTGCAGAGCAGTGATACCGTCGCGGCTACCCGCCACTTTGAAGTCCATATCGCCGAGATGATCTTCATCGCCCAGGATGTCAGACAGAACCACGAAGTTTTCGTCTTCTTTAACCAGACCCATCGCAATACCGGCTACGGCTGCTTTGATTGGTACGCCTGCATCCATCAGTGCCAGAGAAGCACCACACACGGAAGCCATTGAAGAAGAACCGTTAGATTCAGTGATTTCTGACACCACACGTACGGTGTACGGGAATTCTTCCTGCTTAGGCATGACTGCCAGCACGCCACGCTTCGCCAGACGGCCGTGACCAATTTCACGACGCTTCGGTGAGCCAACCATACCGGTTTCGCCCACAGAGTACGGAGGGAAGTTGTAGTGGAACAGGAAGCTGTCAGTACGCTCGCCCATCAGCTCGTCCAGACTCTGTGCATCACGGGCAGTACCCAGAGTTGCAGTAACCAGAGCCTGAGTTTCGCCACGGGTGAACAGAGAAGAACCGTGAGTACGCGGCAGTACGCCAGTGCGCACGTCCAGACCACGAATCATATCTTTTTCACGGCCATCGATACGTGGCTCACCACGGATGATACGGCTACGCACGACGCTCTTCTCGAGATCGTGAACGATGTCAGCGATTTCGCCAGCATCCAGCGTTTCGTCTTCAGCCTGCAGCGCAGCGATAGTCGCATCTTTAACTGCGCCAACTTGAGTGTAACGCTCTTGCTTATCAGTGATGCGGTAAGCATCAGCAATACCGGCTTCTGCCAGTGCAGCAACACGTGCAATCAGTGCATCGTTAGCTGGCTCTGGCTGCCAGTCCCAACGTGGTTTGCCCGCTTCAGCAACCAGTGCGTTGATGTTTTCAATCACAACCTGCTGCTGATCGTGGCCGAATACCACCGCGCCCAGCATCTGATCTTCGGTCAGCACTTCTGCTTCAGATTCAACCATCAGAACCGCGTTCTGCGTACCGGCAACCACCAGGTCCAGACGTGAGGTTTTGATCTCATCAGCAGTTGGGTTCAGAACGTACTGGTCGTTGATGTAACCTACGCGTGCAGCACCGATTGGGCCGTTGAATGGCAGACCAGACAGCGCCAATGCAGCAGAAGCACCGATCATCGCAACGATGTCCGGGTTAACTTGTGGATTTACAGAAACAACGGTCGCAATAACCTGCACTTCGTTGATGAAACCTTCCGGGAACAGTGGACGCACTGGACGGTCAATCAGACGAGAAATCAGGGTTTCGCCTTCGCTTGGACGGCCTTCACGACGGAAGAAGCTACCCGGAATACGACCAGCAGCGTAAGTACGCTCCTGATAGTTAACCGTCAGCGGGAAGAAATCCTGACCTGGTTTGGTTTTTTTCTGGCCAACAACAGTCACGAATACCGCGGTGTCATCCATGCTGGCCATAACTGCTGCAGTGGCCTGGCGCGCCATCATGCCGGTTTCCAGCGTGACGGTATGCTGACCATATTGGAATTTGCGTACGATCGGGTTCAGCAAAATTTAAGTCCTTAAATTCGAGGGGCTGAGCACTTTTGGGCTCGCCGGGGTTTACCGATCTTTAGTTGCATCCTCGCGACTAATGACAATCTTCAACCGCTCATGCGGTAAAGCCTCTCATTAGCCGCGCGAAACGCTGCAAGCAAAGATCACTCTCAGCAACAATACATGAGTTTGGTACGGAATGCTGCGGATTGCTCGAAAAAAGGGGCCATAAAGGCCCCGTTTTCGCGAAACTCGCACAAATCTGATCGTCAGATGCGCTTTTCTGCATAGTGCATGTGCTACATCGTTGATCAGATTCTTCAGACTTAGCGACGCAGACCCAGGGTTTCGATCAGGCTGGTGTAACGTGCTACGTCTTTACGCTTCAGGTAGTCCAGCAGCTTACGACGCTGAGATACCATGCGCAGCAGACCGCGACGGCTGTGGTGGTCTTTTTTGTGCTCAGAGAAGTGACCCTGCAGGTGGTTAATCTGAGCAGTCAGCAGAGCAACCTGAACTTCAGTTGAACCGCTGTCGTTAGCACCACGACCGAATTTAGCAACGATCTCTGCTTTAGCTTCTACGCTTAGAGACATAATGAACTCCGAAATAATAAATGAATGGTTGGGTGCCGATCTCTAATTCAGCAGCCCGCTTTAAAAGCCGCGCTATTCTACTCTTCGCCACATAGCAACGCAAATGCGCCGTTAGGTCTAAGTGAGCTTAATGATTAGGCGGGAAACTCAACCACCAGACGACGCGGCGCCACGCGCCCATCCTCGGCGATTTCAGCCATGCCGATAAATTTGTGCTCTTCACCTTCAGTGACACGCACTAATCCCTGTTCAGGCGCATTCGCCGCCTGCACTGGCATCCCTTGCTTGAAATAAGCAGCGACAGAGGGCAACAAATTCACGATGGGGAACTCTTCCGCTGGGCTATCCATCGGCAGCAGCAGCGCATCAAGTGCACTGTAGTCTGGCGTTTCTGCTGCGTTGGCTTCCGCCGCCATCGCCTGCAACTGCTCAAAGGTGATCATGCGCTCAATCGGATACTTCGCCACCTGCAAACGACGCAACATAATTACATGTGCGCCACAGCCGAGCTTCTCACCGAGGTCATCGATGATGGTACGAATATAGGTACCTTTGGAAACGTGAATTTCCAGCTCCAGCTCATCGCCTTCCCAGCGTATAAACTGCAGTTCAAACACGGTAATCGGACGCGCTTCACGCGGTACGGTAATGCCTTCACGCGCGTACTCATACAGCTTGCGGCCCTGATACTTCAGCGCAGAGAACATGGTGGGTATCTGTAAGGTGTCACCAAGGAAGCTCTCCAGCGCCGCATCAAGCTGGGCTTGATTGAAGGTCACCGGGCGCGTTTCGACGATATTGCCATCAGCGTCTGAGGTATCCGTACGCTCGCCAAGGCGTGCAATAACGCGATAGCGTTTATCGGAATCGAGCAGGAACTGCGAGAACTTCGTCGCTTCACCGAGGCAGATCGGCAGCATGCCTGTCGCCAGCGGATCAAGCGCTCCGGTGTGGCCCGCTTTGTTCGCGTGAAACAGACGCTTCACTTTCTGCAGCACATCGTTTGAGGATGCGCCCTGATGCTTATCCAGCAAAAACACACCGTGGACGTCGCGACCGCGACGACGAGGACGACTCATTAGTCCTCCTTGTCATCTTCCGCCGGGCTTTCACCACGACGCTCAACGTCACTCTTGATCACGTTGCTAACCAGGTTTGACATCCGCATCCCTTCGATCAGCGAGTTGTCATAGAAGAAGGTCAGTTCAGGCACGATACGCAGACGCATCGCTTTACCGACCAGAATACGGATATAGCCCGAGGCTTCTTTCAGCGCCTTGAGGCCATTTTTTACCGCATCTTCATCCTGGTCATTCAAAAAGGTCACGAACACTTTGGCATACGCCAGGTCACGCGACACTTCCACGCCGGATACCGTCACCATCATGCCGAGGCGTGGATCTTTAATTTCACGTTGCAGGATAATTGCGATTTCTTTCTGCAGTTCCTGAGATACGCGCTGTGGGCGGCCAAATTCTTTTGCCATTTTTCTTTCTCCCAAATAATTCGGGAGGCCAGAGGCCTCCCAAATTGCAACACATCAAGTGATGATCAATCGATGGTGCGTTTAATTTCAATCACTTCAAAGACTTCGATCATGTCACCAACGCGAACGTCGTTGTAGTTCTTCACGCCGATACCACATTCCATGCCGTTACGCACTTCGTTGACATCGTCTTTAAAGCGACGCAGAGATTCCAGCTCGCCTTCGTAAATCACCACGTTGTCGCGCAGTACGCGAATCGGGTTGTGACGTTTGATGTTGCCTTCGGTAACCATACAGCCGGCAATGGCGCCAAATTTCGGTGACTTAAATACGTCACGCACTTCGGCCAGACCGATGATCTGCTGTTTGAATTCCGGTGCCAGCATGCCGCTCATTGCCGCTTTAACTTCGTCAATCAGATTATAGATGACGGAGTAGTAACGCAGGTCAACGCTTTCAGCATCAATCACGCGGCGGGCAGAAGCATCAGCACGAACGTTGAAGCCAAGAATAATCGCGTTAGAGGCTGCTGCCAGGGTGGCGTCAGTTTCAGTAATACCGCCCACGCCTGAACCGATAATTCTCACTTTCACTTCGTCGGTAGAGAGTTTCTGCAGGGAATCGGAGATCGCTTCCACAGAACCCTGAACGTCGGACTTCAGCACGATGTTTAGCTCGGACACTTCGCCTTCGGTCATGTTGGCGAACATGTTCTCCAACTTCGACTTCTGCTGACGTGCCAGCTTCACTTCGCGGAACTTGCCCTGACGATACAGTGCAACTTCACGTGCTTTCTTCTCATCACGTACAACGGTCGCTTCATCACCCGCTGCTGGCACACCAGACAGACCGAGGATTTCGACTGGAATCGATGGACCCGCTTCCAGCACTTCACGACCCAGTTCGTCACGCATCGCACGCACACGGCCATACTCGAAGCCGCACAGCACGATATCGCCTTTGTTCAGCGTACCTTCACGCACCAGAACGGTAGCAACCGGACCACGACCTTTATCAAGGAAGGATTCGATAACCACGCCGCTCGCCATACCTTCACGGATTGCGGTCAGCTCCAGAACTTCAGCCTGCAGCAGAATCACGTTCAGCAGGTCATCAATACCGGTACCGGCTTTTGCAGACACGTTAACGAACATGTTCTCGCCGCCCCACTCTTCCGGAATAATTCCGTACTGAGTCAGCTCGTTCTTAACGCGATCTGGATCGGCTTCTGGCTTATCAATCTTGTTCACCGCAACCACAACCGGCACTTTCGCCGCTTTGGCGTGCTGGATAGCTTCGATGGTCTGTGGCATCACGCCGTCATCGGCTGCAACGACGAGGATAACGATATCCGTTGCCTGCGCACCACGTGCACGCATTGCGGTAAACGCGGCGTGGCCCGGGGTGTCCAGGAAGGTGATCATACCGTTGTCAGTTTCAACGTGGTAAGCACCGATATGCTGAGTAATACCGCCAGCCTCGCCTGAAGCGACTTTGGTTGAGCGGATGTAATCCAGCAGGGAGGTTTTACCATGGTCAACGTGACCCATGATGGTGACCACTGGCGCGCGAGCTTCCTGCGCGGCATCGGTGTCACGATCGTCCATTACCGCTTCTTCCAGCTCGTTCTCGCGGCGCAGGATCACTTTGTGACCCATTTCTTCCGCAACCAGCTGGGCAGTTTCCTGGTCGATAACCTGGTTAATGGTCGCCATCGCGCCCATCTTCATCATCGCTTTGATAACCAGAGAACCTTTGATCGCCATTTTATTGGCCAGTTCCGCTACGGTGATAGTTTCACCGATGACAACATCGCGGTTAACAGCCTGCACCGGCTTGTTGAAGCCCTGCTGCAGAGAGCTTGGCTTACGATGCTTACCGCCTTTACCACCACGAACTTGCGCACGCGCTTCTTCACGGTCGGTTTTGGCTTCGGAATGCTTGTTACCTTTTTTAACCGGGCGCGCAGCTTTAGCAGTACGTGTACGCGCACGACCCGCTTCAACTTGACGATCGTTCTCGTCTTCGGCCTGACGGGCATGAGTAGACGTGGTGACGTGATAGTCGCCTTTGTCTTCTTCTTCAGGTTTTTCCCATTCCGCCGCTTTTTCTTCAGCCAGGCGTTTAGATTCTTCTGCTACGCGGCGGGCATCTTCTTCCAGCTTGCGGCGTGCTTCTTCTTCCGCTTTGCGTTTCAGTTCAGCCGCTTCGGCTTCACGGCGCGCTTTATCAGATTGCGCAGCCTTGGTTACTTCGTCGGTTGGTTGATTAGTCACTTTCTCATTTTCCGCTGCTTCACGTTTAGCCTTGTCAGCGGCTTCGCGCTTGGCTTTGTCTTCGGCTTCACGTTGCGCTTTTTGTTCAGCTTCGCGACGGGCTTGTTCTTCCGCCTCGCGACGCGCCTGCTCTTCCGCTTCACGCTGCGCCTCGGCTTCTGCTTCTGCCTGAGCTTGCTCAGACTCTGCATCACCTTTCACGTATGTGCGTTTTTTGCGGACTTCGATTTGCACCGACTTACTTTTACCCCCGGTGACGGGAATATTCAAGGTGCTGCGCGTTTTGCGCTGTAATGTCAGTTTACTTGAACCGGTCTGACCGTGCTCACGATTCAAATGGGACAGTAAGGTTTCTTTCTCTTGCTGGGACACCGCATCGTTTTCAGACTTGCGGATCCCTGCGTCAGCAAATTGCTGTACCAGGCGATCGACCGGAGTCTGAATTTCGGCGGCCAGCGATTTTACGGTTACATCTGTCATGCTGTTCCTTCCTGTTATTACGCGTCATCGCCGAACCAGCAGATATTACGTGCAGCCATAATCAGCGCACCGGCCTTCTCATCATCCAGCCCTTCAATATCTGTCAGATCGTCAACACCTTGCTCAGCGAGATCTTCCAGCGTGCAAACGCCTTTAGACGCCAGGCGATACGCCAGCGCACGATCCAGGCCCTCAAGATTCAGAAGATCCTCAGCGGGCTCCTGATTACCAAGGCTCTCTTCTTTCGCTAATGCCAGGGTGGTCAACGCATTTTTGGCTCGTTCACGCAGGGCTTCAATGGTCTCTTCGTCGAGGCCGTCGATTTCCAGCAACTCGTTGATTGGCACGTAAGCCAATTCTTCCAGCGAAGAGAAGCCCTCTTCCACCAGTACGGTGGCGAACTCTTCGTCGATGTCGAGATGTTTGGTGAACATATCGATCGCTGCGTGGGCTTCAGCCTGATGCTTAGCCTGCAGATCATCGACGGTCATCACGTTCAGTTCCCAACCGCTCAGTTGGGAAGCCAGACGCACGTTTTGGCCGTTACGGCCGATCGCCTGAGCCAGATTACCGGCTTCAACAGCGATATCCATGGTGTGATTGTCTTCATCCACCACGATTGACGCCACATCGGCTGGCGCCATGGCGTTAATCACGAACTGCGCCGGGTTATCGTCCCACAGCACGATATCGATACGCTCGCCACCCAGCTCGCTTGATACAGCCTGGACGCGCGCACCGCGCATACCCACACAAGCGCCTACCGGATCAATACGTTTATCGTTGGTTTTCACCGCGATTTTAGCGCGTGAACCTGGATCGCGCGCAGCCGCTTTGATCTCGATAACTTCTTCACCGATTTCTGGCACCTCAATGCGGAACAGTTCGATCAGCATTTCTGGTTTAGAACGAGTGACAAACAGCTGTGCACCACGCGCTTCCGGGCGAACGGCATATAACACGCCGCGAATACGGTCGCCTGGACGGAAGTTTTCACGTGGCAGCATATCTTCACGTCCGATCACAGCTTCAGCATTGCTGCCCAGATCGAGTGAGATACTGTCGCGGTTTACTTTCTTCACCACGCCGGTGATGATTTCACCTTCATGTTGACGGAACTGATCAACCACCATCGCGCGCTCAGCTTCACGTACTTTCTGCACGATAACCTGCTTGGCGGTTTGGGTGGTGATACGGTCGAAGGTGACAGATTCAATCTGGTCTTCAACGTATTCGCCCAGATTGAACGCTTCGTCTTCAAAGCGGGCCGCATCCAGCGTAATTTCACGAGTCGGCTGTGTCACTTCTTCCACAATCTGCCAGCGACGGAAAGTATCGAAATCACCGCTGCGACGGTCAATGCTGACGCGCACTTCGATCTCTTGCTCATACTTCTTTTTAGTCGCAGTGGCCAAAGCGCTCTCAAGCGCTTCGAAGATTTTCTCACGTGGCAGGGCTTTTTCGTTAGAAACGGCTTCTACTACAGCTAAGATCTCTTTGTTCATCCTGGTTAGCCTCAATCCGGACTTTTAAAAGTGGGGGACCAGGTTCGCTTTCTGAATATTACTCAGCGCGAACACCTCATCGTTACCCTCAACGGTTACCGTGATCATCTCACCTTCCACGGATTTGATGATCCCCTGCCATTTACGGCGGTTCTGTACGGCCATGCGCAGTGTCAGGCTCACCTCATCACCGGCGAAACGTGCATAGTGTTCAGCAGTGAAAAGAGGACGCTCGAGACCTGGCGAGGAGACTTCAAGGTTGTAAGCCACCGTAATGGGATCTTCCACATCCATTACCGCGCTGACCTGGTGGCTAACATCGGCACAATCATCAACATTGATACCATTCTCACTATCAATATAGATGCGCAAAGTCGATGTGCGACCGCGAACGAATTCGATACCGACCAATTCGTAGCCAAGCGCTTCTACTGGAGCGGTGATCAAATCAGTCAATTTTTGCTCTAATGTGGACAAGCCCACCCCCAAGACATAAAAAAAGGGCCTATAGCCCAGTATTGCGATTCCTGATAACAAAAAACCCCGAAAATTCGGGGCTTTTTGTGACTGGACCCTGTACGCCGCATAGCGGCTTCGGCACACAATCCAAAAGAATTTTTTTCAAAAAACACTGAGGATGCGTCCGTCGATGCATACAGTATATTTGAAAAAGAACTCTAAGGGAAAGTGGTTGCGGGGGCCGGATTTGAACCGACGACCTTCGGGTTATGAGCCCGACGAGCTACCAGGCTGCTCCACCCCGCGTCCGAAAACGTGGCGAATAATACGCCGACCTTGCTAAAAAAGCAAGTTTTACTGAGATTTGGTACCGAGGACGGGACTTGAACCCGTAAGCCCTTTCGAGCACTACCACCTCAAGGTAGCGTGTCTACCAATTTCACCACCTCGGTACTGCACTGACTGCGACGTTATGTTGCCGCTAAAGCATTGACGATGTTACTGCGGGATATCATTGCCCGGGGTTGCCGGTTTAGCTGGCTGAGTCTGCTGTTCAGACTGAGCTGGCGCAGTGAGGTTTTCCCACTCGCTTCCTTTAGAAGACTTGTTCGTGTTCAGATTGCCCAGGATCAAGCTGATAATGAAGAACAGGGTAGCCAGTACTGCAGTCATACGTGTCATGAAGTTACCTGACCCGTTTGAACCGAACAGTGTACCAGAGGCGCCTGCACCGAATGAGGCTCCCATATCAGCGCCTTTGCCTTGCTGAAGCATGATCAGACCTACAAGGCCAATCGCAACAATAAGGAAAACAACTAACAGAGCTTCGTACATAATCAACCTGTTTCCTTGCGCGTTATCCGCACAGTTAAAGCTTCACCAATATTGACGGGGAGTATCGTCATCACCCATCAGAAGCGGGTTTGAATACTAACCAATGGGGCATACCTCTGCAAGCGCAATTTTCACGAACTTTATTGATTGCGGAAAAAAACGCCAGGGTGGTGATTTAACAGGCGGAAAGTCGAGATCTCGCCGCCTGATAACACCCTTTAAACCGCTTTAACTGCATCAGCAATTTTATGCGCCAACTCGGTGACTAAAGTTTCGTCTTCCCCCTCAACCATCACGCGGATCAGCGGTTCAGTACCTGATTTACGTAACAATACACGACCACGCCCTGCTAACGTTTTTTCGACTTCAGCACTAACGGCTTTAACGCTCTCGGATTCCAGAGGATCATGACTGCCGCTGAAGCGTACGTTAACCAGAACCTGCGGCAGCATTTTCATGCCACTGCACAAATCATGCAGACTCATGTGATTACGCACAATAGCAGTGAGCACTTGCAAACTTGCCACGATGCCGTCACCGGTACTGATTTTGTCCAGCAGGATGACATGGCCAGAGTTTTCAGCCCCCATGCGCCAGCCCTTCTCCTGCATTTTTTCCAGCACGTAGCGGTCACCCACTTTGGCACGCGTGAAGGGAATGCCCAACTGTTTCAACGCCAGTTCCAGCCCCATATTACTCATCAACGTGCCCACCACGCCGCCGCGCAGTTGCCCCTGACGCAACGCTTCACGTGCAATGATGTAGAGAATCTGGTCACCATCGACCTTCATGCCCAGATGATCAACCATCATGATGCGGTCGCCATCGCCATCGTAAGCAAGGCCCAAATCGGCCTTCTCTTCCAGCACGCGCTGCTGCAGCATGCGGAGATCGGTTGCGCCGCACTCTTTGTTGATGTTCATGCCATCGGGCTGAACGCCAATCGCAATCACCTTAGCGCCCAATTCACGCAGCACGTTAGGCGCGATGTGATAGGTCGCACCATTAGCGCAATCCACCACAATTTTCAGGCCGTTGAGGCTTAACTCGCTCGGGAATGTGCCTTTACAGAACTCAATATAGCGGCCGGCAGCGTCAACAATACGGCTGGCGCGCCCCAGCTCAGCGGACTCGACACAGGTTAGCGGCTTCTCTAACTCAAGCTCAATGGCCTCTTCCACTTCATCCGGTAATTTAGTGCCTTCCGCAGAGAAGAATTTGATACCGTTATCGTCGAAAGGATTATGCGATGCAGAGATTACGATGCCGGCTTCTGCGCGGAAGGTCCGCGTCAGATAGGCAATCGCGGGCGTTGGCATGGGGCCCGTAAAGGCCGCCGACAAACCGGCTGCAGCCAGGCCGGCTTCCAGTGCCGATTCCAGCATATAGCCAGAAATGCGTGTATCTTTACCAATCAATACTTTACGCGACCCCGAACGCGCCAGGACCTTACCCGCAGCAAAACCCAGCTTCAGGACAAAATCAGGGGTAATCGGCGCTTCACCGACCTTGCCACGAATACCATCTGTACCGAAATATTTACGATTACTCATGCTTTATCCTTTTGCTCTCCGTGTCGCTTCAACAATACGCATCGCTTCGACAGTCTCTTTAACATCATGCACGCGAATAATTTGTGCACCCTGCATAGCGGCAATCACCGCACAGCTCAGGCTGCCGGTCAGACGCTGCGTCGGGCCGACATTTAACAGCTGGCCAATCATCGATTTACGTGACATTCCGACCAGCAGCGGTAAGCCAAAATGGTGGAAATGGCTGAGTTCTGCCAGCAGTTGATAATTGTGGTTGAGATTCTTACCGAAACCGAAGCCAGGGTCGAGCAACAGATTCTCTTTTTTAATGCCTGCCGCTTCGCAGCGTGCAATCTGTGCATGGAAGTAAGCGTCCACTTCACCCACGATATTCTGATATTCAGGTGCTTGCTGCATGGTACGAGGTTCGCCCTGCATATGCATCAGACACACCGGCAGACCGGTTTCTGCTGCTGCTGCCAAGGCACCCGGTTCTGACAGTGAGCGAATATCATTAATGATGTGAGCACCCACTCGCGCTGATTCACGGATCACTTCTGGCTTTGAAGTATCCACGGAAATCCACACTTCAAAACGCTGAGCAATGGCTTCCACTACTGGAATCACGCGCGCTAACTCTTCATCTACGCTGACTTCATCGGCACCTGGCCGCGTAGATTCCCCGCCGACATCGATGATGGTTGCGCCCGCATTCACCATCTCATTGGTATGGGTCAGCGCATCCACCAACGTGTTGTGTGTTCCGCCATCAGAGAAGGAATCCGGCGTGACATTCAAAATACCCATCACATGGGGAAACGACAGATCGAGATGGGAATCACGGGCGAACAACTTCATGGCGGGAATCTCCTTGGGAATCACGGTATCACTGAATGTAAAAAACCCCGGACCGGCCGGGGTTTTTGCTGAGGTTTGTGGCCTCTTATTTGTCGAGCTGTTCTGACATGGTGTTGCCAGGATTTGGCGTACGCGGTTCATCAACCGGACGTGGCGCCTTTGGCGTGCCATTGTTGTCCGATGAACTGCTGCTGCCTGAATCATCCCAACCTGCAGGTGGGCGAACTTCACGGCGAGCCATCAAGTCATCAATCTGTGGCGCATCAATGGTTTCATACTTCATCAGCGCGTCTTTCATCGCGTGAAGGATGTCCATGTTCTCACCCAGCAGAACACGAGCACGCTGGTAGTTGCTATCGATCAGGTGTTTAACTTCCTGGTCGATGATGCGTGCTGTTTCATCTGACATGTGTTTAGCCTTGGCCACTGAGCGGCCGAGGAACACTTCGCCTTCTTCTTCAGCATACAGCAACGGACCTAACTTCTCGTTGAAGCCCCACTGCGTCACCATGTTGCGCGCCAGGTTAGTGGCGACTTTAATATCGTTAGATGCACCGGTAGAAACGTGTTCTGCGCCGTAGATGATCTCTTCCGCCAGACGACCGCCGTACAGCGTCGAGATCTGACTTTCAAGTTTCTGGCGGCTGGCGCTAATCGCATCGCCTTCTGGCAGGAAGAAGGTCACACCCAGCGCACGTCCACGCGGAATAATCGTCACTTTGTGCACCGGATCGTGTTCCGGTACCAGACGACCAATAATTGCATGGCCCGCTTCGTGGTAAGCGGTGGATTCTTTCTGCGCTTCCGTCATCACCATGGAGCGACGTTCTGCACCCATCATGATTTTGTCTTTCGCTTTCTCGAACTCAACCATCGAGACCACACGCTTGTTGCCACGTGCAGCAAACAGTGCCGCTTCGTTGACAAGGTTAGCGAGGTCAGCACCCGAGAAGCCCGGCGTACCACGTGCGATGATCGCTGCATCGATGTCAGTGGCCAGCGGCACACGACGCATATGCACTTTCAGAATCTGTTCACGACCGCGAACATCTGGCAGACCGACCACAACCTGGCGGTCAAAACGACCTGGGCGCAGCAGCGCGGGGTCAAGTACGTCTGGACGGTTAGTTGCGGCGATAACGATGATGCCTTCATTACCTTCGAAGCCATCCATCTCAACCAGCATCTGGTTCAGCGTCTGCTCACGTTCATCATGACCACCGCCTAAACCGGCGCCACGTTGACGGCCTACGGCATCGATTTCATCGATAAAGATGATGCACGGTGCGGCTTTCTTCGCCTGCTCGAACATGTCACGCACACGAGATGCACCGACACCCACGAACATTTCAACGAAGTCAGAACCGGAGATAGTGAAGAACGGTACTTTTGCTTCGCCAGCAATCGCTTTAGCCAGCAAAGTTTTACCCGTACCCGGAGGGCCGACCATCAGGACGCCTTTCGGGATCTTACCACCCAGTTTCTGGAAGCGGCTTGGCTCGCGCAGATACTCAACCAGTTCACCCACTTCTTCTTTCGCTTCATCGCAACCTGCGACATCTGCAAACGTGGTCTTGATCTGGTCTTCGGTCAGCATGCGGGCTTTACTCTTGCCAAAGGACATTGCGCCTTTGCCACCGCCGCCCTGCATCTGCCGCATAAAGAAGATCCAAACGCCAATCAACAGCAGCATTGGGAACCAGGAGATGAAGATGGAAGCCAGCAGGCTTGGCTCTTCTGGTGGTTCGCCAATCACTTTGACGTTTTTGGTCAAGAGGTTATCAAGCAACTTGGGATCGTTGACAGGAATGTAAGTCGTATATTTATTACTGTCTTTTTTGACAACGTTAATCTCACGCCCGTTAATACGTGCCTCGCGGACCTGATCCTGGTTCACTTCCGACAGGAAGGTTGAATAATCAACCCTACGGCCATTCGACTCGCTGGGCCCAAAGCTCTGGAAGACAGACATCAGCACGACCGCGATGACTAACCAGAGAATCAGGTTTTTCGCCATGTCACTCAAGGGATTAACCTCATATTACAACGGTGTTAACAGACAGCGTAGGGTACTATATATCCTTCAGACCTGGAATCGCGGCGCTGATGATTTTACTGCTTTCCACTGAAACTCAGAATTACACATCAGAGTAAACGCAGTTCGCCTTGCTTTGATTCCGGTACCGAGGGCTATAGTTTGCGCCCTGTCGCCACAATATACACTTCACGCGAACGTAAACGAGAAGCGTCTGGCTTACGAATTTTCACTTTCGTAAATAGGGAGCGAATTTCCCGCAGGTATTCCTCGAAGCCATCTCCCTGAAACACTTTCACTACAAAACTGCCGCCAGGCGCCAGGATATCCCGACACATTTCCAGCGCCAACTCTACCAAATACATCGATCGTGGAATATCAACCGCAGGTGTACCACTCATATTCGGCGCCATGTCAGACATGACAACTTGCACCTTTTGGTCACCTACTCGCTCCAGCAATGCGTTCAGCACTGCCTCTTCACGAAAGTCGCCCTGTAAAAAATCGACACCGACAATCGGGTCCATGGCAAGCAAGTCACAGGCAATAATACGACCGTTGGATCCAATCTGTTGTACCGCATATTGCGACCAACCACCGGGTGCAGCACCCAGATCTACCACTGTCATGCCGGGTTTGAAAAGCTTGTCACCCTGCTGAATTTCGTCCAGTTTAAACCAGGCGCGCGAACGCAACCCCTTTTTCTGTGCCTGCAACACATATTTATCGCTAAAGTGTTCCTGTAGCCAGCGACTGGAACTGGCCGAACGCTTTTTACCCGTCATAATTTTTCCAATTAAATCTTCATCGTAGCGATAAATCAGTACGCAATGAGTCGCGTTGATTTGGCGATATACCCGAGATGGCGGTAGAATGAACCGTTTTCAATCCCTGAGTAAGTAAAAAATACGATGAATCTGAGTACCAAACAAAAACAGCACCTGAAAGGCCTTGCCCATCCACTTAAGCCCGTTGTTATGCTGGGCGGTAATGGCTTGACCGAAGGCGTGCTCGCCGAAATCGAACTGGCGCTCGAGCATCACGAATTGATCAAGGTGAAAATTGCCTCTGAAGATCGTGAAACCAAGCAGCTGATCGTTGACGCTATCGTACGTGAAACAAAAGCTTGTAACGTACAGGTCATCGGCAACACGCTGGTGCTGTATCGCCCTGCAAAAGAGCGCAAAATTACTCTGCCACGTTAATTAAGCCGTAAAGGCTGCCATGACGGGCAGAGAAAGTGCCATGCTCCTGCATGGGATAAAAGGCCGCTATGCGGCCTTTTTCCTTTCTTTACAATATGCGGCTACACATTTCAAAGCGTAGCAATATCTTAAAGGTATTCCACCTTTAACACTTCATATTCCACATCGCCGCCCGGTGTCTTCACAATCGCAACGTCGTCTGCTTCTTTTCCAATCAAACCACGCGCCATCGGCGAGTTCACTGAAATCAGGTTTTGTTTGAAGTCAGCTTCATCATCACCCACGATGCGGTAAGTGAATTCTTCGTCCGTATCCACATTCAAAATGGTCACGGTAGCACCAAAAATCACGCGGCCGGTTTTCGGCATCGTCGTGATATCAATCACCTGAGCGTTGGAGAGTTTGGCTTCAATCTCCTGAATACGGCCTTCGCAAAAACCCTGCTCTTCACGGGCAGCGTGGTATTCGGCATTTTCTTTGAGATCGCCGTGCTCACGAGCTTCGGCAATAGAGGCGATGATGCGCGGACGCTTCACGGTTTTCAGTTCGTTCAGCTCTTCACGCAGGCTCTCAGCGCCTTTCAACGTCATCGGAATCTGATTCATTTTGGCTCCTCGTCATCTATCCTGGTTAACGGCGTCATCCTGACCGGTGACAGCAGAAAACAGCTTCTGCGGCACGTTACCTCTTTTCACAAGCAAAAGAAGCCTGACCCGGAAAGCTTTCCGGGTCAGGTTCGGTTTTGCATTTTGATACGTATTTTACCCCAGAGTTCCCTGTGGGTCATCGTTTACTTTGCACCGCCTCGGGACGTAGTATTGACGCCTTCACCCGTCAGTTACCGCGAGATTATGCGATTTTCACGACTTGTTACCGGATTAACCTGTGCGTTTATGCTGCAGGCACAAGCAGCCCCCGTTGAAGAATACATGCAGTATTTGCCAGACGGCGCAAACCTGGCGCTGATGGTACAAAAAGTGGGCGCATCAACCCCGATAATCGACTATCACGGCAAACAGATGGCATTGCCGGCCAGTACCATGAAGGTGATTACCGCGCTGGCGGCCCTGCTGGAACTCGGTCCGGACTTCCGTTTTCAGACCACGATGGAAACCAAGGGTGCGATCAGCGATGGCACGCTTAATGGCGATTTAGTGGCGCGTTTTGGTGGCGATCCAACGCTGAGCCGTCAGGATCTGCGCAATATGGTGGCGGCCCTGAAAAAGCAGGGCATCACGCATATCAAAGGCAATCTGGTGATCGATACGTCCGTGTTTGCCAGCCACGACGCTGCGCCAGGTTGGCCGTGGAACGATATGACGCAGTGCTTCAGTGCCCCGCCTGGGGCGGCCATTGTCGACAAAAACTGCTTCTCGGTCTCGCTCTATAGCGCCACCACGCCGGGCGAAAACGCGTTTGTGCGCATTGCGTCCTATTATCCGGCACATATGTTCAGTCAGGTGCGTACCCTTGGCCGCAACAGTGGTGATGGGCAATATTGCGAACTGGATGTGGTGCCAGGCGAACTAAACCGCTACACGCTGACCGGCTGCATGCGCCAACGCGCCGAACCTTTGCCGCTGGCGTTTGCTGTGCAGGATGGTGCCGCCTGGGCGGGCGAAATCCTCAAGGCCGAACTGCGTGCCGCGGATATCGATTACAGCGGCCATTTAGTGCGCCAGACGCAGGTTACCTCACCGGGAACCGTGCTAGCGTCGACGCAATCCGCGCCGCTGCACAATCTGCTGCACACCATGCTGAAGAAATCGGACAACATGATTGCGGATACGGTGTTCCGTACCATCGGCCATCACTATTTCAACGTACCAGGCACGTTCCGCGCCGGTTCCGATGCGGTACGCCGCATACTGCGTGAAAAAGCGGGCGTCGATCTCGGCAACAGCATTCAGGTCGATGGTTCAGGCTTGTCGCGTCACGATTTGATTGCGCCAGATACCATGATGCAGGTACTGCAATACATCGCGAAAAATGACTCAACGCTGAACTACATCTCCATGCTGCCGCTGGCAGGATACGATGGCACGTTGCAATATCGTGGTGGCCTGCATGAAGCCGGACTGGATGGCAAAGTGTCGGCAAAAACCGGTTCGCTGCAGGGCGTCTATAATCTGGCTGGATTTATTACCACTTCCAGCGGTGCACGTGTCGCCTTTGTGCAGTATCTTTCTGGTTATGCGGTGCCGCCTGAAGATCAGAAAACGCGGCGCATTCCTCTGGTACGCTTTGAAAGCCGCCTCTACTCGGATATCAACAAAAACAACTGATGAAATTGCTGATCGTTGAAGATGACGCGCTGTTGCAATCGGGCCTTGCTCAGGCCCTTAGCGCACAAGGATATGCGGTTGACTGTGCGAGTACTGCTGCAGAGAGTAATGCTTTCTTACGCAGTGGGCAGTACAGCCTGATCGTTCTGGATCTCGGTTTACCGGATCGCGATGGTGCCACGCTGCTGCGTCAGTGGCGGCGCGATGGCATCAACGTGCCGGTGTTGATCCTGACGGCGCGTGATGCACTGGAGGATCGCGTGGATGGCCTGGATGCCGGTGCCGACGATTATCTGGTCAAACCCTTCGCGCTGGTGGAGCTGCAGGCGCGCGTGCGTGCACTGATTCGCCGTTTTCAGGGCCACAGCGACAATTTGCTGCAACAAGGTGATCTCACTCTCAATCTCAGTTCGCAGCAGGTATTGCTGGAAGAGCGTCCGCTGGAAATCACCCCAAAGGAGTTCGCACTGCTGACGCGCCTGTTAATGCGCGTCGGTCAGAACGTCCATCGCGAAACGCTGCAGCAGGATCTCTACAGCTGGAATGACGATCCTGGATCCAATACGCTGGAAGTTCACATTCACAATCTGCGCCGTAAGCTCGGAAAAGATCGTATCAAAACCGTGCGTGGCGTGGGCTACCGCCTGGAAGTGCGCGAATGAACAGCATGCGTCAGCGGTTACTGATTATGCTGGCGCTGATTCTCCTCACCTGCCAGGTGATGAGCGCCATCTGGTTATGGCATGAGAGTCGCGAACAGATCAGTTTCCTGGTCAACGAAACGCTGTCTGCTCAGGCGCGCAACGACCGCGTCGAGAATGAGATCCGTGAAGCCATCGCTTCACTGCTGTTGCCTTCACTGGTGATGATCGCTCTGACGCTGCTGCTGTCATTCTGGGCGATTAACTGGATCATTCGTCCATTACGATCCCTGCAGGATAGCCTCGCCCATCGCTCCGCCGATAATCTCACCCCGCTGCCGGTTTATTCAGAAATGGATGAAATCGTTGCCGTGACCACCTCCATTAATCAGCTATTTTCGCGGCTCGACCACACGCTACAACAGGAACGCCTCTTTACCGCCGATGCCGCGCATGAATTGCGTACCCCTTTGGCCGGTTTACGTCTGCATCTTGAACTTCTGCACCAGCAGAACGTGCCGCAGAGTGAGATGCTGATTGAACGTATCGACCAGTTGATGCACACCGTGGAGCAACTGCTGATGCTGTCGCGAGCTGGACAGGCGCTGGCAGGCGGTCACTATCAGCAGTTGCAGTGGCAAAAAGACATCATGCAGCCGCTGGAGCCGGAAATGGCCGAACTTTATGCACAGCGACAGCAAACACTGCACTGGCCGCACGGCAAAGATATTCCACAGCAAGGTGAAGCCGTGTTACTGCGTCTGATGCTGCGTAATCTGCTGGAAAACGCCTCACGTTACAGCCCGGAAGGCAGTGAAGTCAGTGTGAAAATGCAGCAGGATAAACAGCAGGTGATCATCGAAGTGTGGGATCAGGGACCAGGCATTGAGGCCGATGCGGCAGAAGAACTGACGCAAGCCTTCCGTCGTCGCGATCAGCGCTACGGTGGCAGCGGGCTAGGTCTGAACATTGTGCTGCGTATCGTACAGATGCATCGTGGCAGGCTGGAACTGGTGAATCGAAAAGATAGCAACGGGCTGATTGCCCGCTGCTATTTACCGCATCAGCTGCTTTAGAAGTGAGTGTTGAGGCTCATGTAGTAAGTACGGCCTGACTCGTTATAAGTATTCGCACCCGCACCGTAGAGGTAGGCGCCTGTTGTCGCGTTCCCGGTGGTTTGCGCATTACCTTCGCGGAAGTGACGCTTATCAAACAGGTTGTCGATACCCAGGGTGACGCTGGCGTACTTATTCACATCATAAGTCCCGCTCAGGCCAACGATAGAGTAAGGACTGACTTTATCGGCCGCGCTTCCCGTCACCGGCTGACCTTTATAGTCATACTTTTTCGGTGTTTGCGTGCCGTACCAGGTCAGGGTGGTTTGCAGCGACAGATCCTGCGTTGCCTGCCAGCTCAGCGTTGAGTTCAGGGTGTATTCCGGGATGATTGACAGACGATCGCCGGTTTCCTTGTTCTTACTCTGCAGCATATAAGTGAAGTTGTTGTTCCACATCACGCTATCAGAGAACGGCACGTTAACCGTACCTTCCAGCCCTTCCACCACTGCTTTCGGTACGTTTTCCCACTTGTAGATATCCGTGGTGCCGTTTGAGGCTTTACCGACGGCTGCGTAACCCGCTTCAATCTTGTTGCGGTAATCGTTACGGAACCAGGTCAGACCCGCCTGATAGCCTTCGTGTTTCCACTCCAGTCCAATCTCTTTGTTGAAGCTGTTTTCAGCTTTCAGGTCTGGGTTACCCTGCAGATAACAGGCGCCGGTGCTGGCAGCACAGCCTTGGCCGTTGCTGTACAGCAGGTAGTTCGGGTTGGTCTGGTACAGGCTTGGCGCTTTATAAGCCAGGCCCGCCCCCATCTTCAGCGTGAAGTCATCACCCAAACCTTGCGACAGGTTCAGAGACGGACTCCAGTTGTTACCCACAATCGAGTGATGATCGAAACGCAGGCTCGGCGTCAGCATGGTGCTGTCGGTCAGCTCCATGTTGTCTTCGGCGAACAGCGAGAAGATTTCCGCCTGCGAATACGGACTACGACCGGTATTCGACACGCCAGGCACAGAGCCATAGTTAGCAGCCTGAGTGGTTGAAGAGGGATCCTTCATGCTCTGCTGATTCCATTCGGCGCCCAGCGTTGCCGTCTGATTAATCAGCCACTCAAACGGAATGCTAACTTCGCTGTGCAGCAAAATATCGTCTAACTGAATGGTGTTAAAACCATCGTTAGAGAAGATACCTTCCGTTCCGCCCGCCAAACCTTCGTTAATGCGGCTGTTACGGGTTTTCTCATAACGTGCGTAGGTATTGGTGCTGACACCGTTATCCCAGGCACCAGTCCATTTCAGCGAGATGTTCTGGCGATACAGGCGGTTAGTTTCATCGCCATACAGGCTTTTCACCAGCGCACTGGTGTTGGTGTTCTGCGTATCGCCTGCATACAGGTTGCCTTGACGGCTGTAGCCCGCTTGCAACTCCAGGGTTTGCATCGGAGCAAACGCCCAGCTCAGTAACGCATTGATATCTTTATTGACCGAGCCTTCACGGCCTGAAGGATAGCTACCCGCATAAGTACCGGTACGTGCCGCTGCATGGCCTTCATTGATGTCATACGCATCGGCCTGAGTTTTGGCTAATCCCCCGTACAACCGGAAGTTGAAGTCGTCACCCAGCGGCCCTTCAAGGCTGAAGTTAGTGCGTTTGGTTGCGCCTTCTGCTTTGTGTTCCGGTGCATTGAAGTAGGTGTTCCAGGAACCGTGCCACTGCTGGTCGGTGTACTTTTTGGTGATAATATTCACCACCCCGCCCGCCGCGCCATTGCCGTAACGTACCGCAGCCGGGCCACGAATGACGTCGATATGGTCGATCATCTCTGGCGGCACCCAGTTGGTGTCACCGCGCGTATCACGCTCACCGCGCCAGCCCAAACGCACCGAGTTGCGGCTGGTGATTGGCATGCCATCCACCATAATCAGGGTGTTTTCCGGGCCCATGCCGCGAATATCGATCTGGCGATTGTTGCCGCGCTGGCCGCTGGTGGAGTTACCGGTCAGGTTAACGCCTGGCATGGTACGAATAATTTCAGAGACATCACGCGCCGGTGGATGCTTTTTAATTTCATCTGCGGTGATGGTGGAAACGCCGGGTGCCTGCAGGTTCTGCTGCTGTGCGGTCACCATTAACGTGCCGCCATTCATCGATTCGGCGTCAGTGGTGGATTGGCTGCTGGTCGTCTTGCTGGAAGTGTCTGCTGCCCAGGCGCTGCCGGAGAGCAGTGAGGCGCTCAGCCCCAGTTCAATCAAAATAGCTAATGATAATCGTGAGTAACGCGTCATTGTTTTTCATTCCTGGATGGCCAGTAAAAATGCCGTTGGATTCTTAACTGGCGAGCCGGTGAGAATATCCCTGTCCTTATCGCGCCCAGTTCCAGACCTGGCAGTGCCATCCGTTGCGTAACCTTCCAGGAAGGAAAGAGTCAGGCGGAACGAGCGTGCTCTTTTGAGCGGAAACACCCTATTGCAAATGCAAATAGTTATCAATAGTATTAATTATTAATCTTATGTAAATCTTTCCCTACACAGTGACTGGCAGCCCCTATGACCTGGCGAAATGATGTAACCGGTAGTGAAGCCTGGTGGCAGGAGCAACACACTCAAGGTATTCCGCGAATTGCCCCTCAGCAGGATGGCACCTGTCTGGTGACTTTCTTCTGGCGCGATCCACAAGGCAGCGAAAAAACCTCAGCAACTCAGCGCGTGTGGATCAACATTACGGGCGTGACCGATCATCATCAGAAGCGTCCACCGCAGTCATTGGTGCGGGTAACGGGCACCGATGTGTGGTACTGGCAAACCGCGCTGCCCTCCACCTGGCGCGGCAGTTACTGCCTGATGCCCGATGAACAGGCAATCGACTTTAGCGGTGAAGCCGACATGTACGCGTTACGTAACTGGTGGCGTGACAAATTCCCCACGGCGAAGGCCGATCCCCTGAATCCATTACGTGGCTGGGCCGGTGGGCGCGGCATGGGCGTCTCGCCGCTGCATCTCCCGCAGGCTCCTGACCAGCGGGTCTGGAAATCTGTCGATGAGGGCAACGCACCTGCTGTTTCTTTGCAGCAGTATCAGTGGGATAGCGCGCTATTAGGCAACAGTCGCAAAGTGTGGATTTATGCCACTGGCGAGTCCGATGCGGAGCAACGCCCACTGGCCATTCTGCTTGATGGCCAATTCTGGGCAAATCAAATGCCGATTGCCGGGCCGTTGCAGCAACTTACTGATGCCGGAAAACTCCCTCCTGCGGTCTATTTGTTTATCGATATCATCGACCGTGAACACCGTAGCCGCGAACTGCCCTGTAACCCGCAGTTCTGGCAAGCCGTGCAGCAGGAATTACTGCCGCAGGTGGCGCAATGGGCACCTCATCGCCAACAGGCAGACAGCACGCTGGTGGCCGGGCAGAGTTTTGGTGGGCTGGCTTCCGTTTTCGCTGCACTGCATTTCCCGCAGACGTTTGGCAATGCACTAAGTCTTTCGGGATCTTTTTGGTGGCCCGAACGCGGTAATCCTTACGGATGGCTACTACAGGCGCTGGATAGCGGCCTGGCACCCGAACAGCCGCTGCGTTTCTGGCTGGAAGCAGGTAAACGTGAAGGCCTGATTCTGCAAGCCAATCAACAATTAGAACAAAAACTTACCGCTGCCGGTTACCAGGTGAATTACCTGCCGGTGGAGGGCGGCCATGACGCGCTATGCTGGCGCGGTGGTCTGCTCGACGGTCTGCAAGCCCTGTGGCGCAATCCGACTTAACTTCATCACGCAGGACGCAAACCGGAGCACAGATGTCTGAATCTCTGATGAACAAAACCATGACTGACCAACATACTTTGCCATTAGTGGCAGCCCAGCCCGGCATCTGGATTGCCGACCAGCTGACCCAACACCACAATGCCTATGCCGTGGCCCACTTTGTCGAATTACGCGGCGCGATTAACAGCGACCTGCTGGCGCAGGCCGTCGTGGCTGGCATGCAGGAAGCCGACACCCTGAATATGGCGTTTGCCGAAGTGGAGGGCGAAGCACTGCAGTGGCGACAACCGCAGGC
The DNA here is from genome assembly GCF_016625145.1 of Pantoea sp. S61. Lineage (NCBI taxonomy): Bacteria > Pseudomonadati > Pseudomonadota > Gammaproteobacteria > Enterobacterales > Erwiniaceae > Pantoea > Pantoea sp. S61. The sequence continues at coordinate 327,283 of NZ_JACVUO010000002.1, forward strand.
GTTCAGTGCGCCAAAAATCGTTGATTTAGGTGCTGAAACCGATGCGGCCGCCAAAGCTCGCGCGTTGATGCGTGAAGACATGAACGGTGATTTACGCGTACTGAGCGGTGCCCCGTTATGGCATCACACGCTGTATCGCATTGGCGATCAGCACTGGTTCTGGTATCAGCGTTATCACCATTTAGTGGTGGATGGCTTCAGCTTTACCGCCATCACTCGTCGTATTGCCAACCTCTACACTGCAGCCGTCGAGCAACAGGATGCCGAGCCGACGCCCTTTATCCCGTTTAGCGAAGTGGTGGAGGAGTACCAGCGTTACCAGGCATCCTCTTCTTTCACCCGCGATCGTGAATTCTGGCGCGAAAAAGGGACTGCCCTGCCTTCACCGGCTTCGCTATCACCCATACCGCTGGCTGGACAAAGCGCGACCACCGATCTGCTGCGCCACAGCGTAACGCTTGATCGCCGCACCTTTCAGACGCTGGTTAATCAGCATCCACAATCCAGCGCTGCTGACCTGGCTTTTGCGCTGGTGGCGCTGTGGCTGGCGCGACTCAGTGGACAAAATGACTTTGCCGCTGGATTCATCTTTATGCGCCGCATCGGATCCGCCGCGCTGTGCGCCACCGGTCCGGTGATCAACGTGCTGCCGATGGCCGTGCATTACGATCCCACCGGGCCACTGAGCGCGCTTGCTGCGCAGCTGGCCGGTGAAGTGAAGAAAATGCGTCGCCACCAGCGTTATGATGCGGAACAGGTGCAGCGCGATCTCGGTCGTCTGGGCGATGGCGATCCGCTGTACGGCCCGGTGATCAACCTGAAGATGTTTGATTATCAACTCGATTTCGCGGGCGTTGAAGGCCTAACCCATCAGCTGGCATCCGGTCCGGTACGCGACCTGGAAATCGCTATCTACATCAGCGAACAGGGTGAACTGACGCTGGAACTGCTGGCGAATGCGGAGCGCTATAGCGAATCGACGCTGATTCGCCACGCCAGCCGTTTTGCTTTGCTGCTGGATCAGTTGGCGGAGCAACCGCATCGTGCGTTGGGTGAACTGGATCTGTTAACCGCAGAAGAGCACGTACAAATTGCCGCTATCAACCAGACTGCGTATCCCGTTCCGGCAGAAACGCTGGCTTCACTGCTGGCGCAGCAAGTCGCACGCACACCTGATGCCCCGGCGCTGGCCGATGCGACTCACCAGTTAAGCTATCGTGAGATGCAGCAGCAGCTGTATGTCCTGGCCGCCGATCTCAGCGCTGCGGGCGTACAGCGCGGCGATATTGTTGCGGTGGCGTTGCCACGTTCGGTGCAGCTCTCGCTGGCATTGCAGGCGATTGTGTCACTTGGCGCGGCATACCTGCCGCTGGATACCGGTTACCCCGACGAACGATTACAGCTGATGCTGGAAGATGCCACCCCCAAAACGCTCATCACCTCAGCAGAACTCAGTGCACGTTTCAGCGCCATCGATTCTGTTAAACAGCTGCACTTTGATACGCTTTATCCTGCGCCAGACGCGTCACAACCTGCCAGCGCGCCGACACCGCAGGATGGCGCCTACATCATCTACACTTCAGGGTCTACCGGGCGTCCGAAAGGCGTATTGGTCGGTCATGAAGCGATCGTCAACCGCCTGTTGTGGATGCAGGATCGCTATCCGCTGCACGCCGACGACGTGGTATTGCAGAAAACCCCGAGCAGTTTCGATGTATCCGTATGGGAATTCTTCTGGCCGCTGCTGGTAGGCGCGCAACTGGTCATGGCACCGCCGGAGGCGCACCGCGATCCGGAGGCGCTTCAGCAGCTGTTTGCGCGTCACAAAGTCACCACCACGCACTTCGTTCCTTCGATGCTGGCCGCCTTTGTCGCGGCGCTGGACAGTGAGCCGGCCGTTGCCTGTTGTGGCAGCCTACGCAACGTCTTCTGTAGCGGTGAAGCGCTGCCGACCGATCTGTCGCGTGAATGGGAAAAACTGACGCAGGTGCCGCTTCACAATCTGTACGGTCCGACCGAAGCGGCGGTGGATGTTAGCTGGTATCCGGCGTTTGGCGAAGCTTTGGCAGCCGTTGAAGGTGCCAGCGTGCCGATTGGTTTCCCGGTGTGGAATACCGGACTACGCATTCTTGATGCACGTATGCAGCCGGTGCCGCCCGGTGTGGCAGGCGATCTTTACTTAACAGGCGTACAGCTGGCACATGGCTATCTTGGCCGTCCGGATCTGACCGCCAGCCGCTTTATCGCCGATCCATTTGCCGCTGGCGAACGCATGTATCTGACCGGTGACGTGGCGCGCTGGCTGGATAACGGCGCGGTGGAATATCTCGGACGCAGCGACGATCAGTTGAAGATCCGAGGCCAGCGTATCGAACTCAACGAAATCGATCATGTGATGAGCGCACAGCCTGGCATTGAGCAGGCGGTCACGCACGCGGTGATACTCGGCGGTGCCGCTGCACAAGGCGGTGATGCGCGTCAGCTGGTGGGGTATGTGATTGCGGAGCACACTGTCGATGGTGACGCGCTGCGTGATGCGCTGGCGCAGCGCCTGCCTGCGCACATGGTGCCAGTGGCGATTGTGCAACTGGATGCCTTCCCGCTGAGCAGCAACGGCAAGCTGGATCGTAAAGCCCTGCCGCTGCCGCAAAACGCGGCTGGCAGCGTGGGTCGCGACCCTTCCCCAGGTTTGGAAACACAATTGGCGCAGGCTTTCTGCCAGTTGCTGGCGCGCGACACCATCAGCGCCCAGGATGATTTCTTCGCCCTCGGTGGTCACTCGCTGCTGGCGATGCGTTTAGCCGCCCAGCTGCGCCGCGAACTGCAACAGCCGGTTTCGGTGGGGCAGATTATGGTGGCTTCGACGGTGGAAAAACTCGCCCGGTTGCTGAGCGATACCCAATCGCATCAGCAGGCAGGTTTTGAAGCCGTGCTGCCGCTGCGTCAGAGCAACGGGCCTACGCTGTTCTGTTTCCATCCGGCGTCGGGTTTTGCCTGGCAGTTCAGCATTCTGCAGCGTTATCTCGATCAGCGCTGGTCGCTGGTGGGCATTCAGTCGCCGGATATCGCCAGCCCGCTGAATCAAAGCGCGCACCTCGACGAGGTGTGTGACGCGCATCTGCAAACCTTACGTGACGTGCAGCCGCACGGACCGTACTTCTTCCTCGGTTATTCGCTCGGCGGCACGCTGGCGCAAGGTATTGCGGCACGACTGGAAGCGGCAGGTGAAGAGGTAGCCTTCCTGGGCCTGCTCGATACCTGGCCACCGGAAACGCAAAACTGGGATGAGAAGCGTGGCGAGAATGTGCTGGATCCGGCGGTACTGGAAGAGGTGAATCGCGAGCGCGAGCAGTTTATCGCTGCGCAGCGTCATCAGGCGGGCGAAGAGATGCGCGCGATGTTTGACACCATTGAAGCCAACTACGCCAGTTCGGTGCGCCTGTTAGCCACCGCGCGCAGCGCCCGCTTCCACGGTCGCGCCACGCTGTTTCTCGCCGAGCAGACGCAGCAGCCTGGTCAGGATGCACGTCGCGCCTGGGCACCGTATGTGGGTGAGTTAGAAGTATGGCCAATCGATTGTGCACACGTGGAGATTATCTCTCCGCAGATGTTTAAGCAGATTGGCCCGTTGCTGCAGCGGATATTAGGCTAACCCAGGCCGATTGCCGGGAGGTCGAGGGGCCTCCTGGCAATAAAATTATCTGTCCTGAACAGGGCGCTGACATTAAGCCTCACTGCGATCAGCTTGCCTGCCATTTACAGGGCACTTCCTTCAGACCTTTCGACACGCTGCTCCAGGGTGCATGTTATAGCGTTCAGATTCCCGCTATAACCTGCTTTGCTGCAGCCAGGCCGCTTAATTTCCCCGCCCCAGCGGCACGATCATTGGCGTGTGCGCCACCGGATCTTCCACAATCACGCAGCGTAAACCGTACACCTGTTCTATCAACGCGGGCGTCACGATCTCTGCGGGCTTGCCTTCGGCCAAAATCTTGCCGTGACGCATGGCGATCAAATGGGTGGCATAACGGCAGGCGTGATTGAGATCGTGCAGCACCACCACTAACGTGCGGCCATGTTGCTGATTCAACTCCTGCATCAATTCCAGCAGTTCAATCTGATGGGTGATATCCAGCCAGGTGGTCGGCTCATCCAGCAGTAACAGCGGCGTTTGCTGCGCCAGTACCATGGCAATCCATACACGCTGACGCTGCCCGCCGGACAAGGTATCCACTGGCTGCTGCGCCAAATCGGCCACGCCGGTTGCCCGCATCGCCGTTTGCACAGCCTCTTCATCCTCGCTACGCCAGCGACCAAACAGCGGCTGATGGGGATAACGCCCGCGCGCCACCAGCTCGGTCACGCTGATGCCCGCCGGTGCGTTGGAACTCTGCGGCAGCAGCCCAAGTCGACGTGCGACCTCTTTAGTCGGGTAACGCGCTATCGCTTCACCATCCAGATACACTTCGCCTTTCAGCGGTGCATTAAGACGGCTCAGGGTACGCAGCAAAGTGGATTTACCGCAGGCGTTGGGGCCGATAATCACCGTCAGCTCACCTTCCGGGATCGCCACCGACAGATTTTCTGCCACCACTTTCTTGTCGTAGCCAAGCGTCAGGCCTTCGCCATACAGCCGTGAAGGGATATCGATCATTGGCGTCTCGCCTCCCGCACCAGTAACGCAATCAGATAAAGTCCACCGAGGCTGACGGTAATCACGCCAACCGGTAATTGATAAGGCAGGAACAGATGCTGTGCGGCAAAATCGGCTGCAATCAGCAGCAGAGCCCCACACAGTGCCGCCAGCAACAACGCACCTTTCTCGCCGCCGCCGAGTCGACGCGCGATCTGCGGTGCCAGCAACGCGACAAAGGAGATCGGCCCCACCAATGCGGTGGATGCCGCAGTCAACACCACACCAATCAGCATCAGCAGCAGCCGACTGCGCTCCACTGGCACGCCGAGCGCGCTGGCGGTGTCATCACCCATTTCCAGCAAACGCATGCGCCGGGTCAGCAAGGCCATCAGCAACAGCGACAGCAACAATACGCCCACTACCGGTGGCGTTTTCGCCCAGGTGATACCGTTAAGTGAACCGGCACTCCACAATCCGGCACTGAGCGCGGACTCCAGCGAGGCACTGATAATCAGCCAGGCATTCAGCGCCATCAGCAACGCGCGCACGCTGATACCGACAATAATCAGGCGGAAGGTTTCTACCCCGTTGCGCCAGGCAAACAGATACACCAATGCCGCCGTGCTGATACCGCCAATCAATGCTGCACCGGTCATGGCGGCGATGCCCTGATTGAACAGCACCAGTGCCACCAGTACGCCGCTGTAGGCACCGGTATTGAAACCGAGAATATCCGGGCTGCCGAGCGGGTTGCGCAGCAGTGACTGGAAAATCGCGCCGCTGACGCCAAGTGCCGCGCCAATCAGTAGTGCCATCAGCACACGCGGCAGCCGCCACTCTAAAACGATAAGTTTGACGTTGCTGGCACCCTGTCCAGCCAACACCTGCCAGAACTGCTCTGCACCAATCGGCAATGCGCCTCGCGTCATCGCCAGATACGCCAGCAGTGCGCATCCGAGCATCAGCCACGTGGTATGTAATCCAACACGACGCGTCATAGCGCACCTCGCCCGAGTTTACGGCGCACCAGCACAATCAGTACCGGAGCCCCCAACATCGCCGTGACAATGGAGACGCGCAGTTCACCCGCCACCAGCAGTCGTCCCAGAATATCCGCTGCCAGCAGCAGAATCGGGGTAATGATCGCGGTGGCGGGCAGCATCCAGCGGTGATCGTTGCCGACCATCCAGCGTGCAAAATGGGGCGTCATCAGTCCGATGAAAGCGATCGGTCCCACCGCAGCCGTCGCCGCACCGCACAGCAACGCAATCGCCAGCAATCCCAGCAATTGTGTACGCGCCACTCGCGTGCCCAGCGCGGTCGCCATATCGCCGCCCATGCTTAAACTGTTCAACGCCTGCGATAGATAAATCGCCACCCCGCTGCCAATGGCAACGGCCGGGAACAGGGTGCGCAGTACGGTGAAATTGCGGATATCCAACGATCCGCTGTGCCAGAAACGCAAATGGTCATAAATATCGGGATTCAGCAGCGACAGGCCAGACGTCAGTCCATCCAGCACTGCGCCCAATGCCACGCCCGCTAACGTCAGGCGCACCGGATTGACTCGCCCACCGCCAATCGCTCCCGTCATCGCCACTAGCAATGACGCCAACAGCGCACCCGCAAACGCGAAGCCGAGCCAATCAAGAGGCGAATCGGCGCCAAACAGCGCAATGCCGATCACCACCGCAAAACCGGCACCCGCATTGACACCGAGAATGCCCGGATCGGCCAGCGGATTACGCGTCAGGCTTTGCATCAGTGCGCCTGCTAACCCGAGGGCCACACCGGCCAGCAATCCGGCCAGCGTGCGAGGCAAGCGTGCATCACGCACAATCACGCACTCAGCGCTATTACAGCCTGAGGTAAATGAATGATATACATCGGAAATGGGTATCGATTTTGCCCCCAGCATCAAGCTGAGCGCGATGAGGAGCAAGAGCAGAATCCCTGAGCCTGCTAATGCACGGATTTGGCGCATCGTTCTAAACCTTCACTGTTCAACGTCGTCGCATGCGCAACGCAATTTGATAATGGTTATCGTTATTACTCGCGTTTGCCTATGTTACCATGACTCGCCTCGCGGACGATGAGGAAAATTGGTGCAAAAAGGCGAACAAATGAACAAATCTTCCCACTTTATCGATCTCTCCCTGCTGAAAACCCATGCGGCATTTCGCGCAGTATTTATTGCCCGTTTCATCTCGATTGTCGCGCTCGGCATGCTCGCCGTGGCGGTGCCGGTGCAGATCCAGCAGATGACGCACTCTCCGCTTTTGGTGGGATTGGCCGTCACCCTCGCCGCATCCGGTATGTTTATTGGTCTGCTGACCGGCGGCGTGTTAGCCGATCGCTACGAGCGTAAGAAACTGATTTTGCTTGCCCGATCCACCTGCGGCTTGGGCTTTATCGCGCTGGCTATCAACGCTGCGCTGCCGCAGCCTTCACTGATCGCGGTGTATCTGCTGGGATTTTGGGATGGCTTCTTTGGCGCGATTGGCGTCACGGCGTTGCTGGCGGCCACACCGGCGCTGGTGGGGCGCGAAAACATTATGCAGGCCGGCGCCATCACCATGCTGACGGTGCGTTTTGGCTCTATCCTCTCGCCGGCCATTGCCGGACTGGTCATTGCACACGGCGGCGTGGTGTGGAACTACGGCTTAACCGCGTTTGGCACACTGATTACCGTACTGACGCTGCTGAAATTACCGCAACTCCCGCCGCCACCTCAGCCGCGTGAACATCCGCTGAAGTCGCTGGCCGCCGGGGTGCAGTTCCTGTTTGCCAGCCCGATTGTCGGTATGGTGGCATTGATTGGTGCGTTGGTCACACTGGCCAGCGCGATTCGCGTGCTCTATCCCGCCCTGGCGCCACATTGGTCAGTGAGTGCTAACCAGTTTGGCATGCTTTACGCAGCCGTGCCGCTCGGTGCCGCTATCGGCGCTTTCACCAGCGGTAAATTGAAGCATGCCGCCCGACCGGGACAGCTGGTGCTGGGCAGTGCGGTGGCCGCCTTTTTCGCACTGGGATTATTCAGCCTGATGCCCAACCTGCCGCTGGCGCTGCTGTGCCTGGTGGCGTTTGGCTATTTCAGTGCCATCAACAGTCTGGTGCAATACGCGATGATTCAACTGCTGACGCCTGACCATTTGCTGGGCCGCATCAACGGCTTGTGGACCGCGCAAAATGTCACCGGGGATGCGATGGGTGCGGCGATGATAGGTGCTATGGGTTCATGGCTATTGCCGCCACAGGCTGCCGCCGCATTTGGCTTTGCGGCAGCGCTGCTTGGCATTGTGATGTGGTGCGTTATGGGACGCTTACGTCGTTATGCGCCGCCAGCTCCTGAGCTGGCGGAGCAGGCATCATGACTTAACGAACAGTTTCTCCAGACGCGCCAGCAGATTGCTGGCGCTGTAGTAATCCAGTCGGAACGAATCGACGCCAAGCGGGAACACCTGCTTATCCTTAACCGCCGCGTTTTGCGCGAGGAACGGATTGCCGATCACTGACTGTGTGGTTTTGTCATCCGCCGCAAACAGCAGGAAGGTTTTCCCCGTCAAGCCGCTACCCACATTCTCACCCGACAACTGAATGATGTCTTTACGCTGGCCCATGCTGTGACCTTGCTGCACACTGGCTGGCGGGACGGCAAGGGTAAAACCAAGCTGCTCCAGCAGTTTGCCCTGCGCTGACTCCGTGGTCCAAACGTTAACGGCACGCCCATCGCCGTTCCACACCATGGCAGACACGGGTTGCGGCGGTAAGGTGATGGTTTTTTTCAACGCTGCTTCACGATCGTCAAAAGCTTTCACTCGCTGTGCCGCTTGCGCTTCATGGCCGGTTGCCTGCCCGAGCAGCGTCACCACATCCTGCCAGCTTTTGTCATCGTAATTGACCACCAGCGTTGGCGCGATGGCGGAAAGCTGGCTGGCAAGTTTAATCGCAGAGTCATTACCTGTGGCGCTCACCAGAATCAGATCGGGTGCTTCTGCGGCTACCGCTTCGGCGCTCGGCTCGCCAATATAGAGACGTTTTACATGGCGCTGTTTTGCCACCTCACCCCATTGACGGAAAAAACCCTGATCGTCGGCCAGACGACTGTTCGGTGCGGTCGCACCGGACGCCACCACCGGCGCATCAATCGCCAGCAGCGATCCGGTTAAGGTGACGCTGGTTGAAACAATACGCTGCGGAGCTTTGTTTAAGGTAATCGAACCCTTTGCCCCTTGCACCGTGCGCGGCCATCCCTGTTCTGCCTGTGCGAGCCCTGTGAAAGTCTGGAAAATAAACAACAGGGCTGTCAGGCCCAATAAACCGCATTTATTCATAAGTTTTGGTCCACCTTTTAGCTTATTGCACGGCTCGACGTCACCTTCCGATTACGCCTAATCATGCGGGAAATCCCGTGAATGGATTGACTCTTTTGTCCAATCGACGTAGGTTACAGGCCCATAATAAAAATGATAATCATTCTTAATAATCTTATCATTTATAGGTGAAAATTATGGTGGAATCATCCATGTTTGAAAATGCCTTATTAGAGGATTTTTCTGCGTTATGCCGTGGGTTCCTCTTTACCTCGCCGTGGCGCAGCCTCGCGACTCAAGGCTGCTATACCACGATAACCACCTCTGTGGCAGACGCTGCATCATTGCAGGGTGATTTTCAACTTCAGCTGCATCAACATTTTGCGGCGGCAAAACAACAAGGCATTGAGAATCCGATCCTGGTGGGTGCGATTCCGTTTGACGTGAGTCAGCCTGCGGCCTTGTTTATCCCTGAAACGTATCAAACTTTTCATCGTGCCGACCTACAGAATGCGCTGCCTGCGGCTGCCAGTGAACTGCCGCAGGTACGTCGTCGCATGGCGGTGCCGGATAACGATGTCTTTACCCAAATGGTGGCCGATGCGGTGACAGCAACGCAACGTGGTGACCTCGATAAAGTGGTGCTGTCACGCCTGATGGATATTGTCACCGAGCAGCCAGTGGATACCGCGGCGCTGATGCAACGCGTGATTGCACAGAATCCGAATAGCTATCACTTCCACCTGCCGCTACCACAAGGCGGTGCACTGGTGGGGGCCAGCCCGGAACTGATGCTGCGTAAGCAGGGCCGCGATTTTAGCTCGTGCCCGCTGGCGGGCTCAGCACGTCGTGATCACCACGATAGCCAACAGGATCAGGCAGCGGGCAATACGCTGATGGACTCCAGCAAAGATCGTCATGAACACCAGCTGGTCACGGATGCGATGCGCGATACGCTGCAACCGCGCAGTCGCCTGCTGTCGGTGCCGACGGTACCGTCGTTGATCACCACGGCAACCTTGTGGCACCTCGCGACCCAAATCGATGGTGAGGTGCAGGATGATCGTGAGAACGCCTTGTCGCTAGCCTGCCTGCTTCATCCGACCCCCGCATTAAGCGGCTTCCCACACCAGCGTGCTCAGCAGCTGATTCAGCAGTTGGAGCCTTTTGATCGTCAGCTGTTTGGCGGCATTGTGGGATGGTGTGACAGTGAAGGAAACGGTGAATGGGTGGTGACGATTCGTTGTGGCACCGTGCACGGTGCACGCGTGCGACTGTTTGCGGGCGCAGGCATCGTTGCCGATTCCCAACCTGAATCAGAATGGCGCGAAACCGGCGTGAAGCTGGATACCATGTTGCGCGCTTTTGGACTGCAATAAAGGAAAGAGCATGAGCATTCCCTATACCCGTTGGCCTGAAGATTTGGCTGCGCGCTATCGCGAAAAAGGCTATTGGCTCGATGTGCCAATGACCGATATCCTGGCGCGGCATCAAGAGAATGATGCCTTCGCGGTCATCGACGGCGATCGTCAAATCAGCTATCGCGAGCTGAATCAACTAACCGATAACCTCGCGGCGGCCCTGCAGCGCCGTGGCCTGCAACAGGGTGATACTGCGTTAGTGCAGCTAGGCAACGTGGCGGAGTTTTACGTCACGGTCTTTGCGCTGTTTAAACTGGGCGTGGCATCCGTCTTCGCGCTGTATAGCCATCAGCGCACGGAGCTGACTGCCTACGCCACGCAGATTGAGCCTAAGCTGTTAATTGCCGATCGCCGTCACGCACTGTTTGCCGACGACACCTTTATTGGTTCGCTCTGTGCGGCACAGCCCTCTCTGCAGCAGGTGATTCTGTGCCATGACGGTGATAAAGAAAACACCCTCGAAGCCCTGATGGCGGAAGCGGCAGGCGATTACCAGCCAACGCCAACTGCTGCCGATGAAGTGGCGTTTTTCCAGCTCTCCGGTGGCAGCACCGGTACGCCGAAGCTGATCCCACGCACGCACAATGATTACTATTACAGTATTCGCGCCAGTGATGAGATCTGCGAAGTCACGGCTGACACGCGCTATCTGATCGCCCTGCCCGCACCGCATAACTTCGCCATGAGCTCACCGGGTTCACTCGGTGTGTTTTATGCAGGGGGCCAGGTGATTCTTGCCGCTGACCCAAGCGCCACGCTCTGCTTCCCGCTGATTGAGAAGCATCAGGTCACCGATACCGGTCTGGTGCCACCCGCAGTGAGCCTGTGGCTGCAGGCGATTCAGGAATGGGGTAGCAACAAGCAGCTGGCTTCGCTGCAGCGGATTCAGGTCGGCGGCGCGAAGCTCGGCGAAACCCTGGCGGCACGCATCCAGAGCGAAATTGGCTGCCAATTACAGCAGGTGTTTGGCATGGCCGAAGGCCTGGTGAACTACACCCGCTTTGGCGATGACGAGAAAATCGTGCTGACCACTCAGGGCCGACCGATTTCTGAAGATGACGAAGTGTGGGTGGCCGACGAACAGGGTAATCCGCTGCCGCACGGCACGGTAGGCCGCCTGATGACACGCGGTCCGTACACCTTCCGTGGTTACTATAAAAGCCCGGAGCACAACGCGGCCAGCTTCGATGCTAATGGTTTTTACTGTTCTGGCGATCTGATTGAGATCAATCCTCAGGGCTACATCACCGTGCAGGGCCGAGAGAAAGATCAGATCAACCGGGGTGGCGAGAAGATCGCCGCAGAAGAGATCGAGAATCTGCTGCAGCGTCATCCGGACGTGATCCACGCTGCGCTCGTGTCGATGAATGATGAACTGATGGGCGAAAAGAGCTGCGCCTTTATCGTTGCCAGTCAGCCGATCAAAGCGGTAGCACTGCGTCGCCATCTGCGCGATCTCGGTGTCGCCGAGTTTAAATTACCCGATCGTATTACCTGCGTAGATGCCCTGCCGCTGACCCCGGTTGGCAAGGTGGATAAAAAACGTTTACGCCAACAGCTTGCTGACCAACAAGCGCAAGCCTGACCTGTTCCGGAGATAATAATGGCTATTCCAAAACTCAATTCTTACGCGCTGCCTGCCGCCACTGAACTGTCGACCAATAAAGTGAAATGGAGCGTAGAGCCACAGCGCGCTGCGCTGCTCATCCATGATATGCAGGCTTATTTCCTGAATTTCTGGGGCGAGAACAGCCCGCTGATCGACCAGGTCGTCGAAAACATTGCGCGCCTGCGTGCCTACTGCAAAGCGCAGGGTATTCCGGTGTTTTACACCGCGCAGCCTAATGAGCAGAGCGATGCCGATCGCGCATTGCTTAACGACATGTGGGGGCCGGGCCTGAATAAGCATCCGGATCAACAGAAGATCGTGGATGCACTGGCGCCAGATCAGGACGATCAGGTGTTGACCAAATGGCGCTACAGCGCCTTTGTGCGTTCGCCGCTGGAATCGATCCTGCAAGAGATGGGCCGCGATCAGCTGATCATCACCGGCGTTTATGCCCACATCGGCTGTCTGACCACCGCCACTGACGCCTTTATGCGTAATATCCAGCCGTTTATGGTGGCAGATGCGCTGGCCGATTTTAGCCGCGAAGAGCACATGATGGCGCTGACTTACACTGCTGGCCGTAGTGGCAAAGTGGTGATGACCGCCGATCTCATGCCGCTGCCGCTAAGCAAAGATGATCTGCGTGCGCTGATTCTGCCGCTGCTGGAAGATGACGATGTGCCGGAAGATGATGAGAATCTGATCGACTACGGTCTGGATTCCGTGCGCGTGATGGCGCTGGCAGCGCGCTGGCGCCAGGTGCACAACGATATCGATTTCGTTAGCCTGGCGAAAAATCCTAGCATTGATGGCTGGTGGGCTCTGCTGTCACGGACGCCTGCCAAATGAGTGCCTCTTTCGACTTTAACGGAAAATTCGTCTGGGTAACCGGTGCGGGTAAAGGCATTGGTTACCACACGGCGCTGGCATTCCATCAGGCCGGCGCACAGGTGATCGGCTTCGATCTGCGTTTTGATCAGCCCGACTACCCGTTTGCCACGCAGGTTTTGGATGTAGCGAATGCGGCGGAGGTGAAAGAAGTTTGTCAGCGCCTGCTGACTGAGCAGCCTCGTCTGGATGTGCTGGTCAACGGCGCCGGGATCCTGCGCGTCGGCAGCACCGAAGCACTCGCATTCGAAGACTGGCAGGCGTGTCTGGCGGTGAACGCTGGCGGCGCCTTCAATATGTTCCAGCAGACGCTGCCGGTGTTCCGCCAGCAGAGCGCAGGAGCGATTGTCACCATCGCCTCCAACGCCGCTCATGCGCCACGCCTGGGGATGTCCGCTTATGGCGCTTCCAAAGCGGCACTGCGTAGCCTGTGCCTGACCGTCGGTCTGGAAATGGCACCGTTTGGCGTGCGCTGCAACATCGTTTCACCGGGTTCAACCGATACCGACATGCAACGTAGCCTGTGGCACACGCCGGAAGCAGAGCAGGAGATGATCAACGGCTTCCCGGATCAATATAAGCTGGGGATCCCACTGCGTAAGATCGCGAAACCGCAAGAGATCGTGAACAACGTCCTGTTCCTTGCCTCGGATCTTGCCAGCCACGTGGTACTGCAGGATATTGTGGTCGACGGTGGCGCAACGCTGGGATCCTGATATGGCAATCTGGAAACGATCGGTTGATCTGGCAACCTTAAATACCCTGGGTGATAACTCGCTGGTGTCGCACATCGGCATCGTGTTCACGGTGATTGGCGACGATTACCTTGAGGCCACTATGCCAGTGGACACCCGCACGCAGCAGCCGTTTGGCCTGCTGCACGGCGGTGCGTCAGTGGTGCTGGCGGAATCGATGGGATCGATTGCCGGTTATCTGAGTGTGGAAGAGGGCAAAAGTGTGGTGGGGATTGAGGTCAGTGCCAGCCACCATCGCGCGGTGAGCAGCGGTGAAGTCCGCGGCATCTGCCGTCCTTTGCATCTTGGCGCACGCAACCAGAGTTGGGAAATAGAGATTCGCAATGGACGCGATCAGCTGTGCTGCACATCGCGATTGACGGTGGCGGTGCTGGGGTAATTTTCCGCGACGGCCCCCTTATTCCAGGGGGTGAGAAAAATCGCGCCGGATTGCTGAACACGATGCCCTTTCATCGGGAGATGAAAATGGGCACTCAGCAGCCATAAAAAAAGCGGCCAATTGGCCGCTTTCTCTTTGGCGATTAACGCTGGTAAATGATTTCGACGCCTTCGTCGTCCTCCTCGTCCCAGTCGTCATCCCAATCGTCATCTTCTTCCACTTCCTGAGCGGTTTCCATGGCTTCGCGGTGATAGTCATCCCACATGAAGGCCACTTTCTCCGGCTCTTTCGCTTCTTCTTCCGCTTCTTTCGGGTTCTCGATGATGAAGGTCATCACGTCCCAGCAAAGATCTTTCACGCCATCATGGCTGGCCGCAGAAATCAGATAGTATTTGTCTTCCCAGCCCAATGCTTCCACAACCGCTTTAGCGCGGTTTTCTGCTTCTTCACGGTCCAGCAGGTCACATTTGTTAAACACCAGCCAGCGTGGCTTCTGGAACAGCTTCTCGCTGTATTTTTCCAGTTCACCCAGGATGATGCGGGCGTTCTCAACCGGATCGGATTCATCGATCGGCGCAAGGTCAATCAGGTGCAACAGTACACGGCAACGCTCAAGGTGCTTCAGGAAGCGAATGCCCAGACCGGCACCATCCGCTGCGCCTTCAATCAGGCCCGGGATATCCGCGACGACGAAGCTCTTTTCGTTGTCCATGCGCACCACGCCGAGGCTTGGCACCAAAGTGGTAAATGGATAATCCGCCACTTTCGGTTTAGCCGCAGACACGGAGCGAATAAAGGTCGATTTACCGGCATTTGGCAGGCCAAGCATACCGACATCAGCCAGCAGCATCAGCTCCAGCTGCAGGTCGCGTTTCTCGCCCGGCGTACCCATGGTCTTCTGACGTGGGGAACGGTTAACGGAGGATTTAAAACGCGTATTGCCCAAGCCGTGCCAGCCGCCTTTTGCGACCATCAGCTTCTGCTCGTGGCGCGTCATGTCACCCAGCGTTTCGCCAGTCCCCTGGTCAATCACGCGAGTACCAACAGGCACCTTGATAATGATGTCTTTGCCGCGTTTACCGGTGCAATCACGGCTCTGGCCATTTTGGCCACGTTCGGCGCGGAAAGATTTCTCGAAGCGATAATCGATCAGGGTATTCAGGTTTTCATCCGCCAGCAGGTAAACATCACCGCCGTCACCGCCGTCGCCGCCGTCCGGGCCACCGCGTGGAATGTATTTCTCGCGGCGGAAGCTTACGCAACCATTACCGCCATCGCCTGCGACCGCAAGGATCGTCGCTTCATCTACAAACTTCATTTTATTTCTCCGTCACGCTATCGTTCGCGGCGACTAAAGCACAGCAAACGGGTCCGCCAGGGTCTTCTGCGCTGACCGGCGGCGGATAATACAAGACTGGCAAAGCCAGGAGTACATAAATTGTACAGCAAACTGCGCGTTTTGGTCAGAGGGAATCCCGCAACCTGCGGCAGAATGTAAAAAGCCCCGCAAAGCTGCGGGGCCTTCAATTCGTGTGTTCAGACGTTAACCGTCTGCGTCACAACAACCTTACTCAGCAACGATGCTGATGTACTTACGGTTGTTAGGACCTTTAACTTCGAATTGTACTTTACCGTCTGCGGTAGCAAACAGGGTGTGGTCACGACCACAACCTACATTGGTACCTGCGTGGAATTTGGTGCCACGCTGACGAACGATGATGCTACCTGCCAGAACAGATTCACCACCGAAACGCTTAACACCCAGACGTTTTGCATTGGAGTCGCGACCGTTACGAGTCGAGCCACCAGCCTTTTTATGTGCCATTTGTCAGATCTCCTCTTACGCGCCGATCACAGTGATTTTCACATCAGTGAACCACTGACGGTGACCAGCTTGCTTACGGTAGTGTTTACGACGACGAAACTTAACAATCTTAACTTTCTCGCCACGACCGTGAGCAACAACTTCTGCCTTGATCACACCGCCTGATACCAGTGGCGCGCCGATTTGCACGTCTTCGCCATTTGCAATCATCAGAACCTGGTCGAACTCAATGGTTTCGCCGGTTGCGATGTCCAGCTTTTCCAAGCGAACGGTCTGACCTTCGCTTACTCGGTGTTGTTTACCACCACTTTGGAAAACCGCGTACATATAAAACTCCGCTTCTGCGCATGCCTTTCTATTCATCAGGCGGCGCGATAAATATTCACAATAGGGCGCGAATTCTACGCAAATCTCCAGCAGAAGACAAGTGCACTTTGCACTCTCTTGCAGAAAAAAAGCGCAGGACGAATGCAAACGTTTCTCAGCCCGATTTTTCAAGTACAATCAGTAACAGATTACCTGAACTCACGCTGGGTAAAAGCGCTTACCATGCAAAATACGAGTCAAAGCTGAACAGACGAATGAACTTAGAACAGATTAATGAATTAACCGCGCAGGACATGGCGGCCGTCAACCAGACCATCCTCGACCAGCTGAATTCAGATGTCTCACTGATTAATCAGTTGGGTTATTACATCATCAGCGGCGGAGGCAAACGTATCCGGCCTATGATCGCGGTGCTCTCGGCACGTGCGCTGAACTATCAGGGATCGCTGCATGTCACCAATGCGGCGCTGATCGAATTTATCCACACAGCGACTCTGCTGCACGATGATGTGGTGGATGAATCCGATATGCGCCGTGGCAAAGCCACTGCCAATGCCGCGTTCGGCAATGCTGCCAGTGTGCTAGTGGGGGATTTCATCTACACCCGCGCGTTTCAGATGATGACCAGCATGGGATCCTTAAAGATCCTCGCGCTGATGTCCGAAGCAGTAAACGTGATTGCGGAAGGTGAAGTGCTGCAGCTGATGAACTGCAACGATCCCGATATCACTGAAGAGAGCTACATGCGCGTCATCTACAGTAAGACCGCGCGCCTGTTTGAAGCGGCTTCTCAAGCCTCCGCGATTCTGGCTGAAGCCACGCCGGCGCAGGAAAAAGCGCTGCAGGATTATGGTCGCTATCTGGGTACCGCTTTCCAGTTAATTGACGATTTGCTGGATTACAGTGCGGATGGCGAAACCCTGGGTAAAAATACCGGTGATGACCTGAGTGAAGGCAAGCCGACGCTGCCGCTGCTGCATGCCATGCACAACGGCACGCCAGAGCAAGCTCAGATGATCCGCAAAGCAATCGAAGAAGGTAACGGTCGCCATCTGCTGGAACCGGTACTGGATGCCATGCAACAAACTGGCTCGCTGGAATGGACGCGCAAACGCGCTGAAGAAGAGGCGGATAAAGCCATTGCTGCCCTGCAGGCCCTGCCAGAAACACCGTGGCGGAGCGCACTCGAAGCATTGGCCCACATGTCAGTGCAGCGTGATTTCTGATTGTCATTACGGGGCAGCCTGGCCCCGTTTTCTTTCCTGCCTCACCCGTTTTCTCCCCCTGCTTTACTTCCCAGCCCTTCACCTGACTGCCCATTACATTCCTTGCAGCGCTTTTGCGAAAGAGAGCTCAGTTTAATGCGAGGCCAAAACAATTACTGGAAGCTTATGGAAATTATTTGCTATAAGGTTTTTGTTTTTTCCTAATATCTCTGCATTGGATACGCTCGCTGCGGCAGAGACAACGCAATAACATGGACAAGGAGCAGGACGTTATGAAAGCAAGGAAACAGGATTGGCATCCCGCAGATGTGATTGCAGCACTGCGTAAAAAAGGCACTTCAATGGCTGAATTGTCACGCAATTCGGGGCTGAACTCGTCCACACTCTCCAACGCACTTTCCCGCCCCTGGCCCAAAGGAGAGTGGTTGATCGCTGAAGCGATCGGTGTTCATCCCGCCGAGATCTGGCCAACTCGCTATTATGATCCTATTACATCGCGCTTGCTGGATCGCAAAAAACGTATTCGATCTCCCAGGGTTCGTCAGGAGATCTGAGATCTTTGGCATAAAAAAACCAGCCACGCTGCCGTGACTGGTTTTCTTCGCGTGCGAGATCTGTGTTATTCGCCGCTGACGCGCTCGATATTGGCACCCATGGCCTTCAGTTTATCTTCGATGTGCTCATAGCCACGGTCGATATGATAAATACGGTCCACAATGGTAGTGCCTTCCGCGATGCAACCGGCCAGTACCAGGCTCGCAGAAGCGCGCAGGTCGGTTGCCATCACTTGTGCACCCGACAGCGCCTCAACACCGTGGCAAATCGCAGTGTTGCTTTCGATTTCCGCGTGACCGCCCATACGAATCAGCTCAGGGATGTGCATGAAACGGTTTTCGAAGATGGTTTCGGTGATCACGCCAGTGCCTTCCGCCACCATGTTCAGCAAGGTGAACTGTGCCTGCATGTCGGTTGGGAAACCTGGGTGTGGTGCAGTACGGACGTTAACCGCCTTAGGGCGCTTACCGTGCATATCGAGGCTGATCCAGTCTTCACCGGTTTCAATCTCGGCACCCGCATCACGCAGTTTTGCGAGTACCGCATCCAGCGTATCGGGCTGGGCTTTATGGCACACCACTTTACCGCGGGAAATCGCAGCAGCGACCAGGAAGGTACCGGTTTCGATACGATCCGGCAGAACGCGATACACACCGCCACCCAGACGTTCTACGCCCTCGATGGTGATTTTATCTGTGCCTGCACCGCTGATTTTTGCGCCCAGCGTGTTGAGGAAGTTTGCCGTATCGACAATTTCCGGCTCACGAGCGGCGTTTTCAATAATGGTCGTGCCAGTGGCAAGCGTTGCCGCACTCATGATGGTCACGGTCGCGCCAACGCTGACTTTGTCCATGACGATATGCGCGCCTTTCAGGCGGCCATTAACGGAAGCTTTGACATAACCTTCTTCCAGTTTAATTTCCGCACCCAGTTGCTCAAGGCCAGTGATGTGCAGATCAACCGGACGTGCACCAATAGCACAGCCGCCTGGCAATGAAACCTGACCCTGACCAAAACGCGCCACCAGCGGACCCAGTGCCCAAATCGAGGCACGCATGGTTTTCACCAGATCATACGGCGCGCTGAAGACATTAACTTCGCGAGCATCAACGTGAACCGAACCATTACGCTCAACGCGCGCACCCAGCAAATTCAGCAGCTTCATGGTGGTATCGATATCACGCAGCTTCGGCACGTTCTGAATTTCAACCGGCTCTTCTGCCAGCAGCGCAGCAAACAGAATTGGCAGCGCAGCATTCTTCGCCCCGGAAATGGTCACTTCACCACTTAAACGGGTGGGGCCTTGCACACGAAATTTGTCCATTAACGGCTCTCAATTATCTATCAACAAATCAACCGGCGAGATACTTAGAAACCGTTGAGTTTACGGTCGCGCGCCCACTCGGCTGGGGTATAAGTTTTAATGGAAACCGCATGAATACGGTTATCCGCAATGTATTCCATCAGCGGCGCATAAACAGCCTGCTGTTTTTTCACACGGCTCAGTTCACCGAACATCTCACCCACCGCGATCACCTGAAAATGACTGCCGTCGTTGCTGAGAACATGTACTTCATCTAATGGCAGCGCCTGCATCAGCACGGCTTGAACTTCACTATTTTCCATCGCTCTTTGCTTCACTTAATAATAATAAGGCGGATATCTTAGAGGAAAGCGCCTGACTCTTAAATACGCAAAAGCCCCTGAATAAATCAGGGGCTTTTGGCGATGACAACGTAATCAGGCGATTTTTTCCGCAGAAACAATAATCTGCTGTAGGTTATACAGCGCAATTAATGACTGGAGTTTGTCGTTGATACCGGTGAAAACTGGCGTGCTACCTTGTGCCCGCGCGATCTCGCGAAGATGGACTAACAAAGCCAGCCCCGCTGAATCCACTCGCTCCAGCGCCGCGACATCAATGGTCGCGACATCCACCATGGCGGTTTCACGGTCATGCCACAATGACAGCAGGGTATCGCGATCCAACATGCCGCTTAAAGATAGCGTGCTGGCATTGCGCTGCCAGCGTAACGGTTCGCTCATGCTTACTGTTTATCCAGAGTGATAGGCTGTGCTGCGTAGGTCTTCAACTGCGCGGTCAGACCATCAATGCCCTTGGTACGCAGCAAATCACTCCACTCATTTTGTTTGGTGGTGATCATACTGATGCCTTCAGCCACCATATCATAGGCCTGCCAGTTGCCGGTCTGGCTGTTCTTGCGCCACTGGAAATCAAGACGCACAGGCGGACGGCCGTTCGGATCCAAAATAGTCACGCGAATCGCCACGATATTCGCATCGCCAATCGGCTGCGGTTGCTGAATCTGGTAGGTTTGGCCATGGTACAGCGCCAGCGCCTGGCCATAAGCCTGCGCCAGATAATCGCCAAATGCGGCAAAGTAAGCGTCGCGTTGCGCGGGCGTTGCTTCACGATAATAGCGGCCCAGCACCAGCGCACCCGCGTACTTGATCTGTACATACGGCAGCAACTCCTGACGCACTACCTCACGCAGATAGTTAGGATCCTGCTTGATTTTAGGTTGCTCGTTTTTCAAGCGGGTGAAGGTCTTCGCCGCCGCTTCATTCATCAGTTTATAAGGATCGCTCTGATCCGCTGCATTGGCCGCCAGCGGCACAATCGCCAGCATGGCAATCATCAGGAAACGTTTAAACATCGTGTTTTACCTCTCTATTCCGTTGTAGCAGGTGCTGCCGGAGCAGGCGCACTCTCGGTGCCCTGCTTTTGATTATCGTTTTTGTTATCGCCGCTCTTGTAGAGGAACTGGCCGATCAAATCTTCCAGCACCATCGCGGATTTGGTGTCACGCAACGTGCCGCCATCTTTCAGCATAGCCGAACCCAGTTCTGGATCATCAAAGCCTAAATTCAGTGCGAGGAACTGTTCACCCAGCAGACCTTGCGTGCGAATGGCCAGCGAGCTGGTGTCCGGGATTTTGTCGGCATATTGATCGCTGATGTCCATGGTGACACGCGGCGACAGCGTTTTATCATCCAGCGAAATATCCGTGACACGACCAATCACCACACCACCAATTTTCACCGGTGAGCTGACTTTTAGGCCGCCAATATTATCGAAAGTGGCATACAGCTTCCATGTCGGTTCGGTGCCAAGTGACTTGAGATCGGCCACGCGCAGGCTGAGGAATAACAGTGCCAACAGTGCTGCCAGCATGAAGACGCCAACCCAGATTTCGTTTTTCTTGCTTTGCATTGCATCAATTCCCAAACATCAGTGCTGTCAGCACAAAGTCCAAACCGAGTACCGCCAGTGAAGCATGCACTACGGTACGCGTTGTCGCCCGACTAATCCCTTCCGAGGTCGGGATGGCATCATAGCCATTGAACAGCGCAATCCAGGTTACCGTCACGGCAAAGACTGCGCTTTTAATGATGCAGTTGATGACATCGGTGCGGAAATCCACGGCATTTTGCATCGCTGACCAGAAGAAGCCAGGATCGATGCCTTTCCATCCCACGCCCACCAACGCCCCACCGGCAATACCGACTGCCGTAAAGATCAAGGCTAGCAGCGGCATGCTGATAAACCCTGCCCAGAAGCGCGGCGAAACCACGCGACGCAGCGGATCAACGGCCATCATTTCCATACTGGAGAGCTGTTCGGTGGCTTTCATCAAACCAATCTCTGCCGTCAGGGCTGAACCCGCACGTCCTGCAAACAGCAATGCCGTGACCACGGGACCCAGTTCACGTAGCAGCGATAAGGCCACCAGCATGCCGAGACTGGTTTCAGCGCTGTAGGTCGTCAGCACCAGATAACCCTGCAGGCCCAGCACCATACCAATGAATAAACCCGAGACCACGATGATCAGCAGCGACAGCACACCCACGCTGTACAGCTGTTTTACCAGCAGTGGCGCGTGGCGACGGAAAGCGGGTTTACCCACTAGCGCATGAAACAGCATCAAGCCTGCACGGCCAAACGCCGCGCAAGTATTAATTCCCTGACGTCCAAGTGACGCCAGCGC
Organism: Pantoea sp. S61; assembly: GCF_016625145.1. NCBI lineage: Bacteria > Pseudomonadati > Pseudomonadota > Gammaproteobacteria > Enterobacterales > Erwiniaceae > Pantoea > Pantoea sp. S61. Next base: position 349,227 of record NZ_JACVUO010000002.1, read on the forward strand.
CTTTAGCAACATCAGTTTACGTTCTCCCTGCACGAGTCAGATCGCTGAGGTAATCCCCGGCAGCGAAGCGGAATGGCACTGGACCGTCCGCATGACCCTCAATAAACTGGCGCACGCGCGGATCGGGATTTTCCCGCAACTCCGGCGCGCTGCCCTGGGCAATAATCTTTTGACCGGCAACAATATAGGCATGGTCAGCAATGCTCAAGACCTCTGGCACATCGTGTGAAACCACAATGCAGGTCACACCTAACGAGTGGTTCAATTCATCGATCAATTTCACCAGCACGCCCATGGTAATCGGATCCTGGCCGACAAAGGGCTCATCGAACATGATCAGGTCCGGCTCCAGCGCAATCGCGCGCGCCAGTGCGGCACGGCGCGCCATACCACCAGAGAGCTCGGCCGGCATCAGTTTGGCTGCACCGCGCAGGCCGACTGCTTCCAGCTTCATCATCACCGTGCTGTGCAGCAATTCCGGCGGTAACTGTGTGTGCTCACGCAATGGCCAGGCAACGTTATCAAAGACGTTAAGATCGGTAAAAAGTGCACCCGACTGGAACAACATGCTCATTTTTTTTCGCACTTCATACAATTTAGTGCGGGAAAGCGTCGGGATATTCTGGTCACGGAACCAGATTTCCCCATTATCCGGTTGCAACTGACCACCAATCAGGCGCAGCAGCGTGGTTTTTCCAATCCCGGATGGCCCCATAATAGCGGTCACTTTACCCGCTGGCACGGTAAGCGAAATGTCATCAAAGATGACGCGGTCTCCGCGAGTGAAGCTGACGCCACGAACCTCAACCAGATTCGTTTTTTGCTGGATCATCGTTACCTCTTTATGCGGATCGGGCGTAATCAAAGTCGTGGATGGTAGCCTGGTAGACCACAATGCACGATAGTTTTACAGAAACTTACCCGTCAGGTGTGGCGAAAACGGCCTTAAAATTTACTTTTGCCTCTCAGACAGTCAAAATCAGCGCCTGTTTCCGCGCGCGCAATGTATTTACCTGTCGGACAAGGTTTGCCGACACACCTATCCATCAAGGATTTTTCATGTTCGTAGCCACTGCCCTGCTGTTTATTGGATTGATTTTACTGGCTTACGGTGCTGACCGTCTGGTTTTCAGTGCCGCGATCCTGTGTCGATCCTTCGGCATTCCTCCGCTGATCATCGGCATGACAGTGGTAAGCATTGGCACATCGTTACCCGAACTGATCGTTTCTTTTTCTGCAGCGCAGCATGGGCAAATGGATTTAGCTGTAGGGACGGCACTGGGCTCAAACATTACCAATATTCTGCTGATCCTCGGCGGTGCCGCACTTTTGCACCCATTGACAGTGCACTCCAATCTGATTCGGCGCGAACTCCCCCTGATGCTGCTGGTCTCACTGCTGAGTGGCATCATGTTGTTTGATAATCACCTTAGTCGACTTGATGGCATCGCGCTGCTGCTGATTGCGTTGGGTTATCTGCTGATCGCCATTCGCATCGCCCGCCGCGCAGAACGGGATAACAACGACACGTTAACGCGCGAACAATTGGCTGAGCTGCCGCGCGATGAAGCTGGTAATACCGTGGCCTTTCTGTGGCTGGCGGTGGCGCTGATTATTCTGCCGATGTCGACGCGGATGGTGATCGATAATGCCACCGTGTTTGCCGACTATTTTGGTGTCAGCGAGCTGGTCATGGGTCTGACGTTGATTGCCGTGGGCACCAGCCTGCCTGAACTGGCTACCGTACTGGCGGGTGCATTGAAAGGTGAAGACGATATCGCTATCGGTAACCTGATTGGCGCTAATATCTTTAATCTGGCCATTGTGCTGGGCCTGCCCGCGCTGGTGCACCCCGGCAGCGTTGATGCACACGCTTTCGCACGAGATTACTGGGTGATGTTAGGTGTCAGCGTGCTGTTCGCCCTACTCTGCCTGTTACGCAAACGCCGGATTGGCCGCATAGCGGGCTCTCTTTTGTTATCGGGATTTATTGCGTGGGTTCTGTGGCTGTGGCTCAGCCCTGCGCTCATCACAAGTTATTAAGGACGGACTGACCATGTCACATCAGCAACCGGTTTTTGATTACCAACAGGCAGGTAAAGCGGTACTGCGCATCGAACGCGAAGGGCTGGAGCAGCTCGATCAGTATATTAACGCCGACTTTAGCCGCGCCTGCGAAATGATCATTGCCTGCCGTGGAAAAGTGGTGGTGATGGGCATGGGCAAATCCGGTCATATTGGTGCAAAAATGGCAGCGACTTTCGCCAGCACCGGCACGTCTTCGTTCTTTGTTCATCCTGGTGAAGCCAGCCATGGTGACCTCGGCATGGTGACAGCTAACGACGTGGTGATCGCTATCTCTAATAGTGGCGAGTCGAACGAAATTCTGGCCCTCATCCCGGTCCTCAAGCGACAGAAAGTGCCGTTGATTTGCCTCACCAGTCGTCCGGAGAGTGCCATGGGGCGTGCCGCTGACGTGCATTTATGCGTGAAGGTTCCACAGGAAGCGTGCCCGCTCGGTCTGGCACCGACCTCCAGTACTACCGCCACGCTGGTGATGGGCGATGCGCTGGCGGTTGCGCTGCTGGAAGCACGCGGCTTTACGCAGGAAGACTTCGCGCTGTCGCATCCCGGTGGCGCACTGGGCCGCAAACTGCTGCTACACGTGAGCGATATTATGCACAGTGGTGACGAGATCCCACACGTCAGCCGCGATGCGTCGCTGCGGGATGCGCTGCTGGAAATTACGCGCAAAAACCTCGGCCTGACGGTGATTGTCGACGACCTGATGAAAATCGAAGGCATTTTCACTGATGGCGACTTACGCCGCATCTTCGATATGGGGATCGATTTCCAGTCAGCCAGCATTCAGGATGTGATGACGCGCGGCGGGATTCGCGTGCGCCCGAATATGCTGGCTGTCGACGCACTGAATCTGATGCAAAACAAAAACATCACTGCGGTGTTGGTCGCCGATGACGATCGTCTGCTCGGTGTGGTACATATGCATGACATGCTGCGCGCTGGCGTAGTTTGAACAGGAACAAAGAATGAGTGTTGAAACCACGATGATCGATACCTGCTATGGCCCGGTGAGTGCCGATGTAATGGCTCGGGCGGCGCGGATTCGCCTACTGATTTGCGATGTCGACGGTGTGATGTCTGACGGCGTGATTTACATGGGCAACAACGGCGAAGAATTGAAGGCCTTTAACGTCCGTGACGGCTATGGTATTCGCTGCCTGCTGACCTCTGATATCGAAGTGGCTATTATTACTGGCCGCAAAGCGAAGCTGCTGGAAGATCGTTGCCAGACGCTCGGCATTACGCATCTTTATCAGGGACAATCAGATAAGCTTTTGGCGTGGCGTGAACTCCTGGATAAACTGTCATTATCTGCTGAGCAAGTGGCTTACATCGGCGATGATTTGATCGACTGGCCAGTGATGGCGGAGGCCGGTTTGAGTGTGGCCGTCGCCGATGCCCACCCCGTGTTATTACCTCGTGCACACTTCGTCACCCGCATTGCCGGTGGCCGTGGTGCGGTACGTGAACTCTGCGATCTGATTTTGATGGCGCAGAACAAATTTGAGGATGCCAAAGGGCAATCAGTATGAGTAAGAGCAGGCGTTGGATAACGCTGATTTTGGCCTTGATCGCCCTGGTGCTGATCGGCTGGAATCTCACCAACCAGGACGATAGCGAAGCGCCGGTGGCGACCAATAGCCAGGAGCCAACCTATACCAGCGAGAAGTCCCATTCTGTGGTGTACAACCCCACGGGCGCGCTGGCGTACAAACTGATCTCGGATAAAGTGACTTACTTTGCGGCAGATGAGGTGAGCTGGTTCGATAATCCGGTTGCAACCACGTATGATGAAAATAAAGTGCCCACCTGGACGATACGTGCCGATAAGGCAAAGCTGACCAAAGATCGTATGCTTTATCTTTACGGTCACGTTGAAGTGAATACCCTGACCCAGGATTCTCAACTTGAGCGCATTATTACCGATACGGCTCAGGTTAATCTGGTCACCCAGGATGTGACATCTGACGATCAAGTCACCCTATTTGGCCGCAGTTTTAATTCCACTGGCATGAAGATGCGCGGCAATTTACGAACCAAGAATGCCCAGCTGCTTGAAAAGGTCAAAACTTCCTATGAAATCCAAAATGAACAAAAACAGCCTTAAGTTGTTGTTGGTGAGCGCCTTACTGGCGACCAGCCTGCCCGCGCTGGCCCTGACGGGCGATTCTGACAAGCCCGTTAATATTGATTCGGTGAATCAGGCGCTGGATCTGCAAGGCAACGTGGCGACCTTTACCGGCAATGTCATCGTGACTCAGGGTTCAATCAAAATCACCGCTGACAAGGTGGTGGTCACACGTCCAGGTGGCGACAGTAAAAAAACTATCGTGGATGCCTACGGCGCTCCCGCCACCTTCTACCAGATGCAGGATAACGGCAAACCCGTGCAGGGCCACGCCTCAAAACTGCATTATGAGCTGGCGAACGATTTCGTTGAACTGACGGGCAATGCCTTCATTCAGCAGCTGGACAGCAACATCAAAGGCGATCGCATCACTTACCTGGTGAAAGAGCAGAAAATGCAGGCGTTTAGCCAGGGCGAAAGCAAACGCGTCACCACCGTACTGGTGCCGTCGCAGTTGCAGGACAAAAACGGCTCGTCCACGAGCCCTAAAAAGAGTAACTGATCGCTATGGCCACATTAGTCGCTGAAAACCTGGCGAAAGCCTATAAAGGCCGCCGCGTGGTGGAAGATGTCAGCCTGCAGGTAAAATCTGGCGAGATTGTCGGCCTGCTAGGTCCAAACGGTGCCGGCAAGACTACCACATTCTACATGGTTGTCGGGATTGTGCCGCGTGATGCAGGCCGCATCGTGATCGATGACGAAGATATCAGTATTCTGCCGCTGCATGCGCGAGCGCGCCGTGGTATTGGCTATCTGCCGCAGGAAGCGTCAATCTTCCGCCGTCTAAGCGTGTTCGACAATTTGATGGCAGTGTTGCAAATCCGCGATGATTTAACGGAAGAGCAGCGTCAGGATCGTGCCAATGAATTGATGGAAGAGTTCCACATTGAGCATCTGCGTGACAGCATGGGCCAGGCGCTTTCCGGTGGTGAGCGACGCCGTGTTGAAATCGCTCGCGCTCTGGCAGCCAACCCCAAATTTATCCTGCTGGATGAACCTTTTGCCGGTGTTGACCCGATCTCAGTCATCGATATCAAAAAAATCATCGAACACCTACGCGACAGCGGTCTTGGCGTGTTGATCACCGATCACAACGTGCGTGAAACGCTTGCGGTGTGCGAACGTGCTTACATCGTGAGCCAGGGACATCTGATCGCGCATGGCACGCCTGATGAAATTCTTGCAGATGAGCAGGTTAAACGGGTTTATTTGGGCGAAGAGTTCAGACTCTGATAAGGTGTCGTTATTCACGACATTTGCTTAGGAAATTCAAGCAGAATTATGAAGCAAGGTTTGCAACTCAGGCTCAGCCAACAGCTGGCGATGACCCCACAGTTGCAGCAGGCCATTCGTCTGCTGCAACTCTCTACGCTTGAACTCCAGCAGGAACTGCAACTGGCGCTGGAAAGCAATCCGCTGCTTGAGCAAACCGATCTACATGAAGAAGTCGATTCACGTGAGCATCAGGAGAGCGACTCGTTAGACACACGTGAAGCCCTCGAACAGAAAGAGATGCCCGAGGAGCTTCCACTCGACGCCACCTGGGATGAAATCTACACCGCGGGCACGCCTTCTGGCACGGGTACCGATTACCAGGATGATGAGCTGCCGGTTTATCAAGGCGAAACCACCCAGTCACTGCAGGACTACCTGATGTGGCAAGTGGAGCTCACGCCGTTTACGGATACCGACCGCGCGATTGCCACTTCAATTGTCGACGCCATTGATGACACGGGCTATCTCACCGTTTCCGTCCAGGACATCTGCGACAGCATTGGTGATGAAGATCTGACGCTGGAAGAGGTTGAAGCGGTGCTGAAGCGTGTTCAGCGCTTTGATCCTGTCGGTGTCGGTGCTCGTGATCTACGTGACTGCTTGCTGGTGCAACTTTCACAATACGCTGCCGATGCGCCAATGCTGGCAGAAGCGCGGTTGATCGTCAGTGAACATCTGGATCTGCTGGCCAACCATGATTTTCGCAGCCTGATGCGTGTCACACGCCTCAAGGAAGACGTGCTGAAAGACGCGATGCTGCTGATTCAGTCACTCGATCCCCGTCCCGGCCAATCGATCAACACCAGCGAACCCGAGTATGTGATTCCTGATGTACTGGTGCGTAAAACCAGTAAGCGCTGGACCGTTGAACTGAATTCAGACAGTTTGCCGCGCCTGAAGATCAATCAACATTACGCCGCGATGGGCGGCTCCGCGCGTAACGACAGCGACAGCCAATTCATTCGCAGTAATTTGCAGGAAGCCAAATGGCTGATTAAAAGCCTCGAAAGCCGCAACGACACACTGCTCAAAGTGACGCGTTGTATTGTCGAGCAGCAGCAGGCGTTCTTTGAACAGGGCGAGGAATACATGCGGCCGATGGTGCTGGCAGATATCGCCCAGGCCGTGGATATGCATGAATCCACCATTTCCCGTGTGACCACGCAAAAGTACCTGCACAGCCCGCGTGGCATCTTTGAATTAAAATATTTTTTCTCCAGCCATGTGAATACCGAAGGCGGTGGCGAAGCCTCTTCCACGGCGATCCGTGCACTGGTGAAGAAATTGATCTCCGCGGAAAACCCCGCAAAACCCTTGAGCGACAGCAAACTCACCTCCATGTTATCCGATCAGGGCATCATGGTGGCGCGACGTACGGTTGCTAAATATCGCGAGTCTTTATCTATACCGCCATCAAACCAGCGCAAGCAGTTGGTTTGACCGAACGAAGAAGGAAGACCTATGCAGCTAAACCTGACCGGACTGAATGTTGAAATCACTGAACCGCTGCGCGAATTTGTAAATAGCAAATTTGCCAAACTGGAACACTACTTTGATCGTATCAATCAGGTTTATATTGTTCTGAAAGTGGAGAAAGTGACGCAGATTGCGGAAGCAACACTGCACGTCAACGGCGGAGAGCTGCACGCCACAGGGGAAGCGGAAGACATGTACGCGGCCATCGACGGGTTAATCGACAAGCTTTCCCGTCAGCTGACCAAACACAAAGACAAACTGAAAAAACACTAACCTTCATGCTTGCAGAGTGCTGACCGATTCGGCACTCAGAGCGCAAATGGGGCGGGTTAACCGCCCCGTTTTGTCATCTGCGCAAGCGCCAACGGGAGACTCGCCATTGTGCTATGAATGGCGTTAACCTTGCGGCTATGTGAACTCGCAAGTGAAACGATGATGAACAACGATCTGACACTGGAATTGAGCTCGGTCCTCTCACTGGACTGTACCCGTAGCGGCGTACACTGCCAGAGTAAAAAACGCGCGCTGGAAATTATCAGCGAGTTGGCAGCAAAGCAGCTCAATCTGCCGCACCAGACACTATTTGAAGCCATTCTGACCCGCGAACGTATGGGCAGTACGGGCATTGGCAACGGTATCGCCATTCCGCATGGCAAACTGGAAGAGGATACGCTGCGCGCCGTTGGTGTGTTTATCAGCCTCGACCAACCGATCGCCTTTGACGCCGTGGACAATCAGCCGGTTGATCTGCTGTTTGCTCTGCTGGTGCCTGCAGACCAGTGCAAAACCCATTTGCATACGCTGTCGCTGGTCGCTAAACGTCTGGCGGACAAAACCGTCTGCCGCCGTTTGCGTGCGGCACAGAGTGATGAAGAACTCTATGCCATTATCACAGAAGCTCAGGAAGAACACTCTTAAGCGACAGACACATTTACCGACCTATTCGTCGGTTTAAAACGGGAGAAATGTGATGGTGCTGATGATCGTTAGCGGTCGGTCAGGCTCAGGAAAATCGGTCGCACTGCGTGCCCTGGAAGACATGGGATTTTACTGTGTCGATAATCTGCCCGTGGTGCTGCTACCGGAATTAGCGAACACCTTAACAGAGCGCAATATTTCGGCGGCCGTCAGCATTGATGTGCGCAACATGCCTGAATCGCCGGAGGTGTTTGAAACGGCGCTCAATAATCTGCCGGATTCGTTTTCACCACAGCTACTGTTCCTGGACGCCGATCGCAACACACTGATACGGCGTTACAGTGATACTCGCCGCATCCATCCGCTCTCCAGTAAAAATCTGTCACTGGAAAGCGCGATTGATGAAGAGAGTGACCTGCTTGAGCCTTTGCGTTCGCGGGCAGACCTGATCATTGATACTTCCGAAATGTCGGTCCATGAGTTGGCTGAAATGCTGCGTACGCGCCTGTCTGGCAAACGTGAGCGTGAGCTGACCATGGTGTTTGAGTCCTTCGGCTTCAAACACGGCATCCCAATTGATGCCGATTACGTCTTCGATGTGCGTTTCCTGCCAAACCCGCACTGGGATCCCAAGTTGCGCCCGATGACCGGACTAGATCGTCCGGTTGCGGCTTTCCTCGACCGCCACACTGAAGTGCATAACTTCATTTACCAGACGCGCAGCTATCTGGAGCTGTGGTTGCCGATGCTGGAAACCAACAACCGCAGCTATCTGACGGTCGCGATTGGCTGTACCGGTGGTAAACACCGTTCGGTTTACATCGCCGAACAGCTGGCAGATTACTTCCGTTCACGCGGCAAAAATGTGCAGTCTCGTCATCGCACTCTGGAAAAACGTAAATCATGACCGTGAAGCAAGTCGTTGAGATTCGCAATAAGCTGGGCATGCATGCGCGCCCGGCAATGAAACTGTTCGAGTTGGTGCAGAGTTTTGACGCAGAGGTACTACTGCGCAATGAAGCCGGTACGGAAGCCGAAGCCAGCAGCGTGATTGCGCTGTTGATGCTCGACTCCGCGAAAGGCGGCCATATCGAGATTGAAGCCAGCGGCCCGCAGGAAGTAGAGGCGCTGGCTGCGGTGATTGAGCTGTTTGAAGCCGGGTTTGACGAAGACTAATTGCTGTTAATGCAATTTGTAGCGAGCGAGGAAACCTTCCCCACCTAACTGACGCATCTGGCGCATTATCCACTGCTGGCGCATTCGTATATACCCGGAAGGTGCATCAGCGCGGAAGCGAATCGGGTTTGGTAGTACCGCCGCCAGCAGCGCCGCTTCAGAAATCGTCAGACGACTGGCTGGTTTGTGGAAGTAGCGCTGTGAAGCCTCTTCCACACCAAACACGCCGTTGCCAAACTCCGCAATATTCAAATATACCGTCAGAATGCGGCGTTTGGTCCACACCGTTTCGAGTCCAACGGTTAAACCGGCTTCGAGCCCTTTTCGCACCCAGCTGCGGCCATCCCATAAGAACAGGTTTTTTGCGGTCTGCTGCGACAGCGTTGAGGCACCACGCATCTGTTCTGAGCCATCGTTATCCAGCACTTTTTGTATCGCATCAACATCAAAGCCCCAGTGCTCCGGAAATTTTTGATCTTCAGAAGCGATCACGGCCAGCGCCATCCACGGAGAAATCTCATCCATGCTGACCCAATCGGAGTGCGCCACATAGTCGAACCGACCACTGAACCAGGCACCCAGTTGACGCTCCACCATCACCGCAGAAAACGGCACTGGTAAAAAGGCAAAGATCACGATGCCGGCCAGCCAAATTCCCAACCACGCCAGCAGCACTTTAGCAATCAGCACTTTAAGGCGTTGCCCCATTTTCCCTTTACTCTTACTCATGCAATTTACTCTTACCTGTTCCCTGCATTAATCAATGCACCCCGGTCACAATTTTGATTACCTGTAATCCTGGGCAAAACTTTACCGCCTATCGCGTGAAAGTTAGAGATGAAGTTATTACCTGCGTCATCATCGTTCCTCTATTAGAGCCAATCACATCAAGCACTTCCATCATAAGGGAATCGGTTCCATGGTGAAAAACCCAGCAAAACCCTTACAATCGGATACTTCATACAAAGTGATAAAGATCACGTTTAAACTTTCACAACACTTAACAATAAACTTTCAAAGCATTTGAATAAGCGCACTGATGCGCGCAGCCGTTTCAATAAACGTGGCTGAAATCGCGTCAACATCATCATGATTAGCCCTGACAATGGTAAAGGATTTAGCCTTCCGTTTGGTTTACATTGCACCGCAAAACCTTAAACTGGAACTTTCTGCAGAGGGTTTCCAAAACGTTTTGGATAACCCACCAGAACCACCTTATTTGTTACCTAATATCAGCATGTTAAGCTCACTTAACTCTGATTTTTCGGCTGATTAGGAATTTCGGCGCAGCTGTCAGGCTTTTCCTGCTTCCGGCTGAAGGAAATTCAGGCAAAAAGCAGAACAATTGGTCAAAAATAGTGCAATACGGCAAAGAAATTAATTCCTTGCTTGACTGTGTCAGCAAATTAATGTTTTCTGTATTTAATCGCTGCTCAACTTCACACAATTTAATGAATCTTGTCACAAGCGTTGGCGAATTTGTTAAGGTGATTTCGAAGCGTTAACCAATACCATACTGTTGCTGATCCATTCGACTTCTAACGATAGCAGCAGTACCCATTTCCCTGGTGTTGGCGCAGTATTCGCGCACCCCAGTTTCGACTGGGGTCATTTTTTTCTGGCGTCCGAAGATTTTTCCCTTTCAGCTACCCACTCGCGTAACACGTTAACGTCATGCAGCCACTCATGTTTTAATTCGTCGATCCACTCCTGCACGTTGTCCCACCATGCTGGCAGTTCCGGTGACTGTATCTGTTTCGCCAGTTTCTGCAGATGCAACAGTCCTACTGAGCCCGCAGCCCCCTTAATTTTATGCCCTTCTTCCGCAATCCCTTTTTGATCGCGCGCCATCATGTTGGAATCCAGCACGTCGAGATACCCCGGCATCATCTGTTCAAACATCGTCAGGCTTTGTGTAATCAATCCTGGGCCGACCAATTCGATATACTGCTCCAGCATCTCCACATCGAGCAGCATGCGCGAGTGTTCGTCTGAGGAGGTCTGAATCTCTTCTTCCGGCTCGCCCTGGTAATCCCAGAACTTTTTAATCATCGCCGTTAAGGCCGGCACCGCCAGCGGTTTGCTCAGCACATCATCCATACCGGCATCGAGATACTCTTTTTTGTCTTTCAACACGTTGGCGGTCAGTGCCACCAGCGGCGGTAGTGTCACGCCCGCATGGCGCTGATGAATGGCGCGCGACACATCCAGCCCGGTCATATCCGGCAATTGGATATCCAGCAGCACCAGGTCAAATTCCTGCGGATCGAACATTGCCAGCGCTTCAGTGCCGGTCATCGCCACTTCCACGCTGCATCCCAGTTTCTCCAGTACTGAGCGCGCCACAATGACGTTCAGTTCAATATCTTCAACCAGTAATACGTGCAGCGCCGGCAATGGCATGCTGTCGTCGAGATCTTCGTTTTCCACTTCATCGGCCACACGAGGTGCATTTATCTCGACCACAAAGCATGAGCCCTGCCCCGGCGCACTACTCACGCTAATATCACCGCCCATCGCCTGTGCCAGACGACGAGAAACCGCCAAACCAATGCCGGTACCGGTGGCGGGTTTTCCGCCGTGCTGATCTTTTACCTGGTAATACATGGCGAAGATCTTGTCCTGCTCTTCCTGCGGAATTCCCATGCCAGAATCCTGCACTTCAAAGCGCAGCGTTTCGTCCTGGTGATAGGCGACGCGCACCACAATTTCACCCTGCTGGGTGAATTTCACCGCGTTACCGATCAGGTTCCACAAAATTTGACGCAGGCGCGTGCCGTCAGCAGAGATGATGTGCGGCAGCGGCAGCTCCGGTGCCATCACGAACTTCAGTCCTTTCGGCTGCGCCAGTAACCCGGAGAGGTTTTCCAGATCGGCAAGGAAGCCGGTGAAGTCGAGCGGCTGATTATCCAGCTGCACTTTGCGGCGCTCGATTTTGTCCACTTCAATCACGTCATTAAAGATGTTGCCAAGCGTGATGGCCGAGACATGGATGGTTTTCAGGTACTTCAGTTGTTCCTGATTGAGATCGGTGTCCAGCAGAATGCGGCTCAAGCCGACAATGCCATTCAGTGGCGTACGCAGTTCATGGCTGATGGTTGAAATAAAGGTGGTCTTCTCACGGCTGGCATTCTCCAGCGCGTCCTGATAACGCTTACGCTCAGTAATATCGCGACCAAAGCCCATCAGGCCGCTGCGTTTACCGACGCGATCGTAATACGGCACTTTGCGGATTTCGAAGCAGGCTTTGCGCCCATCAGGATATTGCAGCCACTGTTCGTACGTCAGGGAGACGTTATGGCGGAAGACCTTTTCATCCGTCTCCAGCACCTTGGAGGCGGCATCTTCATCGTAAATGTCGCGCGGCGTCAGGCCAATCAGTTGCTTCTCGCTCATGCCCGTTAGCAACTCCATCGCGCGGTTACAGCCCGAGAACTGCTTGTCGATGTTGCGATAGAACACCAAATCCGGTGAGGCATCGAGGAAGGAGCGTAAGAAAGAGGATTGCTGTTCCAGCTCGATTTGCGCCTGTTCACGGCGCGCCATCTCTTCGCGCAGTTTATCCATCACCTGCTCGCGGGCCTGCTCCGCTTTGATACGATCGTTAATTTCCTGATTCAGCTGAGCGATGGTCTCTTTCATTTGCTGGTTAAGTTCAAGATCGCGCGTGCGCATCTCTTCCAGCTTATCGACCAGCTTCGTCAGGCGCTGGCGAGACTCTTCCAATTGATCAACCACCACCGAGAGAAAATAGACGGCCCAGGGCGTGATCAACAGGCCGAAGAACACCGATCGCACCACATCGATACTCTCAACATGGCCACGCAGTACCATGGTGACAGCCATTTGCACCACCATCGCCAGCACTACCAGTGCTGAGGCTAATAGCAGCGAGAAACGCACCAGCCCCAGCTTGACCATCAGATCAACGTAGTACTGCGCTAAAAGACGAATCTGTTTCATCACGAGCTCCCTGAACGAAATCTGGCTCATGATAGCGTAATTATCGCGGCACTGCGCCGACTCAGCGTGTCATTGCCTGCTGACTTTGCCTCATTATGGTGCATCGCAGCGCCTTTTCGCCGATGTTCGCGTCGTTATGCGTAAAGCGCTTGACTAAATCTGCCAACTGAATAATCTGGAGGGCCGCGCTTTTGCGACCCTTTTGTAACATCCCGTGCTATTCCGCCTCCCGGCAGCCATTTCATCTGATGGCTGGGCCTTGTTATTGCATATTCATTCAACTTTAACGCTATTTTACTCACAATCAGCCTGATTAATTTTACTAATGACAGCCCTATTTTGATTCAAATATGACGCCATAAGAAAAACAGATACATGCTGTGCGTGAAACCGCCCCAACAGAATTTTATGCTGATGGAATAGAGTTATTCAGCATTGTTTAGATATCTGAGGCGTACCTCACAGTGAGACGGCTCACACTTCATAGGGGAATCAGAATCGTCAGATTGACAGTTATTTACGTAATAAATTGTTCATAATCATAAAGTTAATTGGCAAAACAGCCGATTACCCGCAACAAAGCTGGCTATTTGACCTGAGTTCGCTTTCCCGATAAGTTGGAATTCCGCTGGATGCTTTCCAGTCGGGACTGAGTCTCGGCATATCTATGCAGCAAGAAACTCCCTCTGGATGCAAGTTATCTCCCGTAAGAGACCGGAAGTAAGAGCAGCTCATCAAGGACGAGACCATACTCTCTTGAGAGCCTTTGCTCGGTATTGCGACGTCCGCGTTTAAGCGGCGAAAACGAATTTGATACAGCACGCAGCAGTGCTCTGTGCTTGAAATAATGCAGGTAATGTCAAAAGCAGTTTAAGGAGACCCTCAATGTCCACTCAAAAACCTCATCCCTATGGTTTGTATGATCCCTCAGCCGGTAGTGATAGCTGTGGTGTTGGGTTTATTACCCGTAAGGACGGCGAGCAGACCCATGAGATCCTGCAGATGGCGCACAGCGCACTGTGCACAGTACCGCACCGTGGCGGTATGTCTGCTGAGGGCGTGGGCGATGGCGCAGGTGTCAACGTCGACCTTTCTCTGAACTTCTTCCGCAAAGTGACAGGCCAGCCACTGGAAGCTGGCCGCTTTGGTGTGGGTAACTTCTTTGTGCCAAAAGATGCTGAGCTGCGTGCTAACGCAGAGCGTCTGGTCGAAGAAACCCTGGCCGCCCATAACTTCCCTGTGCTGATGAAACGCGATATGCCGTTGGACGGCAGCGTGACACGTCCAGCCGCCCTGCCATTCCAGCTGCCGATTGTGCAGTGGATTTTTGCGGCGCCACAGGAAGTCACTGAACAGATCGAATTCGAGCGTCACATCTATCGTGCGCTGCTGGATATCGAAGCGCGTGCCTTTACAGAAAGCGAATTCGGCGGTCTCTATCCGCTGTCGCTCTCTTCCCGTACTCAGGTATTCAAAGCACGCCTGAACTCAAATGAAGTGATCCCGTACTTCAAAGATTTGACCGATGTGGACCATCAGGTGCGTGGGCTGTTCTTCCATACCCGCTTCTCCACCAACACCGATCCGCACACCACCATGGCACAGCCGTTCCGCCTGATGGCGCACAACGGTGAGCTGAACACCGACCGTAAAAACCGCATCGCAGAAGCGGCATTGATGCTGGCGCGCGGTAAGAAAATCGTGCGTCCGAAAGGCCAGTCCGACAGCTCGCGTCTGGACCAAAGCATTCATAGCCGTTTGATGGAAGATAACCTCGACCTGATCAACGCCGTCGTCTCAATGATGCCGCCAGCGTGGGAAAACGACACCTCACTGTCAAATGAAGTGCGCGCGATGCTGGAGTACTTCTCTCTGTATGAAGAGAAGAACGATGGCCCGGCAGCGTTGATCTTCGGTAATGGCGAAGTGATCGGGGCGCGCCTTGACCGCCTGGGCCTGCGCCCATTGCGTTCTGTCGAAACCGCCGAGTACATCGGTGCGATGTCCGAAGCGGGTCAGATTGCCTTCCCACCGGAAAGCGTACTGCGTCGTGGCCGTATCGAAGCGGGCGGCATGCTCTATTACGATCACAAAGAAAAACGCTCTTACACCACGGTGGAAGCGCTGGAAAAACTGGCAGCAGAGAAAGATTACCTTTCACTGCTGAGCGCGGCTCGCGTGGACCTGCACGATCTGCCGGAAATTCAGGCAGAACAGCTGGGTTCACCGCTGCGCTATCGTGGTGACCTCAAAACCTATCAGCGTTTTGTGGCGTACTACTACAACCAGGAAAGCTTCAAATTCATGATGGACCCGATGCTGCAAACCGGCGCTGAGAAGATCTCGGCGATGGGTTACGGCAACGCCATCAATGGCCTGTCCGACCACGAAGGCGGCATGGCGCACTACTTCTCACAACGCTTTGCTCAGGTCACCAACCCGCCGCTGGATTCGATCCGCGAAGCGGACGGCATGACATTGCGCGTGGCACTGGGTGCGAAGCCGCACTTGGGCCGCAGTAAAGGTCAGCAGGTTATCGTGCCCACGCCGATCCTGACACACCTCGATATGCTGCGTCTGCGCGAGCAAACCGTCGCACCTTATGCGCGTTTCGAGATGCTGTATGAGCCGGTCATCGGCAAAGATATCGTCAGCCGCGCCGCCAACGCCAAAGCGCTGGAAAACGCCATTGATAATCTGGCACAGCAGGTCGTGGATTTCGCACGCCAGCAGGGCGGCATTGCGGTGATCACCGACCGCCACATCTCTTCAACTCACGCGGCGATTCCTATGCTGTTGATGGTCTCTGCCATCAACCAGCGTTTGGTGCAGGAAGGTCTGCGTCTGGATGTTTCTCTGGTGGTAGAAAGCGGCCAGAGCATCTCTTCACACCACATCGCTGCAACCTTGGGCTTTGGTGCGTCAGCGGTTTACCCGCTGGGCGTACAGATGCGCGCGGAAGAGAAATATGGCGAAGGCGAAGAAGGTAACAAAGCCTTCAAACGCTATGCCAAAGCAGCCGAAAAAGCCTTGATGAAGACCATGGGTAAAGTGGGTCTCTGTACTGTTGAGAGCTACAGCTGTGGCGAATTCTTTGAACCTAACTTCCTGAATACCGACGATCCGGTTCTGAAGAAGTACTTCCCGAATATCAAAACACCGGTCGGTGGCGCGGGCTTCCCGGCTATCGCCCAGATGGCGGTTGACTGGCACCAAAGCGCACTGAAAATTCAGGGCGAGGCCGAAGTGCCACTGCTGGGTCTGTTCAAAGAGCGTGCGGAAGGTGCAGGTCACTCTTACGGCACCATCGCCGTGCGTACCTTTATTGATATGACGGAACAGCCGATTCGCTTCGCGGACAAAGCACGCGAAGAGGACAACTTCATCCGTCTGATGACGCTGGCCAAACTGGACAATGCCTTCAGCATTAAAGCTGACGCATTCAAAGACAGTAGCTTCGAACGCATCCCGAACGAGGTCATTGACTCACTGGCGATCACGCCGGATTACCGTCAATTCTCCAGCCTGATGCACGCCGAGCGTAAACGTCGCCCAGCGGCACTGCGTGACATCCTCGCGCTGCCGTGTGATTTGACCCACGTTGACAGCGAAGCGGAGTTTGGTCGCAAACTCGGCCGTTACTCACTGGTCAACAACGGTTTTGCCACCCGTGGATTGAAGTGTGAAGCCGTGGAAGGCAGCCTGAACCAGTTCGAGTTGCGCCTGATTGATTCCATCGCGGGCCTGAAGCCAGAAGATGAACGTCTGGAAGCGCTGGCACGTGCACTGAAAACCCGCTTTAGCAACGACATCGAAAGCAGCAGCGTGGCCGATGGTGTATTGCACATCACCGCTTACGGTAAAGCGGCAAATTACCTGTCACTGATCTTTACCGCGTTGCCTTCGCTGCCACTGGAAGAAATCCAGCCGGCACACGAAATTACCCGCACTTTCGCCTCCGGTGCGATGAGCCACGGAGCGCTGGTTGCGCCTGCGCACGAAGCCGTAGCGCACGGTACCAACATGGTTGGTGGCATGAGTAACTGTGGTGAAGGTGGCGAGCACTATTCGCGTCACGGCACCATCCGCGCTTCACGCATCAAGCAGTTGGCATCGGGTCGTTTCGGCGTATGGGCGGCATATCTGGCCGACCCGATGCTGGAAGAACTGGAGATCAAAATTGGTCAAGGCGCGAAGCCAGGTGAAGGCGGACAGCTGCCTGCACCGAAAGTGACCGTGGAGATCGCCGCAGCGCGTGGCGGTACACCAGGTGTTGAGTTGGTTTCACCCCCACCGCACCACGATACCTACTCTATCGAGGATTTGGCACAGCTGATCCACGATTGTAAAGCCGCACGTGTTCGCGTCATCGTGAAACTGGTGTCCTCTGAAGGCATCGGCACCATCGCGGTTGGCGTGGCGAAAGCGGGCGCAGACGTGATTAACGTGGCAGGTAACACCGGTGGTACCGGTGCGGCCTCGGTCACCAGCCTGAAATACACCGGCCGCGTTGCTGAAATCGGTATCGCGGAAGTGCATCAGGCGCTGTGTGCTAACGGCCTGCGTGACAAGGTGCAGCTGCGTTGCTCCGGTGCACAACAAACCGGTAGCGACGTGATCAAATCTGCCCTGCTCGGTGGCGACAGCTTCGAGTTCGGCACCACCGCGCTGATGATGCTGAAATGCGTGATGGCGAAAAACTGTAACGTTAAATGCCCAGCCGGTTTAACCACCAACGCCGAAGCCTTTGATGGCGATCCGCGTCAGCTGGCGCAGTACTTCGTTAACGTGGCGCAAGAAGTGCGTGAATTCCTCGCACGCCTCGGCCTGCGTTCACTGCGCGAAGCACGTGGCCGTTCTGACCTGCTGCACCTGATGGATCATCCACTGGAAGTCGGCAAGCTGGATCTGCGTGCGATGTTGACCGTGGTGCCAGAGCAGAAAATCGCGAAGCCGGTCTATCTGGAGAAAGATTTTGAGCTGGATGATAGCTGGGTTGAAGAGCTGAAAACGCAGCTGATCGGCCAGGCGAGCCGCGATATCGCGCTCGGCGCAGGCATCACCCTGAACAACCGTAACAAGAGTGTTGGCGGCCAGTTGGCCATCGACATCGAACGTATGCTGAACCACGAGCTGTCTGCTGAACAACGTGCTGCACTGCCAGCGGTGTTCAAAGACGATCGCGGCCGTCATTACCTGGCACCGCGTACCGTAAACATCCACACCAGCGGATCTGCCGGTCAGTCATTTGGCGCCTTCTGCAACGATGGTATGCAGATGAAGCACTACGGCACCTGTAACGACGGCGTAGGTAAAGGTCAGTGCGGTGGCGAGCTGGTGGTGATGTCACCAGGTGGCGGCGCACAAGACAGCGACGGCAACGTGCTGATTGGTAACTTCGCGCTGTTCGGTGCGACCGGTGGTCGCTTGTTCGTACAGGGCCAGGCGGGCGACCGTTTTGCGGTTCGTAACTCTGGCGCTACTGCGGTAGTCGAAGGCGTCGGCGATTTCTGCTGCGAATACATGACTAACGGTGCGATTCTCAACCTCGGCACCTTTGGTAAAGGTTTCGGCAACGGCATGAGCGGTGGTTTCGCTTACCAGTATGACCCGTACGGTGCACTGGCAGGACACGCAGCGGGTGATTCCGTGCTGTTCGGTTCAATCGCTGACGAAGATGAATTGGCGCAGGTTCACAAGCAAGCAGTGCTGACCATGCTGAACTGGCACCTGGAAGCCACCAACTCGCCGCGCGCAGCCTGGCTGCTGGAGAATTGGGAAACCGAGTGCCACCACTTTGTCTACGTGATGCCGCGTTCGCTGCTGCTCTATCAAGATGGTGGCGAGATCCTGAAAGCGAAATCACGTAAGGATTTGCTGGAAGAACTGTCAACCTCACTGGCTGCGCATCAGGTTGCCAAATTCAAGGCAGCATGGCGCACCGGCAAAACCATTGCGGATGGCGCCGTACCGGCTTACGGTGCGACGGATACAGCGGAAATGTTCGTGCTGCTCAACAACTACACCGTATTGAGCTTCGCGCAGCAACTGGCGCTCGGCAAACTGCCAAAAGGTACTGCCGTTGAAGACCCTGCGGTTGAGAAAGCGGTACGCAATTTGCTGATGACGGAAGACTTCGCGCTGGTGAGCAAACTGCAACGCCATGCACGCTCAGCGATTGAAAGCTACAGCGATGACGAACTGGCTAGCCTGATTGCAGCAAAACGTATGTCCGATTACAAAGCAGCCTTAACGCAACGCAACATTCGCTCCATGGACAGCCTGGCGACCTATGGCTGGATCATTTATCAGGATGCCCGCAACCGTGAGGTGCTTGGCCATCTGCCTGATTTCGAAGAGCTGTTTGCACGCGCCGCGCTGCCAGAAATCGCCGCTGCTGTCGGGAAACTTTCCTGATAGCAGCACCAATGAATGTGTGTATATTGACTGAACATCACGAGACGGGTTTGAGTACAGATATCCATGAAGATTCCTTACATTCCTGAAGATGCGCCGTTTAACGGCGAACAGAAATACTGGCTGGCGGGTTTTCTCGCCGGTCTCCACTCGCGTCTGTTGGTATTAGAAGATAAGCAGACGGCACCTGCGGCCGGTGGCGCCACCAACACGCAGTTGCACATTCTGTTCGGTTCACAGACCGGCAACGCAGAAGCGCTGGCGCAAACTGCCGCTAAAGCCGCGCGTGCCAAAGGTCTGGTGCCGGTGGTTCAGGCATTGGGCGAAGTAGACCTGGACGTGTTCGCCACCATGCGTCATGTGCTAATTGTCACCTCCACCTACGGTGAAGGCGAGATGCCGGACAATGCCCAGCTGTTCTGGCAAGCACTCTCAGCCAGCACCGCGCCACGTCTGGAGCAGATGCACTTTGCTATCCTGGCGATCGGCGATACCGGCTACGATGGCTTCTGCCAGGCCGGTAAATTCTTCGATATGCGTCTGGAACAGCTGGGTGCAAAACGCGTCTTTGACCGCATCGACTGCGATATTGATTTTGAAGAGCCTTCCAGCGCATGGATTGGCGACGCGATGCCACAGTTTGCCGCCAGTGCCGGTAGCAGCGGCACGGTGTTAGAGAGCGCGCCAGAAGCACCGGTGATTCCAGGTAGCAACAAGCAAAACCCTTATGCTGCAGCGCTGGCGACGAACAAGCGTCTGTCTGGCGAATCATCGGCGAAAGATATTCGCCACTTTGAATTCGATCTCACTGACAGCGGCCTGAAATATGAAGCCGGTGACGCATTGGGTGTCATCCCAGTGAACGATGCTGAGCTGGTTAGCCTGTTGCTGAGCGAGCTGAAAGCGGACTATGAAACCCCGGTGCCAGGCTTTGATCGTAACCTCGGCGATCTGCTGACCTACCAGTTCGAGATCTCCGAACCATCGCGCAAGCTGATTGAGTGGGTGGGTCAACACACTGCCAACCAGGAACTGCTGCACGTATTACAGCACGACGATAAAGACACCCTGGCTAACTGGCTGTGGGGCAAAGACACGCTGGACCTGCTGCAGCTTGAGCTGAAGCGCACTCTGTCTGTGCCAGAGTTCGTGGCGATGCTGCGTCCGTTGCAACACCGTGCGTACTCCATCTCCTCCAGCTCCAAAACGCATCCGAATCAGGTGCACCTGACGATTGCTTCCGTGCGCTATCACAGCGGTGGCCGTGAGCGTAAAGGCGTCTGCTCTACCTATCTGGCCGAGCGCGTGCGCCGTGGCGAGAAGCCAGCGATCTTTATTTCGCCAAACAAAGCGTTCCGCGTGCCGGCTAACGGCAATGCTCCGCTGATCATGGTTGGCCCTGGCACCGGTATTGCTCCGTTCCGTGCGTTCTTGCAGGAACGTCAGTCAACGGGTGCTGAAGGTAAGAACTGGCTGTTCTTTGGCGATCAGCATCAGGAACACGACTACATCTATGAAGATGAGCTCAACGGCTGGCAGCAAAGCGGTCTGTTAACACATCTCGACCTGGCGTTTTCACGCGATCAGGAAGAGAAGATCTACGTACAGAACCGTATGCTGGAAAAAGGCGCTGAACTGTATGCCTGGCTGCAGGATGGCGCGTACTTCTATGTTTGTGGCGATGCTTCACGCATGGCGAAAGACGTGGATGCAGCGCTGTATGAAGTGGTGCGCCAGTTTGGTGGCCTCTCCAGCGAACGTGCAGCGGCTTACATTGACCAGTTGAAGAAAGATAAACGCTATCTGCGTGACGTCTACTAAGACCCATAAGAGGAAGCTGATGAGCTTCCTTTTTAACCTCTGCTGTCGCAGCACGCTGAATCGCGCCATGTAACAGCGGTTCAGATGTGCGATCAATCGCGCCGTTATTGAGAAGTGCATCCATAAAGAAACGGGCCAATTGGCCCGTTTCTTATTTCATGCGATTTACTTCACCACGCGTAATGAAGGGCGCCCACCACGCGGTGGCGGTTCATCATCCGGCGAGTGATCGTTATCAGCCGCATCGTCGGGACGATCGCCATCAATCACAGACATCATCGTCTCTTCCTGGCCTTCCTTTTCGTTGGTTTCCAGCTCGTAAGCCGGTTCCGGTTCGAACATGGTACCTGCACCGTTTTCACGTGCGTAGATGGCCAGCACAGCGGCCATTGGCACAGAAACTTGGCGCGGCACGCCGCCGAAGCGCGCATTGAAACGCACTTCGTCATTGGCGAGGTCGAGGTTACCGACAGCGCGCGGCGCAATGTTCAGAACGATCTGGCCATCACGCGCATACTCCAGCGGCACCTGCACACCAGGCAGATTGATGTCGACCACCAGATGCGGCGTTAACTGGTTGTCGAGCAGCCAGTCATAAAACGCACGCAGCAGATATGGACGACGAGCCGTTAGTTGCGACATTTCCATACATTAGCCCCGGGCTTGCAGGCGCATTTCACGTTCCGCTTCCGTTAATGAAGCGAGGAAAGAGTCACGTTCAAATACGCGCGTCATGTAGCCTTTCAGCTCTTTAGAACCGGCACCAACCAGTTCAACGCCCATTTGCGGCAGGCGCCACAGCAGCGGTGCCAGGTAGCAATCAACCAGGCTGAACTCTTCGCTCATAAAGAACGGCGTGCGAGAGAACAGCGGGGCAATCGCCAGCAGCTCTTCACGCAGTTGTTTGCGCGCGGCATCTGCTTCAGCGTTGTTACCGGTTTCGATTGCGCGCATCAGGGTGTACCAGTCCTGCTCGATGCGGTGCATCATCAGACGGCTTTCACCACGGGCAACCGGATAAACAGGCATCAGCGGTGGATGCGGGAAACGCTCATCCAGGTATTCCATGATGATGCGTGATTCATACAACGTCAGTTCACGGTCGACCAGCGTTGGTACAGTGCGATACGGGTTGAGGTCAATCAGATCCTGCGGCAGGTTATCCGTTTCAACCTGCTCGATCTCCACGCTGACGCCCTTTTCAGCCAGTACAATACGTACTTGATGGCTAAAAATGTCAGTCGGACCGGAAAACAGCGTCATTACCGAACGTTTGTTGGCAGCGACAGCCATGAAAACCTCCAAGTTTGTTCACAAAAAGATACTGCGAATAGCCAACCACGCGGCGACTCACCTGCTCATCAGATTCGCACGCAGCCAACGTCAGTGGCGCTTTTCCGTCGTCCCGACAGAAATAACGCGCACAACGCTCCGGCTTGCGGGCGCAAAGTGTCAGTGAGTTTACCAGATTTTAAGCAGCTTGTGGGGCAGGGATAATGATTTGCGGGCAAAATGCGGGTAAAGCTCGCGTTTTTAGCGTGAAAAATCGTGAATGGCGGCAATAAAAAACCCGCCGAAGCGGGTTTTTTGAGCAAATTGTGTCTGCCGAAGCAGCAACAATTAACGCTTAGAGAACTGCGGACGACGACGTGCTTTACGCAGGCCGACTTTCTTACGTTCAACTTCACGTGCGTCACGGGTAACGAAGCCCGCTTTACGCAGTTCAGGACGCAGAGACTCGTCGTATTCCATCAGAGCGCGTGTGATACCGTGACGGATCGCACCAGCCTGACCAGAAATACCACCACCTTTAACAGTGATGTACAGGTCAAATTTACCAACCATATCAACCAGCTCCAGCGGCTGACGCACGACCATGCGTGCAGTCTCGCGACCGAAGTATTGCTCCAGTGAGCGCTGGTTAATTACGATGTTACCGCTACCCGGCTTGATGAAGACGCGAGCGGCAGAGCTTTTGCGGCGACCAGTGCCGTAGTTTTGAGTTTCAGCCATTGCCTATAATCCCGATTAAATGTCAAGAACTTGCGGTTGCTGCGCCGCGTGAGTGTGCTCGTTGCCTGCGTAAACTTTCAGTTTACGGTACATAGCACGACCCAGTGGGCCTTTCGGCAGCATGCCTTTAACCGCGATTTCAATCACACGCTCAGGACGGCGCTCGATCATCTCTGCAAAGGTCGCTTGCTTGATACCACCGATGTGGCCAGTGTGGTGATAGTAAATCTTGTCAGTACGCTTGTTGCCGGTTACAGCAACTTTCTCAGCGTTCAGAACGATGATGTAATCACCGGTATCAACGTGCGGAGTGTATTCCGCTTTGTGCTTACCACGCAGACGGCGCGCCAGTTCAGTCGCCAGGCGACCCAAGGTTTTGCCCGTTGCGTCAACAACATACCAGTCACGCTGTACGGTTTCTGGTTTAGCTGTAAAAGTTTTCATTGAAAAGCTTACCCAAATAAAAAGTTACACGTTGGTGAAATCCCAAACGCTAAGTAAACGATTGAGGCTCACACGACCATTTTGCCCAGCAAGCCACCCCTTCAAGTGAGTTACCGGATCACATCGAGTTCTTGGGAAAGAAAACCGATGCTGTAACGTGGGGTCGCAAGATTATAGAGAAGTCGAACTCAAAGATCGAACCTTTTTGCATCGAAATCCTGCGATTTTTGCCCACGTCATTAGGGCAGATGCGGCAGACGCAAATACTCTTCGCTTTGCATCTCCTGCAAACGCGACAAGCAGCGTTGATACTCAAACTTCAGGCGCGTGCCCTGATAAATTTCAAACAATGACGTTTCGGCCGCCACCACCAGTTTCACGTGGCGCTCGTAGAATTCATCGACCAACGCCAGGAAGCGGCGCGCCTGATCTTCCGTCTTGTAAATCATCACCGGCACATCATACAGCAATACGCTGTGGAAGCGGCGTGATAGCTCGATGTAGTCATGCTGGCTACGCCCGGTGCCGCACAGCGTGAGGAAATCGATCGCCAGCACGCCTTCGTTAACGCCCAGCGTTGGCATCTCACGATGGTTAATGTCCAGCACGGGGGCATCTTCACGCGGCTTACCTGAAAGCGCGCGGAACATGCGCTCCATTTCGGCATGCGTGTCCTCATTGAGCGGGAAATTCCACAGATGGGCTGACGTGAGGGTACGCAAGCGATAGTCGATACCCGCATCGACGTTCATCACATCACAATGACGTTTGATCTGCTCGATGGCGGGCAGAAAACGCGGGCGCTGCAGGCCATTGCGATAGAGATCGTCAGGCGGAATATTGGAAGTCGCCACCAGCGCAATGCCGCGATCAAACAGCGCTTGCATTAGCGTACCCAACAGCATCGCATCCGTAATGTCTGAAACGAAGAATTCGTCGAAGCAGAGAATATCGGTCTCCGCTTTAAAGCGGTCGGCCACGATCAGCAGCGGATCGCTATGGCCTTGTAACTGCGTCAGTTCTTCATGGACGCGCAGCATAAAGCGGTGAAAATGCAGACGAAGTTTGCGGTCGCCAGGAATAGACTGAAAAAACAAATCCATTACCCAGGTTTTACCGCGACCCACGCCGCCCCACATATACAGCCCGCGCACCGGGGCTTCGCTGCTGCTTTTCTCTTTACCCATCAGCTTTGACAGGCGGCCAAACAGCCCTTTCGCCGCAGGTTCCTGCGAGGGCTTGCGGGCAATCAATCCTTGCTGGATAGCATCTAAACGGGTAATGGCTTCACGTTGTACATCATCCGGGCGGAACTCGCCCTGTGACAGCGCCTGCTCATAGCGGGCAAGCGGAGATGAGGTTTGCATGGTTCTCTCAGAATCCCTGAAAAAGTCCGATTCACGGGTCGGTTGGCGAAAATTAGGCCGCTCTACAGTAAGCGATGCAGCCCGATAGTTCCACTTCCATAAGATTATTGGTTATAGTGGCTGCTATTGAAGTGGAAACAGAAGCAATGCCCTACGAAGCAACGGAAATTACACGGGAGTCATTATGACCTGGGAATACGGGCTGATTGGTTTAGTGATTGGCATTATTGTCGGCGCAGTCGTTATGCGTTTTGGCAACAAGAAGCTGCGTGAGCAGCGAAGCATGCAGTACGAACTGGAAAAATCGAAGGCTGAGCTGGCAGATTATCGTGAAGAGCTCACCAACCACTTTGCGCGCAGCGCAGAATTGCTGGACAACATGGCACATGACTACCGCCAGCTGTATCAGCATATGGCGAAGGGTTCGAATGACCTGCTGCCAAATCTGCCGGGCGAAAAAAATCCGTTTGCTTATCAGTTAACGGAAGCCGAAGCGGACAATGACCAAGCACCGGTGCAAATGCCGCGTGATTACTCTGATGGCGCATCGGGTTTGCTGCGTGGTAGCGACCGTACTCCGCGTAAATAATCCTTTTGGGGCACAGCTTAGCTGTGCCCTTTTTGTTTTCCGAACACTTACGCCAAACTACTGTCACACTTTCTATCCCCTTTCTTCTTTCGCAGCGAGAGCGTTGTAGCAATGAAAAAACAAGCACGACTGTTAAGCGCATTAGCCTTGAGTATTGGGATGAGTCTGGCGGCAACGCCTGGCGCGATGGCGACGCTGCCCGCACAGGTGCAGGGACAAGCACTGCCGAGTCTGGCACCCATGCTGGAAAAAGTTCTGCCCGCGGTCGTTAGCGTGCATGTTGAAGGCACCGACAGCGGCCAGCAGGCACAGGATATTCCTGAACCGCTAAAGCGCTTCTTTGGCCAGGCACCGGGACAATCCCAGCCGCAGCCGTTTGAGGGCCTTGGTTCAGGTGTCATCATTGATGCGGCTAAAGGTTACATTCTCACCAACAATCACGTGGTAAACGGTGCCGATAAAATCAGCGTCCAGCTCAGCGATGGCAATGAATATGATGCCAAGCTGATTGGCCATGATGAGCAAACCGATATCGCGCTGATCCAGGTTGAAGGCGCTAAAAATCTGACGCAGGTGAAAATCGCCGACTCCGACGCGCTGAAAGTGGGCGATTTTGCCGTGGCTATCGGTAACCCCTTCGGTCTTGGCCAAACGGCCACCTCCGGCATTATTTCGGCGCTCGGCCGCAGCGGGTTGAACCTTGAAGGTCTGGAAAACTTCATCCAGACCGATGCAGCAATCAACCGGGGTAACTCTGGCGGTGCGCTGGTGAACCTGAATGGCGAGCTGATTGGTATCAACACCGCGATTCTGGCCTCCAGTGGCGGCAACATCGGTATCGGCTTCGCGATCCCAAGCAATATGGCGATGAACCTCGCGCAGCAGCTGATTCAGTCTGGTGAAGTGAAGCGTGGTCAGTTGGGCATTAAAGGCACCGAAATGACGCCTGACATCGCCAAAGCCTTTAACGTTGACGCGCAGCGCGGTGCCTTTGTTTCTGAAGTGCTGCCTAATTCAGCGGCGCAGAAAGCGGGCATTAAAGCGGGCGACATCATCACCTCCATCAATGACAAAGCGATCACCAGCTTTGCCGAGCTGCGCGTAAAAGTGGGCACCACCCCACCAGGTCAGCAGGTGAAAATTGGTCTGCTGCGTGAAGGCAAACCGGTGACTGTGACCGTGACGCTGGAACAGAGCGCGCAAACCACCGCCAGCGCCCAGCTGATGTCTCCGGCGTTACAAGGTGCCACCTTGAGCGATGGTGCCTCTAAAGCCGGTGATAAAGGCGTGAAAGTGGATGCCATCGAAAAAGGCACGCCAGCGGAGCAGGCAGGTTTGCAGAAAGATGATGTGATTGTCGGTGTGAACCGCGATCGTGTGACCTCGCTGGCTGAAATGCGTAAAGCGCTGGAAAGTAAACCCGCGATCCTGGCACTGAACGTGGTGCGCGGCGACGAGAGCATTTACTTACTTATGCGATAATCCTCGTAACAGGCGGACAAGCAGGTGTTTGTCCGCCTTTCTCATGTTATTCTGCCCAGCGATCCCACCTTTCCTGAAATAACACCATGTTTCTTAAACTTTTGCGTTCTGTGGTGATGGGCCTGATCGTAGCGGGTTTGCTGCTGGTTGCGATTCCTGCGCTGCGTATGAGCAGCAACGTCACCTTTGATCATGACAACAGTGATGATGAATCCCCCGTGAGTTTCAATCAGGGGGTGCGCCGCGCTGTGCCTGCGGTGGTCAACGTCTACAACCGCAGTGCCCATGGCAACAACAATCGCGGTATCACCACGCTGGGTTCTGGCGTGATCATGAACATGAAAGGCTACATTCTCACGAACAAGCATGTGATTAATAACGCCGACCAGATCATCGTGGCGTTGCAGGATGGCCGCTTCTTTGAAGCCACTTTAGTGGGTTCAGATGCGATGACCGATTTAGCGGTGCTGAAGATCAGCGCCACTAACCTGCCGGTGATTCCGATTAACGCGAACCGTATCGCACATATCGGCGATGTGGTGATGGCGATTGGTAACCCCTACAACCTCGGGCAGACCGTCACTCAGGGCATTATCAGTGCCACCGGGCGCGTGGGCTTGAGCTCATCAGGTCGTCAAAATTTCCTGCAGACCGATGCATCCATCAATCAGGGCAACTCAGGCGGTGCGCTGATTAACTCGCTCGGCGAACTGATGGGCATTAACACCCTGACATTTGATAAAAGCAATGATGGCGAAACGCCGGAAGGGATTGGCTTTGCGATTCCAACCGCGTTGGCAACCAAGATCATGGATAAGTTGATTCGTGACGGTCGGGTCATTCGTGGCTATATCGGCATCACCGGCCGTGAGCTGCCGCCGCTACACGGTCAGGGCAGCAGTCTGGATCGTGCACAGGGTATTATCGTCAGTGAGGTTACGCCAGGCGGGCCAGCCGACCAGGCAGGGATTCAAGCCAATGATGTGCTTTTACAGGTGAACGGCAAACCGGCGCTGTCGGCGCAGGAAACCATGGATCAGGTCGCCGAGATTCGTCCAGGATCGGTGATTCAGGTGCAGGTTCTGCGTAACGAACAGAAGATGATGCTGCCGGTCACTATTCAGGAGTTTCCAGAGGCACCTGCCGCTCCCACGACACAGCAGTAACGATGAAATGAACAGCGGCGCAATATGCGCCGCTGTTGTCTGAATCACCCTATCCCGAGCAAGAATAATTAGCTACGATCCACCGGGAAGGCAATCACGTCGCTTAATGCATTGGCTTTCAACGCCAGCATAATCAAACGATCCACACCCAACGCCACACCTGAACAAGCAGGCATGCCATGTGCCAGCGCATCCAGCAGGTTGGTATCAATCGGATGCTGCGGTAAGCCACGCGCTGCACGGCGACGATTATCCTGCTCAAAGCGCTGACGCTGTTCGCGGCTATCGGTTAACTCGCGGAAGCCGTTAGCCAGCTCCACGCCTTTGTAATACACCTCGAAACGCTCAGCGACGCGATGATCCTCAGTGCTGATTTCGGCCAATGCCGCCTGACTGGCCGGGAAGTGATACACGAAGCACGGTTTGTCGTTACCAATCTTCGGTTCAACACCCAGCATAAACAGCAGCTGCAACAAGGTATCACGGTCTTCTTCACGGTTCGCCAGTTCACCCTCACCCAACTTCGTCGCGGCTTCACGCAGCTGCGTTTTATCCGCTGACAAAGGATCAAGTTCCAGATGGCGAATAAACGCCTGCTGATACGATAAAGATTCGGCGCTATCGCACTCCAGCACCTGCTGCATCAGATCATCGACTTCATTCATCAGGCGATACATATCATAGTGAGGACGATACCACTCCAGCATGGTGAACTCTGGATTATGATGACGACCTGCCTCCTCATTACGGAAGCAACGCCCCATCTGATAGATCGGGCCACTGCCCGCCGCCAGCAGGCGCTTCATATGATATTCCGGGCTGGTCATCAGCCACAGATCGCGCCCTTCCGCTGCGCCTGGACCCACAAAGCGCGTCTGGAATGGGACCAGATGGATATCCGTGATGGTCGCCTGGCTCATTGCCGGGGTATCGACCTCCAGCACGCCGCGATCGGCAAAGAAACGCCGAATTTCCGCTAAGATAGCGGCGCGTTTCAACAAATTGGCAATGGGTGCGCTCGGCTGCCAGCTTGCCGTTTCGCTCATGTTGGTGACTCCTTATACACATAAGGGGGAGAAGTCTACCCGTATTGGCTACGGCAAACAACGGCGTGACGGGATCGAAGGCGTTAGCGGTGCTTTTTCAGACAAAGAAAGAGGGAGTCAGGAAATCCGGTACGAAATCGGGTTTCGCACCGGTTTGGATCACTGTGCGCTGCGCTGAATCGCTTTGCCACCGGCCTGAACGTCCTCGCCAACACCACGGGTGGTGTTGCAGGCGGTCAACACAGAGGAAAGCACCAGAACAGAAAGAATCGCGACAATACTTTTCTTTAACATAGCCATATCCTTGTTGGTTGCAATAAAAGTACAGCCATTCAAGCATAGACCTTATACACGACCTTGCTGGCTAAGCCGCTGAGAAAAGGCGGCGCCCTCGCAATTTATTTATCAGTTGCGCGTGAAATGGCACCGCCCAAATGGGAGACGTCTTCACCAAAGCCGTGGAAAGTGTTGCAGGCACTCAAAGCAGAAGAGACCAGCAACGCAAAAACAGCCAATTTCGCCATCTTTTTCATTATTCTGAACTCATAAAGGAAAAAAGGCGCATCGAGTGATGCGCCTGATTTGGCAATTATTTTACGCGCGAAACGTATTCGCCAGAGCGGGTGTCAACTTTAACCACTTCACCAATCTGCACGAACAGTGGAACTTTGATCACTGCGCCAGTAGACAGGGTCGCTGGCTTGCCGCCGGTACCGGCAGTATCACCTTTCAGACCTGGATCTGTTTCGATGACTTCTGCTTCGATGAAGTTCGGTGGCTGAACAGCGATCGCTTTATCGTTCCACAGGGTAACGATACAATCCGCATTGTCCTGCAACCATTTGGTCACGTCGTCCAGCACTTTAGATTCGATCTGATACTGCTCGAAAGATTCTGGGTGCATGAAGTAATAGAAGTCGCCGTCGTTGTAAGAGTACTGCAGCGTCATATCACGAACGTCTGCGCCTTCGGCAGAGTCGGTAGATTTGAAGGTCTTCTCAACGCGAGAACCGGTCAGCAGACGACGCATTTTAACGCGTGCAAATGCCTGGCCTTTACCCGGTTTAACGAACTCACTGGCTTCGATGGCATATGGCTCGCCTTCGAACATGATTTTAAGACCGGGACGGAAATCGTTGCTAAGATAAGTCGCCATAAAGGCCCTCTGTAAATATTGAACTGGTAATAGCCAAAAAAATGGCAAACATTGTAACCCTAAATCCCCCCATCAGAGAAGATTGGTTGCAGCAACTTGCTGATGTTGTCACCCATCCTACTGAATTACTGCAACTTTTATCTCTCGAACAGCATGCGGATCTGGCCGCAGGCAACGATGCGCGCAAGCTTTTTGCGCTGCGCGTGCCGCGTGCCTTTATTCAGCGCATGACGCCAGGCGATGCAAACGACCCCCTTTTGCTGCAGGTGGTGACCAGCCGTCAGGAGTTTGTTGATGCGCCAGGTTACAGCACTGACCCGCTGGATGAGCAAAGTAGCGTGGTGCCCGGTTTATTGCATAAGTATCGCAACCGTGCGTTGTTGCTGGTGAAAGGTGGCTGTGCGGTTAACTGCCGCTACTGCTTCCGTCGCCATTTCCCCTATCAGGATAATCAGGGCAATAAGCGCAACTGGCAGGCGGCGATTGATTACATCGCTGAGCATCCAGAGCTGGATGAGATTATCTTCTCGGGTGGCGATCCGCTAATGGCCAAAGACCATGAGCTGGCGTGGCTGGTCGGCGCGCTGGAGAAAATCCCGCACCTGAAGCGTCTGCGCATTCATAGCCGCCTCCCGGTAGTGATCCCCGCACGCATTACCGAAGGGTTATGCCAGATTCTGGCCGAAACGCGCCTGCAAGTGCTGATGGTGAGCCATATCAACCACGCGCAAGAGATTGACGATGAGCTGCACTACGGCATGCAGATGCTAAAACGTGCGGGCGTCACTTTACTTAATCAAAGCGTGCTGCTGCGCGGTATCAATGATGATGCACAAGTGCTGGCTAACCTGAGCAACGCGCTGTTTGATGCCGGCATTCTGCCCTATTACCTGCACGTGCTGGATAAAGTACAGGGCGCGGCGCATTTCTTTGTGTCGGATGATGAAGCCCGTGCGCTAGTGCGCCAGTTGTTAACCATGGTATCGGGTTATATGGTGCCGAAGCTGGCGCGCGAGATTGGTGGTGAGCCGAGCAAAACACCGCTGGATTTACAGCTACGTCAGGAATAACCGCCGCGCGAGACATTGCGCCCACAAAAAAAAGCCGCATCAGCGGCTTTTTTTACATATCTTTCATACCATTACGGGCACTTATACACCTGACCAGACATTTTGCTGTCAAGCGGTGCGAAAGCTGAGAGCAGGTTCTGCGTTGGGCTGGTTGCACCGTAAATCACGTTGCCACCCATCTCTGCCGCGCGGTTACGCAGGTCATTGGCTGCGCCACGCAAAGAACTGCCTTCACCGCCTGATCCGCTCAACCAGTTGCTCTGTGAGCCGGTGACATTGCCCAGCAGCTGACATTGGCTTCCAGGCTGTTGGTCAACGAAAGTGACACGCTGTCCGCCGGAACTCAGTTGATTGGAGCTGCTGCAGCCCGCTAGCAGTAAAGTCCCTACCGCCAGTCCGAGCAAGAGGTTAATCCGCATTGTAATCCCCATTTATTATCATCAGTGTCGGGCGGCAGCTTAGCAGAAAAGCACACTTTATTTCTGAACATTCATTGCCCTAAACCCGCAAAGCCGAAGTATTGCGCTCATACTTATACCTTGTTCGCCACCAAAAGAAAAACCCCCGACCGTTTCCGATCGAGGGTTTTTCACGTGACTTAAGCAGTCAGGGGCAAATTACATCATGCCGCCCATTCCGCCCATGCCACCCATGCCGCCAGCGCCACCTAAATCAGGAGCATCGCCTTTAGGCAGGTCGGTCACCATCGCTTCGGTGGTAATCATCAGGCCCGCAACAGAAGACGCGTACTGCAGCGCAGAACGGGTCACTTTGGTTGGGTCCAGGATACCGAAGTCGAGCATGTTGCCGTACTCTTCAGTCTGTGCGTTGTAGCCGTAGTTGCCGTCGCCCGCTTTCACGTTGTTAGCAACAACAGATGGCTCCTCACCGGCGTTAGAAACGATCTGACGCAGAGGTGCTTCCATTGCGCGCAGCGCAACTTTGATACCCACGTTCTGATCTTCGTTCTGACCTTTCAGGCCGGAAGCAGCGATTTTCGCTGCAACGCGAACCAGTGCAACACCACCACCAGCAACCACGCCTTCTTCAACCGCAGCACGGGTAGCGTGCAGGGCATCTTCAACGCGTGCTTTCTTCTCTTTCATTTCAACTTCAGTGGCTGCGCCCACTTTCAGAACGGCTACGCCGCCTGCCAGTTTCGCTACGCGCTCCTGCAGTTTTTCTTTGTCGTAATCAGAAGTGGCTTCTTCGATCTGCTGACGGATCTGAGTGACACGGCCCTGGATTGCGCCCTGATCGCCCACGCCATCGATGATGGTAGAAGTATCTTTGTTGATCACAACACGCTTAGCCTGACCCAGGTCTTCCAGGGTGGCTTTTTCCAGGTCCAGACCGATCTCTTCAGAGATAACGGTACCGCCAGTCAGGATAGCGATATCCTGCAGCATTGCTTTACGACGGTCGCCGAAGCCTGGTGCTTTAACCGCAGCCACTTTCACGATACCGCGCATGGTGTTAACCACCAGTGTTGCCAGTGCTTCGCCTTCAACATCTTCAGCGATGATCAGCAGTGGTTTACCGGCTTTTGCAACCGCTTCCAGTACTGGCAGCAGTTCACGGATGTTAGAGATTTTCTTATCGGCTAACAGGATGAATGGAGCATCCAGTTCGATAGCACCCGTCTCTGGCTTGTTGATGAAGTACGGAGACAGGTAGCCGCGGTCGAACTGCATACCTTCAACCACGTCCAGCTCGTCCTGCAGGCCGGTGCCTTCTTCAACGGTGATAACGCCTTCTTTGCCCACTTTCTCCATCGCGTCAGCGATCAGAGTACCCACGGATTCGTCGGAGTTAGCAGAGATGGTACCTACCTGAGCAATCGCTTTAGTATCCTGGCAAGGAACAGACAGCGCTTTCAGCTCTTCAACGGCTGCAGCAACGGCTTTATCGATACCGCGCTTCAGGTCCATTGGGTTCATGCCAGCCGCAACAGCTTTCAGGCCTTCGTTCACGATAGACTGAGCCAGAACGGTTGCAGTGGTGGTGCCGTCGCCCGCAGCGTCGTTCGCTTTAGAGGCCACTTCTTTCACCATCTGTGCACCCATGTTTTCGAACTTGTCTTCCAGCTCGATTTCACGCGCAACAGAAACACCATCTTTGGTGATGGTCGGTGCACCAAAAGATTTATCCAGAACCACGTTACGGCCTTTCGGGCCCAGGGTAACTTTTACTGCATCTGCCAGTACGTTCACGCCACGCAGCATTTTTACGCGCGCGTCATTACCGAATTTTACGTCTTTAGCTGCCATTTCAAATATCCCTTAAATTCGTTTCGTTCAGTGAATTACGCGTAATTACGCTTCGACAATCGCCAGGATGTCGCTTTCAGAGATGATCAGAACTTCTTCGTTGTCGATCTTCTCAGTTTTGGCGCCGTAGCCTTCGCTGAAGATAACCAGATCGCCAACTTTCACGTCCAGCGGCTTAACATCGCCGTTTTCCAGGATGCGGCCATTACCCACAGCCAGAACTTCACCACGAGTTGATTTGCCAGCTGCAGAGCCGGTCAGAACGATACCGCCAGCAGATTTAGCTTCAACTTCTTTACGCTTGACGATAACGCGATCGTGCAACGGACGAATTTTCATTTGGTAGCTCTCCTTTGAGAAATCCAATCATTCAGTTTTTTGGGTTGAGCCGGACTGCATGGCTTCCGGCCTCGTGGAGAGAGAGATAGGGTCACTAAAAAGGGCTTTCAAGGGGAAAAAAATAAAAAATTTTCGTTTGCGTAACAGATGGCGAAAAAGGCAGCAAAAAGGCGGCTTACGCCGCCTTGGTTAGACTCAGTGATCTTTATCGTGGCCAATACGATCCTGATCCTTTCGTTCGTATTCACCATCCATGGTATAGCCACTGTCCGGCCCTGCGCCGGGTCCGCGCCACACACGCAGATGCGGCATTAATTTCAGCGTCAGGTGCTTCTGTACCGGCGGTAACAGCAGCAGCAGGCCAAGAAAGTCAGTAAAAAATCCCGGCAACAGCAACAGAAATCCTGAGATGATCAGTGAAACGCTTTTGGTCATCTCCGCCGCTGGGCTTTCATTGCGCGCCAGCTTCTCCTGCATCAGACGGAAGTTCTTCATACCCTGGTTCTTCACCAGCGACACACCGATGCACGAGGTGAAGATCACCAGTAGCATGGTGAGCAGCACGCCGAGGGCATGTGCAACCTGAATGAAAATTGAGATCTCAATCCAGGCCAGAACAAAAAAAATCACGAACGGTATCCAGCGCACCGATATCTCCTGTGAGTAGGGCTGCCTCGCTTCTTGCCAGGCAGCAGAAAGGGATGGTCTGTCTGACCGTATTGATAGAGATGGGCATCTCAACCCGTGATTTCAACCGATCCTGCCAAATTTTTCCCACTGACTTAAAATTGCGAACTACATCACATATCGTTATTACCGCTGGGCCAGTAAATGCCCGTAAAGTGATCTGTGCACAAACAATTCTGTAACAACAGAATATGATCGTGCCCGCCAGCCCGAAGATGGATAATATGTCGGCACTGGTATTCCACGACAATATAATTGCTTCACCTGCACAGTGATTGTCGCCCGACCATCCCGGTCGCCCGGCAGTGACACCGCAGAAATAATAAGAAGGTAATCATGGCGAACAACATTCGTATCGAAGAAGACCTGTTAGGCATGCGCGAAGTCCCGGCAGACGCTTACTACGGTGTTCATACTCTGCGTGCGATTGAAAACTTCTACATTAGTAACAACAAAATCAGTGACATACCGGAGTTTGTTCGCGGTATGGTGATGGTGAAAAAAGCAGCCGCGCTCGCCAACAAAGAGCTGCAAACAATCCCTCGCAACATCGCAAACACCATTATTCAGGCCTGTGATGAAGTGCTGAATAACGGTAAATGCATGGATCAGTTCCCGGTTGACGTCTACCAAGGCGGCGCGGGTACCTCGGTTAACATGAACACCAATGAAGTGCTGGCGAACATCGGCCTGGAGCTGATGGGCCACCAGAAAGGTGAATACCAGTACCTTAACCCGAACGATCACGTGAACAAGTGTCAGTCCACCAACGACGCTTATCCTACCGGTTTCCGTATCGCGGTTTACGCCTCCATCCTGAAATTGCTGGATGGCATTAGCCAACTGAGCGAAGGCTTCCAGCGTAAAGCGGTCGAGTTCGAAAATATCCTCAAGATGGGTCGTACCCAGCTTCAGGATGCGGTACCGATGACGCTGGGCCAGGAGTTCCACGCGTTTAACGTGCTGCTGAATGAAGAAACCCGCAGCATTCTGCGCACGGCTGAACTGCTGCTGGAAGTAAACCTGGGCGCCACGGCAATCGGGACTCGCCTCAACACGCCGGATGGCTACCAGCAACTGGCGGTTCAGCGTCTGGCGGAAGTCAGTAATCTGCCAGTGGTACCTGCAGAAGACCTGATTGAAGCGACGTCCGACTGCGGTGCTTACGTGATGGTGCACTCCGCGCTGAAACGTCTGGCGGTGAAACTGTCGAAGATCTGTAACGACCTGCGCCTGCTCTCTTCCGGGCCACGTGCGGGTCTGAACGAAATCAACCTGCCAGAACTGCAGGCCGGTTCGTCAATCATGCCAGCCAAAGTGAACCCGGTCGTGCCAGAAGTGGTGAACCAGGTGTGCTTCAAGGTTATCGGCAACGACATTACCGTGACCATGGCGTCCGAAGCGGGTCAGCTGCAGCTGAACGTGATGGAACCGGTGATTGGCCAGGCGCTGTTCGAATCGATCAGCATTCTGACCAACGCCTGCTTCAACCTGCTGGAAAAATGCGTCAACGGCATCACGGCTAACAAAGCCGTATGTGAAGCTTACGTGTTCAACTCCATCGGTATCGTCACTTATCTCAACCCGTATATCGGCCACCATAATGGCGATATCGTCGGCAAGATTTGTGCGGAAACCGGTAAGAGCGTGCGTGAAGTGGTGCTGGAGCGCGGGTTGCTAACCGAAGCGGAACTGGATGACATCTTCTCGATTCAGAACCTGATGCATCCGACCTACAAAGCCAAACGCTATACCGACGAAAACGAACAGTAATCCGTTCCGGATCAAGTCGCAAAAAAGCACGCTTGTATACACTACGGCGTGCTTTTTTCTTATTGGCGGCTACAACTTTAAGAGTCAGGATCTCCCCCCGACTCAGGAGCGGAACGAATGGTGGTAGTGGAATTACTGATTGTCCTGCTGGCAATCTGGCTTGGTGCGCGTTTAGGCGGCATTGGGATTGGATTTGCTGGCGGTTTAGGTGTGCTGGTGCTAACGCTGTTCTGCGGCATGAAACCGGGTGCGATTCCTTTTGATGTGATCGAAATTATTATGGCGGTGATTGCCGCGATAGCCGCCATGCAGATTGCGGGCGGGCTCGATTACATGGTCGGCCTGGCGGAACGCCTGCTGCGCCGCCATCCACGCTACGTCACCTTCCTCGCGCCACTCGTCACCTATGTAATGACGCTGCTGGCAGGTACCGGACACACTGCGTTCTCGACGCTCCCCGTCATCGCCGAAGTGGCCAAAGAGCAAGGTGTACGCCCTTCACGACCATTGTCGATTGCGGTGGTCGCCTCACAAATCGCCATTACCGCTTCACCGCTTTCTGCGGCGGTGGTGTTCTTCGCCTCAATTCTTGAACCGCGCGGCGTCAGCTATCTGGCGCTACTGGGCGTATCGATCCCAGCCACGATGGCCGCAATATTCTGTGCCGCCGTGATTACCAGCTTTCTCGGTAAAGAGTTAAAGGATGATGAGGTTTACCAGGCGCGGCTCGCCAAAGGCGAAGTCACCCTGCGAGGCGAGCGCGTTTATGAGATTAAACCCGGAGCCAAGCGTGCCGTGCTGCTGTTCCTGATCGGCATCACAGCGGTGGTGCTCTACGCCACGGCCATCAGCGACAGTGTTGGGTTAATCAGCAACCCAGTGCTGCCTCGTAACGAAGCGATTGTGGTGTTTATGCTCACCGTTGCCACACTGATTTGCCTAACCTGCAAAGTCGATACTGGCGAAATCCTCAGCGCCAGTACTTTCAAATCCGGCATGAGTGCCTGTATCTGCGTGATGGGCGTGGCATGGCTGGGCGATACCTTTGTCAAAGCCCACCTGGCGGACATCCAGACTGCAGCAGGCGATATGTTGCAGAGCTACCCGTGGATGCTGGCGTTGATATTGTTCTTCGCTGCTACCCTGCTCTATTCACAGGCAGCGACCACCAAGGCGTTGATGCCTGCGGCACTGATGCTCGGCGTTTCCCCGCTGGCCGCAGTCGCTTCCTTTGCCGCGGTTTCGGCACTGTTCGTGTTGCCGACCTATCCCACCTTATTGGCCGCAGTAGAAATGGATGACACCGGTTCGACCCGAATCGGCAAGTTTGTGTTTAATCACTCCTTTATCATTCCCGGCGTGTTGGCGATTGCCTTCTCCGTGGCGTTTGGCTTCCTGTTTGGGAGCCTGATTCTGTAGCGCCGTTACATCCTGAAAACCTCGTGGCGAGGCGGCCGTGCTATCATCGCGGCTCATTCGCCACCGGAGCTGATTACATCCTCATGGCTGCACGACTTTCTCGCCTGATGGGCCTTTGCCTCGCAGTGCTGTTTTGCTTTTCAGCACAGGCCAATATCTTCTCACCTAACAATAACAGCCGCTTTGTGCCGGTGGATCAGGCCTTTGGCTTCGATTTCAGCCAGCAGGGCAACCAACTCACACTGAGCTGGAAGGTGAAGGACGGCTATTACCTTTATCGTCAGCAGATTCATGTGACGCCGCAGAAAGCACAGATGGCACCGCTGGCTCTGCCGTCAGGACAGCCGCATGAGGATGAGTTCTTCGGCAAGAGCGAAATCTATCCGCAGGATTTACAGGTGCCTATCACTCTGCATCAGGCTGAGTCCGGTGCCACGCTCACGGTGACCTATCAGGGCTGTGCGGCCGCCGGTTTCTGCTACCCGCCCGAAACCCGCTCAGTGCCGCTCACTCCGGTTGCCGCCAATCTCGATGCACCCGCCGTGAACGCGCAGCCTGCGCAACAGCGTACGCCACTGCCGTTTTCACCGCTGTGGGCGCTGCTGATTGGCATCGGCGTCGCCTTCACGCCGTGCGTATTGCCGATGTATCCACTGATCTCCAGCATCATTCTCGGTGGCCAGCGTCGCTACTCTGCTGGACGCCTGTTCGCGCTGGCGATGGTCTATGTGCAAGGGATGGCGTTGACCTATACCGTGCTCGGCATGGTGGTGGCCGCTGCAGGGTTGCGTTTCCAGGCTGCGCTGCAGCATCCATACGTGTTGATTGGCCTGTCAGTGCTGTTCATGGTGCTGGCGTTGTCGATGTTTGGCCTGTTCTCACTGCAGCTGCCTTCCCGTCTGCAAACACGCCTGACGCTGTGGAGCAACCGTCAGCAAGGCGGTTCATTGCCGGGCGTATTTATGATGGGCGCACTGGCGGGATTGATCTGCTCGCCCTGCACCACCGCGCCGCTGAGTGCCATTCTGCTGTATATCGCACAAAGCGGTAACCTGTGGGCCGGTGCGGGCACGCTGTGGCTGTATGCCTTCGGCATGGGCCTGCCGCTGATTGCGGTCACGATGTTTGGCAATAAGTTGCTGCCGAAAAGTGGTCCGTGGATGCAAAGCGTCAAAGAAGGTTTCGGCTTTGTGATTCTGGCGCTGCCGGTCTTTTTGCTGGAGCGAGTCGTTGGCGATGTCTGGGGATTACGTCTGTGGAGCCTGCTCGGCGTGGCCTTATTTGCCTGGGCGTTTAGCCTCAGCCTGCGCGCTAATGGCAAATGGCGCATTCTGCAAATTGTGTTGCTGGCGGCAGCACTGGTGGTCGCGCGTCCGTTGCAGGATTGGGCCTTTGGCAGCAGCGTCACTGCGCAATCTGTCGCACATCTGCCGTTTAAAACGGTGGCCAGCAGCGAGCAGCTTGATAGCGCATTGCAGCAGGCACAAGGCCGCATCACCATGGTCGATCTCTACGCTGATTGGTGTGTGGCGTGCAAAGAGTTTGAGAAATATACCTTTAGCGATGAAGCCGTGCGTGCCGATTTAAGTCAGGTACAGTTACTGCAAGCCAATGTCACCGCAAATAATGCACAGGATAACGCCCTGTTGCAGCATTTACAGGTATTAGGCTTGCCGACCATTCTGTTTTTTGACGCGCAAGGCAAAGAAATCCCTGACTCTCGCATCACCGGTTTCTTGAGTGCCGCCGACTTCCGCGCGCATTTGCACAATCTGTCGCGTTAAACGACACTGGTTGCAGGACACTGCCCGTTCGTGCGCGAGCGGGCCCGCACTCCAGAGGAGAGTCACTTGCAACGTGAACAGATTCTTGAGCATGCGCTGAATGTGCTTGAGCAAAGCGGCCTTGCCGCCACCACTTCCCTGCAGCAACTGGCGGGGGAAACCGGATTAGCACCCGAACATCTTGAACGATATTGGCCCGATCGCGATGCCCTGCTGTATGACGCGCTGCGCTATCACGGTCAGCAGATTGACAGCTGGCGCCGCCAGATACAGCTTAATGAACATCTCACGGCCCAACAAAAACTGCTGGCGCGCTATGACGTGTTATCCGAACACGTGAGCAAAGGACGTTTTCCTGGCTGCCTGTTTATCGCCGCCTGCAGTTTCTATCCGCAGCCTGACCAACCCGTGCATCAGCTTGCCGAGCAGCAGAAACGCAGCTCATGGCAGTTCACTCATGAGATTCTGGTGGATTTGGCACTGGATAACCCGACCATGGTGGCCGATCAAATGGAGCTGATTCTTGAAGGTTGTCTGAGCAAACTGTTGGTGAAACGCAACGTGCAGGATGTCGCCACCGCGCGTCGTCTGGCGGAAGATGTGCTGAGCATTGCGCTGTGCCGGCAGAATGGGGCATTAACCTGAACAAAAGGCTGCGGCAGAGTCGTCCGTTTAGTCCGCGACAACGTACAATCTTGCCATCTACCTTATCGCCCGTTCAGGTGGAGACACTGCGAGCCTCTTCACGGCCAATCCGATCGCCGATGCGCACGTTGAGATTTTGCACGACCTGCCTGAAAAGCAAGCAATCAGTCACGATTGCTACGCTTTTTTGACGAAAGCCGTTGACGGCTGAAAGCCATTAAGGTTTAATGCGCCCCGTTGCCCGGATAGCTCAGTCGGTAGAGCAGGGGATTGAAAATCCCCGTGTCCGTGGTTCGATTCCGCGTCCGGGCACCATACATCGAAGCACACTGGTTAGAAGTGAGATCTCTAACGGGTGTCTAAACGAAGATGGTGTTCAAAGCAACGGTGACTGCATTGACAGATGCATCATCCAAGATTGAACATAAAAATCTTCAAGAAAGGGTATCAGTTGCTGCTGATGCCCTTTTCTCGTTGGCGTAAATAATTGCAATCATTGTTGCATCTGTCAACCAAACCTCAAAATTCGTAAGATTTAATTAACCTCATCAATGTTAACCACCACCCATAAAAGTCGATTTCGGTTGTTACCTGATTAATTTGTTTCTTGGCATTCGCTGTAAAAAGACTGCGTGAAGGCCACTCACCGACTGCATAATCCTTCACAAATACACTCGTTACACAAAACATCACCTCATACGCGCTGTGCGCCTCCATCGAGGTAAAGTTCAAATTCATCAACAGGTGAGATAATAGCTATTCTTTTAAAACACATTACTTTTAATGAATGTGTTTTTGTTCTATCCTTTTCCAGCTGCCCCTATGGGCTTTCCTGAATAGGGACTAAGAATGCTTGCTCTGACCCCACTACAACTGTTTAAAAACCTTTCGGACGAAACGCGCCTGACACTGGTGCTGTTGCTGAAAGAAAAGGGAGAGCTCTGCGTGTGTGAGCTATCAGGGGCACTGAAACTTCCTCAGCCTAAAATTTCCCGCCACCTTGCAATGCTTCGATCCAGCGGATTACTCAGCGACCGTCGCGATGGAAAATGGATTCACTATCGCCTGTCACCACACATGCCAGTGTGGGCGGCTTCTGTCATCGAACAGGCGTGGCTGAGTCAGCGTGACGAAATTCGTGACATGGCCGATCATTCACAGCTGGACCATGCCACAACTAACGGCAGGGCTGTCTGCCTGTAAAAAAAATTTAGCTAAACACATACGAATTATCGAATGTGTTTTAGGGCTTTTAATAATTATAAACGGAGGAAGCATGCTGCTGGCAGGCGCAATTTTTATTCTTACATTGATATTCGTTATCTGGCAGCCACGCGGGCTCAGTATCGGATGGAGCGCAGTAGCCGGAGCCGTGCTGGCGCTGGCCACCGGCGTGGTTCATATCGGTGATATTCCCGTGGTCTGGCAGATTGTCTGGAACGCAACGGCCACGTTTATTGCGGTGATCATCATCAGTCTGCTACTGGATGAATCAGGATTTTTTGAGTGGGCGGCACTGCATGTTGCGCGCTGGGGCGGCGGCAGCGGAAAGCTGCTTTTCACCTATATTGTATTGCTGGGAGCGGCGGTAGCAGCACTGTTTGCTAATGATGGTGCGGCGCTGATACTGACGCCTATCGTGATAGCCATGCTGCTGGCACTCGGATTCAGCCGAGGTGCAACGCTGGCGTTCGTGATGGCGGCGGGATTTATCGCTGATACGTCAAGCCTGCCGCTAATCGTGTCTAACCTAGTCAATATCGTCTCAGCTGACTTTTTCCATCTGGGATTCAGCGATTACGCTTCGGTCATGGTGCCGGTCAATATCGCTTCAGTGCTGGCGACTCTCGCCATGCTGCACCTGTTTTTCCGCAGGGAGATCCCCGCGCAGTATGATGAGGCTAAACTCAGAAGGCCGCGTGAGGCCATTCGTGATATCAGCACCTTCCGCGCCGGATGGGTGGTCCTCGTTCTGCTGCTGACAGGCTTCTTTGCGCTAGAGCCGCTCGGGGTGCCGGTAAGTATTGTTGCGGCCATTGGTGCGCTGATCCTCTGGCTGGTCGCACGGCGCGGCCATGTAATCGATACCCGCAGAGTGCTGCGCAACGCACCCTGGCAGATAGTGGTATTTTCACTAGGCATGTATCTGGTGGTCTACGGACTGCGTAATGCCGGACTGACGGAATATCTGACCAGGTTGCTTAACGATTTTTCAACTTCAGGTGTATGGGGCGCGGCGATGGGAACCGGATATCTCACCGCACTCCTCTCATCAGTCATGAACAACATGCCAACGGTGCTGATTGGCGCACTTTCCATTGATGCCAGCGCTGCGCAGGGTGTTGTGCGTGAGGCAATGATTTACGCCAACATCATCGGCTGCGATCTTGGACCGAAAATCACGCCGATTGGCAGTCTGGCAACGCTGCTGTGGTTACACGTACTGTCACAGAAAAACATCCGCATCAGCTGGGGCTACTACTTCCGGGTCGGCATCGTCATGACGCTGCCGGTACTGACCGTTACGCTTGCAGCGCTCGCGCTGCGCCTGTCTGTCTGATGATAATCCGGGGCGGCGTATGCAGCCCCACTACACGAGGTTTTACCATGTCTGACATCACCATTTATCACAATCCCGCCTGCGGCACCTCGCGTAATACGCTGGCGCTGATCCGTAACAGCGGTGCAGAGCCTACCGTGATTCATTACCTTGAAACTCCGCCGACGCGTGAAACTCTTCAGACGCTGATTGAAGCGATGGGAACAGGAGTGCGGGCGCTGCTGCGTAAAAACACTAACCCCTATGAACAACTGGGCCTCGCCAGCGACAGCTTTTCTGATGAACAGCTGCTGGATGCCATGCTGGCTCACCCGATTCTGATCAATCGTCCGATAGTGGTGACGCCGCTGGGAACGAAGCTTTGCCGCCCTTCCGAAGTCGTGCTGGACATTCTGCCAGATCCGCAGAAAGGTCCGTTCACCAAGGAGGATGGCGAAGTAGTGATTGGCGCGGACGGTAAACGCGTCAGCCAGTAATCAGGCAACATAAAAAGAAAAACCGGCGTTTCGCCGGTTTTTTCAGATACTGCGCTGGTTAACCCTGGCTGAGAGCTGCTCCGCGCTCTCCTTTCTCTCGCTGTAGCGATCGGTCAGATATTCGCTGCGTCCGCGCGTTAACACGGTGAACTTCATCAGTTCCTCCATTACGTCCACGATGCGCTCGTAATAGGCCGACGGCTTCATCCGTCCTGCTTCATCGAACTCCGCCCAGGCTTTTGCAACCGATGACTGGTTAGGAATAGTGATCATGCGCATCCAGCGTCCCAGAATGCGCATCTGGTTAACCGCGTTAAATGACTGAGAGCCGCCGCTGACCTGCATCACCGCCAGCGTTTTGCCCTGTGAAGGCCGAACTGCGCCGGTTGAGAGCGGGATCCAGTCAATCTGCGCTTTCATCACGCCGGTCATTGCGCCGTGGCGCTCTGGTGAACACCACACCATGCCTTCAGACCACAATACCAGTTCACGTAGTTCAGCGACTTTAGGATGTGTTTCGGGGGCATCATCGGGAAGCGGCAGCCCGGATGGATTAAAAATTCTGACATCGGCGCCCATCGCCGTCAGCAGGCGGGCCGCTTCTTCCGTGGCAAACCGGCTGAAAGAGCGTTCACGTACAGAACCGTACAGCATCAGTATACGTGGCGCGTGAGCTGGCTCAGCAGTG
The DNA here is from genome assembly GCF_016625145.1 of Pantoea sp. S61. Classification (NCBI taxonomy): domain Bacteria; kingdom Pseudomonadati; phylum Pseudomonadota; class Gammaproteobacteria; order Enterobacterales; family Erwiniaceae; genus Pantoea; species Pantoea sp. S61. The sequence continues at coordinate 393,460 of NZ_JACVUO010000002.1, forward strand.
GCCAGCTTTGCGGTTGTAATCGGTGCATCAAACAGGCCTGCATCAATATTGGGTAGCGACATATCCGTAAGGTTCATTCTGTTCTCTCTGTTAACTGTGTTGGCAGGCTCAGGCCACAGCCACCTTCTCCGCTGCAGCACTCCTCGACGAGAAAGGCCAGCAACTGCTCCAGACGTTCATACTGTGGCAGGCAAAACAGTGTGCGACCCTGACGATCCTGCCGGATAAGCCCGACAGACATCAGAGCGGAAAGGTGATGGCTCAGCGTGGATGCCGGTATATCCAGCTGCTTCTGTAAATCGCCGACCGGCAGCCCGCCGTGTCCTGCCTTAACCAGCGTTTTGTAAACGGCCAGCCTCGTAGGATGGCCAAGCTCTTTTAATGCGCTGGCCGCCGTATTCAGGTCCATAAAACCTCCTTAAATCCATACTTCCAGAATAATGGAAATATAATTTAAGTCAAACGACGTTCTTCTACTGACTTAGCCGCCTGCAGCGTTTGATTCGGCGCGCCCCGTTTGCACATAACAACCGAAATGGCAGTGATCACCAGTGCGAACATACCGCTTAATACCAGTGTACCCGGCGTGCCCAGAAAACTCAGAAGCGCAGCATATGCTGATGGTGCAAGTGCAGAGAGGATGAACCCAGGCATCAGCAGCACGCCAGTTTTGCGAGCGTATAGCTTCGGGTCAAAGAGCACCAGCGGAAGAATTGCTTTCACAACGGTTCCCAAGCCGTTAACCGCTCCATAACCCAGCACAAAGGCAGCTGTAGCAGCCGGTGTAACTGCGCCAGCCAGCCCTACAGCAAAGCAAAACGGCATTAACAATCCCGTGTACAGATTCAGACGCAGCGCAGGGACGCGACTGCCAGAGGCCACATCAAGCAGACGTGCGCCCACCTGACCGATCCCCCACAAAGCTCCGGTCAGTGCCGGTGCTCCGTAGCTGGCAAGTATCGCGGGAAAATGGGTTGAAATACCGGTTGAGACGAAGCTTATTAGCGCGATCAGTATCGAATAGAGAAAAGCATTTATGCTGTCATCACGACTGACCAGCAATGTTGGCTCCGCGCGAGATGGACTGGCATATCCCGCGTAGTGGAAGGATGGCAATATGAAAATACATGCCGCGCTGAACAATCCTGTACAACCATAAACTATCAATGCTGTACGCCAGTCAGTCACAGTCAGTAGCCCGGCGGCGACTGGCCAGAACGCGGCTGAAGCTAGGCCGCCAAGCAGCGTTACCTGAGAAATTGCTTTTCTTGCACCGGCTCCCGCAGCAGCTACCAGCACAGCAAAGGCAGCATCATAAAGAGAAAGCCGCATCCCGATCCCCGCGACTATCCAGGCCGCGATCCAGTGGATCTCTGAATGCGCGAGAGACATCATGAAGCATCCAGCACAGATCAACACGGTCCCGCTCACCATCATCTTGCGGCCACCGAAACGTGACAGGAAACGGCTAGTGAAAGGGGAAACTATACCCATGACCAACATGGCGACAGTCAGCCCGGAGAATATGGTCACCGATGACCAGCCCGTATCGTTCATGATGGCTATGCCAAATGCGCCTGGCATGTAAAACGTAATGCCCCAGTTAATAAGCTGAGATATTCCTATAATCAGCACAGATCGCGCTGTCAGTTTGTGGCTGGCCAAGTTACTACCCCTTTAGCTACCGTTGTCAGAACAGGTATTGCATCAAAAGAGATACAGCTTAATGAGTTGGTGTGGCAGGAAGATGTCTGTGCATATCTGGTTTGAAAGCACGTCAAATTTTTCTTAGCCCAAGGAAAAGGGCGAGATTGTTTTTGCTTATAACGAATAACATATTTCACTATTTATATTTTTTTCACTATAAAACAATATATATCGCGCTACATATCAAATAACATGTAGCGCATTTAAATTTCATCTAACTGGGTGTTTATCTAAATATAAACCCAGCTCGGACTCTAACGTTCTACATGTTACATCTAAATTAATATCTATATAGCCCATTGTAGTTGTGATACTTCGATGCCCGAGTAGTCCCTTTACCATTTGCAGGTTCCGATCAGGTGATTTCATTAACTCAGTAGCTAATGTATGCCTGAAACGATGGGGGGAAACGGCAAAGCCACATTCTTTGGATAATCGTCGGAAAAATGATTTTACCGGCTGTAATGTAGCAACAGGAGGTAGGTTTTCCCTTTCTTTCTCCGTCCAAAGAAACCGATTAACATCAAAAACAGCACTAATTGAATCTGCACCATTTTCAATCGCACGGCTGATCAGTAATTGAAGCTGAGGTTTTAATGGACCAACGATAGGAACTCGCCATTCTCTGTGAGTTTTACTACCGTCGAGGCGCAATTCGATCCAGTTCTCTTCAAGATTAATGTCCATCAACCTCACATGCATTAATTGGTTCACGCGCATGCCGGTATAACGCAAAGTGTCTAAAACGGTGGTCCAGAACCAGGCCGGATGCAAGGCGCAGCGCTTCATCTCAGCTATTGAGAGATCAGTGTCCAGATTAACGTGCTGCTGCATAAGCAGATAGACACGGGTCAATTGGGGTTTAGATAATGTTTTTTTACGCTTGTTATCAGCCCGAACTAGAACCTCATTGAACGGATTTTCAGTCTGAGGGATAAGATTCGCTTTCATGGCATAATTTACGATGGCGCGCATATGCGCCACTTTGTTATTCCATGTGACCGCAGACGAGCATTCGACGTTGATAACATGCCGTCGCCATTCCTGAACGTCGCGGCGAGTTATCTCACCGAGCTTCTTATCAAGGCCATAATATTTCCTGAATCCATTGACTACTTTTCGGTAACTCCACTCCGTGTGAGGGCGAAGAAATTTTACGAAAAAATATTCATCTAACAAAGATTCCCAGCTTGTATCAGTATCAACCTGACTCATAACCTTTCCTTCGATCAGCAATTAAAAGACCGCCCGATGGGCAGCAGCACTCCTCCATACACCTTCAAGAAAAGCGTCAGGGAACCACTAAAAACTGACTGTCATCCGGCACATCAGAACTACGGATGATCATCGTGGATTTGACCAGATAGCCTTTCACACGTTTATAAGGGCCGTTACGGTCGGCACTGTTGTAGAGAGTGGCAAACGTAAACCGTTTGCCGTTGTTACGCCGATGTCGGTTGAGTCTTTCAAACCCTGCCTGAACATTTTCACGCTCATCAGCAGACTGACCGGTTTGCTTCAGATATCGATAAAATATGCCCGGTACAAGCAGGAAAACAAAACCAGCGACCAGTTGCACGCGTGAATCTGCTTCATTGCACGCTATCGTTCCATTTTCGAGACCCTCAACCAGCCAGGACCAAAATGTCTCGCCGATCTGTTTCTTAGAAATCTGTGAGGTCATCTCAGGTGTGACGGGGATCGATTCTTGATCATGCGGCTGCGTTTGATAACCATCGTTGACGTATTTTTGATCACTTTCGGAAGATCCGTAGGTTGGTATCTCAGCACAATCAGAATTGTTCGCTGTAATTCGACTACCATTCTGGATGTGAAATTCAGTTATATCAGCGCCATGATCGGTTTTCTTATAATCCTCGGCGCTGATTTCAATTTCACCGTTAGTTAGATGGCTATTTTTCTTAACATCAATCTGACTAAAGTATTCCTCATAAACAGCGTCGTCATACTGCTCTGCGGGGATTTTGGCGGGTAATTCACTGACAATTTCCTGATGTAAATTGGGATTTATTGTCGCCAAATTACTAACGTTATTTAATTCGTCTGGTAATAATTTCTGCCGCACTTTGTTTAGTAATAAATGGATCTGATTTTCTGCCGAATTAATTCCGGCCAGTTCAAGAAACAAGCAATCCCTCGCATTGCGCTGTTTTTCCAACCAAGTTAACGCGCTTTTGGGCAACATTGAGACGGTAAACGCTAGCCTGATGACGCTGTCTTTTGCTGACGCTTCGGTTTGGCGCTCTACTTTGAAGCGAAATTGCATACCCGGCGCATTCGAAATCGGCTGCCAAACGTGCCCATCTTCCAGTTCTGCTTCGATGTAGAGCAATTCAGGAACGTGCCAGTAAAGTGCCAGCCAGAACACCACGCAGTTCCAGTGGCTGGACTGGGCGGCCTGATCTTCAGGTGCAGCATTGGCAGGAAACACCATGCCTTTCGATAGCTGCAGCGTGCTGACGATCTGCTGCAGAGTGAGATCCAGCAACCCGCCGACCTTGTTCCAGTCGGTGATACGTGCAGCTGGCAAATTTTGATAACGCTCGGCAAGGTTTTGCAGCGGCTCCAGGCAAAATTCTTCATAGGCAGATTTAGACAGTAACGAGCTCTGCCAGATCTTCTTGAGCAGTGCCTGCCGTGTTGATGTGCGGAGCAAAGACTGATGATTTTGCGGTGTGAAGTAGCCTTCTCGTTTAGCCGGTAATGAAGGCTGAAAATTGCTGCGTCTGAACTTGTTTTGTAATTTTGGGAACATAATTCACCTCCAGATCGGAGGCACTATCGTTCCAGGCAGCAAGTAATCACAGCCTAAAATCATTTTTGGAAAATGTGATTAAATTGCTCACTGAAAAAGAAACCATCCCCGAGGAGATGGTTTTGGTTTCAGGCGGCGTCTTCTCCAACCTCTTCATTGAGCGGCGTCAAAAGGTATTCAGATGCTTCACGTGCCATGCGGCTTGCGCGGAACAGCGCCCTTTTGTCTGACTTCAATATCGTCAACCAATGATCGATATAGCTGTCATGCTGCACTTCACCGTACACACTTAAGTGAGCGCACAGGAATGCGCTACCCAGTTCAGCGATCAACTCTTCGAACGCGTAGACTGGATCACCAAATCGACGAGTGGTTGAAGTGATGCCTTCACGATTTAAGCGCTTAATGTGCCCGCTGGAGTGTACCAGTTCATGCAACAGCGTTGACCAGTAATCCGCGCTGGTAAAAAACTGCGAAGTTTTCGGTAAGACAATTCGGTCAGCAGCAGAATTGTAATACGCGCGATTTTGTTCAATTGAAGTCACTTGAACGCCTGAAGCGTTTAGCATTTCAATTATCTGACCGTGCGTGTCAGCATCCAACTCGTCATCATCCTGATAATCCAGATTTATGGCAGGTGTTGGTGCAACTGAATCGGGCAGGTCATCGCATTGCTGCACGTTAAACAGCGGGATGCTGCGTAACATAATGCGTTGCTCCATTACCGGTTCGCCTTGTGCATTTCTGCGTGTCTGGCCAGCTTTGTCAGTGGATTCCACCTCGAAAGGTTTAAAGAATACAGCGATGGTTGATTTCTCACCCTTGCGAACATGGCCACCCAGCGCTTGCGCCTGTTTCCATGTCAGCCAGCGGTTAGATTGAAAACCTTGCTCCTCGGCAGCTAACCACAACAGCATGATGTTTACGCCGTTGTAATGGCGGCGGGTAGCAGCGTTGAATGGTATAGGTGATTCAGCGGAACGCTTGCTGTCTCTCCACGGTTTACGCCACGGTAAAACACCGCGCTCAATCGAAGCGACGATTTTGTCGGTTACTTGCTGGTAGAGATCAACTTGGTTGGTTTGTGACTTACGGGATTTGCGTTTGGTCGGCATGGGATACTCCTTACGTGGCGTATCCTTTCCCGTAATGGCGAAGTGATACGCCACTGGGCAGGTTGAAATTGAGAGTGATTACTCGGGGTTATTGAGGATTGCTTCAGGTATTGGCCATTGGCCACCTAAGTGCTTAGTTAACCACTCCTGAACATCAAGCCATTCAGCAAGCGTGCCATCCGATGAGATGTCATAGCAGCCGATGCAGAATCGATGTGCTAGCAGTAGCGTGGCTTTCACCATGAAGTCATAAGGCCGGTCTGGTGACCAGTTAAATGATGTCTTGCAGAATTCACTGCCAGACGAATGTTGGCCAAGGAAGAAACTTTCATACTCAAGATCTTCCTTCTCTTCGCCGTTAAAAGAGATAGCGGGTTGTCTGATACCGCTTTGTACAATCAGATCAGCTGGCTGCAAAAGTGGATAACGGCCATCGCTTGTGCAAAGCACCAGAGGTTGCTTATAGCCGGGAACATGCCGGTTTTGTATTATCAAGAACACGTTTGATAGCTGTACGGTGAACAGTAACCACTGATCGTCAGGTACTGATTTCAGTTGGGTGTAGCAATGACAATAGCCCATAGGTAAATCCTCCAGATGTGAAAAATGGGGGATTTATCCACTAACGGGAGTAAATCCCCGTCAGGGTGGGTAATGCGTGCCGTGCGGCGAGGTGATGAGAGAACCTTTACCATCGTGGATGGCACCCGCTCTAAAGGTGTGCGGGTATGGGGACCGGCGATTGGCGCTTCTTTCAGGTCCGTGAAGCATTCTACCGAACAAATATTTTCATAAATTTTAAGGGCGTGTCAAGATTAATGAAAGACAATCAATCTCGATGGAAAAAAATTAAAACTCATTTCTTAGCACATAAAATGAAATACATTTCACTTTCTGTTTTAGGAATGGTGATGTTTTATGCAGCAATAGTCTTGATCTTAACTTGGCCAATAGATGTGTATTCCGTTGAGAAAGCCGGTGTTTTTGGTGATAGCTTTGGCGTCATAACGTGTTTTTTCACTGCATGTGGGTTTATAGGTTTGCTAATAAATTTAGATGAACAACGGAAGTATTCTGCTCAGCAACAAGTAAATGTTAGAAAACAGGACTTTGAATCAAAGTTTTTTTACATGATGAATAATTTAAATGAAATAGTGATGGATGTTGAGTATACGATTAAAGAAAGAGGAGTAGTAACATCATTCAAAGGTCGCAGTGCAATAGAAGAACTTTTGGGTGTACTGCAACAGTATTATAGAAGATCCAGTCAGGATGGTTTTTTTGACATTGTTACGCCTGAAATTGAAAAGTTTGATGATTGTTATGAGAAGTATTGGAATCAATGGGGGCGTTTCTTATCACACTACTATACTTGGATATATAGTATATTAAAGTTTATTGATGATGATGAAAGCATTGACAAGAGTTTTTATGCGAATCTTCTGAAGGCTAAACTATCAAAACAGGAAGCCATAATTATTTTCTACACAGCATCAACAAGGCGAGGGAAAGACCTAAGAATTTTGGTCACTAAATATAATTTTTTCGACACTCTAGAAGTTAATGATCTCTTTTTCGAAGAGCATGCAGCATTTATCAATGGTGTAACTCTAATTCAAAGTTTCGGTGATTTATAAATTATAAATTCTTGCAACATAAGCACCTCGGCTATCTCCATGACCAAGATCCATTGAAACCATCGCCTCGGCTTCTTTTCTGCTGAGGCCGTTTTTCATATGCCACTCTGTAGCCTCACGCGAATACGCATATCTCAGGCTATGCGGTGCATCTTTGCCTGTAAGCCCAGCATCCTTAGCCACATTTCGGTAGCGATCGATCGCGCTCCTCAGCCCGGCTCTATCAACCAACTTGCCACTATGTTTTGCCGAATATGCCACTGCAGCTTTCAAGCTCCGCACCAGTTCATCACGTCTGACGATCGTTGTGTCTCTCGGTCTACCGCCTTTTGTACCGAAAACTACGCGCAACCGTTCATCCCCACGCGCTAGCGCCTGCTGCCACGTTTTAAGCGATTTTGCCGACTGTACGGCTTCTTCTGTTCGCAATCCGAGATAACGCGCAATCTCCATCGCCAACGCGACACCTTCGTCTTTACTGCGTACGAGGGCGAGCGCCTCGTGAAAGCGCTCGTCCGTAATCGCTGTCTTTGATCCGGCTCGACTTGCACCAGACAGGTTGAGCGCATCATTACTCAACTTCTCATGCTTAGGATCAGCCAGTTTGGTCCTACCTGCAGTGGCCAAGATCGCTCGCAGTGCCGCCATCTCGTTTTGCAACGTACGCTTTGAAATATCATCTGTTAGTCGGCTACGTACGTAATTCTCAATGTGGTGCGTCTTAATATGGTTTACATCTCTGATCTGAATGTTGAGCTTCAGCATCTGCTCAGCCAGCCGTGCTGCTATGCGCGAGCGATCGGCGACGGTTTTGAAACTACCGCCAGATTTTCTGGCCAACGTCACCAATTGTTTGCTGAACTGCTTGTTTCCTCGCGACATACATTCTCCAAAACATCTCTACCCCGACGGCACGGTTTCAGGTTGCGCTTCCTGCATCTCAGCGGATATCTGTGCATCGGGGCGGCGAAATGTTGAGTTGTTGCGAGGTCTCCACAGCTCTCAGAGCTGATCGCGGCTAATGCCGGTTCCTGATTTCTCAGGACGCCTCCGTCCGTCAGGTTCTCTGACGTCGCCTTGATATCGCGTTGATTTCCTCCTCAGATAAGTTGCCAACGTTCACTGAATGTTGGTGCGGTTGATAGTGGTAATAACGAACTACGTGTTGGTCAGACGGTAAGCGTCGTCGCATAAGGCCGTATTACGTGGTGTTGACGTATACGCGCTGCGCGCGTCACTTGGTTGTTGCTACGCGCCAACGCAAGTGACGCCGCGCAGCTTCTGCCTGTATTTGCGAGGTACGTTCGTCGCCAAATGTTCCAAATGGCGGAAACGATCACGCAAACTGGCCGTGCGCTGTAGCTAGTATCGATGAGATGAAGTTGATTGAACCGTAGTGAAGTGGTGGAAACCTTGGACGTTGCTTTTGCCCGCTACTTGCAAAGGTTGAGTAGCTTTGCCGGTTATCCCGGATGCAGCCGCCAAATGGCGTTTCTCACAGGCTGCTGAAACTTTCGCTGATGACCGCCATTAAGGTGCCCCTTTCAGGTCATAAGGGCTTTGTTGGTTGCGTAAACAACTATGGCAACGACTAAAACACTAGCAATATCGCCAGAAATGGTCAAACTTAAATCAAATTGCAAGGCTTGCAATGGGCGGCAGATTTGAGCTTAAAAGAGCGATTTTTTTGATATGGGGGAAGTGATGAATAATAACAGGAAATCACAGCATAGTTTTTTACATGTGATATTTGGAAAGTCTTCGGCTGCTTTAAATTCACTATCGATGACTGTCAGCCGAAGGCTGAATGTTCGGTTTAATTTGGCAAAAACAGTGCTTCTGTTTTTACTAATACTTTTAGCTTTGAGCATCATCTCAGGTAGTGTTTTCGCTATGACTGTTTCAATAGCAATTGGAACCGCAATCTGTGGAATTAACGTATTTCCTTCTTCTTCAAATGAAGAGGGTGAAGAAAAAAAAGAAAATGACCACAATTACGGTTCCAATGGCTCAAATGGATCTGATGGTTCAACTGGCTCATAATTTATTTTGTGATCTTAGAGCTGATTATTTCACCAGCACTGCCAGCCGCACTTTTCACACTTGATGCACCATCACCTGCCATTCGTGCTATTTCACCAATTCTAATTCCTGCCCATGAAAATGCCGCCATCCACAACGCAGGTAGCACAATAAACATCGCCCCCATAACAAAGTTCATAATCAAATCATCAGAGCTATTTTGAAACCCAGCAGCATTCCAGCGGCTATGCGTATCAGAACTATAAAGTGCTTCCATTAACCAGCTGTCGAGCCAGCGCGCCAGCTCCCACCAGAACGTCAGGAAATTAAGCGCAAACACCACAAAGCTGACGGTAATAACGGTTTTGAACTCATAACTGCCGAACGCCAATATCAGTGGAAGCATCACATATATCGCCATCAGCAATAAAGCCTGAACCATCGGTAACGCCTGACGCATCGCATCAAACGCCGGGAACGCAGCCAGACTACCCAGTGACATTCCCGCAATACCACCAATACGGCTGGCGGAGTTATCCAGTGTGAAATCGGCATTGCCACCATAACCGGCATAAGTGCGGCCATTCTGCGAAACGGTCAAACTCTCCGGACTCACCAGGCGGCGAACGATGCTCTCCTTATATTTTGTATTGTCTTTGCCCATCATTTTTAGCGCGGCAGACATGCGCAACCACATTCCTGGTGAAGCCTGATCGACAACGCGCGCCTCAAGGCCGGTATCGGCGCTGGACCACCATTCGCGGCAGGTTGGATAACCACCGCGACCGGTGTCAGGTCTGCCGCTGTCGCGGCCTTCATTCCATGGGAATGATGCGCGTGGCGTCTTGGACTGCAGTTGATCGTAGTAACCGCTGCCGTTCAAAAATGTGTTGCTGCCCAGCCATTCAACATCGCGTAGTGCATCTTCTTCTTTGGTTTGCCCCTGATCCTGCTGCTTCCACAGGTATAGCGCCAGCGCGTAACAATCGTTGGTGAAATCCTGCAACTCGGCGGCGAGTGCTGGATTGCTGATGCGGGTGTGCTGCACTTCAAAGCGCAACTGACGTAAATCCGGGCGGCAGGGAATTGTGGCTACAGCTGCCTGTGTGACGCCTTTGGATAGCTTGTGCATCAGCACCCACCAAATTGGCGCTGCTGCCGTTTGCCCATCCATGCTGCTGATGATCGTCGAATAACCGCTTTCATCTGGCGCTTTTGGCGTCCAGGTGCCGCAGCTCTTGGAGCGGGATTCATCGTATTGGATACTGTCTAGGCTGACATTGATGATAGGCAGACAGCAAACCAGCATAACGAAAAACGCGCTGTAGAGCGCGTTCTCGATGCGTGGCAGTGACAGCTTACCTTTGTTACCCTCGTCATCGCCTTCCTCGCGCACCTTGAGCCAGATCCCAACCACTTTGAATATCAGCGGCACGGCAAACAGGCCAGTAGATATCAGCAGACCCCAGATGCCGTTATTGATGATCCAACCCAGCAAGGTAAGAAAGAACTCCAGATAGCTGTTCGTGCTCATCAGTGGCCTCCTGTTGTGGAGTACAGCGCCCATTCCATGACGACGATATAGAGCGTGCCAATGCTACAAATGCGCAGAATCATGCGATGCCAAGCGGGATCTGATTTCTTCAATTGCCAGCATTGATAAGCGAAGTAAGCGGTCACTGCATAAATCACCAGCCGCCATATCAGCCAAGCTATCCAGGTTTTATCAAACCAGCGCATGAGATGCGTTAGTGCTTCAGGTGATTTACTGGCAGACCAGAACAAAGCCAGGGCGATGCAGACTATTGCGGTGAGCGTTAACAACCATGCGAAAACCTTCAAAAATTTACGCATCTCACTCCTCCCCGGATGGCGCAGAAAGCTGATTGAAGCGCGAATCGGTATTTTCGTGCGGCTGGCGCTGCGGGTTAGTTGTGGCGCGATTGTTCTCGCGGTCGATGATGGTCAGAACGGAGTTGCGCGCCAGTTCGCGCTTCAGTTCCATTTCATTCTTGAGCGCGTTGATTTCCCTATCGAGCGATTCAACGCGGCGATCGCCTTCCTGCAACGCTTCGGGCATTGCTGCTGCATTCGGTTCCGATTGGCCGGTCACAATCATGCGGCGCATCAGCAGCGCGGTTTCAACCGTGTCAGCCATCGCCAGTTCACCCGCAAGGCGGCCAACCAGCGCCGCGTTGTCCGGGTCACGCTGCAGCGCTTTGATCACGCCGCTGGTGATCGCCAGGCTGCCGGTGCGCAGCTTTGCCAGGTTCTCGGCGTTGGGCTTCTCCGCGCCATTAACCAGCTTCACCAGTTGCTCGCCGTTGATGCGCGTGGCTTCTTCCAGCATCGGTGAAAAGCCGGTTCCGGCGACGCTGGCGCCAGGTTGCTGATCGATATCGCCATCGGTGCATTGCGCGGCATCTTTACAGGTGCGAATCGAGCGATCGCCCAGCACTTTAACCACCGCTGCTGCCGCTTCTTCGGAGCTGGAGAACTTACCGCAACTGCCACCCGTGCAGCTGTCGCCGCTGACGCTGCCGGTGCTGTTAACCGGCAGATTATTCATCATGTTATAGCCAGCGGCAGACAGGTCATAAGTCGGGCGAATCGCGCGCTGGCCACGACCACCGCGCTTTTCACCGCCGACCCAGTTGCTGCCGGATTCGCCCGTCACTTTTTCCCCGGCATCGTTCACGCGTACCGCATCCGCATCGCCGCTGTTCACCAGCTTTTTGTACTCATCCATCGCCGCCTGCTGCGTCCATTTGCTGGAGTCCGAGAAGTCCACCATGCGTTTGGCCATGTTCTGACAATTGAGCTGCGCCTTATCGAACGCCACGTTGGCCTGCAGCACGCCGTTGGTGAGCATTTCATACAGGCCGGGATTAGCGCGCTGAATCACCATTGCGGGCAAACTAGCCACCGCGCCGGTTGCGCCCTGAACCACATCGCCCATCAGGTTTTTGAAGCCGTTGGTCATGCCGTTAAGCTGATTGCCGACAGTGGTTTTCAGGTCGAAGTTGCCGCATTGCAGATCCGAGCTCCAGCCAACGTCCAAACCCAGCTTCTGCATGCTGCTGCGCGTGGCGGGCTGCGATATCACCGAGCCGCCGCCGAGGGTATAAAACAGCTTGTCGGACACCGCGCCGTTAGCACTTTTGCCGTAGCCCATGCTGCTGTCCTGAACCTGCGGCAGTGAAACGTCAAACGCCTGTGCGCTGGTTGCCAGTAGCAACGCTGACGCCGTAAACCAGATGCGCGGGATCATGATTCACCTCCAAAATCGGTGCTGTACAGGAAGGTCTGGCCGCGACGCTTGCAGCAGCTGTAAGGTTGCCAGAGCGCGAAGGCTTCATTGCCATCAACGGCTGCAGTGAAGTTGCCATCCGGGAACACGGCGCAGGTTTCGCTGAGCTGCGGAGATAACCGCTGCCATTTGTGGTTTTTGAATCCGGTGTTTTCCTTAACCGGTCCGGGCGGCCAGTAGCCAGGCGAAGGATTGCCTTTGAGGGTTTGATATACGTGTGGCTGGCCGGTGCGGGTGATGATGTCGGCGACGCGCTGCGCCACCACAGCGGCGGCTTTGTCGTCATCGGTCTGCGTGACGAAGCCCGATCGTGGGTAGACGTTGCTCCACATGTTGGCCGTTGCCTGGCTGCCAATCTCGCGCATGCCTGGCACCAGCGCTTCCGGGTAAAGCGATTCCGGTATACCGCTGCGCCATGCCAGCGTATCGAGCGTGCTGAGGAAGTAAGGATTCAGCGGCGTTGCCGCGCTCTCGCAGGAATAGCCAGAAATGCTGCCGCCAATCAGCGATGTTGCCGGATGGCCAATCGCGTCGGCATATTTGAAGTGCAGATTGGTTTTGCGCTTGCCCTGTGCTTTCAGCTCCTCGTTGCCGCCACCGGCTGGTACGCCGTACATGCCGTTTTCGAGCCCGCCCGCCGTCTGACTGACGAACGCCATTTCCTTCCAGGGGTACGCGCCGGGTTGTGCATATGCCGATACCACGGCTTCCGGGATGAAGTGCGTGACCTTGACCGATGTGCGCACCTTGCAGCCCCACGGCGTACAGAACAACCAGTAACAGATGCCGCTGACGCGCCAGCTGATACAGGATGGAGAAACCGCGCTCGCAATGATCTGCGCGCTGGTGATGGCCGATTCGGCTACCGGTTGCATAGCGGCGAACAGCAGCGCGGTAGTTGCCAGTTTCGCGCGCGTCATGGATGGCCACCTTGCGCCCGGATGTTCTTAGCCAGATCCACATCGGTGGTGCCATAAACCACGTCCACGTCGTCGAAGACCACCGCTGGATATTTTTCTATGCCAAGCTTCCACGCAGCAATAACGCCGCGCCAGGCTTCCACTAATTGCTGCTGTTGATCCGCGCTCATGCGCTGCAGACCGCTTTTGGCCGCCTGCGCAGCTGCTTCAGGATTATTGCTGAGTTGGCCAAATATTGCATTTTGCTGTTGGTCAGGTGCATCGAGAAACACCATGCGCGTATTGGCGTCAGCATTAATGGCTGGATGGCCAACTGTAGTAAAAACGGTAACGGCGGCAAAGCCGGGAGATATTGTGCAAATGAAAAGGAGTGGGATCAGCGACTTCATCAGACTTACTCCACAAAATGAGAGAAGCCATAACGGTGCGCTGGATGTGAGTTGAGTACAGCAAACAACTCTGTGTCGGACAGCGGGATTAAATGTCCCCGGTCCGAAGGGATGCAGAACAACTACGCCTGGTAGGTGTAACCTTTGGGCCGGGGACGGAGCAGACTATGCAAATTTTGGCACAACTTCACAAGCGAGAGTGCTCTGAAACAGGCGTCATTTCGCGTGCTTTGATGAAAGTTGATGCGCCAGATAAAGCTGGAGATAAAGCAGGTCGGCGGCGTCTACGACGGTCATGTACCAACGTGGGTGATGATAGTCATCTTCCGTTGGCCAGCTCAGGTGACTATTCACTGTAATCAGCAGGTCAATCGAGCTACACAGCTTGCCTTTGAAGTTCAGCGCAAGGCATGAATGACTGCCGACGCGCTGCGGATGGCTGGTGATCTGCACGGGCGGATTAACGCGAGTCCGGATTTCATCACATAGCCTGTCCAGTAAGGTCAGATCGCTCATCAAAATTTCAGGCTCACCTTGTGGCATCAGAGTAAACAGCGTGCGCGCAGCATGCCGGGAAATCGCTGTGGTAATGCGGGGTACGGGATATTTTAGTTTTAACATACGGCTCCCTGATTAAACGGCGGCAGACTTGAGGCCACGCGCTGCATCAAGCTGGCGTGCAACGATCACTGCAGCTTCAAGCTCGCTACAGTTGTGCTCTTTCATCAACTTACGGCGTTCGGCTTTTTCCTCTTTCTCGGTCATGCCAAGAGCAAGGTAGAGGCTGGGTGGCACTGCGCGAAACAGCGCTTCGGTTTTCTTCGAAAGCACCACGCCTTCGGTATAGCAGCGCGGCAGCTTACTCGCGGAAAGCAGCACCGATTTTTGCTCATCGCTCAACTTCTTAAAGCGCGCAATTTGCTCCACTTCATCAGGCGGCATTGTCAGGCAAAGCCACCATTCAGCCATGTTCAGCATCTTCTCGGCGATGTCCGGGTAATCCGCCAGGTTCTGCGTGGCCATCCACAGCCAGGCACCGAGCTTACGCCACATCTTCACCACTTTGGTCATGTACGGAGACAGCAGCGGATTGGTGGTGGTGATGTGCGCTTCATCGATGGCGAAGACGATTTCGCGGTCGAGATACTGATCGCGCTCGGCGATGTTGTTGATGGTGTTCACCAGTGAAACCATCGCCAGCGCCATCTGAGCGCCATAGTTTTCGCGCGCCAGCGTGCCTAAATCAATAAGCGTCACATCGGCTTCTGGCCACGGCGTGCCGGGACGGTTGAACAGTTCGCCTTCGAAGCCGCTGGTAAACATCGACATCGCACCGGCCATTTCATCGGCACGCGCGCGACGGCGTTCGGTCAGCAACGGCTGGCCGCTGCTGTCCACGCTGTTATCACGCGCGATGGCAAACAAGGCTGTCTGCAGATCTTCTGCAATCATCTGGCGCGATTCGTCGTAGCTGGTCTGCGCGGCCATCATAATGGCCTCACGAATCAGGCCTCTGTCAGAGCGCGTTAACCGTTCTTCTTCGCGTTTTTCGCCGCCAGTGATCATCATGCGCGCGGCGATTTCCATTTCGCCGAGAATGTCGCGCTGTTCATCACCGTCATCTTCATCGGCGTCCGGGATATCGGCTTCGTTAAGCTGCAGCTGCTCAGGTTTGAGGTCGAGCAACTGATGCGCATCGGCGAACAGCGCCAGACTGACGCCGCAGCCGGGACGGATGCTGATTTTATTCACCGTCAGGCCAAGGCTTTCGCAATAGTCGGCGTACAGGCCAAACGAGTTACCGGCTTCGGCAATAAATAAACGTGGGCGGTGAATAGCCATCAACTGGGAAAGCGTCGCGCACAGCGTGGCCGACTTGCCCGCGCCGGTTGGTCCGAAAAACAGCATATGTGCGTTCTGCGTGCGGTCCTGCTTATTCATCGGGTCGAATGTCAGCGGTTCACCGCCGCGATTGAAGAAGCTGAAGCCGGGATGACCGCTGCCGGTGGCGCGGCCAGTCACCGGCAGCAAACCGGCCAAGTGCTGCACCCACGTCAGGCGCGTATACCAGTGGCGGCGATCTTTTTGCGGGTTGAAACACATCGGCAGCGCGCGCAGCCAGGTATTCAGCGGCGAAACGTTGTATTCAGGTCGCACCGGCTGCAGGCCAGATGTCAGCAGCACCGCCAACATGTTTTGCTGACGTCGGTTGAGGTCGGCCAGATCGTCGCCGCGCAGCATGAACGTCAGCGCGCCGCGATACAGCTTGTGGCGGCGGCCAAGATACTCTTTCACTTCGCGCACATCCTCGCGCACGCGCCCGGATTCGGTGTTTTCACCCACGGCGTTTTTAGCCAGCTTAATAAAGTCGTTTTCCAGCACGTCCTGCGGCTGAGAAACGATGGTCAGTGAAACCACTGTGCCTTCGGGCAGCAAATCCATCAGCGCATTAATGTGCTCGCCGCGCGCCATTTCACCGGTCAACATGCCAGGTTCAGGTGGGCGGCGCAGACGCTCGATGGCAATCGCGCGATGCGGTTTATCGTCGAACCACCACACGCCGTTTTCGATGTCTGAGCACGGCGGCGTGTACCACAGCGTTTCGGCGAAATCGTTGGTCATCGGCAGCTCGCCTGCTTCGGCATCATGATGCTTCGCGGCGGCGTAAAACGCTTCTTTGCTCAGGCCGTGCTGCGGATCGGGATTAAACAGGCGCAGCAACCATTCATGAATCTGCGCGCCGATTTGCCGCTGGCAGGCGACGCCGGATGCTCCTAGCGATGCCGCTAGTCGGTCGCAGACCTGATTCAACATGGTAACGGGCGGCAGTGCGTGAACGTCTTTTACACCTTTGGCAGCGCCTGGCACCCAGCGATAAATCACCATGCGCGTGCGGCGCTGCTGCCCGCGCCACGGCTGGCCAGTGACCAGCGTGTCGCGGAACAAGCCCGTTGGAATGGCGATGTCCCGCAAATGGCGCTCGGTTTCACCCAGCCAGGCGTTGGTGAATTTCGTGCCGCGCGCCCAGGGTTTTACGTACTCTTTGACCGTG
This sequence comes from Pantoea sp. S61, assembly GCF_016625145.1. Taxonomy (NCBI): domain Bacteria; kingdom Pseudomonadati; phylum Pseudomonadota; class Gammaproteobacteria; order Enterobacterales; family Erwiniaceae; genus Pantoea; species Pantoea sp. S61. The sequence goes on from NZ_JACVUO010000002.1 coordinate 410,388, forward strand.
TTCAGATAGGGCGATGGATCGTCCTCATCCTGGCAAAAGAACTGCACCACCCACGGCGAGATGTCGTCTTCTTCCAGGCTGTCCTGCAGCGCATCTTCCACCTGATCGCGGATTTCCTCCAGGCGCGCGGCGGTGCGCCCCTCGGATGAAATCGGCGTGATGGTATAAACCGCGCCGACCGAAACGCCGTCATCAAGCAGCAGGCATTTATCTTCCGGCAGATATTCGGCCCACGGCAGGTAATCAATGATGGAAGGTTTGGCGTGATACAGCGCGGATTCATCCTGCACCGTCATTTTTCCAGGGCGCGACAGTGGCTGCGGCTGGCTGCTTTCAGGGATGTTGCTGGCTTCCGGGGCGGGCTTTTTAAACAGGGAAAACTTCATTACAGATCCTCCGTGCGCTCACCCGGCAAGGCGTACTGCACCTGGCTGTAAAACGGGAATACCGTGCTGTAACCAGGAACCGGCGAGTTGCCACCGGCAAGGTGTGGAAAGACGTACATCACCATGTCGGGGTTCGGCAGGCGCGGGAACTGCTGTGTGATCTCACTTTCCTGCGTGCGGCTATAAGAGTGGTCGAGTTTGTCGGCGCGCTGCTCTTCCGTTTCACTCAGCGGACGGCGCAGCGCTTCACGTCCCTGCGCGCCACGTTGAGCTGAACCGCTCGCGCCTTTGCCTTGCCACAGCTCCAGCATGTTGCTGTCGCCCGCTGGCAGCATCTCTTTTTTCGAGGTGCTGCAGCCTGAAATGACTGAAACCAGCGCGGCGAACGCGACCGGCATTAATGCTCTGTTCATGCGCAATCCCCTTAATCCAGTCCGATACGCGCGGCATTACCCGGCACGCTGAAGTCGTAACGCACCTTGCGGCCTTTATCTTCGTAATCGATCGCCAACTGCTGCGTTATGTGAACGGCGAGATTCGCGCCGGGTGGCACATACACCGCATCGAAGGTCTGGCCATAACGCTGTTTCACCCATTCGGAAACATCACCAACGCCACCGGCAATCACTTTGCCCATTGCCGCCTGTCCGGCATCGCCGGTTAGCGTGGAAGTCACGCCGCCGTAAGCGTTGGTTTGTCCGGTACGCTGATTTTCGTTGAGTGCTTCACCGGCAGCGGCTGCGCCGGAAAGCGCAAAGAGGGTTGGCAGATAAGTTGATGCGTTGGATTTACGCGTGCCGCTGATGCAGGGAATCCCTGCCTCATCCGAGATCCAGCCAATGCCGCCGTCCTGCTTTTTGCCACCATCCTGGCCGTTACTCTTGCCGTTAGTATCAGGACGCGGCAGCGTGCGCACCCGGCCATCGCTGAAGACGAAGGTGATAGAGTTCACCTGGCCGCGCACGCAGGAGAGCGTCCAGTCGCCTGAAGCCGTGCCGGAAACAATCGCGCCTTCTACATCGGGTAAATCGATGCCGTTGGCCGTCAGGTTGTCGCGGCCAATCAGCACTTTGAACGGATAAGGATCGGTGACGGTGCCATTAATTGGCACGCGGCCCAGCAGCGCGGTCATGCCTTTGCTGCCAATCAACGTGGAGTTTTCTGGCAGTGTGTAAACCGGCTCGGTGCTTTCCTCTTCTTTCTGGCTGTTGGAGTAGCCTTTCACCTTTCGCTCGTAGTTACTTTTGCTCTTACTCAGCGCATTATCGCCTAGGAACGATGTTGGAAATCCACTCATCGTAGATTTACCGTCGGCGGGAGTTGAACCCGCGTCCGTGCCGCTGCTGCGCTGATCGCTGGGTGAAACCCACATCACGCCATCACTGGTGTTGCCACTGGCAACATCATCCAGACCAAGCCCCAGCGGAATATCGCTGTTGTTCTGATCCTGCTTATTGGACGCCATGCGCTTGGCCAGCTGGTTGCTCAGCTCCTGAACTTTACTGGTCAGGGTTTGCTGTTCCTGCTGCAGTTGCTGGCGGCGGTCTTCAGCCAGTTTCTGGTAGTTCGCCACCGCTTCATTAACCTGACCGGCAACGTTCTGGTTGCGCGTACGCAGGCGATCGTTCTCTTTGACCAAATCGAGATTCTGGCGGTCGAGCGTTTCCTGCTTACCGCGAATGGTTTTCAGCGTGCCAACCAGCGTGCGCAGCGTGTCTTCCGGAGTATCACCCTCGACGCCCAGCGCCTTGAGCTCGGCAGGCGTCAGATCGGCCAGCGCTTTGGGCTTTTCTGGCGTGGCGCTGGTTTTTTCTGTTTCATTCTTGATGCTGCAACTTTTCATGCCCACCGCGACGCCCGCGAGCAGGAATACCGGCACCAGCACTTTGACCAGCGTGTTCGATTTAATCTGCATGGTGTTCACCTCGCGCTTTGCGGCTCACCTTCGCTTCAGGAATCAATGCGTTTTCGGGGCGCGAATCCATCACCAGATAGAGCATGGTGGTGTCTTCAGGTGTGCCGACTAAACCGAGAAAACGATGCTGGAAAGTGGCGGAGACAAACTTGCCCTGCAGCGAGCGGGGATCGAGAACGATTTTGCGGCTGGTCATGTTGCGTACGCGAAACGCCACCACGTTCTGACTTTGCACCGCCCATGCCGCAATAGGCTGGATCTCTAAAGGTTCAGCGGGATAAAGCGTGGTGATGCGGCTGGGTAAATGCAAGACCAGTGAACGCACGCCGGGAACCGGCTCAACCGTGCGCAGCGGCGCATACAATCGCTGCGACGCGTAACGCGTGAGCAGCACCGGCAGTGGCGCGGAGTAACTGACTTTCTTCTCTTCTTTGGCTGCGTCAGCTTGCTCAGGGTTGGCATCAGCCTCGCTGTCGCCCCCTTCATAAACTAACTTTACCGGCTCGGCGGAACCTTTCGCGCCAGCGGTGACATCGAGCATGATGATCTCGCCGTTCTCCACATCCTGCAGCTGGACGCGGGTCTGGGAAAACGCTTCGTTCGCTTTCAGGTACACCGCACCGCCGGTGCTTTGCACGCGCAGCTTGCCCTTTAGCGCTGGCGCGATACCGACGCGCACGTTTTTATCGACGAATACCACGCGCTCCTGGCCAACCTTGAGCGTGACCTGCAGCGGGATGCGCTCCCACTTCATCAATTCAACTGCCTGAACCGGATTCGGCGTAAGTGTTGCCACTGGCAACACTGCGAACATCAGCCTGCAGGCAAAATGCAATCTGGTGAGCGTATTCATCAAAACATCCCCTTATGCTCAGGCTTAGGTTCAGGTGGTGCGGCCTCCAGACGCTGTGGCACGCCGTCGTAGCAATCCAGCGCCAGACCGAACTGATTGGTTTCGGGATCGCCATTCCAGCGCGTAATTTTCATCGGGTAGCGCACCATCGCGCGCTTCACCGGCTCGGTGTGAAAGTACTCATCCGCGACCAAATCTAGCTGCGCGACCCAGTTGTCACGGTCGCGCACTGTGACGCTTTTGGTGCTGTAGCCGCGCTCGGGAATTTCATACACCACGCGCACACGGTCAATCAGCTCGTTGCGGTTGGTGCGCTCGGTGGCATCTCGTTCCAGAAAGTCTTTGCAGCCCGGTGTCAGGTAAGGCGACAGAGCGCGAATTTTGGCGGGATAATCCACCTCACCATTTTTCGGCCAGGCGTTAAGCTGCTGGAATATATAGAAGGCAAAGGCGTAAACCGATGACGGCGGCACTTCCCACCAGGGGCGCGTGCTGCCGGTGCGCAAGTCTGGCGGGTTATGAATGGTCATGCTGCGGGGCGCTAGCATCCAGCCAGATGACGTGATCAGCACCAACAGAATGAGGAAAGCGCAGGCGATGCGCAGCGATTTGATGTGCTGATCGCTGCGTTGAATGGCATTGCGGAACTGGCTCATTTTCCGGCTCCCTTCGGTGTACGGCGCAGAGTCCAGCTGTGTGAGCTGATGATGAGAGAACGGTCGCCATAGCCCATCCGGCGCTTCTTCTCCTCCAGCCGCTGCCAGATGTAGTTTTCTGGCTTGCCGCGTTTAAGGCGGGCCATCCAGCGCCCGCCAAACGCAATGAGTAGCAGCGGCATGAGCAGCATCCCGGTAGGGATGATGACCCAGCCAACCAGTGGAAAAAATGGCAAACACACCACGCCGCCAACCGCTAATCCAATCAATGCCGCCAGCCCCAGTTCCGGCGTGGTGAAACCGCGAAACACGACAGGTTCGGCATTCAGTCGATCGGGCAGGAAACGGATGGTCTGCATGCTTATCCCCTTACAGAATGATTTCGGCAGACTGACCGAGCAGCCAGATAGTCGCGACCAGCAGCACCACGCCGGTTGCAACGATGGAGCCAAACTTGGTCCAGGTGGCGCGTTCGTTACGCACTTCAACGAACGTGTGCACCGCGCTGGTTGCGACGTTGATAAATGCCACGGCGCAGACCAGCAGACCGGCGAAGACAATGAAGTCCTGCGCATAGCCTTTGATCTGGCCCATCAATCCGGTGCCGCCGCTGGATTCCGGCGCTTCAACCGAAGGCAGATCGGCCAGTGCCGGTTTGCAGGACAGCCAGGCCAGAATCAACACGGAACCCAGACGCATGACCTGACGGTCTTTAAAGCGAGTCAAGCGAATAAACTTTGATTTCATGGAACATTCCTCTTTGACGGGTAAAGGCACTTCGAAAATGTCTGCGTTAACTGGCGAACATCCAGATGCAGACGATCAGTAAAGCCACAGAACGGATAACAAATCGGGCAAGCGCGGCATCCCTGACTTTGGTATTTGCCCAGCCATGCCAGACATCTACCGCAGCCCATGCTGCCCAGAGAAACAGCACGCACAGTAGTAGCCCAACGGACACCAGATACAGAACGCTAATATCGATGTTGCCGGATGCCGTTTTAAACGCGTTAATCTGCGCGGCGGTCATCGCCATAGCGGACGGCCTCGCGTGTAATCGCCACTGACCTTGCCGTAATCCAATGGCTGCGCACGGGAAGGCTGCGTATAACGGTCGATGCCAGCGCGCATGGTGTTGAGGTCTTCATTGGCTTTCTTGTAATCGAAGAGGTAGCGGCGGCGATTATTAGGATCGGACTGCGCGGCGACCGTGCGGGCGCGGTCTAGGGAGAGTTGGACTTGGTCTAGTAGGCGTTGGGTAGTGGCGAGTTCGTCGAGTTCGGACGCATTAGTATTTGAACTGATAAAAACAGAAAGGAAAATTAATAAAGCATGTGATACTTGTGGATAGAAATTAGGTTGCATCATAATTTACTCCCGTTATGAGAGTAAGACTATGCTTGTCAATTCAAAGTGAATCCATTATTTAAGTTTATTGCTCAAGGTTAATTTTAAATGGTGTTATTGTATTTGTTTTTTATATATACAAAGGTTGCATTTACTTTCCTTGCCCATAATGGTTCAATTGAACTGGCGAAACTAATTTTCCCTTCCAAGTAATTTAAGAAGCCCGTGACAGATTTAAAACCTCGGCGATTGCAATGACTTATAATGCCAATGTCTTTTCTTGAAGCAAAGTGCAAGTGCATTAATATTTCTTTTTTATATTCACTTGTAAGCTTAGGAACAGGTCCATCAACCAATAGACCTAAAACTATTTTTCTTGCGCCTGGCGTGACTATTTTGGTCTTGGCTTCATTAGGCCAGAACCCATTCTTATTTAATATGTATTTTATCTCTTTTATTAAGCTAACGCATATATCTCTCGAGAAAAAAGAACGTGATGAGAAAATAATATCATCAGCGTATCGAGTGTAATTTATACCGTGAGCTATGGAAAACTCAAAAAAACTAGCGTCTAATTTTTTTGTGCATATATTTGATAGTAGTGGGCTAGTAGGTGCCCCTTGGGGTAGATGACCAATTTCTACCGTTGTGTAAGGTAATTGAGTACCTAAAGTATCATCATGCCTATACATTTTAATTGGATTCGATTTATTTCTTACTCGCGTGCACAATCGAGCCATTTCAAATGAGATTAGAGGCTGATAGCCCGCCTGAACAAATGCATCATAAACTTTGACCTCACTGATAGATTCAAAATAATTCTTAATATCTATCTTAATCATCCAGTTATTTCCACAATGCGGAATGGCGGCTTTAAGAATACCTCCATCGGCGTGAAATGCCATTGTTGACTTACTGTGCGGAATTTTTTTTAAAATGTGTTCATGTATCCATTTCTGCACAATCAACAATGATGGTTCTGGAACAGAAATAAACCGAACCCTGTCAGGATGAAAACCAGCATTGCTTTTCTTTAATTTGAACGTCTTATAATTACTGGAAGGATCTCTGCGCTGGACAATAAATCTTAGAGACGAATATGAAACACCAGAAAGAACTGACAAGTGTTTAAGTGTAAAAACTGGAGGTAAGTCCAAATAACGTAGTTTTTTTGCAGTTGCCACCGCACTATTTAAAACATCAGGAGAAACCCCATCAGCTATGCCTTGGGATATATATAAGTGAGGGCTCCATATCTTCATCTACCTTAGACTCCATTCGCGCAGCGAATGCACAGCTCACAGCCGCAAGGCATACGTCGGCGACAGGTGTGAGTTGTGTATTCCCAGTATGCGTCAGTTCAAACTATGGGAAACCATTGGTTGCCCCTCAGCCCTCCAAATTAAGGAGGATACTAGACTCAAGGATACGGAGCTCTCAATGACGAAGGGTAATAGAAATTTTGATTATCTTCAATGTTTTTTTTAATTGCTTTCTCTCTATTTATTAGCGTGTTATACAGACTCCTTCCTCTGGAGGTCAAGGCGTTACTGCGAAATTTAATTAAACCAAGTTCGTAAGCTTCATTCTCCATATTAAAAACCATTAGTGGGCTAAACCCCGACAACCTTATAATTTCAGATTCATAATTAACGCCCCTCCCTACTAATAGAACCAAAATTGACGCAAGGCGCTCTCTGTATCCGCAATTAATTGTTTTTAATGCATTATTCATATAGGGAAGCCCAAGTTTAGCAAAAAATAATTCTGATTCCTTACCAAATGAGTAAGGTTCCAAAAAATAACCTTTAATTACTGAGGATGGGTCTGGAAAGTATTTAGCCCATGTCATTTTCTTTGTGTTAACTGACTTGGATAATATTGAAGGAATGTTATTTGGTATTGAATGAGCAAAGCTCATAAGTATCCCTGAATTATCATAGCCTAAAGGGGTGTCGGAGTTGCTTGCATAATTCCTGCAAAGATCGATAATTTTAACTTGATCTTGAATTTCAAATGAATCTTTTATGGTGGGCGTTATGCAGAAGCTTTTTATAATAGGGTTTGCGGGGTGGGATTTAATTATTCTCTTGGCGTCTTTAGTGCAGGAGTAACAGTAAATGTAAAATTGTATATATTTTAGAGATGCCCAGCTTTTAATTGTCTCGACTTTCCAGAAAGAATTAAGCATTTCTGTAATTCTCTTTCCAGTGCCAATCAAATCTGTAACAAGGACTATATTTTTTATTTTTCTCTTTCTAAACTCTTCGACACTAGGATGTAAATAGAATGTGCCTGTCCATCTACGAGAACGACACTTCATTGTCGTAAGGTGGGTCATTAAAGCTTCACTGCCGATAATGTGTTTATTAAGTCTTAAAGAGTACACAGGGTGTAAGGCAGCTCCATTTGCTCTTCTTATATAGCGGCGTCTCGAAGGGTGTTTTATTTTATCTACGGAAAACATTCTCTGTGGGATGTTATCCTTCTTTTTAAACTCCCTTTCTATAAAAAAGGCCACTTTACCGATATTGCCAAAATAATAATCAAACCCGCTCAACATTGCCGCGTCAAACTCTGCTTTACTAACAAAACAGCAACGAGATAATAACTTTGAGGCTGTTTCATAATCTTCTTGATTATGAGAAAATTGAGATAGCCAGATTTCAGATTCTCTATTTGATATTTCATTGTACATAACGATGATCCTAGAGTAATTATCATATCGGTAATAAATTAATTATAATCAATAAATTTTAGCATGATTTTTATCATCCTGACGCGCCGCTTTAGCGGCTTGCCTGCTGACGACAGCGCACAAAGTCGAGCTTTGCACGCTGTCGTCCAGCTTACAGGTACTTCTTAAACGAAGCCGTCAGCACCGCCAGTGCCATTCCCAGCATCAGCGCAGCAGGCAGCAACAGCAGATTTGGGTACACAGCTGATGGCCACGATAGATACACCATGCAGGGCACATAGAACGCGGGTTTAACGAAACGTTTGGCGTGGTGATAAACGAAGCTGGATTCATATGCAGCACCATAACGTCGCAGATCTCGCCGTCCCAGACCATCAACCACTGCGACCAGCACAACCATCAGAAACAGCGGTATTGATAACACCAGAATCGTCACGCGAATCAGCGTCACCACAGCGACATACACTGTCGCCAGCAAATATTCCTGCAATGCCGATGCCAGCCAGCGGCTACCGGCACTCAATCCGGCAGCAACGGCATTCCCGCCGCTTTCCATTGCCTGATTTTGCTGTGCGATCCATCCCTGCAAACCACTATCGACAACCAGCCACTGATAAACCTGTGTTACCCAGGCAGTGACCGTCACCGTGGGCTGTGACAGCAGCAGGCTGCGCGTAAACTCAGTGGAGAGATAGCCGCTCTCGATCTGCATCACCTGCTGACTATGTGCTGCACCTTGATCTGGCCAGAAGAATGCAATGCCGATGTACTCCATTACCAGGCTGAAGAACAGCGAAGCCAGCAACATGCCGATCAGCTTCCACGGCCATCCCCATAACAGATTAAACAGAAAGCCATGCTCTTTAGGCTGCTGAACGCGAGCTGGCGGCGCTGAAGTGTTTGGTAGTGGCATTAATCACCTCCCGGCGGTTCTGCGCCTGCAGCACCAGACCACCAGGCTTCACTGGTGCGGTAATTGCGGTGCATCTCAGCAGCGATCTTCTGCAGGCTTTCCGGCATCAAATCGGTTTTATCAGCTGCGGGCAGCGGCATGCGAATTTTCCACAGTTGGCCGCCTTCCAGCAACGCGAACGCCTGCCCCTTGGGCAGGTTGATGATGTCCGCTGGTGTGAGCATCGGCGTTTTCACCATGCTCACACGGTCCTGAGTGTTGGAGGTAAAATCGGTACCTTGCTCCTGGTTGGTGATATCGGTGTAACCCGATACCAGCGTTTTGGAATACACATCCACTTCAGGCAGCTGACTGGTTAGCAGCTCGGCGGTGCGGTTCTCACGCACGCGCAGCATGATCAGCGTATTGAAGTTGCCCGTGACCTGTGCGGCTTTGGCGCTGCTACCAATGCGTGCCTCGATGTCAGAAATTGTTTGGGTGTACGCCGTCACCTCTATGCCCGCGCCGCCGCCTTTGTTAATCAGCGGAATAAACTCATCGCCCATCAGTTCATTGAACTCGTCGCAGTGCAGGCTGATCGGCAGCTTGCCGTCGCCATTCTCCGGTAGACCGTCATTGATGCCGTGCTTGTAGATATGTCCCGCGATACTCACCAAATCAGCAAACATGCTGTTGCCAACGGCAGCGCCGACTTCACTGTCAGAGAGAGCATCCAGCCCGACATAAACGATGCCGCGCTGGCGAATCACCTGTTGCCAGTCGAAAATCGGGCGCGGATCGTCGAGGTCTTCATAGTCTGGAGAAAGCAGAGCCGCCGTTTTGCCGGTGGTGAGTTTTTCCAGCAGCGGCAGTAATGAGGCGACGATTTTATCGAAGTAGGTACGGTCATAACGCACTGCCGAACGCAGCCCTTCAAGGATGGGATCATAAAGCTTTTTACCGGCTTCAGAACTCAGCGCCAGCTCCATCGCCCAGATGCGCGTGGCGTTTGATTGCCCCTGCATATTACGCGGTAGATCTTTCTCCTTTAGCACATTGCTGCCATTCTCGATTTTGCAGCGCAGCTCCGGCAGATGCTTATCAACCAGATGTTCCACGTAGCGCTGATAGAGCTCGCCAATGTTGGTGACGTAGCGAAGGATCAGCGAGTAGTCGGGGCGCTGGCCAAGCGCAACCAGCGCGCGCGTCACGATGTTCACGAACCGCCAGGCGAACTCGCGAAACGCGGCGCTGTTACCTTCAGCGCCTAATTGACCAGCGATGCGCGAAGCCACTTCCGACACACGCCCGAAGCGGCCAATCGCGTTGTAACGAGCCGAGATCTCTGGCCAGCCAAGGTGGAAAACGTGGAAGTCATCCTGACGACCGGCGCGGTGTGCTTCAGCCCACATGCGTTTTAGCAAATCGGCATCGCCTTTAGGGTCGAAAACGATGGTGATATTGCCGCGCCGAATATCCTGCGTAACCAGCAACTCTTCCAGCCGCGTTTTGCCAACGCGCGTGGTGCCAACGACTAACGTGTGCCCAACGCGCTCGCGGAGATCCATCGATACATCGCGCTCGTGCGGTTCGATGCCGTGCAGCGCCGGATTACCGCCAACCGGTGGCAACGGACGAACCGGATTCAATGGCGTATCAGCTGAAATCAACGATGACAGCCAGGGCAGAGAATGCTCACACGCGCGTTCAAGCCTCCGCGCGTACTGATAGATCTTCGCTGGCTGAACATACTTTTCGACTTCTGGCCGCCGCGTATCGAGCAGGCGCTGGGTGTGTTTTTGCTGCCACAGAAAACCTTTGCCCAGGAATAGCCGGTGATTACTTACTGGCACCTGGCGGCTGGTCATTACATAGCGCGGCAAGCGGCGCAGATTTCGGCGATACCTGATCACCTGGCATCCCTGACGGGCACGAACGGCGGCCAGCACCGCAAAGCCGGTCGCGGTGACATAACTGACCGATGGCGACAGCGCGACAGCCCAAGGCGCTGCAACGCAAACATAGCTGGCGGTAGCGGCTACCAGCGTGGTGTTGAACTCAACTGCGGGACGTAATAGCGCTTCAATAACATAGCGATCGCTCATAGCAGTGACTCACTTTTGTCAGGATTCAGACCTGCTGCGTGCTGAGTGATGCAGTTTGTGCCAGCACCAGTAAGCGCGCAGCAGGGCCATAGAAAGGATGAAGAACAGAGGAAGGAGCATCAACGATGCATGGGACATTCCATGCAATCCGGCGAATCCCATCACTGGGCTGAAACCTGTTGGCTCAGCGAATGTTCGGTGATCAGCACCGGGTAATGTTCCAACTGAAGGCGGCGCGCCAGATCGCTACCTGATACCGGTGCGAGTTGAAGAGCAGGCGCAATCTGACGCAGCTGCAGCAAGGATGCCGAGCTGCTGACATTTACCACCATCCCAACCGCACCACGACGTCTGAGCAGTTCAGCGTTACGTGATAGCCATTCTTGCGATTGAGCATCATCGCCAACCAGAAACAGCGCACCAATTCCTGGCAGTTTCAGCGCGCGCGGCTCAATGATGCCGGGAGTGAGTTCAGGTGTTGCCACTGGCAACACTGAACCTTCACTGTAATCAGGTTGGATTGATTGCTGTTGCGGCTGAGGCTCAGCGTTGATTCCCTCATAGAACGGCGCTGCCGATTTGCCGCCGAGATCCGCGATAACGTTGAGTTCAGCATGCGAGAGAAATGGCCACGCGACGATCGCGCCAGCCAGCATCAATTTGTTCATTGTTGCCTCCGGGGTTCTGTCCAGATGATTTCGGTTGAAGGAGTTTGGTTACTCGCGAGGTTGGCGGGTGCCTGTGTTGCGATTGGACGAGATTGAGCTGGCGAGAGTGATGCCAACTTTTGGCTGACAATCTGCCGATAGCGCGCTGCAGGTTTGCCGCCAGCCGGATGGTGATAGCAGCCAGCCGCTTTCAACCAGCTGCCGGGACTGCGTTCCCAGCACTCACGAAGAATGCGCGCCGCTGCGTTCAGGTTGATATAAGGATCAAACGCATCCCACGTTGAGTTGAAGCGATAACCATTCCAGCCGAGATTGACCTGCGCGATGCCGACATCGATTCTCTTCAACGGATAGCTTTTAATGAACTGCTGTAGCGCTTGCCAGGCAGCTTGTCTGCTTTCATAGCGGTAACCTTTGCCCGCGACATTGATTGTCCACGGCCACGGGCGCGTGCTGTGTGTCAGTTTGCGCGATGATTCAGCCAGCGCCAGCGAGTAAAGCGATTCAGCAGGCACGCCATGCTGCAGCGCGACTTTCTGATAACCCGGTGGCACGCTTTGCATGCTGGTTGACGCCACAGAGCTGGCGGCACTCAGCAACAAAGCGGCGGTTAGAACGCTGCGATATGCCATCCGCTTGCCCCCTGCTGGAGAAGAACCGGCATGATGCCATTGCCGTAGCGCATCCAACGGCCTGCATCGTGATTTAGGGTGATACGGCGCTCGCGAACTTGTTCGACGGGAATGTGGTGCTGTTGCGCCCAGCTACGGAGTTTCTGATCGCTGCCTTCACTATCGACAAGGTAGATATCAACGGGGCGTTTATCGGCGAGAACGGCGGAGAGTCTGGCATCGCAGCGCTGGCAATCTGCTTCGCGCACGAATAACGCCAGGCGACCACCGGAGTCATGCGCGATCCCTGCGGCGTTGCCCATGTTAACCGGCAGCATGTTGGGCATCAGGCGTTTCCAGGCAGCATCAACTTCTCGCTGGAATTTGAGCTCTTTTTCTGTGCGCTCATACTCCTGTTTTACCCAGAGTTCAGCGTAGTGACGGCGTTGAAGATCAGACTTTGACTCAATACCTAAGGCTGTTAGTGGATCTAGATTCGGGGATTGCTTTCCCCTTAGACCTTCCATAATTTTTGAGTAGTTTGAATATTCATCATCGGACAAAATTTCTTTTGAAAACTCATAACTTCTCAAGTTTTCCTCATGCAATTTTGACGAGGTTTCAGCTAATACAGATAACGAAAAAGTTAGAATGAGTGTGCTGACAAAAAAACATTTAAACATGTTTGCCCTCAATAGATTTCACCACGATCTAATTGGACAATGAATGCCTTTACAATGTATTGATAGAATTAAATGGATGTCATGGCGTTAAATTTAACGCCATGTAATTAATGTATTATTAAAAATTAAGAGTGTGCTCTCCCTTGGGGTAGTAAGGCCCAACACATAATGCGGAATTGTCCAAGTCAGGAGCTATCATTGATGTGGTAAATATGAGTTGATAATTAGACTTTAGCTTATTGCACTCATTAATTATAAGGTGCTGAAAATTATGACTTCTAGCATCAACCATACCTTTGTCTTCAATGTTATCCAATATTAGGAAGTTCGGAAGACGAGATTCAGGGTCATCAACGCAGTGTAAAAATATTGCTAGTCGCACGCAGTTTTTAAATATCACCATAGAACTGGCGGAAAATTTCCCCATCCCATCTAAATACATTCTGTCTCTAACAAAATCAATTATCACGTCACCAGGGTCTTGAAATGCTGATTCAGTACCATCATCTAAAATGAGTAATCTTTTGGTTATGCATTCAATGTCAGTATATACAGCAATCTGCCTTTCCGCTTGCAGCTCATCTAAGGATAAAAGTTGCTCTTTAATTTCTATAATCTTGCTCTGAGCCTTTTGTTTTTCAGCAAGAATTGAATTTATTTTTGCAATTCCCTCTCTATTTTCTTCAAGCGACAAAATAGCGCCTTCAATAAACCCGATATTTTTCCCCAATTCAATCATCAGGCTTTCTCTTTCGCTAGAAACTATAGAGAACGTTTGCAACCCGCGAGTTGTTTCGCTGATTTTAAAACTTATATCTTTTATTTCACGTTCTTTTTTTTCCATTTCCACCTTAAGGAAATTTATTACTTCTTTACTTTCTTTTATTTGAAAATTTAGATTATTTAATTGTTTTATATATGCTTCATCTGAGTTGCTTTTACTATGCGTTGTCTTGCACAAACTACAGCTATCTAATTCAGTAGTTACCTCAAGATGATTTAGGCAAGCGGGACAGTATTTAAATTGAATTTCACCTAAAGATAAATTTACTACTTTTGACTGGAGTAAGGCTTCTTTTCTGGACTCCAAAGTTATGAGGAATAGTTCGGTATCATTAATTTCCTTAGATAAAAATGAACGCTCATCTATTAAGGATGACCTTGTCTGAACTAGATGCTTGTTTTTAGATTGAAGTTTTTCAAGAACGCTTTGGTCTTCATTGGATATGTTTTTATTATCACCTATAATCAAGTGAGCCATATCATTATTTAGTTTATCAAGTTCATCTTTGTACTGTTGAACCCGTTCATTAAGGGATTCCTCACTAATCTTGACATCTTCTCCACCTATTATCTTGAAAATAGAATTAGCCTCTGAGTCAAATCTCTCAAACTTTTTTGTTTCGGCTAATAATTCTTGTCTCAAGTTATGGGCTTCTAAATCATCAATGCCCAGTAAATATTCTCCAATAGCTCTTCTCAAATTTGGGCTGTCGAAATTCTTTTCTTCTTTCAATAGTTTAGTTGTCGCAGATAACTGATCTACATACATCAGCCTTAAAATTTGGTGAAGAGTCAAATTTCTATCATCTTCCGTTTTATGTCGAGGAAGGTTTAATAACTCGAAAATTTGCTGTGAGAAACTATGAGTCGTATCGCTTCTTTTGTAGGGGTATCCAGTCCATTTGGATGTGAACAATAAAGCAGTATCAATAGTTCCTTCATGAATGAACATTTTTGATTGACCGCTTTCGATAATATCTCTACGTAAAGTAACTTGGTTTCCGTTTAATAAAACTTGAACGAAAACTCTGCTACAAAGCGCCTGGTATTTTGTCCATTCAGTGATTGTCGCACCCAATGCATATGAGAGTAAATCTACAACAGTAGATTTGCCGGTACCATTCCATCCTCTAATGATATTAATACCTTTGTGGAAGGCTTGGTCATATACAAACTTTTCGTTACTGGTTACAACGAACCTTTCAACATGAATACTAGGTTTTTTTGTAAAATTAATTTTCATCGTATCTATATTCCATTAAGCCGGTTCTTTTCTTTAATCCTTTACTTCCATTAAACTCAACCTTAAGGAAACCTTCTGATATCAAAGAAAACCAAGTATTTTTTTTAATGGGAGAGTTATTTAATTCTATTTCGAGTTCTTGTGGCAACATTTCAGAAGTTCTTTTCACCTTGCCATTGTTGAAACTTTTCATATCGATAAGTTGTTTTGAAAGTAAATGGTGAAGTGCTATTGATTGAATTCTTCTCAATTCCAAAAAAACGCGATTTGGATTATAAATATTTTCATAAGGTGCATCTATGTTTCTTATGGACTTCTTAAATTCTTTAAGTTCACTTGGGAATGGGGATATATTTTTCAATAGACTGGGGAATAGTAAGTAAAAATCCATCATTCTAAATAAGTCTATATCTATTTCATTCGAACCCTGTTCCTCTAACAATAAAAGAGATCTGAATACGCAATGATTTGCATCAAAAAGAGGATGGTAGATTAGCATTTTGCCTCCCATTTGATATGGCAAAGGCCAGTTAAAAAATACAGCATTCCAGAAACAAGTTCTGTAGTGATTGTATTGTCAAACCTTATTATAGCACGGTGTACAGGACTTATTATCTCTTCCATGACAAGTCTATCTACCTCCATGTTATTGCATCCGCAAATTATTGCTGGGTAGACATATTGGTGCCAGTTGGTACTGATTGCAGATAATATCTGGATGTACACCGTTTGCTCTACTAATGACATTTGATCTTTGGCTACGCGGCGAGCAAATCTGTTTTTTAAAATGGTGGCCCGCTCAATTAAATCATGTCGCGATCCACGAATAAGCTTATTTTCCAATCCGATGACTTCTCTTCCAGGGTAGTCATTAAGATAATCAGCTAAATCTTCCATTATTGATATTAGCTCATCATGACCTAAGCATGATTTTTTTACTTGATCAATTGCTGACTCTAAACTTGATAAAGAAATAAAATTATTATCACCATGATGTGATGCTGCATCTTGATACCCGACTGAGGATGAATTCATGAGAAGTTATTATCTCCCTCATGTTTAGCTTTGTCTTTGTATTCAACACGCTGAACCTTATTTACGGTTTTAGGCGTGGTTAAAACATTCTCAGTAGAATGAGTTGTTTTAGGATCGGAGAGTTCTTCTTCTTTAATCTGAGATTTAGGGTTTTTAAATGTGGAATAAAAAAAGAAAGCAGATAGCACAACTATTAGAATTATTATTATAGTGTACAATCTATCTTTTCCTAAATATTCGGTTATTTTATCATCAAAGATTTTGTCAATTAAACTATAAATTAAATAGAGAACTAAACCAGGAAGACCAACTATTTTTATAGCTTTTTCCCAAAAGTCACTCATGGCTTTCCTTAACTCAGTAAATGGTAAATTTATATTGAAATTTACCATTGCAATTGTTGTAGGTCCATAAATTTAAGTTGAGAAGTGTTTGGTTTATACTCTTATATATCAATATCTTAGTTTAATTTGGCTTAGTGGTGCTTAAGTTTTGCGCAAAAACTGGTCTTGAACAAGGTTCAAGACCAGTAAAGTTAAAACGAATTTTTAACGTAATTTTGACTTGGCTCAGCCTGTAACGGTGGCGTTGATTCCACACGTTCAGCCTTATAAACCATAGCTTGACCAATCTTGATCCAATCGACCTTAATCAGTCTGGCTTTCAGGCTAACCCGCTGTTCGCCTGCATGATCACCTTTGTTGAGCGTGAAAATGTCTGACGTCAGGTTGCTGAGAGTAAAACCAAGCAGCACTTTCTGGTCCTCGTCTACGGCTTTCTGGCAGCGGCTTATAAGGTCCGTTGCTTCTTTACCAGCGACAGTGGCATCAAAGCGCACATAGGTAGGGTTGTCAGTGGGGCCGCTCAGCGCATTAATCACCACGCTGAGGAAGCTGCCAGTGAGGGTTTCAATTCTGCGAATGTTGCTCAGATAACCCAGGCCCTTGATGTTGAGATTGAAGTATTCAGCTTTGGTAGAAGTAGTGTTGGTGTTATTTGCAGCGTTGTTGGTGTTATTTGCAGCGTTGTTGGTAGTGGTAGCAGTCATGATGTTTACTCCAGGAGTGGGAAATAGTGACGGAGAAACATTCATCCCTGACGGATAAATGCTTTCCGTCAGGAAGCGCAGATAGCTATGCCGCGCTGGCTGGTAAGTACAAATAACCTCATCACACAGGTGATATCCGCATTAAGAGGTTGAGCGGATCGACCACTGCAAAAGCAGCACTTCTCTCAGGTCATGAAGTTTTAGATGGCAACCGCGTAAGCGTTTCTCTCAGGCTGCTGAAACATTGGCTGGTTGTTGAGACAACAACAATAATGCCGTTCCAGTGTCCTGCCGCTAAAAGCGGATGTCAGCGATAAAGTAGTTTTGCGGAGATGAAAATAAAAAAGCGCCAGCAATTGCCAGCGCTCAGGGCCTGCACGCAGACCGATGGTGTATTCGTTACTCCGGGAGTTGAAGCTCCGGCGCGGTTTTCACGGAGGGCGTGCGCCTTACAGACCAAATCGGATGTGCGGTGATTTGCCTGCCGGACTGATGATTTTCTGTCCCCGTAAAAGACATCCAACCATCCCGCAGTCACGGGGTGCTACATCGAAGCCTGTTAACCTTATCAGCATCGCTTAGGACATAAAAGGCTTTGCTGAAGCGCCAGAAAGTTATTCAGAAGCTTCACTATTTTCCGCCAGCTTTTTCAGGTTAGGTGAAAAGGTTGAGAGCATTTTTCCTGTCATCACCTCCAGATCAACATCGCCCAGCAGCTTGACGGCTTCGCTGGCAATCACTGTCTTCTGCTCCAGATCGGCGCGCGTTACGGCGAACGAACGGTAATGCTGTGCGACGCCATACACTTTGCGCACCAGATGCCCGCCGTTGCTGAGCATTTCATCGCGCTCTTTGCCGCTGATCAGGCCGTAATGAGATGCCTGAAACACCTTCATAGCCAACTGGTCGTAACCAACCAGCAGCCAGACGCAGCGATAACCCAGAGGCGTGCGGCTGAAGACGCCAATATTGAGCGGCGACACCGAAGACACATCCGTCAGTGAGATGCGCGCGGGGATGGCTTTAAGCGTTGCTTCCAGCTCATCCACTAACTTCTGGATCTCTGTGGTCGCCAAATCCAGTGCGTTCTCCAGCTTCAACAGCGCCATATCTGCATAAGGATTGTCGCCCTCAGCGTCACGGCTCATCAAACCGGCGCGCTGAATCACTCGCGGCATGCTGAGGATTTGCGGCCTGCCTCGTTCGCGCAGGTCATCAGGTTGGCGTCTTCGGCCTTCCCATAATCGAATCGCATAATGCGAGTGCAGTTCAATGGTCAAAGAGGAGCGTAACGCGCCCGCTTTGGCCGTATCGGTTTCGTTCTTTTCTTCAGCCATTTCCCACTCCATATAGTTGATGATGCTGCGCCAGTTTTCAGGAGCGTTAAGGCAACATCTATCGTAAAACCATTCACACAACTGCCAGTTATCTGGCTCGCTAGCTGTTCAGACGTTGGCGTATCGATTGCACGATCCCGGCGATATCAGCGGCGGAGCTGGTTGCTCTCGTCGCTGGTTCAGTTTGCGCCGGTTTGATCGGTGCGGTGACAGACGGCAAATCAGCAACGTGAGTGAACTGGCCGGTTCTCGCTTTTTTGATCACCGCCAGCAGCCAGCCGGTTGGGTTCTGGATTGAACCGGCATCGAGGTTCTGGCCAAGTTGGTGAAGCAGCTGCTGCGACTGCTCAGTGGGCAACGCTGCCAGCCGGTGTTCAAGCATGGCGAGATCTTCCTGGGTGAAACGCTGGCGGTAGCGTTCGGGGATGATTTCAGAAGCTGGCGCAGCCGGTGTATACGTGTTTTTTTTCACACCTTGTGTAAAACAACGTACGTTACCGTTCGGATTCCGAACTCCGGGCCGAAGCCTTGGTATCCGCGAGGGTTCGGAAATCGAACTCAGTGAATTTGAATGCGCCGCTATGCAGGGTTCGGCTTCCGAACTCGGCGTTTTTATACCCGGTTCGGAAACCGAATCCGGGTTATTGAGCTTCCTGACTGCAGCCATTTCCTGCGGCGTTTGTGGTTTGCCCAAGCGACTTTCGATCTGGCTGATATGGCTTTTGCAGTGGCGCATCTGCGGGTCATTTTTGATTTCATCCAGCACCTGCAGCGCAGTTTGCTTGATGGTTTTATTGCCGCTGCGGCAAGCTTCAGCGACGGTATCGAGCCACGCAGGGTCCATGATTTCAGCGTCACAGCAGGTGAGCGGTTCGTCGTGCTGAGCATAGATATTGCCGCGCACGCGTCCCTGATCGTCACGAACGCGCTTGCACAGGCTGAGCCAGCCGGTAAGTCGCAGCATCAGCAGCACGCGGCTGACTGTTTCGCGTGACGCCTTACCTTTATGCGGGGAAGCGAGCTGCAGCTGCAGCTCGTCATAGCTGGGGAACACTGCGCCATGATTCTGCTGCGCGTACAGCCTGATCATCATCCACGCCATTTTATCGAGCGGTGAGAGCCGCGTATCAAGCAGCAGCTGGCGCGGGTATGCATCCTGCACATTGCCGAGATACAGCAAACCGCTGCGCAGCTGCGAGACTCCATCGTCACTGGACTTTTCCGCCAGGCGCGCATGCATTTTTTCCATCGTGAAAGCGATTAAGCTGTCAGAGGGGAGATTCATGTCATTTCCTTTTGCCGCCGATCGCTACGTGCCATCGGGTGAATGCTGTTATTGCTGCACCCCGCGCGGGATACAGAGTGACAACACTCGCTATTTCCAGATCGCCTTGCTGTATCTCTCATGCGTCATCAGTTCCCAGTCTTTGCCGCTGTTTTTACTCAGCAGTCGCCAGAACAGGCCAATGTCGATTTTGAGATAATCAGAGCCGTTCGCTTTGATACGCGTGAAGTTGTTCTTGCCGCACCGGAACAACGTCAGTTGCCTTACCGCTTTGCGGCGGCAGGGCTCTGGCACGTTGACCGGCGCGACAAGTCCATCAGTCAGCGTCTGATTGCGTTGGCTCATGCCATCTTCCGCATTGCTGCAGGCTCTGGCTTTTTGTTGCTGTGCCAGCCATGTACGGCGTGCCAGATAGCGGTAAGTGACAGATCCATTTGCTCAGCGCACAGCATCATCACGTCGAGGCCATCGGCGCTGTCGGGATCGTCAATGCTGGCTTTCTGCCACTTGCGCCAGATCTCGGCGTTATCCTCATCGTTGAGCACCACGCCGCGCCCCTTGCGCACCTCAATACCGGCCATGCGGCGGCGCGCGGCGACTTCCACTGTGGAAAGGCCGAAATAGTGCTGCATCAACTCGATAGAGCCGTTGAGCGCCAGCGCGCGATCGATGCGCTGCAGGCGTCTTTGCTCGCGTCGTGCCTGTTGCAACATCAGCGACAGGTTTTCGTGGTGAATGCGGAAGGTCAGCACCGATACCGGGCTGTTCATCAGGTAGTGCAGGTCTTCAATGGTAAGGCCATGAAGCATCTGCATTTCCTCTGGCATCAATCCCAGCGCCTCGCAGCGACGGATGTAGCCTGACTTGAGTTCCATCACTAACTGGGTAAGCAGGCCGTTGGTGGCCTGAGACAAGCTGTTACTCATCATCGTGATCTCCGGTTTTCAGTAATCTCAATCGACTAAGCATGCCGCTCAGCTCTGGCGCTGCAGTTCGCGCAGCCGCCGCAACGTGCGGATTAACTTCATGAAAGTTTGGGTAAGGGCATCATCAAAGCGCGGTTCGTCATCGCTGCTACCGATCAGCAGCTCTCGCATCAGATCAGGTAAGTCTTCATCGCATGCGCCGCCAGCCAGTGAGGAAAGCAGGCATGAAATCGGCGAGGCGCTAAGCTCTTCGTCAATTCGATAGCCCGCCGAATAAGCGCCGTTATCAGGTATGACCGCTTCGCCATCGCCATCCGAATCGGCCAGCTCAAAGGCAAGGCGAAAGGCGATATTGCGCAGGTGATCGGCGTCATCCTGCAGAGTGGGAATGGACCAAAAATCCGGTGCGGCTGATTGAGTGTTGCTACTGGCAACATCAGAAATCGCCCCGGAAGTGTTGCCAGTGGAAACATTAGAACTCGGCTCGGAGGTGTTGCCAGTGGCAACAGTGGAATTAGGTTCGGAAGTGTTGCCACTGGCAACACTTAATGTAGTAGGTGATGGAGTTGGCTTGCGAACTGGCGCAGGCGCGCGCGGTGCAGCTTCCGGTTCAGGCTGCTGGTTTTGCTGCTGCAGCTGCGGTGCAACCGGTTCAGGTTCGCCAAACAGCTGGCGACGATTTTGTTCACTGGGATCAAGCTCAATCAGCCAGCGGTCGTAGTTGAGTGATGGATGTGGCAGTGCGATGACCAGCTCGCCGATAAACTCGTCGCGGAACATCTCCAGCGACCAGCTCTCCGGCGAATTGAAATGCGGGCACACTTTGGTCATCACGTTTTCAAACGTCACCTCCGGTTTGGCTTCAGCCGCATAGTGATTCCATAATTTCTCGGCATCGCTACGCAGCACCAATAACGCGTTGATCTGCGGACGGCCAAGACCGGATTCCAGCAGCGCCGGTAAATGTGGATAGAGATGACGGACGCAGCTGTCCATGCGGCTCAGGCTGGAGTAACTAACCGGATAGCCTTGATCTGTCAGCGCCGTGGCCAGCTCGCGCAGGGAAACTGCTTTGCCCGATTCATCTTCAATGATTTGGCGGGCGTTGCGGATGCCGATCGCTTTCTCAATAAAACTCAGTTCGCCGCGCAGCTCGTTTTCTGCCAGATGACCAATTACGCATTTGATGCGACCCGGCCAGGGTTTGAACAGGCAATGCACGCGGTAGAAATGTTCGCTATGTGTCTCTGCCCACAGCTCACTCAGCGCCTGGTAACGCGTGTTGCCGCCGTCACTGAAGATGTAAGAGCCGGGATTGTCGGGATCGAGCGTGACTTTTGGCACGGTATCGAGGCCGCGCGCACGAATCGATGACTTGATGTCATCAAAGCGTGGATTGCGGCTGGTTCGTGGATTATCTGGATTGGGGCGCAGCTGATCCAGCGTCAGCACCATTGGCATTTCGCTGCCAGGCGCATCTGGTGTTGCCACGGTTAATGTTGCCTCGGCCTGACGGCCGCGTTTTAAAAGAGCATCTGTCAGATCGGTTGTGCGTTGTTTTGCCATCGCTGTCATGCCTGAGCCCTCCCATAACCGAAGTGATAGGAGTTGTTTTCAGCATTCGAAAAACGCGTATAGCGGCCATCATAGGCGGTTTTGACGGTGCCGATAGGGCCCTGGCGTTGCTTGCCGATGATGATTTCGGCGATGCCTTTTTCGGTGGAGTTTTCGTTGTAAACTTCATCACGATAGATGAAGAGAATCAGGTCGGCGTCCTGTTCCAGCGCGCCGGAATCACGCAGATCGCCGTTGTTTGGCCGCTTGTTGGGGCGTGACTCAACCTGACGATTTAACTGGGATAGCGCGACAAGCGGACATTTCAGCTCTTTGGCCAGCGCTTTCAGGCAGCGCGAGATCTCGGAAATCTCCTGAGTACGGTTCTCCTGCTCAGGCGCGCGCATTAGCTGCAGGTAATCGACCAGAATCAGGCTGGGTTGCCCGTATTTACGGATGTAACGCCGCGCGCGGGCACGCAACAACGCCGGAGTCTGGTCACTGTTTTCATCGATGATCAGCCGATCTTTCCAGGCAGTGACGCGCTCCATCGCCATGCTGATTCTGGCCCAGCATTCATCATCGAGCTGGCCGCTGCGCAGCAAATTCAACTCCACCTGACCCAGCATCGCAACCAGCCGCATCATCAGCTGCTCAGCGGGCATTTCCAGGCTGAAGCAGAAGACTAAATTGCTCTCCATTGCATCCAAAGCCGATTCGCACATCGCTAATGCCAGCGCCGTTTTGCCCATCGAAGGGCGCGCGGCCAATAGAATTAAGTCACCCGCCTGCAAACCGCAGGTCATCTGATCCATTTCTCTGAAACCCGTTGGCGTGCCGGTGATGCCATTACCGCCGGTCGTCTCTTCTAAGCGTGTTAGTAACTGCGACATGCCATCGAGCACCGTGATTTCCTGGTGCTGGCGCGCGTGGCCTTTTTCGGCAAGGTTGAACAACTGGCTTTCGGCGAGTTCGATGATGTTGCTGGCGGCAGCGTTGGGAAGTTGCACATCCCGCGTGAGTTGGTTGCCGAGCATATACAGCTGACGCAGCTGGCTTTTCTCGGCAATTATCCGCGCATAGGCGAGGATGTTGGCGGCGCTCGGCGTGTTCTTGCTTAACTCGGCAAGGTAAGCAAATCCGCCGCACTGGTCGATGATGTTGTGGCGTTCCAGCAGTTCGCTAAGTGTGATCAGGTCGAAAGGGCTGTTGCCTTTGGCCAGCTCGTCGATGCCTTTGAAAATCGAGCGGTGGGGGCTGGAGAAAAAGTCTTCTCGTTGAATCAGCGTAACGACATCATCCCAGCGATCGTTATCAAGCATCAGTGCGCCCAGCACCGCCTGCTCAGCATCAATAGAATGCGGCATATCGATTGGGTGATTGTTGGATTTAGACATGGTTCACCTCCTTCACTGAGCGTGAAAGAAGTGCATCAAACTGACCGCGCCATTCCGGGAACAATTCACATGCCAGGTTGTGCATCGTTTGCAGCGCCGAATCGCTTTTGCGGCGCGTCTGCGTTTCAAGCCGGTGCGCAGGTTCGCCAGCAAAGTGGCCCGCCTTATAGATGTCGAGATCGTAGATTTGGGTATTCAGCAGCGACACCGGGATCTCGTCGGCGTAGGGACTGTATTTCCCCTCGCTGACAATCGTCTCCAGTTGAGCCAGCGTAGTTTTGGCCAGTGAGGTGTAATCCATACAATTCACCAGAATGCGAATTGCCGGAAGCGCGATGCCGTAGGAGGAGAGTGTACGTAGCTGCTCGAACATCGCTATAGCGCCGCGCAGAAACTCGCGGATGTCGGGTAACACCGGCTTTACTATGCCGATGGTGGTGTGGGTGGCTGCAAGCGCGATCAGCTCCAGCATCACCGAACGCGCGCCCTGTGAATCAATGATGATGACGTCGTACTCATTGAACAGCGGATGCTGCAGCACGTTGCGCATGCGCAACCGGCCATCTGGCGCATGTAGCATGGCAGTTAGTAAGTGGGCTTGCGGGTCGTTGGAGATAATGACGTCGAGATTAGGGATAAAGCTGTTGGAGATTATGTTGCTGGATTCACTGAGATCGACTGACTGCATCAGCAGTTCGTAGATGCCGCACGGCGCTTCATAGGTGAGTTGATAGATGCTGCTGGCAGTTGGCTGGCCAAAGTCGCCATCGATTAAAAGCGTCTTCAGTCCTGCATCAGCGAGGAAGCCACAGAGGTTTGCGGCTTGCGTAGATTTGCCTTCTCCACCTTTGGTGGAAATTACGGGAAGTATTTTCATTTTGCACATCCGAAGTAAGTTCGAATATGCATCTCGTCAACTATGTAAAAACCCGTTTAACGACTTATTTCCCCCACCCAGAATCAACCCTAAAATCTGTGCAAGGGGATTGAAAATCCCCGTGTCGGTGGTTCGATTCCGCCTCCGGGCACCACTCTTCAGAGCCTGTTCGTTAAGGGATGAGATCCTTAACGGGCATGACAGTGGTCCCTAGCATGATGTTGGTAGTTTACTTACCGCACCATAGTTGAACACGGGACTTAAGTCCGGAGGATGTTCGAGCATCCTCTGGACTTCTCACGTCCTTAAAAAAATTCTTCAGCAACGTATTTACCTTTAGAAACGTTTTCTGTCAATCTTTTGTAAAGGTTTACCTCGGTTTTTTTCTCCGTTAAGAATCATATCGTTAAGATTTGACTTAAGATTAATCTTAGGCAACTTCTAGCTGTTCCAATACACTTCTGACCTTGTTTATGTCGCTTTCTACGTATTGTAGAGTAACGGCTGGCGTGGAATGGCCCAAAAGATCCTGAGCCATTTTAAGGTTTCTATCAGGCATACTCATCAAGTTAGTCGCTATTGTGTGGCGGAATCGATGAGGGCTTACAACAAATCCGCACTCATTTGAAAGACGTCGGAAAAATGCACGAAGAGGGGGATTATCCATGTTTTCACTGATCTCATTTCTGCGTCCATCAAAGCGCGATAAATTGAAAAGCTGCTCTTCCATTTTTGCACCTTTCTCAAGAGAAAGGTTATAAAGCCTTTCAAGTCTTGGTTTCAGGTGACGTGTGATTGGAACTAAATGCTCTTTATGATTTTTCGCTCCTTCTGGACGAAGGCTTATCCAGTTATGTTCAAAACTGACGTCACATAATCTAATATGCAGAAGTTGATTTTGCCTCATTCCTGTTCTTCGTAAGGCATCAAGCACGGTAAGCCAAAACCATGCAGGCCTCAACGCTGACCTTTGGATAAAATTTTTCCCAAACTGTTCATCAGACTCCCTTGACTCCATCAAAAGATAAATTTTGTTTATTTGAGTATCAGTCAACGTTTTCTTACGCTTCACATCAGGTCGGGCAATTTTTCCATTAAATGGATTCTTATTAGTTGAAACGAGTCCTTCCTCAATCGCGAAATTAAACAATGCTCTCATGTGAGTAAGTTTGTTATTCCATGTAGTTTTGGTAAGTCCCTCCACATTTATTACATGCCTTCTCCAGTTTAAGACAATCATATCATCAACATCCGCAGGATTAATTGACTCACCCGCAAAGTTAAGGAAGGTCTTTAACACCTTTTTATAACTCCATTCTGTTGCAGCTCGCAGAGTCTTACTGAAAAAATATCCTTCAATCAGTTCTTCAAACGAAAATGTCTTTTTCATCACGCCCTCATTAGTAAATTAGTCTGAAGCTTGTTATTTTCTGGCTGAAAGCCATACGCTGTCCGGAGGGCAGCACCCTTTTTTGAAGATAATGTCGGCTTTAATCATGTAGCCTGACACTTTCGTAAAACGACCGCTTTTGTCCGGCGAATCGTATTGATGGTAATGGAACAGCCCCTTACCATTTCGTGAATGATGTATGCTCAGCGACTCAAAGCTTTTCTGAAGCCGATCCTTATCAGCTGCTTCTTCACCCTTTGCTGACATGTATCGGTAAAAACAGCCTGGAGAAACCAGAAATACAAACTGCGCCAGTACATGTAAAACACTGTCTCTTTCATTAATGCTTATCGTGCCATCCTCAACGCTGTCCCTGAGCCATTCCAGATAGATTTCCCCGGGGAGGGCTTCGCTGTCGGAGGATTTACCTGCAGGCTGCTCGTCTGTTGATGGAGCCAACCCGGGAGTTAAGGAGTGAACCGCTCCCGCTGCTGGAGAGTGGCCATGTGCCATCAGATCCAGAATTGACATGAGGTTTTCTGCAGAGGCCTGGTGGTCTGCTCCATCTGACGAAATCTCCCCTTCAGGCTCGGCCTCTGTTTCTTTCCTGTTCAGTGCAGATTCAAGCCCCAGACTGAGTTCGGGTAGCGGCACAACTGTAGACATTGTTGTTTCTAAGTGCTGAGCACTATAGGAAACAACCTCACTTTCAATTGGTACTGATTTAGCGATTTCTGTACCCTGACTGGACAACGGGATCGCTTCGGTTTCATATAATTTTGGGGACGTATCATCTGATCCTGATGACACCGGTGTTGGTGACAACTCAGATGACAATACTCCGGCCATGGTGAGCCCTGTTGGCATGCCACAGCTGATAATGACATCACTGATGATGCTGTTAAGTATCCCCGATTCCTTTCGTCTTCCTGACAGGTAAAGCAGGAGGCTGTCTGACAGAACTGGCCAGCGCTGCAGCCACAGCATGCCGGCGTCCGGCAGCAGGCTGAGAGCCATATACAAGCCACTCATCTCTCCCCCCTTTTTTTTCACAGGACGAACCCGCCAGGCCACGTCGGGGACACTCATTCCCGGATACCAGACACGTCCGTTCTCAAGCCCCCCTTCCATTTGCGACAGCCAGTTGAGGTGATGGAATAGTCCGGCCCAGTACACAGCACAAACCCAGCCAGGGGCTTGCTCTGACTGCTCTTCAGGCGAGGCTCCCGGTGGCAGCATCATACCGCGCACCAGCCTGACGGCGCGCGTGGCCACCGTGAGACTCAGGTCGGTAAATCCCCCGGGGCCTGAAAAGGGGCCGTTCCATGCTGCCGGGCACGCCTGAACGCGGGCAGCCATCTGCTCAAGGGGACTTAGCCACCATGCGTCTGTTACGGGTTTCGAAAGCGGACTGTTTTCTGACAATACTTTGATGAGCTGACGTCGATCCCTTGATGCCAAACAGGCTGCAGCGCTTTGGGCAGGATGCCAGCCCGCCTCTGACGTCTTTATTTGCTCTCTATTATCAGAGTCAGCTGGAGCATCAGCACTGTTTTGCTGTCTGTTCCTACCCGTTAACCAGTTTAGTCCGCGCACCGTTACCTCCTCAGGTTTCAGCCTGATAAAATGACGTTACGCTAAAAGCCCCAGCCGCAATTGCAATGAAAAACCCGGTATTAGCCGGAGCAGAAATCTCACTTGCTAAAAATCTTCATAACCGGTTCACGGTTTCTGACTGTCAACCACTCACCTTACTGTTCTAATGCCCCCTCTTTCCTTCTATCGTGCAGAGTTTCATTTATGCAGCAGATGATTGTCTTTATCACTCTGACTTCATGGCTGGTCCTCTCCAGTCTGATGAGCAGCAGCTTTACCGGCGGCAGCAGACATGGCGTTTTTGTCACGGTCTGGGCGCTGCTAGCCTGCATACCTTTCATGCTGAAACCACTTGCCCGCGCAGAACGTCAGTTCAGGCCGGCGTTAACGCTTATAAGCCACAGACGCACGCGAGGTTGGGTGCATCTTGCTCCCTGGCAGCCCACCACGAATCTGACGCCGGAGAAGGTCGGCCAGTTCTGGAACAGCGTTAACACTTCTGCCTGTCAAGCGCTGCAGACTCACCAGACCGTCATCATCTCCTCCCATCTCCTGACCGGCATCCGCGCCCGCAGGGTGATGGCTCACCTGGAGAAATGCGGCTTTGATGTTCGCAGCCGGACATACAGCATTCCCTTTACCCCGGCCAGCAAGGCATTGATGCAGCTGGAAATCCTTTTCCGGCAATGGCGCTGGCGCACGGAATTTCGAAGTGTCTGGCCTGTGCTGGTTCTGAAACGAAAATCTTCTGATGCGCAGAAATAATTTCCCCTGTCACCGGCCTGTGCAGCAGCTCACACTGGCTACATGCGTGTATTCGATCTGAACGATCGATTTTATCCGTTATACAGGTGCCGCACAGCCAGGTAACGTAATCACAGCGGCTACAGATGAGCCTGACATAAGTCAAATCATGACGTTAGCCAGCACCAGGGAACTTATGAAGCGAAATAATATGACAACTATCCTCTCCCGTATTGCGCTGGAGCAGGATGAAGAAATGCAGCAGCTGGTCCGACAGTTTGCCGACGGCAAAAAAACAGCGGGCACGCCCATGGCCATCCGCTTTCGTCCTGCCGTACGGGAGTTCATCTCGCGGGTATCGCATAGACTGGGTATTTCCACCGCCGAACTGGTCAACGTTCTGATGGAGGGGATAATGCTGGAAACGCTCGCCCCACGTCAGGCCACGGTGACGCGGATTTATGAACGTTTCTGGCAGCTGATGGACGCACACCGGCTGAGCGTGACCGGGGTGGCCACGCTGCTGTCTGGGATGAACATGGGGCTCAGCGTACTGGAGAGCCGTGAGCGCACGCTGGACTATCTGACGGCGTCAGTAATCCATCAGCTGGCAGAATGGTTCGGCGTGTCTCCTGACTGGCTTAACGGTACTGAGAAACAGCCTGTCAAACAGGTGACGTTCACCAGCTGGCAGGATGTCGCAGATCGCCTCCTGCCTGAGGTCTGCGCCGGAACCGTACTGCCTGCCATTACGCTTGTTCGTCAGGACAGTAGTATTGACCATATCGGCGGTAAAATGGAAACGGTCGTCTTTATCCGTCAGCTGAAACAGATTAACAGAATAACACTGAGAGTCGTAACCTGCAGTGGCATTATTCCGCATGAGGTTGTAGCTAATTATAAGACAAACGATTTTCTGACTTTCAGCGAAACGATGAGGGAAATATCCCGGCTGGGAGATATTGAAACGGTATCAGTACCTGAGCATATTTTTACTCAGTTTATTCGAGGGAATGAATTACCCGTTTCATTGCTTTCAATACTCAGAGCTTTTGTTGAAGAACAGAAAGACAAGGGTATTAACTGCCAGTGGAGTTGGGAATGAAAAAATAATTAGCTGACCGGAAATTCTCGCTCACTTGAATAGCTCACAGGCGTGAGGAAAAGATTAACTCTTAACAATATATTGCTGTTTCATCCCTCATTATAAAATGGCAGCAACAGAATTCACCCTTATTTATTGGTGCGTCAGTACCAAGGATTCGCTTTACCCAAAAAATACAACCGATGAAAGGAAATAAATGATGAAAGTATCCATGATTACACACGGAATAACACTGGCGCTGTTTGCGACTGCTTTGTCGGCGGCTCAGGCAGCAGGTTCCTGGACCGAGGCGCGTAATGACGCAATGGGCGGTACTGGCGTGGCCTCATCCAGCTACACGGCGGCCGCGCTGGCCAACCCGGCGCTGATGACGCGCCATGATGCCAGTGACGATTTGGGCATTATCCTTCCGGGCATCGGGGCACAGGTCAGCGATCCGGATAACTTGCAGGACGGCCTTGATCGTGTAAAAGACAACTGGAAACGCCTCAGTGACTCTGCCGGCAGTGGTAACAGTGAAGCACAGTCCGCAGCGCTCAAAAAATCTCTGCAGGACGTCTCAGGTGACAGCGGTCACGCCAGCGCTGGCGTGTCGGCCGTGATTGCCATTCCGAACGACACGCTGCCCTTTGCCCTGGTGGTGAAAGGCTGGGGACAGGCAAAGGCCCGTGCAGTAGTGACCGAACACGATCTGAAGTATCTCGATGCCGCGCAGACCGGCATTTTCTCGCTCACGCAGGACGATCTGGACCAGTTGACCTCTCGTGCAGAAGGGGTGGCGGCACTGGTCAGTGAATACGGCCTCGCCATGGCCCATCAGTTCACGCTGGCCGGCACACCGGTTTCGGTAGGGATCACGCCAAAATTTCAGCGGGTCGATACCTGGAACTATAACGTGGCCATTAATAACTACAGCATCTCTGACTTTCACAGCGGTGAGTGGAAACGCTCGGAAAGTGGCGCCAACATGGATATCGGTTTAGCCACGCAGCTGACACCTGAATGGACGGTAGGCCTTACCGGACAGAACCTGGTATCACGGAATGTGAGCACCCGTGAAGTGAATGATCTCCAAGACACTTTCCAAATCCGCCCGCAGGCCACGGCTGGTACCTCCTGGAGCAATGGCCTCATCACGCTGTCGACAGATGTTGATCTGACCCCAGCTAGCGGCTTTGCCTCCGATGAAAAAGCTCAGTATGCCGGCGTAGGTGCCGAACTCAACGCATGGGACTGGGCCAAAGTGCGCGCTGGCTATCGGGCGGACATGCGCAGCAGCGACAACAACGTGTTTACTGCTGGCATCGGCATTTTCCCCTTAAACGTGGTCCATCTCGACCTGACCGGTATGGCCGGAACCGATCGTACCTATGGTGCGGCGGCTCAGCTTACCTTCACGTTCTGATAATTCCGGGCTGCTTCATGCAGCCCTTCACTGAAAGGTTAATAAAATGAAAAAAATGTTCTCCGCTGTCTTCTTTACAACCCTCCTTCTTGCGCTGACAGGCTGCAGCAATAACGCCTTAAACGAATTCGGCCTCGGTAATCTGAATTCGCTCCTTAATTCTCCCAGCCAGCAGCCAGCTACTGAGAACGCAGAATCGGCACCTCGTGACTCGGTGACCTGGACCTCAGGAACTTTTTCGGATCCAGTTGATGTGGTTGCAATGCGACTAAAACAACACTATGGATTTGTGTCGGATACTGATATCACCGCTGCGCGTAATAGCGGCCAGGGAAATGCTGGCTGGTCAGCGTCAGCCATTTCAGAAGGCGCCAGCTGGGAGGCACAGCCGGGCAGCTACTATCGCATGAGCCGAAACTGGGCCGGAAATGACCGCTTGACGCTCGAAATGCGAGGGAACAGCAAAGAGAGCTTTATTAAAGCAACCTATACATCTTCCAATCCGGAGCATCTTAAAAAAAGTTGGACCTCGCGTTTGTGGAAACAAATCCCGGACGTCGCTAGCGGCTCCCTAAAATAAATAAGAGGATGAAAAAAGTATGTAGGCAGGCACCGTCTAAACAGTACATGCCTACTAAATAAGTTATTTTTTTGCCTTAACTATTGACTCAGTATAAATGGAAATTAGGTTTCCAATGTCGATTTTATGAGGAGCGATGAATTTATGAATGATAGTTTCGTCTAATGCATGAATATCATAATCCTTGAACTCTTTGAAAAAAGCTCTTACATTGTCTTTTAATAGCTTCAGTTTGGTTTTTCGCATAACGAAAATATCATCAGTAAAGTCACCCTGATAAGAAAGAATTCGTGTATTTATTATTATTATTTTTTTGCATTTGGCATTTCCATATTCATCAGCAAACCAGCCGCAATGGTTATTCATTTGACCGGCTTCTGTTTTATTTATTTCCGATCGATTTTCGTCAACTTCGTTTTTACATTCAAAAAGGAAATACTGTCCATCGACATCTCCCCAAAGATTATCCGGTCCTTTTTTTATTTCTTTATCAGGGCGTTGGCAAACAAAACCAATAGCGGTTCCTAAATTGTGCATAGCATCTTCGAATTTGTCAGATTGCACGCCGAAAGAAATATTCTGCAAAATACTATCGATAGATATCATTAAGGATTGATAATTATCATGCGATGTCACCCACTTAATAATTCTATTGGCGCGCGTGGCATTAATATTGTCAATTTTTTTATAAACAACACCATCCTTCGGCTTTAGTAAATTGCAATTACGCTGAAATGCTGATTTTTGAACCCTGTTCGATTCAAGCTTGCTCATGTTATATTTATATCTGGCCTGGAGTTGAAGATACCAACCTTTCTCCATTACATCCTCAACATGATTATCACAAATATCTTGCAACACATCACATGCTTTATCTATATAACCTTTTATGAATAAATTTTCCGCTTTATATTCCAAGCTAATTAAATCATAAAGATTATCCCTCCCATCGTGCATATCAATTTCATTCATGGACTCGACATAATACTCCTTCCAACCTTCATCGCGAAGCAATGATTTATTAACTAAACCAACGAACAATTTATCAATATCTACGCCTTCCTCAATCTCATCTTTTGCAAATCCAACAATTTGACTACCTATTTCAATTTGCATTCTTGTTTGGGGAGAGAAATATTTTGTAGTTAGGGGGCTTTTCAAAAATTGAACAAGATCACCGCCAGTGATAATAATAACACTATAGTCCTTTTCACCTCGCACACTGCGACCTAACCCTTGTTCTACTCGCTGCGCTGTCTTGACATTAATTATGTCGCTGCTCGGCCTACACTCCTCCTCATACCTATCGGTTAAGGTTTCTGAGTATGGTTTGGAATCAATAACTAAAATACGGCACGAGTTATCTGGAAGATCTATTCCATCATAGCGATTCGCAAAGACTATAGCATTTGTATATATGCCTCTTTTCAACTGTTCAATGCAGTCATATATGGTTTCTGTAGTTGCCACCGTTGCTCCGATGTTTTGAAATTGCTTTGTGTTGGAGAAACTTGGTGCAAGACAAACTGTTCCAAACGTCCGTTTATCGAATGGAGGAAGCAACCAGTTTATTATTTTTTCACGATCTAATGTTTCATCAATCAAAGATGGTATTAATATCATTTTCTCACCAGACCACACAAGGTCTGGGTTAACTAATGGTTTTTTTACTGCTTCAACATCAAATCCTAAACCTTTAATAAAAAATGAATCATCCTGTGTCGTTGCAGACATAAGGAAACGATGCTTGGCTTTGCTGAAAGTGCCAAAAGAATCTATTAGTGAAAATATCGGTGATATCTCTAAAGATTCGCCAGAAATAAATGCCTGGCAATTATGTATTTCATTTTTTATTAGGGGCCAAATGAAAGAGACTCTGTTGTCCTCAATATTTTTTAGAAGCTCTTGAGCCACAAATTCTTTTTTATCAATCCATGACCAGTAAGGTATAGGAAGCAATGTATTTGTTCCAACACCATTCTCCATTTCAAGATAACTTCCTTCCCCTTGCTCTCGGAGTTCATCAGAAAAGATATTCAGTATTGATGTGTAAAGTTTGCTCTTTTTATCAACCTTTATAGTAAAACTGTTTTTAATAGAATCTATACATGCCTGAGAGTCATCTAGTATAATTGAATTCGCTAGTATTGATTTACTACCTAAACCAAAAACCGTTTTGCCGTTAAATAATTTTTGAACATGCGTTATAAGTATTTTTCGACCAGCATGAAAATCATCAGGTATCATTTTGCTGTGATCTATTATGCAGTAAGGGATGCCAAATTTTTCAGCATCTCTTACTGCTTGCTTTGCTAAATATATATTTGGGCAGACATATAAACATGGGCTGTTTTTTTCATTTATTTTAGATTGTAAGATTAGCAATCCAATTAATGTTTTACCTTCTCCAGTATGCAATTTAATTATGTTATCTCTATCATCTCTTCGGTTATTGAACCATTCTTCGAGAATTCTTTTTTGGGAAGGGCGTAACGGGCCTGCTTCGCTACGCCTATCTAAAGACTCATATATTTCAATAGGGTTGATTCTTTTGGGTAGTTCTTTTTTCTTTAGCTTTTTTGTGAAATCAATCATAACTCACTCCATTTTTGTTGTTCGGAAACTGAAGCAAAGGGTACCCATCAAATCAATGTATTAAAAATTATGTTTTTCGGCAATGATTGGTGTATCCGTTTAGCCATTCCATAAACGAATTTTTTCACCACGATCCATAGAAAGCTTTCGAAGGGTGTTGACAAACTTGAGGCAAATCCCCCTGTAACAGCTCTTTGGTTAGTGCTATGAGGAGAGAGGATGTGAAGAAAGTCAAAACGAGCTGCGGAAGAAATCATCTACTTTATTTTTGCTATGGGCCATGTCCATGTTGATGATCGTGGTGACACACTAATATTGCTTTTTATGAGTTTGATTTTTTTTGCCTGCTTATAGCACCCGAGCGCACGGAATATCACTCCAACGAGTAGTCCAGGTAGGTGATAATAACTCCCGCTTCATGTGCCACTCATTACCGACCCCTTGACGCGCAAACCACATGTGCCCGAGCCCGGACTGATTGATGCCGTCAATAACCTTCATTAGTTGCGTGCTGTTAGCCCGCGGCTTATCCTCATCAAACAGGTTCAACTGACTGACGCCGTTAGGCGTGAAGTCATCAAGCATGACACCTGCTTTCATGTAACGTCGCCCCTCTAACCAGATTCGGTCAAGCGATCGCATGGCCACCTCAATAACATCTCGCGTATCCTGAGTGGGTATCGTGAGATTCTCGCTGGCGCTGTTGCCATAATAGATTTCGCCCTGAGCATGCGGTGAAGTCCGGATAAAAATGTTAATTAGCCGACAGAACTGACGTTCTTTTCTGAGCTTTTCCGCTGCCCGTGTAGAGTACTGACACAGCGCTTCCTGCATAGCCGCTTTCGTCGTGATACGCCTACCAAAAGAGCGACTGCACACTATTTGCTGCTTTGCTGGCACAAACTCCTCAAGGGGAATACATGATTCGCCGTTTAACTCGCGAACGGTGCGTTCAAGAACCACGCTGAAGTTTTTGCGGATAAAAGCAGGATGTGCGCGTGCCAACTGCAGAGCGTTCTCAATCCCCATTAAGTTGAGCCGCTTGCCAATTCGTCGGCCGACACCCCAAATCTCCTCCACAGGCTGATTTTCAAGTAGTGTCTCAGTACGCTTGGGATTGCCTGGTGTAAGCGCAAGCACACCGCGAAATTGGGGCCACTCCTTGCTTGCCCACTGTACTGATTTTGCTGTGTAATACAGATGTTCTGTAATGAACAACAAATCTACTGAAATCAGTGAACATGACTTATGCTGCAAGCATAAGCAGATCCTGTTTAAGCATCAGTAGCTGACAAGATTAGCTTTTAAAAGTAATGCTGAAACGGGGAATTGTAACCACAGGCTGCGCCGAAGTCTGGATAGCCATCATGTAAATATTGGTCTTGTAGAGCCTTTACCTGTGAAATCAGCCGTAATGGTTAAATCACGTTTACTCAGCATGGGCTTCCTTCTAAACTCTTCAGGGACTACATATTTTCTCAGGCACCAGAACACAGGGTTACTTACGTGG
The DNA here is from genome assembly GCF_016625145.1 of Pantoea sp. S61. Classification (NCBI taxonomy): domain Bacteria; kingdom Pseudomonadati; phylum Pseudomonadota; class Gammaproteobacteria; order Enterobacterales; family Erwiniaceae; genus Pantoea; species Pantoea sp. S61. Next base: position 445,612 of record NZ_JACVUO010000002.1, read on the forward strand.
CAAGCGCAGACCAACTTAAAGCACTTATCAAATCGCACATCAGTCGCGATGATGGACACTTCTATTCGGTGGCCATGCAGGTTGCTGCGCACGAAGCCAAGCAGGGTCACGGTCGCTTAGCCGATGAGCTGATAAGTATGCTCGACAAAGGCAAAGCAAAGCTGGCGGGTGATAAAAATGGCAAGCTAGTGCCGCTTGCAAATGCTGCAAAATCCCGCACAGAACTGGGTAATCTGCTGAGCGTAAGCGAACCTAGCTACCATCTGTCTGATGTCATACTGGAAAAGTCTGCTCAGGCTCAGTTAAACCGGCTAGTTCGCGAGCAGCGGATGATGGCGCGAATTCGTGAACATGGACTCTCGCCACGGCGTAAAGTTTTGCTCGTCGGTCCTCCTGGAACCGGGAAAACGCTTACCGCGTCAGCTTTAGCCGGTGAGCTGGGTATACCGCTTTTTCAGGTACGCTTCGATGCGCTTATCACCAAATTTATGGGTGAAACTGCCGCCAAACTTCGGCAGATATTTGATGCGATGATGGATATACGCGGCGTCTATTTTTTTGATGAGTTTGATGCTATTGGCTCGCAACGAAGTCTGGCCAATGACGTTGGTGAAATACGACGCGTGCTGAACAGTTTCCTGCAGATGATCGAGCAGGATAATTCTAACAGCGTAATTATTGCTGCAACAAATCATCCGGAAATCCTTGATTACGCCCTCTTCAGACGGTTTGATGATGTGATTGAATACCACCTGCCCACGCAGGAACAGGCAATGGACCTGCTTCGGGCAAGGCTGGGGGCGTTCAGTCCAAAACCGTTCAGAAAGGCAGCGATTGCAAGCCTGCTCGACGGGCTGAACTATGCGGAAATCTGCCGGGCGGTGGATGAGTCGATTAAAGATGCGTTGATGAGCGACCGAACTGTGGCAGACATTACTCTGCTCAGGCATGCGCTGGAAGAACGGCATCAGGTCAGCTTAAAGCTTGCTAAAAATGGAAATAAGAATCTGAACCATGACGGAACCAGCCGCTAATAAACGACCGCATTTCATTCTCTACGGAACAGCTAAAAACGAACCCTTTACCATCCCGAAAACTGGCGGTGGTGACTCTCCTGAGCTGCCTGAGAGAGACCGGCAGCAGCATGGGCAAATGCTCAGCACTCAGCTTCAGCAGGTAAGGGCAATAGCGGCTCAAGCCCGTGATTATCAGAGAGCAGCAGCATTACAAAGCGGAATTGGCATACAGGTTGAGTTTGTTGGTCAGCCCGACGTAGCACTGGCTTTTGAGAGCCTGAGTTACGAACGAAATAGTGACCGGTCCAAAAATATTGAAGTTCTGAGTCTGCGCGTAAGTGAAGAAAATATTACCTCAGCCAACGTCTTCATTCCGGACGGAAAAATAACTCATTTTGAAAATTACCTGAATGCCTATCTGGAAGATAGGCGCAGCGCGAAAGGAGCTTCACTCGCTCACACCCCGTTAATTAATGCTATCCGTCTCTCAAGTATTCGTTCTCTATGGACGGATGACGGGGATTTATTGCCGGCAGATCCGGACGAAGGATTCTGGTGGGAAGTCTGGCTTCCGGTACGTAGCAATCGTGACGCTGTTCTCGCTGATTTTCGCACGATACTCTCTGCGACAGAGTGCATGGCCAGTGATCATGCCGTTACCTTTCCTGAGCGAACGGTGACATGGATGTTTGGTTCCCAGAGCGAATTTTCCCGTTCCGGACTGCTTCTTAATTGCGTGGCGGAGCTGCGGCGGGCAAAAGAGACTGCGGAATTTTTTACGCGTGAATCTTATTCTGAGCAGGGTTTATGGGCTGAAGATGTGCTGGCGCGCCTGCGTGTTCCAGATGAAGGGGGAACACTCCCCTATATCTGTCTGCTTGATTCCGGCCTTAATCGTGCCCATCCTCTGATTTCTCCGTTCGTCCGGCAGGAGGATGTTCATACCGTTAATGAGGCCTGGGGAACGGACGATCGGGTCAGTCACGGCACCGGGCTGGCCGGGCTGGCGCTGTATGGCGATATGTTTGACGCCATGATTTCTCAGGGCGGAATCGATATCAGTCACAGGCTGGAGTCCGTAAAGCTGATATCAGAGCCTGGAGAACAGAATGGCGATGCTCATGATCACGCTTATCTGTTCAGCATGGCCGTAACGCGCCCGGAAATACTTTTTGGAGAGAGAAAGCGGGTATTCAGTTCGGCAGTGACGGCGACAGATTATCGCGACTTTGGTAAACCTTCAGCGTGGTCTGCAATGGTTGACTCCCTGGCATCAGACGCAGGATCTGAGCCCGCTTTCACACGGCTGTTTGTGCTCTCTGCCGGCAATATTCTCAATCGAAACCACTGGCAAACTTACCCGGCCAGCCTTTCAGTGAATCACATCCATGATCCGGCGCAGGCGTGGAATGCACTTACCGTGGGCGCCTGTACCTTCAAAAGCGCATTGGAGGAGCCCGGCTTCAGCGTCCTGGCGGGTGAAGGTGGGCTGAGTCCGTTCACCTCAACGTCATCCGGATGGGACAGCGTCTGGCCCCTTAAGCCGGATGTTGTATTTGAAGGCGGGAATGCCGGCACTGATGGCGCAATGTCCGATAACTTCGGTAGCCTAGAACTGTTGACGGCAAACGCCCGCTTTCAGCGAAACTTATTTACTACCACAAATGCCACCAGTGCTGCTTCTGCACTGGCTGCAGGAATGGCTGCCAGGCTAATGGCTCAGTTTCCCGACCTTCGCCCTGAAACCATCCGTGGGTTAATGACGCATTCGGCCCGCTGGACACCTAAGATGCTGGAAATGTACCCGGCAAACACTCAAAGTGGATATGCAAATCTCATCAGACACTGTGGATGGGGTATACCCGATCAGAACCTTGCGGTATGGAGCATCAACAACAGTCTTTCCATGATTGAAGAAAGCAGCCTGCGGCCTTATCGTAAGACCTCTGCGGGAATTAAAACAAACGAAATGAACGTGCATGCACTTCCGTGGCCTGCAGAAGAGCTGCTTGCGCTGCGTAACACCCCTGTGGAAATGCGGGTGACGCTTTCTTATTTCATTGAGCCAAATCCATCGGCACGAGGCGCTGCATCAAAATTCTATTACCCTTCGCACCGCCTGCGCTTCGCGATGAAGCGTCCCACCGAACAGACTGATGACTTCAGAGCGCGTATTAATGCTGCTGCCCGGGTAGCGGGGGAAGAAACAACCGTTTCCGGTAATGATAAAAACTGGCTGCTTGGCAAAACTCAGCGCCATAGAGGCTCACTTCATCAGGATATCTGGCAGGGGACAGCAGCTGAACTGGCAAACTGCGGCTGTCTGGCCGTGTACCCGGGGCAGGGGTGGTGGAGATCCCGTCAGGCGCTTGAAAAATATGATTCTGACGCAAAATATAGCCTGATTGTCTCTATCCATGTTCCCGGAACTGAAGTGGATCTTTTAACCCCTGTTCAGACTCAAATTGATTACCTGATTGCAAACCGCATTACGGTATTAGCCTGATTTTCAGCAGCATTCATCGCCTGGCAGACCAGTAACGACTTTGTAAAACAGACGGGTATTCCTTTAAAAGGATACAGGGCGTCACCACCAGTAGCCTATCACGAACGTATGTCGGGCCTCCTATTTATCATGGCCGATGACTATTAAAACCCATTTAACACATGCTTGCAGCATGTGTTAAATGGGAGGATGTATGGATATTAATTTATAAATTTTTGATCGCTGTATAAGGCCAAGGTTTTTGTCGGCCCCATGCCTACGCCAACTGTCAGACCTGTTGTGGCCAACACATGCGCGCGCAACCGGAGGCCAAAGGGCTCAAACCCTTCGCATCCATCTATGCCAGTTAGGTCCAAGAACATCTCGTCGATTGAATACTGCTCTACGCGTGGCGTTATTTCTTCCAGTGCAGTCATCACCCTCTGGCTAAGGCTATGATATAAGGCATAATTACTGCTAAACACATGTACGCGCTCGGCAAAATCTTGCCCCTTAATTTGGAACCACGGTGTGCCCATTTTTATGCCAAGTTTTTTGGCACCAGCGCTACGTGCTATAACACAGCCGTCGTTGTATCTGAATGCGACTAACAGTTGGTTATTGTCAAGATATTGATTTTTATAAATATTTATTTGATAACTTTTTCCAATATATCTGGTATTGGTGGACAACTTAAGTGAGCATGTTCTAAAGGTTACCGCCGTCGACTCCCCATCAGTACCACCCCTGAACGACAAATCTATGATCGCCATAGAATCTCATACTTTAATTCGTTTACATTTATTGATAGGGGGAATACAACAGTCAATACCGTTGATAGCACAAGGAGAGTGATATGGCCTCTGCAAGACAAGATTTTGATCGGTTTGTTAGGTGGATTTACCAATCTGAAGCAATCTCATCGGATGTCCGTCGACTGGCTAGCCTGTGTCTTGCAAATTTTGATGATCTTGCAGGAACCTCCAGAAATCGTAGTCAACGTTCAGTCTATCTGGCGCAGTTGATGCGTCAGCAACTCGCAGAGACCATCGAAGAAGCGCCCGCGGCCGAAGCGAATGTCGCAGAAGGGCAATGGCCATGGTCTCGTCTCCAGAGCCTGACGTTAGGCCCCTTCCGCGGTTTCAGAACACCGGAGTCCTTCGAGATCGATAAACAGATTACTCTGCTTTACGGACCTAATGGGAGTGGAAAGACCAGCCTTTGCGAAGCGCTGGAATATGCCTTATTAGGTGATGTCGAGGAGGCAGGAAACAAGCGCATTGCTGCGCGAACCTACCTCGCTAACCTTCATGCAGGTCGCTTTGCTCCACCTGTTCTCAAAGCCCTCGACAATCGAGGCCGGGAGCTTGATGTTGCTTCTAATCCAGACACGTTTCGCTTTTGCTTCGTTGAAAAAAACCGAATTGATTCATTTTCACGAATAGCCGCCCGTCCCAACGCACAGCGTGCCGAGCTCATCGCCACGCTGTTTGGCATGGACCAGTTCAGCGACTTCGTTAGCCACTTTAATGAGAGCATTGATAACCAGCTCATATTGACTGCGAATAAGCAAGCCACGCTTGATACGCGCCGCGCAGGACTGCTGGCTGATAGACAGTTGGTGGGCGGTGAAGCTGAAGCTATCAGAGTATTGGCCAGCGAAGAGTTAGCTTTAGCTGAAACTTACAAACCTGAAACAACTTACGCCGGCCTGAAAGCTTTGTTCGGTAGCGAAGGCGCGCCAGGACGTCTGCAGCAGTTGGATACCATTCTTGAGGCCCTTCCGCCCGCCATAGTTGGTATCAGCGGCCCAGTCCTTCAGGAAACCTATGACAGGGCTGAGGGACACAAAAATGAATTTAACCGCATCTCGGCCGATCTTAGAGCTCAGAGCGATCAGATATCTTTCAAGGGACTTTACGAAGCCGTACTCGCCCTGAAGGAACCTGTGGGAGATCGCTGCCCGGCGTGCGATACCCCACTTGCCGGTCAGAACCATGTCGCAAACGATCCGTACGAAAAAGCCACATCAGGACTGCAACAACTTGAAGCGCTGGCTCTACTTCAGGAAAGCCAAAAAGCAGCTGAGATTGAAGTCAAGCGTGTTTCCCACGAACTTCGGCAGATCCTCAAAAAGATTGAGCTATTCATTCGCGCTGAGCTCGCAACACCTGTAGGAGAATTCCTGGAAACATTATCCGAGGAGCCCGCTGGATTTTGGTGGGAAGCTATTGCGCCGGACAATCCCTGGAATAATCCGCCACTGGCACAAATCATCGAAATAGCAGATCAAATTGCTGCGCAAGATACCGCTACAAGGCAGTCCCAACAGGAGCGCCAGCAACATATTGTGGAACGAAGCCGGCTCAGGGATTTCCAGCTTCGCGTACAGACACAGGACCAGAAGCGTCAACAACTGAAAGATAATATTGAGGCAGCAAGTGCTCGCATTCAAGCTTTCGACGAAACAAATGCCGCTTTAATTTTGGAAGTAGCACAAGAGCAATTGGACATTGTACGGGACACGCCGCTGAAGACAACTTATGACCTTTTCCTTGAGGCAATAAGATTGTACCGCAATCAGCTACCGGGACAACTCATGGCGGGGCTTAACGAGTCGGCCATGACGCTCTACAACTCATTTAACCGCAACGATCTTGACGCAGATAAACTTGCAGCGCTCTATCTGCCGTTGACCGGCGAAGAAAAGATAGAAATTTCATTTCGGGGTGCACCTGAACGTCGGGTAGATGCGCTGCATGTTCTTAGCGAGGGGCATGTGCGCTGCCTTGGCCTTGCAATCCTGCTGGCGAAGGCAAAGAGCATTGAATGTCCATTCATTGTTTTCGATGATGCTATAAATGCCATTGACCACGACCACCGTGGTGGCATACGAGAAACGATTTTTGAAAACGACACTTTTGAAGACACTCAGTTTATTGTTACCTGTCACAGCAACGAATTCATTAAAGATATTCAGCAACATCTGCCAGTGAGACGGCGGAATAATTGCCGCGTTTACCTTCTCAGGCATCATGATGGCAATTACCAGCCTCGCGTTCGCGGTAATGTGACGAGCGCAAACTACATTGCCAGAGCAAGAGCGGGTCGCGACGTTCTTAACGACCGGGACGCATTAGCCGCTTGCCGGCAGGCATTAGAAATGCTTTCAGAGAAGGTATGGAAATGGCTTAGTAGTCATGACCAGGGAGTGCTCACATTGCAAATCGCTGCCGCAGGCGCCGAACCCCAGCTTCGGATGTTGTGCGACTCGATACTGAAAAAACTCAGGGGTGCAGCAACATTCCAACATGCCAACAAAGAGCCGTTAATAGCCGCCTACGGCGTGATCCTAGGCATTCCAGAACAGAATCTGGTCTGGACATATCTGAACAAGGGAACACACGAAGAGGAAAATCGTGATGACTTTGATGGAGAGCATGTTGAGAGTGTTATTGCTACTCTTGAAGCCCTGGATTCACTGGAGTTACGCCCCGGAAGATAACACTCAACTTAACAGAAAAAATAGTAGATACGAGTGCTGATGATACTGACCAAATGGAGCAGAGAATGACGACGAGTATGATATCTCGTCTTGTAATAGTACCGGATGACACGCGTGAAAAGCCTATCTACGGGGCTAGGAAGAAATGGAAACAACCTCCCCACTATAGGCTGCCTTCAACTCGGCCATTTCGACCCCTCAAAGGAACGGTCAACCAAGGTTAAGTCTTTTGTTGCGAATGCAAGCCTCATATCACGTCACGCCTCAGACCATCAGGGATAAATGGATAAACAGCGGTAGCTCCATTCAGAAGATGATATGAACAGCACAGAATTAACTAACATTTCTCACCACTCAGATCGTTGTTACTCAGCACAACCACTGGCCTACCACGAAGGTCAGGGCGGAAAAGTGTCTCACAGCTGGCGTAAAAGGAGTTAACATCGGCTAGACCAAACAATGGCATGATCACCTCCGGCGGGCACGAGTGCTGTTAAAGAACCAAGTGACGACGCCGAGCAGCTGTAAGTGCTCCGGATAAATTATCGGATATGCCGAGTTCATTGGCAGTAGAGCAAGACTGGGATGCAGCTGCAGGCGCTTGACTGTAAACTCGCCGTTGAGCTCGGCAATCACGATGTCGCCGTCAGAAGCTTCCTCGGCCCGGTCAACCACCATGACGTCGCCATCGCAGAGGCCCAAGTCCTGCATGCTGTTGCCGCTTGCGCGCACAAAAAAGGTTGAGGCACGCCGGCGAATGCAGAGCTCATTAAGGTCGAGTTCTTTTTCGACGAAATCCTGAGCGGGAGAGGGGAAACCGGCGGCACAAGGATCAGCATAAAGTGGTACGCGGATACGGGGGGCAAAAATGGGTGGCCAGAGCGGCGTTAGCCCAGTGTTATGTTTGGCTATGTTCATAACCCAATGCCCCTGTCATGCTGCTGCGTGACTGCGTAAGCTTTTAGTAAACTACACATAGAATTCCACCCTTCATTTAACTGTTTATGCATACAGCATTATTGAGCCAAATTTATCTGGCAAGAGGAAGCGAAAAAGTTAACTCCTGGAATAAAGCCATCTAACTGACCCTGCTGGAAATTGTTAATGAAAATCGCTGGGATAAATTTTAGGAAAGAGAACTTGTCAGGTTGGGATTAATTTTATGTGTAGAAAGAAAGCAGACCTGAATCAGGTCTACTTGGGTTGTTTTTGATAAAAATCAGAAGGTTATATTTTTCTATCCGTTATGCTGTGCAATCTATATGGCCAACGTTCCCAGTAATGTACAGGCGTGCGTAACACCCGGCGCCGCTCATCGCTTAAAGCATTTCCTACGACTACCTCACCCGGTATGCCGCTCAGTGAAAGCTGAATATAAGCCATACCTGCTGCCAGTGGGTCGATGTCTGTTGCTGAAAACCACATGTGTTGATGCGGCGGATAACCTGCCTCCATCATCACGTTGGCGTACGCCAACACCATACAACCTGAACCACAGGCTGGCTCCCAAAGTGTAATAAACGGTTTATGCTCCAATTGTTTTTCAATATTCCCAAGCTGAAGCTGAGCCATCATGCGGGCGATACTCCATGGGGTAAAAAACTGTCCACGGTATTTATCACCCATATCAAGCTGCATAAAGATCCGCCCCAGAAAATCACCTGGAGCATCCTCAAGTCCGCTGACTACATGGGCCAGCAAATGCGCCATGTTCTCCACATCGGGCTTTTCATATCGTGACACTATGCGCAAATACTTCTGCTCGCGCTTTTCGCAGAACTGAAGGCGATTTTCCAGTGCGATGACACTGCAACTGATGAAATCCTCAAATACCTGATGCCGGCGGTGGTAACGCGCCGTCTGGCTGAAGAGTGAAAGAAAAGCCTTTTCGTGATTTATAACTTTTTTCATGCGTGCTTCCTCGTGCAAAGGGAACACGCTCCCGGAGGGAAACGGTGTTCCCTTCAGGTGAAAAAAAGCCACAGCTCTCGCTGTGGCCGGTTAGTGAAGCCGTATAAAACGGTTCATTTTGGTGTTATGCACGGATACTGCCGTAATGTGCTAAGCCGGACGCAGGTACCGCTGCCTTATCAGGCGTCACCAGATACATACGGGCCCCTTCAGTGGCCTCTGACTGGCGCAGTTCCTCTGCCGGGTAAGGACCGCTGTCAACATGGTCACCACGGTCAAAGCAGTTGTAGCCTGACGTGCCGGCTTCCGGTGAAATCCAGTAGTGACGGATTTCACAGTCAAACAGCTGCGACATCTCGCCCATCACCTCGCCTGAAGGCGGAAACCAGGGAGATCTAAAGCTCAGTGTCAGTGAGCTGACTTCATCACGATTCCAGATGGCCTGATGGCCAGCCGGAAACGCCATGCCAAACAGCTGCAGATAAAGTTCTGATGCCGTGGAAAGTCCGGTGAACAAACCACTTTCGCCGTTGAGCTCAGTGGCCAGACGTGACGGCATCACCATCAGCATATCGCAGGGGCAGGTTGCCTCCGGCATGATGCTGAGCCATTCCCAGCGCTCCTGCGGGTCGAAGTGACCGCCTGCGCCGGCAACGCCAAACCAGTCGGCATAGTGCACGGCCATCAACTGCGCCATTATCTGCCGCGCTGAAAGGGGAACAGCTTCCCACTTCAGCGCATCGATGCCGGACTGCAGCCAGATTTTTTCCATGCGGGAAAACGTTTTAGTGTCGATCCATGCATCCTGCTCCAGCAGCTCAATGAAGTGCTGGAAAGCCTGGTTGGGTGAGGTCTGCGCACCCGCGCCATATGCGGTAAGCATTGGGTAAGGTGTGTATTCCACCGCCCTGACGGGCTTCAGTATGCCGGCACAGCCGGCTAGAAACAGCTTTGTAGCCTGCCGTATGGCCTGCCGGTAAAGCGGTTTTTCCGTGCCGGCAATCCAGGGCTGCATCACATCGAGGCAGACCGATTTGGCGGTGATTTCCAGACGGTTATGGCACCATGAAAACATTGTGAAACTCCTCTTGTCAGTTAAAACGAAAAGAGGGCATCCCCCTGAGGAAGATGCCCTCAGGGGGATGATGGCGGCCGCAGCCGCCGGTTCAGTTATGCCGCCTGTTCGGTATTCCGGTTCAGGGGCTCAAGTAAGTATTCCGAGGCTTCCCGGGCGAAACGACAGGCCCGGAAAATTGCTCGTTTGTCTTCACGCAGCGCTCTCAGCCAGCCGGCGAGGTAGCTTTCGTGCTGTACGTCGCCGGTAATACCCAGCTGCGCGCAGAGAAAAGCACTGCCGGTTTCCGCTATCAGCTCTTCGAAGGCGTACACCGGGTCACCAAACTGCCGTGATGAAGAGGTGATCCCTTCCCGGTTGAGTCGGCTCCCGTGACCAGTGGCATGCACCAGCTCGTGTAGCAGCGTGGACCAGTAATCCGCCTCCGTAAGAAACTGCGGCGCCGTCGGCATCACGATGCGGTCTGCGCCCGGGCGATAATACGCCCGGTCCTGCCGGCGATGGTCACACCCGACGCAGGTTGCGCTGAGTATCTGTTGCACCTGCTTCAGCTGAATTGCGCTGAGATCAGAGTGCTGCCCGGTCGGTGCAGTATGAGCAACCGTTCCGGTAACAGATTCAGGTAACCCTTCACACTGATGAACACTGAACAGCTGCAGTTGTTTGATCATGGCCAGTTGCTCCATGACAGGTTCACCGTCCCTAAACAGCAGGTTATCGCTACTGTCCCGGGCCTGTTTCTCAAACGGTTTGTAAATGATGGCCAGCGCGCTGGTTTCGCCCTTTCTGACGTATCCGCCGGCGTCTTTCGCCTGCCGGAAGGTAATCCAGCGGTCGGAGGCGTAACCGTGCTCTTCAGCAGCCATCCACAACAGCGGAATATTGATACCACTGTAGGCACGGCCGGTGACGGCATTCACCGGCAAACTGCTGCCGTGCACGCCTTTAGCCGAACGCCATGGCCGCCGCCAGGGGGGCACGCCGTTATCCAGCGCAACAATGATTTTGTCTGTGACCTGCTGGTACAGGTCGGGAGTGTTAAGTTCTGCCGCTTTACGCCGGCCAGAAGTCGTTTTCATCAGATGCTGCCTTTTAGTAAGGGGCGCATCCTGTCCAGTGGCGGACAATGCGCCACCAGTGAGTGGAAAAATCAGTTATCAGGAGTAGCGTAAGGAGCCGTCTGACATAACGGTACGGATGCGATCAGTTACGCTTGCGACTGCACGATTAAACATCTCCCGATCTGCGGGTTTGGCCCGTTTTGAGTCCAGGCGTATTACCTGATCCAGAACACGCAGTGCCTGTGAACGCCAGCTCAGACGTTCAGCATTACCCACGCAGGCATGAAAGTGGCGCAACGACTGGTCATAAAGCCACTGCACACTATCCCGGTATTGCCCCACCGGCACATACATCTTCAACGGAGGTTGCGTTTCTTTATGAAGAGTCAGCGCATTATTCAGGTCACTGATAACGGGGGTTATCAGCAGGTCACAATGTTTACTCAGCACCGCATCGAACATGCTCTGTGCCAAGAAAGTTTTGAAAGAGAATTCTTTATCTGGGATCAGCCCGTCGGCGACATCTGACCAACCAGAATCTTTTGACGGATTACAGCCTTCAGCCCAGGCTTTCATCCACTCGCCGGGGCGTCGGTCATCGGGTATGCGGATATAAATCCCCAGGTTCTTTTCGAGTATCAGCGGGCGCTGCATACCCAGATTTTGAGTGAGCAGCGGACGAAGTTCAGTTGATGTAAAGCGGATCATTTTCCCTCCAGTTAAGATGAGGAGGAAACCTCCCCGGGAGGGAAGGTCCCTCCGGGAAGTGTCAATCAGTGAAGAACGATTCAGTCGAAGCGGTAACGCAGTCCGGCCATCTGCTGCGCCATTTGCCGTCCAGCGTGTAAGGCTTTACGGGCAGAGGCAAAATGCCCGGTGCTGGCCAGCTGCTGATAGTGCCAGTCGCGTGAACTGTAACCTGTTCTGCGCGAAATGATGGCGGTATATCCGTCATCAGACTCGATGACCTCAGCGCGGAAACTGCTGTAACCGCTGCGGTTCGTAAACCATTCTGCCTGTCGCTGCTTCATTGCCTCTGTAAGGCTGCTGAGCATGCGGGTGGTACGGGTGATGAGTATCAGCATTATACTGCTCATGGTTTTCTCCTTGATGAATACGGAGAAAACCGTCACCGCGGATGCGGGAAGGTTTTCCCCGCATGGGTTATCGCGTTTGTCTCAATGACGCCAGCTTTTAGTGTATGACTCATTCGCAATCCGGTTGAGTCTGAACCCAATGGTCCGGCTCAGTCCATCCAGCGATCTTCGCTTATGAGATTCTCTTCGTCCTGGACCGCGCGCCCGAAAAAAAACGTCCAGGCAGCGTCGTCAATTTCTCTGGCCATATTGCAAAGGCCTTCGAAGAAAGACTTCCAGGATTCAGGAATAAGGTTGCGTACAGACAATGCTGCGAGGTCTTGTGCAACAGCAGCCATGTCCCAGACATAATACGCAAAGCCATCTATGTCGGTTTGAGTGTTAAGGCCAAGGCGACGTAGAGCTGCAATGCTCATCAAATCACCTTCAGCATTAACAAGCGCCACTTTATGCGCAGTCAGCTCACGGGCACGAATGTGAAAGGATGGTTCAGGTAAATACTCGTTCATAAAGGATTCCTTAAAATTGAGGAACCCTGTCCCTTACGGGTACAAAAGTCCCGTCAGGGTGACAAATGATTAAATTGTTCAGACCGTCGTGTTAATTCAGAGAGGGTAGCTCTGATAAAACATGTCGCGTAGTTGGTCTGTGGCTTCGTCCAGCGCTTTTTCCTCGCAAGCCCGGGTTATTCCCTGCTGAAAAGTTTCGTTCCAGTGTCGGCTGTGGACCTCTGCGCCCATAAGGATGAGACAGTCCACCGCGTTTTCAACAAAGTAATATCTGAGGTAACCGGATTGCATGGCAAAACCTGTGGAATCTGCAACCCACCTGATAAATGTCAGGTAATCGGGAAGACCGTCATCTGACATAGCAGCGTCGGCGTCGACCCTTAGTTTGTTCATTAAATGGAAATTAAGCTGAGTGCGAACATATTCCACCATGATGCTTGCCTTAGCAGAAGAATCACAGCTGAGTAAGGTATTTGGATTGAACACTTGTGTGTAATGCATGGAAACGATTCCTCGAAGAAGGGAAACGTCCCACAGGGAAATTTTCCCTTATGGATAGCGAACAGGCCTTTTGCAAGCTGCCAGATGATTACAACAAGAAAACCGAGAAGAGGTGATTAGTTGAAAGGACCTTAGCCCATAAGGGACTCTGTTTTCAAAGGTTAAACAGATTTATTACCGCTCTAAAGCGCCATCTCTCAGGTAACGATGGCATTGGCGTGTGACTACCCGAAGGCGTTCCTCTCAAATCACTGGAACATTGGCAGTTGTCGGTGTGACAACGGTTAGCAATCTAAGCGTACACAATCCGCTCATTTCCAGCAATACCACGGGGATAAATTTCTCAATAAACAGTTACTACTGCCAGTTAATAACAATTTAGTGTTTGTTAAAAAAGGCAGATAGTGCGCCATGCAAAAAATTGAGAAACGCATGGTGATGTGTGTATTCTTCACCATAGTGCATGTGCGCTTCTTGTGAGCAGGCTATTTCGTAATAACCTTGTTAGAGAATAAATGTAGCTCTATCGCTCAATTTCAAAAGAAATCGAATAGTCCAGTGACAGAAAAAAGAAATACTATTCATCACTCTCAACCTTGTTATAAACACGGGCCACATAATGCCCCCTGCCATCCCCATGCCCCAAGTCCATTGATGCAAGAGCCTGCGCCTCTTCTTTACTGAAACCGTTGTTTATATGAAGATTCATTACATCGACAGAATAGGCATAACGCAAACTGTGCGGTGCATATTTCCCGGTCAGTCCGGCTTCGCGCACTATATTTCGGTATCGCTCGATAGCGGTATGTAATGATGGCTTATCGATCAACTTACCGTTATTTTCATTCAAATATTTCAGCGCAATACTGATTGCGGAAAGAGTAGCGTCACGATCCAACACAGTTGTGTCTCTGGGACGACCTCCTTTTGTCCCGAATACAACGCGAATTTTTTCGTTACCAGTGAGAAGCATTTTTTGCCAAGTTTTTAATGATTTCGCGGACTGAACTGTTTCTTCGGTTCTTAAACCCAGTAACCGGGACAACCTCAATGCACATGCTACACCTTCATCCTTTTGTTCTACACTCGTCAGCACCTGCCGGAAATAAATATCGGGAATGGCAACCTTTGTTCCGTCACGACTGGTTTCTGAAATACCCAGAGCCTGATTGCTCAGTTTTTCGTGAGCCGGGTCAGCCATAAACGTTTTTCCTGCAACCCGAAGCAAAGCCCGGATGGCCGACATTTCATTCTGGAGAGTACGCTTTGAAATTTCCTCAGAGAGCCGGCTTTTCATATACAACTCAATATGTCCGGTCTTTATGTTTTTTATATCTCTAATCTGGACGTTAAGTTTTAATAAACGCTCAGCAAACCTGTCCGCAATTTTCATGCGGTCAGAGACAGTCTTGAAACTTCCCCCTGCCTCTCGGGCAAGCGTTTTTAAATTCTTATTGAGTTTTGCCATAGTCAACCATCCTTTTCAAACAGGTGTCAGTGCTTTTCCGTCTGAGTGAACGGAAAAGCACTGATACCGACTGCGCTACAACTACAGACGATGAATTTCACCCCGACGGCACGGTTTAAGGTTGCGCTTCCTGCGTCTCGACAGATAACTGTGCATCGGGGCGGCGAAAAGTTGAGTTATTGCGAAGCTCCCCAGGTCTCTGACCTGCTCGCGGTTTTCACCGGGCTGAAATGAATCAGTCTGCTTCCACACACCAGTATGTTTACTGGTGTCGCCATCGATATCGTGTCGATTTTTCTCCTATTTAAATGGAGTCCTGACCCGTTTTTATGGGTAAGACGTTTGGTTGATATTTGAACAAACAGTGAGTGATGTACGTCTTTAAGTCCCTCAAACCTTAAATTACGTGTTGGTCAGTTGGTAAAAGAGTTGTTGAAACGGCAGTGCGTAAGCTCTGCCAGTTATGCGCTGCGCGCGTCACTTGGTACTCGTTTCACTCGACCGCAAGTGACGCCGCGCTCCTCTGCTCTCAATGCATTCGTGGAAGATGCCCAAATGTTCCAAATGGTCATACCCACGCCGCAAAGTTTGCAACCGGAATTCAGCGTCTGAACGAAGGAGAAAACGTTGGCGAGTAACGCCATGGAGATAAAGAAGCCATGAACAGGCATTGAAAGAAAAGGACCTTTGTCGTTGTACGACCTCCGTTTTCAAAGGTTAAACGGAGTTACCGCCCTAGGGCACCGTCTCTCAGGTCATGACGGTTTTGGCATGCAATCACCCGAAGGCGTCCCTCTCAGATTGCCGGGACATTGGCATGTTGCTTATCGCAACGGTAAAGCAGTTGAGATGCTAGATCGGACATAGATTATTTACAAGATAAATGTCTTAGAAACATGAGAAACATGAGAAACATGAGAAACATGATAATTAGCGTGGTGTTTTAATAGCGCTCGTTTAAGTTATAAAACCTTTAGAGTTCTCTAAGAATTTATAATGCACGAAACAGAAAATAGATAATCATTTGAACGAATATAAAATAATGATACCTAACAGCACACACCGTTATTTTGTAAAGGTAAGGGATGGTTGTCGAAAATTTAGTTAAGAGATGATCACTCTGACTTTCGGCAGTATATCTCAGGCATATTATGATTTTTATCATTGAATGGAGAATTTTGTAAACGGAGGGGATCAAACTGCTCTTTTAGAGAATTAAGATCTTGAAGAGTAATTAGATCATTGATAAACGGCGCTAAGTTAACTCTGTACATATATTCAATCCAGGCTCTTTTTACATCCTTAGCATTACAAGAAAGAATGGAAATAATTCTTTCGAATTTTTCTTCAAAGGGTTTTGTTAGCGGCGAACATGCTGTTATCAACTTTGAAAATTCATTTAAATAATTTGCCATGCATAAACCAACAGCGTGACCATGAGGGATGTTATAATTAGAAGTAAGATGGTAGGAGTAAGCATGAGGAAGTGAAGTCTTAGTAATATTTATTGCCATGCCGCTAATATATGAATTATATTGCATTTGAGATATTAAATCTGCCCGTGGTGACGACACAATTAATGGGAGTAGTTCAAAGGAAGAC
This sequence comes from Pantoea sp. S61, assembly GCF_016625145.1. Classification (NCBI taxonomy): domain Bacteria; kingdom Pseudomonadati; phylum Pseudomonadota; class Gammaproteobacteria; order Enterobacterales; family Erwiniaceae; genus Pantoea; species Pantoea sp. S61. Next base: position 461,842 of record NZ_JACVUO010000002.1, read on the forward strand.
TCAAGAGAGGCTAGCGAATAACTATCACTTACATGAGTATTATTCATATTCAAATATGACTCAATAGATTGGCATATAGTATCCAAACCACTAATAGCTACCTGCTCTGACGGCATCCTTGCCAGCAAGTTACAATCTAAAATAACGTCAGTTGGTTTAAGATAGGGATGGTTAATAGAGTATTTAGTTCCGTTACTCCAGCAAACTGCAAAGGATGTAGCCTCACTACCAGAGCCTGCGGTTGTGGGAATAGCAATAATCTGAACACGAATATTATAATTTTTATTTAGATAAAAACATATTATTTTAGATGCATCAATTATTCTCCCCCCGCCTATTGCGATTAGGATAGGTCTCTTTGAATTATCACTTAATGAGTCTCGATAATTATATATAAATTCATCATAGTCTAGCTTTGACGGTAATAAGCCGCTTGGGGTGTAAAAGAAAAAAGGTGCGCCTGTTAAAAAAATCATTTCATTTAAACAAGATCGTCCTGGAGAATCATTAAAACTACTTTTTCCTGTCAATATATACAGCTGTAATTCAGAGTTAGACTCGGCAAGGATTCTGGGCAACTCAGAGATGCTATAATAAACCCTAGATGTATGATTGGCTTGCATAAATCACCCCTAAATAAAATTATTTATACCATAGATTGAGGTCGGAGTTTAAACGCACTAAATTAGGCATACCACATCCTAGAGCTTCTATGAGTGTTGACCCGAAAAGAGTTCCTGATGCGCGTAATACAAGGATTTTACCGGATTTTGGGTGCGACTCACTGATTGAAAATTGAACACTTACGAAAGGTTTTATGTATATAGAACCATGAGGTTCAATTTCGACATTATACTGTCCTTTTGCATCCTTTATAACTAGGCTAACTGAAACGTCACCAACATTGTAATAAAATTGATGCATTCTAGAATCTATAAATTTCAATTCACTCCCTTTTTTACAGGAGATAGAAAATTCAAAGGCTTTTGAGTAGATGTTATCAGAAGAACCAGCTAGTTCTCTGACAACAATATTGTCAAGGTGGTTCCATTTCTTACTTTTTTCTACGGGTAAAACATGAGATGGAGATGAAATTAATTTTACAGGTGTTAGATCATCTTTGTTAACGTTTAAGATATTAGAAATCAAAGTAATTTCATTTTGATTGAAATCGATCTTACCCATTGAAAACTGTTCAAGGCGACTTTGTTCTATATTTGTTAACTTTGCAAGTTCATATAAAGAGATTGTACTATCAGATAACAAATCATTCAGAGGATAGTATACATTATTGTGAATGTTTTTGAAAAGAGAACCAAAAAAGTTTGAGGGTAAAATAGATAACTCATTTTGAGCGTCCCCATAAAGCGGCCCGGCAAAAGTTAACGCGAGAATAAATGCTTCACTGTTGTTGCGTTTAGTAAATGAATGAGGAATATACCTACCAAGGAAAGATGAGTCGCCCGTAGTCATTTCAACACATTTTTTTTCTCCATTTTCCTCAAAATAGAAGTTAACGTCTCCAACAAAGTAAGTGATCTGATAAAAGAAATGACCAGAATTCCATTGCACTAATTTATTTAAAGGATCATTGTCATCTACAATTACAAGCATTTCAACAAGCTCAGGCCTTATGGGGCTCACCGAACTCATTGCACTATCACGATAGTTAAAGTATTCGATCCCAGAGCGAGCTATGCATCTTTCACTCAATTTTGAATCAGCAGCACTCATATACACATAGCTGTTTATAGTGTCATCTTCAATTGCGAAGAACTCCCTTTTATTGACAGGCCAAACTTCAATTGCTCTGTTCAAACATTCCTGAGCAAAATCATCGGAACCGTCCATAAAACTTTGAAACTTTTCCTCGGGGATATCTAATTCGATAGAGGCAATTTCATTATTTCGCTTTAAAGAGTTAAGAAGTGTTCTACGAACTGCGGCAACTCTTGATTCAGAATTTGAACTTGTCATATAAACTCCAGGTTAAAATTTGAAAAAAAAATTGAAATCTTCAACTTATAAACTGAGAATTAACAAAATTAAAAGCTTCATTCAAACGTGATAGAATTTGAGAGTGATTCTCGCCTTCGACAGATATGATTGAAACAACATCGCTCCAATCTTTTGGCTTTTTAAGTATTTCACCAGGAGAAACATTTATCTGATGCTCTATAACCCAAGGCATTTCATATTTCTTAATGCAGGGGGCATTTTTACCTTCACTACCATATATCATAACATACCCAGTCATAATATCAGCAACATCAATTTCGAGTGGGATGCTTCCATCAATTTGCGAAGATAACACTACTTCATCCAGATTTATTCCTGTTCGTCTATTAAAACAAGCAATTACGCCTCCGCCGCCAGCTCTTGCACCAATCTCGCAAAAGTATAATCCCTGATCATTTACGAATACCTCATGATGTGTCACACCACTAAAAAATGGATAACATGATACAACTTTTGAATTAAAATCTAGTAATCTATCTAAGAGTTCGCCATTATTTAATGAGACATCATAGTATGGGGTAGAAGTTTCAAAATTTGAAGGAGGATCTATGCTAATTCCCGCAGTTGCAGCAATAACTTTACCATTAGAAACAACACTGTCAATATGATACAATTTTCCTGGAATGAATTCCTCAACTTCATATTCATCAATTAAAAACTCAATTGAATTTTCTACGTATCTCAACTCTTCTTTGTCTTCAATTATCATAACTCCTTGTGATCCAGCCCCAAGGCGAGGTTTTAAAACAATTTTTTTATGCTTGCTTAGCAAATAAAGAGCGGACTCATAGGAGTATTTACTATATTGCGGTGTAAGAATACCATGTGAAGTCAGGTGGTCTTTCATCAGCACTTTATCCCTGAATAGAAGTGTTTGACCCACACTTAAACCAGGGCAGTCAAATTCATTTCGCAAATTAGCTGCTGCAAGTAAATGACGTTCAGTTATAGCAATAATTGTATCAGCCTTAACCTCATTTATCTTATATAAAGATCTGGCGTGATTAATATAGTCCCGACTGTAAGACTTTGGAAGTGCTACAACAGCTTCTAACTCGGGTCCAATCGCTTCATGGATTTTGTCAATGCTGGTAATAAGTCTTACTTTGTAACCACAATTGGTCAGATAATTTGAACCTGAATTCTTGTAAAAGGCGTATCCTACTCGGTCTAAAAGTACGATACTACCTCTTTGAAAATTTTCTTCTTTCATATTCACGCTCGATGGGTGTTTAGAAGATTAGGGATTTTCTGCAAATAAGGGGCAAGCATTTTCAAAGTTAGGTCATGATATTCTGATTTTTGTAGAAGCTCAATAAGTCTTATAATCATGTCAATCACTAATTTTTGACCTACAGGCAATGACACATCTGATACGAATAAAAGTGAGTCTACGTTATTTAGCATGTAATAATTTTTGTTGTTTTGAAAAAGGCTGATGGCTCGTCCTCTTAAGTTTTTTACGCTGTAAGTTATGTTACCACTACTATTCACATATGACATTACTAAACAAAATGCAGCATTAGATAAAATTAATCGACTGTCAATTTCACTAAGGTATAAGCTGTCTTCAAAATAACTTATGGCCATAACCAAACTTAAAGCTGTAGCAGAACTTGTAAAACTTGCTATATTAATGTTTTTTTTGATTGAAATATAATCCTTTTCACCCAGCAGTGGTATGCCATTATAAATCCTCACTGCTAATCTCAGTTCTAACCCTTGTAAATTTGGTAGATCTGGTTGATATAAATTAGTGGCAGTGTTTACAATAGATAATAATTTGAAAACATCGGGTAGTTTGATATATTCTATGTTTAAATCAGTCTCCTTATAACGTATGTCAAAGCTATCACCGAAAATGGATGGGTGATTTAATTCCGTTATGCGACGTTCATGCTCTGATTCATTTGAAAGAATAAGGATATCTACATCAGATGTTGGATTGTGTTCACCTGTAGAATATGAACCAGTAAATAAAACTATATCTCCTGCTTTGTGATTGATGCGATCATAAATGACATTTGCTTCAATAGATTTTTTTTGAAGGGCAGCCAAAGATGATTTTGGTAAATAAGTATTGTAGTTCTTCTCAAATTCCTCTCTAAATTTCAAAGCAACCATAGTTTTTTCCTTGGGTGGTATTAAATTATTGCCGAGTGAAATTACGGATACTCGATGTTAAACCTACAACTATGACTAAAAAGGAAATAAATATCCCTGCATATAATAAGCTTATCTTACTTCCATACCAAGAAGACAATGACCCCATCACTAATACTCCAATTGGCATGAGGCCGTCGAAAGCTAATAGTTCGAAACTACTTACGCGACTTACAATGTTTTTAGGCACGTATGATTGAACTAGAGCTGGATACAAGGAGTTAAACCAATGCATTCCAAAGCCGTAGGCCATAGCCATTGTCAAAGAGAAAATACTATGCCCGGTAAGCCCTACTCCTGCTAAAGCGATGGACATAAATGCAAGAATCGTGAACAAAGATTTTGCAACATTTTCAGGCTGGACACGCAAAAGTACTGCAGCTCCTATTAAGGCACCAATACCTTGGAATGTATAAAAGCTACCAAGCAAAAAGTCTTTTATCGTGCCATCTTGTGTTAAAATTAAAGGAACCGAAACATCTAAAGCACCCGTGAACATTGCATTTGCCACAGTTGCGGTCAAAAGAGTAATCCATAACCACTTAACATTTGCGATATATTTAAATCCTTGCATAATGTTGTGTAAGATTGCACTCTTTTCTTGACTCTTTTTTTCGGCTTTATCCATAAATAGCACTGACTTAATACTAAATAGAGCAAAGGCTGAAATCAGAAAAGTAAAAGAATTGAATGCAAAAGCTAACCATGGTCCATTAGAATTTATCAAAAGACTTCCTAAAACAGGCCCGCCAATAATGCCTATTTGTCGTCCGACCGATATAGCCGAATTGGCTTGTAATAATTTTGATGGCGGAACTATCTCTGCCATAAAACCAAAACCTATTGGTTCGAACAATCCAGCACAGGCGCTTACTAACAAGGCAATAATGACTATAGGCCATATTAGATCTGAATAAATAGATAAGTATGCAGCTGAAGCCATTGCAAAAAAACGCATTAAGTCTAAATAAATCATAACTTTCTTTCTAGAGGCAGTAAAATCGCCGACAACACCGCCCAAAAGATATGAAATTATTGTAGGTATTAAAAGAATCGCTAATACCTGTGAAAGCACCTGCTTGTCTTGGCTTTTTTGAAGGATAAACATTATTAAAGTTATTCTAAACGTATAATCACCTAGTAATGATATGGTTCTTCCTATCCATAAAAGTTTAAAGCCAGGAGTTATTATACTGGTTTTGTAGCTAAAAAAGGAAATAAAGAGGCTGATGCTATTTCTCATATGCACTGCCCTTATAATCATTTACCGTGTGCAGGGTTTTCTCAGACATCAATTTAGCCATAGCATGATGTTGATGTTGCCCAGATTTATCAAGATGTAATACATGTCCTTTTAAAAAAAAGCTCTTACAACCTCTTAATTCTTTGACATCTTTATGGCTGATTCCATAGTCGATTACTCTTACATTTCGCACATCAATGTTCTGAATGATTGCATAGTAATTCGAGGCGAAATGTGAGTAACGTACATTGTTTCCTGCATCGGAAACACCGTTGTAAATAACTATCAATTGAGAATCAGAAAGCACGCAGACACTACTAGCTATTAACTCACACTTGTGTATAGCGCCAAAAACTTTAAGGTTGTCTCCATACCTATCAATCAAGGATTCAAGTCGTTTCTTCTCGCTTGAAAATGATGTTTGGTTGCCATATCTTCGCAATGTTGAACATCTTCCTGATACTATATCGTTGGTATATTTCCTTGCATTAACTTCAGATAATTTCATGCTCGAAGAAATTAATTTATACTCTTTCTTTATTTTTGAACGTCTATTTGCACTTAATTGTTGGAGATAATCATTCCAATCATTCCATGTCACGTTTAAAACAGACCGTGTTGTAAGATCATAAGTTTGGCCACCCAATCTTTTGAATGCTGTCTCTAAGGGGCTTTCAAAGGTGTAAAGCGAATGCACCCCACTTATATTCATACACTTGGCCCAATCAATTATCAGCGCTACAAAATCGCTGATAACACTCTGATCCTTATGTTTTTTTCCGCTAGGATTTCCATCATAACCTGGAAATACAAGAACTAAAGCAGGAAGAGAGCTTGGGATGAAATCAAGTTCTGATATAAATTTTTGTCTTGTATCCATGCAAAACGTAGAAAACACTGGCTCTTTGCGCCAAAATATTGTTTGAGGGTTATAAGCCTCATACGCATCGAATTGACTAATGATAACACCTAATATGCCTACTTCATCAGATAGAGTAAATGTATATATTTCCCCAGGTAATCTACTAGCCATGGAACTAATCCATTCTGAACTTTGGAATATATTATGATGTTGTAGTTTGGCCCACTCTTTTTCATCGAATCCTTGGGTTGCTTTAAACATCAGTTACACTCCAAACCCAGTTTGCCAATGGTATTGGTGTTAATCCAAAGCGTAATTTGAATTCATCGTTACGTCTTCCAAATTCAATTTTACGCTTGCCTAGCATGAAACCATATTCTATTTCTGCAGCAAACAAAACGTATTGAGGACTCCAATTCAATTCTTTTGGGTACAGTGCCCCTCCCGCCCAAAAATGAGCGCTTTCTTCATCAAGAAGACATATTGAAACGGCTAAGAGTTTTCCATTTAACTCAATCTTAAGTAATTTACAGGAATCACCTAGATTTTTAAGCAAAATCGCTAATTCAAGAGGCGGGTAATATCCTTTAGCATGTTTATCAGCAGTTGCAAGACACAGTTCAAGAACGTCACTTGTCAAACCGAGAGAAACTGATTCAAAAGTAATTTTTACGCCTGCTTCCTTGGACCTCCGTATATAATGATTGAGAGTACGTCGTGATGACCTTCCTACACTTTTTTTTAGATGTTGATTTAGGTTTAAGGTTTCATTCGGCACTATCGAGTAACGTGATGCCCCGCTTTCGATCAAGAACCCCGCCGCACCCAGAGATGTTGCAAATTCACTTTGTTCAACGATATTGCACAATCCGCAACTTTTAGCATTAAGCTCGTAAGCAAGAGCATTGATCTGATCTCGCATAAAATTAAGGAATTCACTATCAATAATAGTATTAGTTAACACTTTCGTATCATAACAATGCCAAAAATGTCCGATTAACATTCTTTCAGGTTCTAAGGCTGAAGCATCAAAAGGATTCAGAGTTGTTTGCAGGTACAAAGTCAAAACTGAAAAAGGCTTATCTTCAATATCTTTAAATAATAAATAGTATGCTTTAGCACCCTTTGTAAGAGGGTTTTTTTCGATGGAATCAATAAAATCCCAATTATAAAAAACAGACGCCTCAGAATGAACCTTTAAAGTGTTCCATGTTTCTTTACCTATATTTTTTAATGTGTCGAATATTTCAACAGTGTATTTTTTTTCACTGTGCGAGGAGTTACATGTATCAATCATATTATTCAACACTTTTCCGAGGTGGGAAATAGCAACTGCTTTCTAAAACTAATCGCTGCCATTTATCTAAACGAACTCGATTTCGTTCTATTGTTTTAAACAATTCTGATAATCGTCCAGGTTTGTTGGAGTCCGGAGTAAACGTAAATGCTAGAATTTGTAAAATATCTTCGGGTACTTTACCTCCTAGCTGCCCTTTGACCGAGTCACTAAATTTTGCGCTAGCTAAACCACCAGGATGTTTTAAATATTCACTAATAAATTTAATATCATATGACGAAAGAGCATGCCAATAATTTACCAATATCTCTCTTCGTAATTGAGACAATACTAAGCTAAAATTTCTTGTTTCAGGTCTTTCTGGTGTTGAAAGTTTTGCTAAGTTAAACGCTAAGGATATCGAAGCTTCTTCATTAACAATAATATCTTTACTTGACAAACCGAAAACTAATGCATCCTTTTCTGATTCATCCGGATTATCGGAGGCATGAACAATCCCTAATATCGCATTGATAGCGCCAAAATCCCGCCTGAGTTGACCGTCACTCATCAAGTGAGGGTGCTGATTGCCTTTTATGCTTTTCACGAACGCATGAGGGTTAGGTTGGTCTTTAACCCGGCAGATCATTGCCAATGATGGTGCAATTGAAAATGCATCTTCTATCAATCTGTACCTCCATGTCTGCCAGTTGCCTGCAATTACCTCTGCATAGAGTTCATCTATCATATCAGCATCCACTTCTGATAATTTTACAGCAACAGGAATGATTCCATACGTTAGGATTTTCTCAATAAATTCGAATTGAACTCCACGTATCATCGCGTCAGGAGTTATCTGCATGAAAACATGCTGCTCCCAAAAATTTAAATTACTCATTTATATTTCTCTCTTTGTTTAAAGTGAATGGACATTCACTTGTGTCAAGAACCGTATCATCATCGGGCAAGAAGTATTGGCGCCACTTGTATTTCGATGACTTTGATTCACTCCCAATATGTGGATGGATAGTAGACGAGTCATATAGTTTTAATCTTTTTCTGACATTTTTCTTCGCCTTCATTCCTTCTTTAGAGTCCCCACTTAAGTTAATAAATACTCTTTCACTTAATTGAAAAACAATCGTCAAGCACGGACCAAGATTACGGCTTCTGCGACGTTTATAAGCAGGGCTACAACCTAGAATAAACCATTTTTTTCCACCAAAGCACCATTGCCAATCAGGGTCATTAGCACTTATCGGTACCGAGCTGGGCCAAGGATGAGTATCTATTGAAGAAACTTTTTCTAATATAGACCATAGAAGATTGCAATCATCAATTAAGTTCGGATCGTCTACCGGTGGACCTACGAAAAGGATCAATGACCGCTGGTTAGGGCCAATACTCGCATGGGATATGTAATTGGATAATGTTACAGCCAATCCATCAATGTTTTCATCATCTAAGTCACGGTTCAAAAAAGTAAATGAGTTAACCCCAGCTTTTTCTGTTTGGCTTCCGAAGTAGCATGGGTAAGATGGATTAGTTATGACATCCGAAAGGATCTGTTTGGCCTTGCTGAACCAAGCCGGGAACTGATCTAATTTGCTAAACTCTAAATTGCTATTCATTAAACACCCATTTATCCATTAGAAATTCAATCAATTAGATAAGGAGCTTTATGCTTTGTAAGTTAGGCTGGAGCAGTTGTTAGTTAACCATTCTAATTTTGTATTGTACACCAGTGTTTTCTTATATGCTTAATATAAGGGTTTCCTATACTTCATGACTTTGTAGCTCAAAGTATATATTCCCATCGCTTGTAAAGAAGATTGCAGTTTGAGATTGGTTCGTCAAGTATGGAAAACAAATTTATATGTTAAATCACAAAAAACACATAAGTATGCCTAACTTAGCATTTTGTGTTTGGAGTAAAAACTTAAAGCCCATGAATGCATGTAAGTTACATATGATATTGATATATAATAAAATTTAAAAATTATTTTGGTGCATGGAGAGTTCGATTGATCGTTCGACCTTACTGTTGACATTGTCATTCCCCTGTGATTGATTAGTTAACCTCATGCTTAATTTTTTGTCAGTTTCTGTATAGTTCGCACTCTTAAATAGCGATTAAATTCATATATCTATCAGGAGATGTATATGTTAAATAGCTCAAAAGAAGTGGACGTTGATATGCTGATAATTGGTACTGGAAATCTTTGCGCTAACCTTTTACCCCTTTTAGCTAATTCAGAGAAGGTGACAAATCTTACTCTTGCTGGTCGGTCTCAAGATAGCGTTATTCGCCTTGCAAATTTGACTCAGTTTACTGCCTTTAACCTAGGAAACAGATCAAATCTTTCTACAGCAGAGATTGACTTGAATGAAATTGAGCAGACTGCTGCAACACTCTCTAAAATCAAGCCCAAGATTATTTTTATGGGTGCTTCTTTACAGGCAGCGCGGTTGATTACACTGTTACCAAAAGAACATTTTGAAGAAATCGATAAGGCAGAGTTTGGTCTTTGGTTACCGATGCAGCTTTCGCTGAATCTGAACCTCATGAAGTCTGTTAAGATGTCTGGTATTGATTGCAAAGTAGTTAACTCGGCATTCCCCGACGCTGTTGGAACTGTGTTATCAAAGGTTGGTTTAGCTCCTGACATAGGTGTAGGAAATATTGGTAATATAGTTCCAGCGCTTACGTATGCAGCCGCAATGTATTTGGGTCTCGATGTACATCGTGTTGAAATTAAACTTATTGCATCACATTATTTTACTCATTATGTCCATAGATTTGGTAATGCTGGTCGAGCTAAATACGATCTCAAAGTTTTTGTAGATGGTGCGCTCTTTAGTGAATCCTTAGATCATGCAGCTATTTTTTCTCTACTAAATGGTTCTCTTAGACGTACAGGGGGTACTGAAGGTCAAATCCTAACAGCTTCTTCAGCTTCAAAAATTCTCAATGCGCTCACTTCATCCTCACATATAAAATGTCATGCTCCCGGTCCCCTAGGACTTCCTGGAGGATATCCAGTCTTAGTCAGTAAGGATTCAATAAAATTAGACCTTGCAGCATCTTTGACACAGTCAGATGCAATAAAAATCAACGAAGAGTGTCAAAAAGCAGATGGAATTGAGAAGATCGATTTAGATGGCACAGTCCATTTTTGTGAACGAGAAGTATCAATACTAAAATCAATCCTAAATTATGAATGTAAGACTATGAAGCTAGACGACTGTTTTCTCTGGTCTAATGAACTAGCGGCTAAGTATAAGGAATATTCACAACAATTTAGACTCTAGGAATTACATCCGAACTTTTTAGATTTAGATATTTAAATTATTTAAAGGGATTCGTATGATTTCGGCAAATGATTTTATTGACGTAGCTCTAAATAACGAGTTCACATTTTATTCGGGTGTTCCATGTAGCTTTTTAACACCTTTATTAAATTGTGTGATTAGTCGACAAAATATTTTATATGTGGGTGCTACCAGTGAGGGGGAAGCTGTTGCAATCTCGACTGGGGCATGGCTTGCAGGAAAAAAAAGTGTTGTAATGTGCCAAAACTCAGGTCTGGGTAATATGATTAATCCTCTGACATCACTGAGCTATCCCTTTAGAATCCCACTCTTGTTACTTATATCATGGCGAGGTGAGCCTGGAGTTATGGACGAACCTCAACATGAACTCATGGGGGCAATAACATTAAGTTTATTAGAACAACTGAAAATCAATTATTGTTTACCCCCATCTGATGGAGAAGATCTGTCACGTCAATTTGCTCGTGCAGAGAACTACATGCTTTCAAACGGATTATCTTCAGCTTTCATTTTGAAAAAAAACTCATTCGATGATGAAGAGTTGCAATTAAAAAACATGCTATGTCCTTATAAGAAGGGTGAAACGCATGATGTTAGGAATATGCAGGTTAAAACATCACGCGTCTCGAGTTTAGAGACTATAGCCCTAGTATTACCACAAAATGTACCAGTAGTTACTACGACTGGAAAAACTGGCAGGGAATTATTTACAATAAATGATGGTCCTCAAAATATTTATCAGGTTGGTTCAATGGGTTGTGCGAGTGCAATGGGATTGGGCATTGCGCTAAATTACAAAAATACTGTTGTCGTCATCGACGGAGACGGCGCAGCACTAATGAAACTGGGAAATATGGCTACAATTGGAGCTCAGGCTCCCAAAAATCTTATACATATTCTTCTTGATAATTCGGTGCATGATAGTACAGGTGAACAACCCACCGTTTCGGGCAGCATTGATTTCCCTAATTTAGCAATTTCATGTGGTTATAATAATGTTTGGCTCTGTGATGACGTTCGAGGATTGAAACTTGCAATTGCTATGTGTTTAAAGCAAAACGGACCTAATTTTATACACATGAAAATAAAACCTGGTTCTTTAAAACAACTTGGAAGACCAAATATACCTCCACAAGACGTAGCCGTTAGATTCAAGGAGTTTTTAGCTTCAAGAAATATTTAGTTGATTTATTTTCATTTAACATGTAACGAGCTATATAGGAGCTTCAATGAATAAGATACCAACAATCAATGATTCTTACACTCACCAAAATCGTTGCATTTCAAAATTATCTAATATTTTAAGATCTGAGCTATTGTCACCTGAGTTGTCTTTCATTATGGAAGCTCATGATGGCCTTTCAGCTGCAATTGCTCAACGGGCAGGCTTCAAATCTCTTTGGGCTTCTGGATTATCCATATCGACATCTCTAGGCTACAGAGACACGAATGAAGCAAGCTGGACCGAAATCGTAGATGTTGTTGAAAGAATAGTGTATAGCAGCTCTTTACCGGTATTAGTTGATGCTGATGGCGGTTTCGGTAACTTTAATAATGCCAGACTTTGTGCAACTAAATTGCTACAAAGGGGAGCGGCCGGTATATGTATTGAGGATAAAACATTCCCAAAAACCAATAGCTTTATTGGTAATAAGCACGAATTAGCAGACATTAAGGAATTTTCCGGAAGACTGCAGGCTGTTAAGGATTCTGTTGGAAATGATTTAGTGGTAGTCGCTCGCACCGAAGCTTTAATCGCAGGCCATCCGATGGAAGAAGCGTTAGCCAGAGCTCACGCTTACGCTGATGCTGGTGTAGATGCAGTATTAATTCATTCTCGATTGCCTCGCGCAGATGAAATTGTTGATTTTTTGAATCTTTGGGATAGTCGACTTCCCGTGATAATCGTTCCTACAAAATATTACATGACTCCAACACAGACTTATCGAGATGCTAATGTTTCTGCCGTTATATGGGCAAATCACTCTATGCGTGCTGCTGCATCGCATATGACAAAAATATGTAAATCTATTGCAGCCAATCAGAGTATTGCACAAATTGAAAATGATATATCTTCTCTAGATGAGATTTTTAGCCTCTTAAATTATGATCAATTAAAAGAAGATGAGAAATTTTACTTCCCTAAATCTTAACCATTCAGCTCTCTATGAATAAAAATTGGATGACATACTATGTTTGCAGATAGATTACAACACTTAAAAACATCTGGCACCACATCTGCTCGTCTAGCCGCTGAGAAAGCAGTTGCTTCTGGTAAGCACCTTATCGATCTCACTTCTGGAGAAGTATGGTGTGATACACATCCTTTGATTAAAACAGGAGCCATCAAGGCTATTGAATCAAATATCAATAAGTACACGCATCCATTAGGTATTCTTCAATTGAGACAAACATTAGCAAAGGTTTTGTCCGATGACGATAATGTTCCTTGGTCTGCAGAAGAAATTGCTGTAACTTCTGGGGCTATGCAAGCGCTCTTTAATACGATGATGGTGTTGTTAAACAAAGGTGATGAAGTAATTCTTTCATTACCTTATTGGTCTACATACCCTGCCCAAATATCTTTGGCAGGAGGTATACCAGTTTTCATAGATACTAGAGACACACACTATAAACTTACGATTGAAGACATCAAGCGTTCGCTTACGTCAAAAACAAAAATAATACTTGTTAATACACCCTCAAATCCCACAGGAGTATTGTTAGACTCGCTATTTTTGAAGCAATTAGCTCAAATTGCTGAAGATAATGATATTTGGATTATCTTTGATCAGGTATACAAAGATTTCATTTATGATAAATCAAGTGAAATTCATTTTTTAAATCTTGCTCCTAAGATAAGAAATAGAACAGTTCTAATTAACTCGTTATCAAAAAATCTTGCGTTAACTGGCTGGCGCTTGGGTTTTCTAGCTGCCCCGAAATCTTTTGTTGATCAAATATCAATTTTCCAAGGCAATACCACTAACAATGTTAATGTTATCACACAATATGCGGCCTTGGAGTATCTTCAATCATTAGGTAGTACTGTGAACAATGTTACTTTTTCACAATTACTGCATTCTAGGGATGTAGCTGCGAATGAGTTAAAGATGCTCCATAACAAGTTAATCAGCTTTAACTTACCAAGTGGCGGATTGTTTATATATTTCAATTTTAAAATGATCTTTATGAATAATGCTTTGCGAGATAAGCTTATTAGTATTGACAATCTTGTCGAGTTGTTGATTACTGATATCGGTGTTGCTTGTGTAAGCGGTAATGCTTTTGGAGATGAATATGGACTGAGGGTTTCCATAGGTGCTCCAACAGTAAATGTTAAACTAGGAATTTCACGCCTAGTATCTTTTTTCAATTGCCTTCATTAATATCAACAAGATTTTGTTACTTAAGTTTTTTTCCAAATTATTAACAAGAGATGTTTTATATGAATAAATACACTCTTACTCTACTTTCTAAAAAAATTTCTTTTTTTATTTCGGAAGCTTACTTTTTAATTTTGAAAGATAAATGTAAAAATCAATATTTATGGTCAATAAGATGTTAAAGTAACTCTATTCTCTTCAGTTGCCCTTGATGTTCTTAAGCTGAAGACATGATGTATGAAAAAAAATAATTCCAGAGGAATGTATACTCACGCATTTTCTCGACGGTTACGTGCCTCATGAATCGGGTAGTTACATACTATGCAGCTGCTCGATCTTCACATGCACTGTGACGTGTTTGACATTATCAAACCTATCGATTTAATCGAAGATGTCCGCCCTCGCTTCTGGTTTTTTTTTAAATCTCCCTTCTTAAACCGTTCTCGTTTCAGTTATTGTAATTAACTCCGGGAGCTGCATTATGATAGCAATTATCACGGCTATTTATGTTGCTTTTCAAATTTTAGATGCCATAAAATATTATCATATATCGTTGATATATTGAGAGCCATCATTCATAATCGTTCAACGTTTGTGCCGGTGGTTTACGTCGGTTTACGTCACCAGCCAGCCATCTTCAATGCATCCATTACTAATTCGGTAGTCATTCTTCCTCCCATACTACGAGCATATAATGCTCGTCGGAACAAATCGATAATATTGGCAAGGCATAACCCGACTTCATTTCTGCTAATTTAGGTCATGTCAATTACCTAATGCTATTATTCTGTTCGGAAAAGGAATGTTCGCTCAAGATTTTTAGGACTATCCAGTTGCGATTTTACGCCACAGTTCAAACGTCCTTTTCGGCATCCAGTCTTGGATGCTAATTCAGCCACCCTCATTAACAACGCAACCCTATTACGTCCTGCGCATTCATCCAAATCCTTTTTATCGGAACACATTTTATTTAAGTCATAAACAGTGCAACTTTTAACTCGCAGTTGGTTAATAAGACCTGTCTGGTGTTCATCCTCACGGCAACGCAATGATTTTGGCTGCTTTAGCCGCTTGTAATGGGCTCAGTAATGTAAGCGACGACCTTAGATATGCTTCCTATACGATAAAATGGCCACATGGTAATGCATTTACATTTGTCCTCATGAATTTTATATCCAATAATATTTAGCTCAAAGCTCACATTCTATATCACGGAAGAAACCATTTTATTTATATTTAAATGGTGTGTTTTGAGAGGGGCATTCATTTTCCATTTTTTAAAATTAATCATTTATAATTTAGTGCAACATAGCATGCTGAGTTGTTGTTTTTAATAAAAACATCTTTGTTCAGCTTAAAAGGTTTCATAATTTAATGCCTTACAAAATGAGCTTTGAGTATAGTACAAAAATTTGCCAGTGGTGATGTTTTTTGGTATTGTAAATTAGAATGATAATCTTGTTAAGAATAAGGGAGTTGTGATGGAAAGTGATTGGAATCTAGAGTTGGATAAATACGAGAGTGGGCGCACTTTAGGGGAGGACTTAAGATACTCAGTCAAGACGGCTTGCTCAGCTGTTTCTATAGTTGCCTCAAAACTTCCTGATTCGACTTCAAAGGCTAAAAAGCTTAATGATGGCTTTCGTGATGGTATTGAAGGGTATGGTTGGTACGTAGGCAATTACAGAATAGATCGTGAATAGAGGCTGTTAGTGATTGATCTTCCAGCCTCATCTTTAGTTAGAAATAGTTAGATTAGTTTCTTAGCCCCAGCTTTAAAAGCCTCACCGGCCATAGCTCCCCCTTCTTGCCCTGCTTGTTGAGCTTGAGCACCTCCCTTAATGAACCCCTCAGCAATGCCTCCAATTTTCACTCCAATCCAGCCCAGCATGCCCACCCAAAAAGCTGGGAACACCACATACATCATCCCCAGTACCAAATTCATGATCCATCCATCTCTTGGAGAGCTGAGGAAATCTGCGATAGGTTCACCTGAAGCAAGTCCGTTAGCAGCAAGGCTTGAGTACAAAATGGTTATCAGTCTGTCATCAAGCCAGCCAGCAAGCTCCCACCAGAAGGTGATGAACTGCAGTGCAAACAGCGCAAATGATATAGTAACCACCGTTTTGGGCTCATAGGCACTGAACATCATCAGCACAGGTATGACAGTAATAATCATCATCTGCAATAGCGCCTGTATCATCGGAAGCGCCTGTTTCAACGCATCGAAGCCAGGAAGTGCCTCTACCTGCTTCATGCCTAAACCTACAGTAGATGCCAGCCGTGAGAGATTGCCGCCAATGCCTGACGCTGTATCATCCGCGCCGGCCATATAGGTCACCCCTCCGCCTGAAAGTCCGGCATTACGCGGGCTAACTATCCATCGAAGTACCACTTCCTCCCATTGTTGACCTGGAAACTGCCTCTGCACTTCTTTACGCGTGTAATCACTTAAAGTGGCCAGCACGCGAGTGCGCAGCCCGGATGATCCGCCGGACCACCACGTTTTACAGGTGGGATAGCCTCCCTGACCGGTGTCCGGATAGCCGCTGTCGCGCGTGCTGTCATAGGGCCACTGGCTCCTCGGGGTGGTGGCGGTGTAGTAATCATAGTAACCCGCCGTATTCAGGAAGTAGTCGCTGCCTATCCAGCCTACGGAGTTAATGGTCGCATCGCTGAGCTGAGTATTGCTGCTTTTGAGGCGGAAATATGCCCGGGAGTAGCACTGGTCGGCAAAATCCTGCACCTCCTGCAGCAATACAGGGTCACGTAGTTTGGTGTTCTGCACGTCAAAGCGCATCTGGCGCAGCTGTGTGCCGCAGGGGATAGACGCAATCATCGCCTGTGTGGTCCCCTTAGACATCATATGCAGCAGATACCACCATATGGGTACCTGAGCAGTACGTCCGTCAAAGTCGTTAACAAGTCCGTTGTAACCGGAGTTTTGCGGCGTCGGCACGCTGATGCCACACTGCTTTGCTCTCGAACTGTCGAACTTGATGGTGCTGATATCAACCGGCAGGAGTGGAATACAGCAGAACAGCATCACCACGAACGAGACGTAAATAGCGTGCTCAATGCGCGGCATAGCAAGAAGCCCCTTGTTACCCTCATCCGCACCTTCCTCACGCACCTTAAGCCAGACGCCAAGCACTTTAAACACCAGCGGCAGGGCAAACAGCCCCGTGCTGCTGAGGATGGCCCACATGGCGTTATTCATCACCCAACCAAAGAGGACCAGAAAGTATTCCAGATAACTGTTTGCAGTCATGGTCTTTTCCTTATGCCGTGCCGGTCCAGGCCACGCACTCTGTGGCCAGAATAAACAATACGCCGAGCAACTCGGTGCGTGGCAGGCGCGCACGGACTTCCGGCCAGCGCCTCAGCAGTTGTGGGCGTACCTTTATGAGCCAGACTCCTGCGATACCGGCATACATCAACAGTCGCCAGGCAAACAACGCCCAGCGGCTGTTATGCAGCCAGCGACGGGTCAGGTGGCCATCCGGGTCGTAAGCCATAAATACGTAAGCCAGGGCAAACATACCTGCAGTAATCAGAACCAGGACGGATACCATCATAATGAAACGGCCTGTGCGGCCGCGGAACCAGGTGCGTTTCATGTCAGTTTGCTCCGGAAGACTGCGTCTGGTTCATCTGGCCAAAGCCCTGGTCCTGGTTGCCGGACTTCTGCTGCAGCTGGTTGTCCTGGTTACGGGTTCCCTGACGCGCGAGCGTGGTCAGCAGGCTGTTGTTGCTGATGGACTTGCGAAGCTCCATTTCATTACGCAGGGCATTCAGTTCCCGATCGAGCGCATCAATACGACGGTCACCTTCGGCAATCGCCTCTGGCTGTTCCGCTGCGTTGGGCTCAGATTCGCCCGTGGTCAGCATACGTCGCATGGTCAGCGCGGTTTCCACGGTGTCAGCCATCGCCAGCTCACCGGCCAGTCGCTGAACCAGCGCGACCTTGTCAGGGTCATCGCGCAGCGACTGGATGACGCCGCGCGTCACGACAAGACTGCCGGTTTTAAGGGCTGCGAGGTTATCAGCCGTTGGCTGCAGTTCTCCGCCGACCAGCTTGCCGAGCTGCTCAAGATTGGCTTTGGTGGCATCTTCCAGCACCGGCGAGAAACCTGTACCGGCAAGCGTGCTACCAGGCTGATTGTCTGAACCGCCGCTGGTGCACTCGCTGGTCTCACGGCAGGTGCGAATGGAACGGTCGCCCAGTACTTTAACCACCGCTGCGGCGGCCGCATCGGACGTTGGCCAACGCTGACATACGGTGCCACTGCAGCCCGATGTGCTTACGCTGCTGTTACTTTTGACCGGCAGGCTGTTCATCATGTTGTATCCTGCCTTCGCGAGGTCCCGCGTCGGCTGAATGGCCTGCTGGCCTTTTCCGCCGCGTTTCTGACCTCCGACCCAGGTCACCCCCTCTTCACCGGTTGCTTTCTGCAGTTTCTGGTCGCTGGAGACGGCATCACCGCCGCTGGAGGCGACAATATCCTTGTACTCTTCGGAGACGGCGGCCTGTTGCCACTTACTCCCCAGCGTATAATCGGCAAGCTTTTTCGACATGTTCTGGCAGTTGAGCTGGGCTTTATCAAAACTGAGTCCCGCCTGCAAAACGCCGTTGGTGAGCATTTCATACAGTCCCGGATTCGCCCGCTGGATGGCCATTGCCGGCATGCTCATGACCGCGCCGGTTGCGCCCTGAATAACGTTACCCATCAGGTCCTTAAAACCACTTGTGACCCCGTTAAGCTGATTGCCCACGGTGGTTTTCAGGTCAAAGTTGCCGCACATGAGGTCGCTGCTCCAGCCGCTGTTCAGACCTAAACGTGACATGTTGCTGCGGCTTGGCGGCGGGGAAATGACCGATCCGCCCCCGATCGAATAGAACAAACCATCATTAATGGCGCCGCTGACCGAAGCGCCCCCTGATGACAGCGATGTATCAACGGCCAGCGCCGGCATGGAGATAAGAGAAAAAAGCGTGCACGCCGCCACCAGGCGGATTACAACCCGTGTCTGCTGTTGTTTCATAGGTTTATCCTCAGGAGAAATCGGTGCTGTAAAGGAAGGTCTGGCCACGGCGCTTGCAACAGCTGTAAGGTTGCCAGAGTGCCCAGGCGTAGTTGCCGTCTTCAGCAATCTGGCCATCGGTGTCCGGAAATACCGCGCAGCTCTGCGAGAGCTGAGGAGATAGTCGCTGCCACTTGTGATTTTTGGTTCCCGTGTTTTCCTGTACCGGATCGGGTGGCCAGTAGCCTGGTGAACGCTGGCCTGTGAGCGGACTGTAGACGTGAAGCTGACCTTCCCGGGTGATGATATCGGCCACGCGCTGAACCACGATTGCCGCGGATTTGTAGCTGTCGGTCTGCGTGACAAAGCCGCCACGTGGATAAACGTTGCCCCACATCGCCCCGGATGTCGTACTGCCAATTTCACGCTGCCCCCGGATTAGGGCTTCCGGATAGAAGGATTCAGGTATGCCGGTGCGCCAGGCGAGCGCATCGAGAGCGCTCGTAAAATACGGCATAAAGGGTGTGGCGGCGCTGTCACACGAGTAGCCCGACACCATACCACCGATGAGTTTTGTCGCCGGATGACCGTATGCATCGCCATAGTAAAAGTGCAGGTTCTGCTTGCGCTCGCCGGGCGCCTTCATTTCCTGGCGGCCGCCACCGGTCGGCACCCCGCCCGCGCCGCCCAGAAGGGCGCTTTCGGCGCCGTCGGCCAGGCTGCTGACGGCAGACATTTCGGTCCAGGGATTGGCGCCGGGGCTCAGATAGGCCGACACCACGGCCTCAGGGATATAATGCGTCACCTTGACGGATGTTTTCACCGAGCAGCCAAACGGCGTGCAGAACAACCAGTAGCAGATGCCGCTGATACGCCAGCTGATGCAGTCCTGACTGGCGGCGCTGGAGAGCAGGCTGGCAGTATTGACGCTGGCAATCGTGCCCGTACAGGCCAGCAATGTGGCCAGCGCCAGACGGCGTGGGCGGGAGAAGGACATTTTCACTGTGCTTTCTCCTTCCAGGCATTGAGCTGCTGCATGGCTACACCGGCGTCGGTAGTGCCGTACACGACCCATCTGTCGTCAAACACCACGGCAGGGTACTTTTCCAGCCCCAGAGACCAGGCGTGCGTGAGGCCGGCATAAGCGCCTGCCAGATCCTGCTGGCGCTGCTGAAAGGCCTGTGAGTTAACGATCGCGCGCGCCTGTCGCTCAGCCTGCGCCGGATCTGCCGACAGGGGCCCAAACATCTGCGCCTGAAGCCTGTCGGGCGCATCGAGCAGAATCACGGTGACCTCTGGCCCGGGATTGCCCGCGACCGGGTGGGCGCTGTCGGTGTAAATAACGGTGCCGGCGCATGCACCGGCGGAAAGGAATAACGCTGTGAAGCAGCTGACAGAATATTTCATGGAGAACACTCCCTGAGTGAATAACCCGCTCAGGGTGCGTTCAATATCGGGGCGGGTCAGTAATTAACTCTGAGCCCGTTACTGATATTTTTTCGCCCCAACGTCAGGTTGACAGAACGGGAAAAGTGCACCGATATGTCAGGTGACAAACCGGGGAATATGCACTGTTTCAGTTCAGTTGCCCCCACTGGTTTCACGCCACTCAAGATAGTCCATCTCATTCATAAATCCGGCCGCAGCCGCGTTACGTTCGATGCTCCACCGCGTTTCGCCCTCCAGAAGGAAAGGAAGCCAGTCGGAAGGGACAGCCCTTTCATGGGCTGGCTCAATGTCCTGCTCATAAAAGTCTTCCGTTTCGCCATCAGCCCCGAAATTTTCCGGAAAATCACGGGCAAACCACTTTGCCCTGTTTTCCCACGCACGCATGGCCCAGGTGGCCAGCATCTCTTCATCAGTATCTGTCTCATAAGCCAGGAATCTGACGATCTGGTCACTCAGCATGTCCTCCGTTACTTCAGGTAAAAGTGATAAATAATGCGTTTTGAAGGCATCCAGCCAGTGTTGCTCTGCCGAATCCTGCCGCTCATTCGGCATGTATCCTGAACTTTCCTCATCTGATGCATACCATTCTTCAAAAGCCTGCTTCTCCCGTAACCGCTGAGCCTGATTTTCCCGGGTCTGCTCTATGCCAGCGGCCACAACGCTGTTCCAGTCAGTTTCCGCCGGCGCAGCCGGGGCCGAACCGTTCAGCAGCTGATTAAGCAGACTGAGCCGGGAAGTATCTTCCGGCTCTGACGGTGCGTTGACAGCGTCTTCAATGCCTTTGCGGCTGATTACGCCGGGCAGGCCCTTTTTCTCCCTCCCGGTGCTGGCCCGCTCTGTCAGATAACGCTCTCGCCAGGCCGTCCCGGTCGCGCGTTTACCCTCACCCTCCAGACTCGTGGTGTATTTCATCAGCCAGACATGCATGTAACGCTGGCGATCGGGCGCGCACAGAATGCTGATATCATGAAAGCGCTGATAAAAAGCCTCGTCGTGACCACAATCCATGCTGTCACCTTCGTGTGCCACCTCATGCTCCGTCAGGCTGAACAGGAGACTGGCGGTCTGGAGCGCGTCGGATTTGAGCCGGCGCACAATATCGATGTTATAGGCAATATAAGTATCTCCGTCTGTCCACGCATCGGCAGACGTAGACTCACCCAGAAGGATCTGAAAACGTTTGCCGCCATAAGAGCGTGACTGATAGCCTGACTCGCCCCCCGAGCACACGGCGGCATACTGGGCCAGGCACCAGCGCAGTGCTGTCCAGGCCCGGCGAGTTTCCTTATCAAGCTGTTTTTCGCTGACCATCTGCGTGCGATCGATAAAGTTGGCGCTGAGGGTGTCAAAATCAACCAGCGCCAGGTCGGTCTGCCAGCCGGCACCCCATCGCTGTTGCCCGGGTAAGTGTTCACGGAACGCCAGCAGGTTTGCACGTACGCGGCTCAGGCACTCCATGAACTCATCCGGTTCAAAGCAGCCGAAGCGGGCGAGAGTGACGGGGTGCACTACGGGCGCGATACCGGCCCGGGCAATTATTTCCCCGCGCGGAACATCGCGTGCATACCGTGCGAGGGTAAAACAGTTTTTGTCCGTTGCCGCCGGGTAATAGCGGCATTTACGGATGAAGTGTTCGAGCGTGACGTGGCGTTTTCCGGGCAGGAGGGTGATGACCTCCTCACCGTTCATTAGCTTCTGGAGATCCCCCTCTCCTGCGAGCAGCGCGCGCGCCGTTTTCTCCCGTCGCGCTTCTGTTTTACGGTGCTTACCCTGATTGTCTGAGAAATCGGCGGCAAGCTCGCCAAACCTGGCGGCAACGACTTTCCATACAGGGCAGGTCTTGCGGAGGATTTCAGTCCGCGAGACGTTCAGCGCAAGAGGCTTTTTGCTGACGATGAGGCCGCCGATACCCCAGATATGGCCAGGGTCGTGACGCACCAGAACACCCTGATTGTAAATCGACAGGGCGCCGTCTTCCCGGAGACGATACCAGGCCACATCGTCCTCCGCGTCCCATGTCTCCCGTGCCGGCTGGCGTGAAATTAGGGTACCATTGAGGCATACCGAGACGGGGGTATAGCGTACCAGGTCACGTATTTCCTGAATGCACGACATACGCTCCTGGCTGCTCAGCGGTTCATACCATTCCCCGCGGATACAGCAACCCGGCTCAGCCTCCGCAATTTCCTCCAGGTCGTAGTGATATCCCATTACACGGGTATCAACCGACATCTGCCAGCGCTGCGATCGCCAGACTGTGCGGGCATGCGCCATAATCTGGCCGCGGCCCAGACGAAAGCGACCATAGGTCGCATCCCCTTCCTGATGCGGCGTGCCAAAACGGCCAAAGTAGCGCTTAACGCCATCATGTGAAGTAAATCCCCGACCGTCATCGCGGCAGGAGAAGCCCTCCTGGGAAATATCGACAGTGACAGCGCCGGCTGCGGCATCGACGCTGTTCATGATCAGTTCGATAACAGCTTTACCGATCGAACCGGCCTGACTGTAGATGATGTGGTGAATAATTTGCGGATCGAGTTCAAAGGGATAGCGCATTAACAGACTCCTTTTTATGGACTGAAGTCCATTTTCTGGTTATGCGCACAGGGTTAAATAAAGAACTGTGATTGCCATTGTGAAAGAATAGGTGGAACTGTTCAGACATGAGTCATGCCGGTGGAAAAAATGGAACTGAAAGACACAATTGCTGAATCGCTGGAAAGCAGGGGCTTATGGCGACGTGCAGCCTATCGCTGGCTGACCGTGCTGGATGATATTACTGACGATGCCGCACGCGAGGCCATCATCCGCCGCAGAGAGCGCTGTCTGGGTCACGCCGCCAATCTGTCACCTGACGGTCGGAGAAGCGAAACACGGCGACTTTATAAGATTCAGAGCCGGTATAATGACGGTTATTAAGTCGTTGATGGATTTTTGTAAGTGCAGAGGCGTTCGTTATCGAGAAACAAAAAAGGCTCCATACGGAGCCTTTACAACCAGGATGGCTGGATCAGAGAGGTTTTACTTTAAAAGCGCCTGCCTGTTCAGCTTTTGTCTTAACAGTCAGAAAACGCTTTAACATTTCAACCTTACCTGCATGTACAGCGGTATAGTCAATGCCACCCTTCTCATTGGTCCGGGCAGTGTTGCGTTCTAATTGCATAGTATGCTCCTTGAGTTGTAAACAAGAACCCCATTTTTTCGGCATAACGCTTGATGTACCTGTCATAAACGCGCTGCAACTTTTCGTTGTCTGCGCCGAAAAAAATTAGCTCTATCTTTTCAGTGTCAGCGACACGGAAAATCATCTCGACTATCGTTTTATAAAGATAGTTTAGTTCATGTAAGTGAAGATCCAAGCCGCCAGCAGGTTTCCCGAAAGGGTTACCGTCGGCACACGGGTTCTCTTCAGTTGCACGATCATAAAAACTCACGACCTGTATGGAGAACAGGCTTGCTATCTCCTCTCCAATCATCTGATGCATCGTTTCAGCAGCAGCAGGATCAACTGATGGAGGCATGAACAGTAATCTAATCTCAATCCGCCGCTTTGAGCATCCTGACAGGATGAACTCAATATCAACGTAGGCACCTTCCCCGAACCGGTCACCAAGTATGACCAAACCCTCAGAAAAATGCTTATGTTTAGATGCTTCCAGATTGTCTTCATGCATGGTAGACAACCTGCAACGGATGACTGTGTTTAAGCAAGGTGGCTATAATACACACACCAGATGAAAAGTAATACACATTTTCTCCGCCGTTGTCATGACTGAGAGCATGTTGAGAAACATCCATGCTAATCGGTCCATAAATTGGAAAATCGGCGTAATCCTACAAAACTTTAAGAAAAAGTTACATTTTTATTATTGGTAAAATGCGTCCTGAAGCGGGCTCTATGCCGCCCGCCCCCGCAGCCTGCCTGACGGCCAGACACCAAAAGTCGCTGTCTGGCCGTCAGGCAGGGCCAGTTTAATTACATACTACTCCGCCTGTTACCCTGTCTATCTCCTTCAATACCCACAGCAGGTCGGTGGCATCCGGCACGCAGATATTCCAGCGCAGGCTGGCCCCGAACTCCGCCTCATTCGGCCATAATGTATTACCCGTGACGGTGATCAGAATATCGAGCGTTTTCTCATGAGCATCAGCCAGATGAACCGCTACACAACTGCGGCGGCCTACCCGGTGGGGATACACCGAGAGCAGTACGGGTTTGTCCAGGCGGTTAATGATTTCCCGCTGCAGCAAATCCAGCGACACGCTGTCAGCCTGCCCGATTGAAGCCATCCCTTGAGGCGGAACGTTAAAAATGACAGACGCGATCAGAGCCTTGTCCGGTACGACCATTAGCGGTGCCATAGTCAGTTTTTTCATGAATTCCCCCGTCAAATACTCAGTCCGCGATTTTCATCAAGTCGGCGCGCAACATGAAACGCAGCCTCAAGTTCACTGCAATTTAATTCGTTCATTATTTGCCGTCTCTCGGCTTTTTCCGGTTTTTCAGTCATCCCTAAAGCCAGATACAGACTGGGCGGAACTGCACGGAACAGGGCCTGGACTTTTTCTGAAAGAATGACCCCTTCGGTATATTTTCGCGGCACCTTGGTGGCAGAGAGCAGCATGACACGCTGTTCATCCGTCAGCGTCTTGAAACGGGCAATCTGCTCCACTTCCTGCGGAGGCATTACCAGACATATCCACCACTCTGCCATGTTCAGCATTTTTTTAGCCGTGTCCGGGAAATCCTCAAGGTTCTGAGTGAATATCCAGAGCCATGTCCCCAGCTTTCGCCACATTTTGACAATTTTGGTGGCATAGGGACCCAGCAGCGGGTTCGTGGTCACAATATGTCCCTCATCGATGGGTACAATGATATCCCTGTCGCTGTACTGGTCGCGCTCGGCGATATTGTTGATGGTGTTCAGCAGGGAAATAACGGCTACCGCCATTTGTGCTTCATAGCCCTCACGGGCCAGCGTACCCAGGTCAACGATTGTCACATCCGCCTCTGGCCATGGGGTGCCGGGACGGTTGAAGAGTTCACCTTCAAATCCTTCCGTGAACATCCGCAGCGCCTCTGACATCTCCTCTGCGCGGGAGCGACGTGCAGCGGTGCGTTTTTCGCGGCCGTCTTCACCGTGGCTGATGTCCCGGGCAATATTCTGCAGTGCAAACATCAGGTCTTCAGGCAGCATCTGCCGGTCTTCATCATACGCGGTTCTGGCCGCAATCATGATGGCCTCACGGATCATGCCGCGGTCTGCGCGCGTTAACCTGGATTCTTCAGCAGCTTCTCCACCGGTAATCATCAGCCGGGCGGCAATTTCCATCTCTCCCAGCACATCCCGCTCTTCATCTTTATCTTCATCATCAATATCAGGAAGCGCGTCTTCACTGATGATGAGCGCGTCCGGTTTCACCTGCATCAGCAGATGAGAATCTCCGAACGGCGCAAGCGAGATGACTTTTCCGGGCTTGATGCTCACCCGGTGAACGCTGAGGCCGAGAGACGCGCAGTAATCACCAAAAAGTCCGAAGCTGTTGCCCGCTTCAATCAGAAAAATACGGGGGCGATAAATGGCCATCATCTGCGCAAGCTTAACAAGTGCCGTTGCAGACTTACCTGCACCGGTGGGCCCGAACAGCATCAGGTGGGCATTCTGCGTACGATCATTCCTGTTCAGTGGGTCGACCGAAAGCGGTCCGCCTCCCCGGTTAAAGAACGTAAAGCCGGGGTTGCCGGTGCCGGTATCTCGTCCATACACCGGTACCAGACAGGCAAAATGCTGCACAAACATCAGCCGGGTATACCAGTTGTGACGGTCCTGCGCCGGATTGAAGCACATGGGTAAGGCGCGCATATAGGTACTCAACGGACCGATATCATGCTCGGGGTTTACCGGTTCCAGCCCGCAGTTGAGCAGCTTACTGCTGAGATCGAGATAGCGCCGATCAAGTGAAGGCAGATCGCGCGCTTTGATAAGCAGCGTAACGGCGGCGCGATAAAGCTTATGTTTATTGCCCAGGTAGGTACGTGCCGTGGCGGCGTCTTCACGCGCGCGAAGGGAATCCACGTTTTCACCCATTGAATCGCGGCTCAGGCGGGCAAATGTCTCCTCCAGTTTATCCTGCGGATGGATCACCAGCGTCAGGGTCAGCACCGTCCCCTCCGGCAGCAGATCCATGATGGCATTGATATTATCACCACGTTTTACCTCTCCGGTCAGATGTCCGGTGGAAGGGGCGTTGCGCAGTCTGGCGACGGGGACGGCCTTGTGCGCCACATCATCGAACCACCATACGCCTTTCTCCCCGTCGCTGCGGGGGCGGGTAAACCACAGGCTTTCACTGAAATCATTCAGCAACGGCAGCTCGCCGGGCGCATCGTCGGTGTGTTTTGCGCAGCGGTACAGCGTGGCCTTGTCTACCCATTTCGGATCCGGATTGAACCAGCGCAGCAGCCAGCTGTGGATCTGCTCTCCATTCTGACGCTGACACCGAATTCCGGCGCCACTCAGTGCGGAAGTCAGTCGATCGCATACCTGTCTGAGCAGCACTTCAGGCGCCATCGGGTCACGGTATGGAGATTCAACCCAGCGATAGATCACCATTCGGGTTCGCCTGATCTGACCGCGCCAGGGCGCACCGGTCACCGCATCATCTACGAAGAGTCCCTTTTCACTGGCCACGTTCTGCAGATGGCGGGCCTGCTCGCTGAGCCAGGCTTCCGTAAATGCGGTTCCCTGCGCACCAGATTTGACATAACCCCGTATATTATCCATGTAGGCAGTCAAATCTGATTCATCCTGGCAATAGAACTGGACTACCCACTGATGGGCATCCAGCTCCGGGAGACTGTCCTGCAGGGCGTTTTCCACCACGTCACGAATTTCGTCGAGTCGCGAATCCGGACGCCCCTCGGTTCCGACCGGAATGATTTCGTAAACGGCGCCTACCGAAACGCCGTCATCGAGGAGGATGCACTCGTGCGCCGGGAGATATTCTCCCCATGGGATGTGATCGATAATGGACGGGGCTGTACTGTACAGGGTCGCTTCATCACGGCGGGTCAGACGTCCTTCGCGGGTCAGCGGCTCATGTCCGTTAACAGAAAACGGGCCGTCACCGTACTGGTGCGGTGCCTCAGCTTCCGCCCTGCGGCGGAAAAGTGAAAAAGCCATTACAAATCCTCCGTGCGCTCGCCGGGCAACGCGTACTGTACCTGGCTGTAAAAAGAAAAGACGGTGCTGTAACCGGGCACCGGCGTATTGCCCTCAGCGAGATGCGGGAAGACGTACATCACCATGTCGGGATTAGGCAGGCGGGGAAACGTCTGCTGGATTTCGTTTTCCTGCGTGCGGCTGTAACTTTCACGAGTCTGCTGAGCGATCGTCCGCTCAGAGTCCGTCACGGGCCGGCGCAGGGTGGTACGACTTTCTCCAGTGGCGTGGGAGGCGGAGGCGCCATCGTTCCACAGCTCGAGCATAGAGCTGTCACCGGGTGGCAGCATCTCATCCTTTGACGTGCTGCAGCCGGCGAGCCAAAAGGGCAGCAAAAATATCAGAGGTAACATACGGTGGTATTTAGCGGTTTGCATGGTCTTCCTCCGTTGTTTCAGCCCCGGTTATCACGGCAGACACCTGCATCACCCGTCCATCCGGAAGGGAATAACGCATATCTTTGCGTTCCCGTGCCAGTTTCTGACCTACCGCGAAAATGGCGCAGTCCGTCACATCGTGGTGAATCCCATCCCACTTTCCGTTGTCTTTGCGGACAAAGCCCGCATAAAGTCTTCCACCGAGTGGGGTATACCCCACCCTGTATTCTAAATGGGTGTTTTGCATTGAATTCCCCGTCAGTCCATTCCTGTGCCATTACCGGCAAGGCTGAAGTCATATTTAACCTTGCGGCCTTTTTCTTCATAATCGATGGCCAGCTGGCGCGTGATATGTAAAGCGACCTTCTGACCAGGTGGGACATAGATGGCGTCGAAGGTCTGTCCGTAGCGGGCTTTAACCCAGTCGACCGTTTCCCTCATACCGCCTGAGAGCGCTTTGCCCAGCACGGCCTGACCGGCATCACCGGTGAGAGACGAAGTCACGCCACCGTAGGCGTTGGTCTGGGTTGTATTCTGGTTCTGCGCAAATGCGTCACCCGCAGCTCCCGCGGCGGCAAGCCCTGCGATGGTCGGCAGGTAGGTTGAGGCGTTGCTTTTACGCGTACCGGAGATGCATGGAATGCCGTTATCGTCTGAAAGCCATCCGATGCTGCTGTTATTGCCGTTCGCGTTACCATTGTTCTGGGTGCCGCCACTGTTCTGGCCATCGGGAGAAGGCAGCGTTCTGACGGTACCGTCGGTAAAGACAAACGTAATGCTGGTAATGGAGCCGCGCACGCAGGACAGCGTCCAGTCACCGGTGGCGGTCCCGGATACAATAGCGCCCTGCACGTCGGGCAGTTCGATGCCATTAGCCGTCAGGTTGTCTTTACCAATCATGACTTTAAAGGGATAGGGATCCGTGACTTTGCCATCAATCGGAATACGCCCCAGGAGTGCTGTCATCGCGCGGCTCCCGACCAGCGTTGAGTTCTCCGGTAGCGTATAAACTGGATCGGTGGCCTTTTGTGCATCAGTGAGTTGAGTCTGCACCGCTGCGGCAATATTGCCGGCAGCCTGTTTTCCCGCCTGACCCACATCACCAAACGATGTGGCAAACGAGAAACCCGTTGCGTTATTTTTATTGGTTTCAGTTACTGCCTTTCCGCTGGCATCAACGGCAATACCGTCTTTAGGTTCTACCCACTGCAAACCGTCTGGAGAAGGGGTGCTTGCGGCACCGGGATTGAGTCCATTGTCGTAACCCAGCCCTATCGGTATGTCACCGCCCGGACCACTGCTTTTTGCACCTGCATTTGTACCGGCCTCACCGTTCTGCAGCTGATCCATGAGCTGCTTAACCTGCGTACCGAGATCGTTAACCTGCGCGCTGAGCTGAAGGCGCTTCTGTGCCTCTTCAGCGCGAACATTGCTGACAACCTGATTAATTTGCGCATCAACGTTGCCGTTAGTGGTTTTGAGCGCCTTGTTTTCGTCACTGAGTTTTTTATTGTCATCAGCAAGTGTGTCCAGGCGATCCTGTACTTTACGGAAGTTGCCCACCACCGTGCGCAGCGTATCCTGCGGCGTATCACCTTCAATACCGAGCGTTTTAAGGTCTTCTGGTGACAGGTCTTTCAGTGCAGCATTCGTTGGTGCGTGTGAACCGGTGGAGGGCTGGCCACCGCCTGAGCAGGATTTCACGCCGACGACAATAGCGCTGGCCAGCACCACCGGCACAGCGACCCTGACAATGAGATTAGAGGAAGGTGCTTTCATTATTTTTCTCTCCGCTTACGGCCGTCAGCAGGCTGCAGTGACGGCGGTTCGGCGATAAAGGCTCCCTCCGGACGCCCGGACGTTACCAGATAAAGCACCGTGGTATCCTCTGGCGTGCCTGCACGCCCCAGCCAGCGGTGCTGGAAGGCCGCCGTCATGAACTGGCCCTCAAGCGCACGCGGATCGAGGATGACCTTGCCCGGTGAACGATTACGCACCTGCAGGGCAATGACGCTACTGCCCTGAAGGCTCCAGGCTGCCATTGGCGTGACGGAAACGGGCTCAGAGGGCATGAGCGTAGTAATGGACGACGGCAGTTTGAGGGATACCGGACTGATACCCGGCACTGCTTCTACCGTGCGCAGCGGACCATACATGTTCTGCGCCGCATAGCGGGTCAGGATCACCGGCAGCGGCGCATTAAGTTTCGCCGGCTTACGGTCTGCCTTAGCTGTCTGATTATCCGTTTGCTGAGCGCCACGACCGGTGCTGTCCCCGTCACTGCTGACGGACTGCTTGTCACGCGCAGTAGCCGTGGCCACCTCACCGTCATACACAATTTTCACTGGCTCACGTGTGGTTTTACCCGGCGCTGCAGACACGTCCAGCAGAATAAGTTCCCCGTTCTCTTTATCCTGAAGCTCAAGTCGCGTCACCGGGAACGCTTCGCTGGCATCGAGATACACCGCACCACCCGTGCTTTGAATGCGCAGTTTGCTGTTAAGCGTGGGCGGAAAACCCACTCGCACGTTTTTATTTACGAATACGATGCGTTCCTGCCCGACGGTAAGCGGGACCTGAAGCGGAATACGCTCCCACTTCATCAGTTCCACCGCACTGGCCATACCAGGGAGAAACAGGCCAGAGAGAAGAACAAGAGAGTACTTTTTCAATGTATGCCTCATCACTTTTTCTCCGGCTCAGGCAGGGTGACAGCCTCCAGGCGCTGCGGCGTGGCCGCATAACAGTCCAGCGCGAGACCGAAAGGGTTGCGCTCCGGATCGCCTTCCCAGCGCACCACTTTCAGGGGGTAGCGGACCAGCGCGCGCTTAACCGACTCAGTGTGGTAGTACTCATCTGCCACCAGGTCGAGCTGTGCAATCCAGTGGTCCTGATCGAGAATGGTGACGCTGCGGTTGCTGTAACCACGGCGCGGGATTTCATATACCACGCGAACGCGATCACGAAGCTCATCACTGTTCTTACGCATCTCTGCGTCTTTGTTCAGAAAGTCCTGACAGGATGGTGTGAGGTACGGGCTCATCTGTGCGATTTTGGCCGGATAATCCACCTCGCCATTTTTTGGCCAGGAATTCAGCTGCTGAAAAATATAAAAGGCAAAGCTGTAGACGGTTGAAGGCGGTACCTCCCACCATTTACGCGTACTGCCGGAACGCAGGTCCGGCGGATTGTGAATGGTCAGCTCGGAAGGAGCACGCATCCAGCCAACGCCCGTGACCAGCAAACCGGCAAACAGCAGCACACAGGCGATGCGCAGGGAAATAATGTGATTGTCGCGTGCCGTCATGCCATTACGAAAACGACTCATCGCTCCCCCCCGCACGTAACAGCCCGGGTACGTTTTACCTCCCATGCACGGCTGTCCAGAACCATCGAGCGTGACAGGCGGGCCCTGCAGCGAATTTCTTCCAGACGCTGCCAGATGTAATTCTCCGGCTTGCCACGCTTGTAGCGAGCAATCCAGCCTCCCCCCAGGAATACCACGATGAGTGGCATGAGCAGCATGCAGGTAGGAAAAGCCAGCCACCCGATAAAAGGCACCACCGCCAGCGGCACTGCCAGAGGGACACCGGCAATGACACCAGCAATGGCCGCCAGCAGAAACTCACCAGACGTAAAACCTTTCCACACCACAGGGGGGTTATTCAGACGGTCAGGAAGGAAATCGATGACGGCCATACACGCTCCTTACAGAATGTCTGAGGCTTTGGTGGCCAGATATATGACTGCCAGGATGAGCATGATGCCCACCACTGCGTAAAGCAGGAATTCTGTCCAGGAGCCTTTGCCCTTTCGGATGTCGTGGAAAGAAGTGATGATGGCATGCGCAACGGCCAGAAAAGCGCTTGTACATATAAGCAGGCCCAGTGCCAGTCCGGCCATCTTGGCGTAGCCCATCATGGTGTTGTAGGTGCCACCACCACCTCCTGTCGTGGGCTGCTCAACAGAGGGAAGGTCTGCCAGAGCCTGTCCGGCAGACATTAATCCTGAAAGCAGTAGCCCCGCCCGCGCAAAAGCAGAGTAGTAAAACCTGAGTAACTTGGATTTCATTGATTTATCCTTTCAGTGGAAAAACAGAAAGAGCATCGACAGGTAAAGCACGACCAGCCTGACGGCGAGCTCATTGAACTGACGGAACGTCACGGATTTTGATACGACCCCGCGATAGGCCTGAACCAGCGCCCAGGCGCAGAAAAGCAGAATTACGACCGCAAGCGTGCCGAGAATGAGAGTATTCAGCTGCCCAGGAGTCAGGCTGCTGCCGGTCCCCGCGCTCCAGCCGTTCAGCTGCGCACCGTTCATCGCCATGCGGGTTCCTCAGCACGATACTGGCCGGTAACTGAGGACTGGCGGGAGGCAGGCTGCGCCCGCGAAGGTTCAAGATAGGTCGATATACCCTGCTTCATAGTGGAGATATCGCGCGTCGCCTGCTGGTAATCGAAATAAAAGCGAGCATCCTGGGTCTGATTGGCCACAACACGCGCCCGGTCCAGACCGGCCTGCACCTGATCCAACTGACGTAAAACCTGCGCCAGCTCGTCTTTCTCTGATGCATGGCACTGCAGAGCGGGAAGTGTGGCTATCAGCAGGACAATGAGTTTTCTGGTGTGACGCATGGGGATCTCCCGGTTAACTGGTCGTCGGGAGATTGACTTAAAGGAGCAGGTCTTACAGCAGGAAATTATTTATGCATTCACGAAAATAACCTGTTACAGCAGTCGCTTTACCTGCGGGTGTTTCAGACTCTGGGGCAGGTATGTTATAAAAATGAACAATATGACTGAGAAAGGACGCGCTGGAAGGTGAATGTTTACAAGCTTGACGTAAAAAAGCAGGGATACTGGGCGCTCGATAAAGATGATTACGAACAACGCACTGCCCGTCGTTCACCGTGGTACAAAGTGAGCGATTCAGGTTCTCCCCGTTATTTTGCCGTCTGCCCTGCCTGCAATAATCCCATCCAGATAATAGGCTTCTATAGGCTCCCCGCCAATGTCTCCGCTCCCTATGCAAAACACTATAATACCGCGCTGCCTGGTGTAGGGTTCTATGACAGGGAAGCATATGAACATTGTCCATACGCGGACAAAACGAAAAGTTCTGGCTCAGATAAAGGTAAAAGATCACCTGGCGCTCTTTCACGGCTGATACTTCAGTTGCTTATCGAACATTTTGATAAGGTGATCTGGCTGCTGAGCAAGACTATCGGCATCAGAATTGATGAAAAGCTGGCAGTGTCCATGCTTCGACAATATGCGCGTGAGGAAGGGTGGCTGTATTCCCGGGCGACGTTGATGAACATTCCATGGATATTTGCGTATATGGCAGACTGGCAGGATATTTTTTACAAAAAAATGGAAAACAAGGAAATGGCTCAGGCACTAATAAATGCTGAGCCGCGAAGGCTGTCTTTGAATGAGAATGATTATCTTGTAAAAGCCCCCGCCTGCACTGAGTTTCTGACGGTTGGGGCTTATTACACCTGTCACACCGCTTCGGTGACCAATGATATTCTTAGCGAGACAATGGATTTAGTGGTCACGATAAGGTGCGGTTATGAAAATCCCCGTGAGATTTACCGTCGTGAAATCGATTTTGACTTCAATTATTTTAATAATATTGTTAATTTTTCTGAGTGGAACAGCTCAGCCGCCGGTCAGAGACTGCTGAAACATGCGGCTGAAATCCTCGGGCCGCACCTGCTCAATCAATGATTTCAGGGTATTTATGTTTCAGCAGGGACCACCATATTTCTGGAATGGCAGGCACCTCACCCAGTTTTTCCGCATCACGCAGGCATCTCAAGAGCGTCTCCAGTGGCATAAGCATAGTGTGGCACCTATCCTGCAGAACAAAGTTCATCTCCTGCATCTCTGGTGATGGTCTGACAGCTGCCACTGGAAGCGCCTGATTCAGTTCAGACGTATTGCCGGAATTATATTTGTTCACCATATTTCCTCACAGATATTCCCTGATACAGCCCTCACTCAGCATGAGGGCGCTATAAATACTTTTTAAAGCTTGCTGTCGTGACGGCAAGAATTGCACCCACCAGTAGCGCAGATGGTAGCAGCAGAAGATTTGGCCAGACCGCTGTGGGCCAGGCCAGATAGAGCATGCATGGTCCGTACAGCGCGGGTTTGATGAAACGTTTTGCGTGGTGATAGACAAAGCTGGACTCATAACCCGCTCCGTAGCGCCGCAGGTCACGCCGGACCAGTCCGTCAACCACGCCCGTTATGATCACCAGTGCAAAAAGAGGTAGGCTCAAAAAGAGGATCATGACCCGGATAAAGAAAATCAGCGTGACCCAGACCGTTGCCTGAAGATAGACCTCAAGCCAGCTGACCAGTAAGGCGCCAACGCCGTTCAGCGCCGGAATAAGGCCACTTCCCTTTTTACTCAGGGAGTTGAACGACTGCAGCCAGCCGCTGAATCCGCTGTCCACAAAAAGCCACTGCCATGCCACATGTACCCATCGACTGACAGTCTCGACCGGCGCGCTCATCAGCAGGCTACGGGTGTACCCCTCTGACAGCCACCGGCTTTCTGCCAGCATGACGCGGTAGCTGTGTGCAGCCCCTTCATCGGGCCAAAGCAGAGCAATGCAGGCGTACTCAATCAGCAGGCTGACCAGCAATGAGCCCAGCAAAATGCCAATAAGACCCATCGGAAAATCCCACAGCAGCATGCCTATCGGGCCAGACTGCCGCTGACGAGCTGGCTGGCTGCGCTGTCCGTTTTCACTGTCCTGCTGTGACATCCGATCCCCCCGTAAACACCAGGTCACCGCCCGTCCACCACGTTTCACCCGAGTGGTAGTTCTTCTCCATGCTGTCAGCGAGATGTTTCAGACTGGCAGGCATATGCGGGTCGTTGTTATCTGCCGGCAACGGCATACGAATTTTCCATAGCTGGCCGCCTTCCAGCAGCGCAAATGCCTGCCCCTTGGGCAGGTTGATGATATCGGCAGGGCTTATCATTGGCGTTTTTATCAGGCTCACCTGATCGTTGACGTTACTGTTAAAATCCGTGCCTTCGCCAGGACGGGACACGTCGGTAACCCCGGAAGTCAGCGTTTTCTGGTAGACGTCCACTTCCGGAAGCTGATCGGTGAGCAGCATGGCGGTATTCTTCTCACGCACACGGAGCATCACCAGGGTATTGAAGTTGCCCACAACCTGATTGGCTTTGGCCGCGCTGCCAATGCGGGCCTCAATATCAGACAGTGTCTGCGTGTAAGCCGTCACCTGAAAACCGGCGCCGCCGCCTTTGTTTATGAGCGGGATGAATTCATCCCCCATCAGTTCGTTAAACTCATCGCAGTGCAGGTTAATGGCTACTTTTGACGACTGGCCCTCATCTTCATCACCGAGACCGAATTTATAAATGTGACCGCCTTCGGATACGAGGTCAGCGAACATGCTGTTACCCACGGCGGCGGCCACAACAGGATCAGAGAGGGCGTCGAGCCCGACATAGACCACGCCGCGCGATTTGATAATGTTGTGCCAGTCCAGAATCGGCCGGGGGTCGTTGAGGTCAGTGTAATCCGGGGCGAGAAGCGCCGCCGTTTTACCCGTGGTCAGTTTCTCCAGCAATGGCAGCAGGGAGGCGACAATCTTATCGAAATAGGTCCGGTCATACTGAACCGCGCTGCGAAGCCCGTCCAGCACGGGGTCCCAGAGCTTTTTACCCTCAGGGCTCCCCAGTACCTGTTCGGACACCCATATCTTTGCGCCATTGGGTCTGCCCTGAAGATGGCGAGGCAGGTCCTTATCGCTTACCCCGTTGCTCAGCAGTGCCTCGACCGAGTTCATAAGCTGCGGCGCTTTTTCACTCAGCAGATTATCGACATAGGTTTCATAAAGCTCACCGATGTTGGTGACATAGCGGAGAATGAGACTGTAGTCGGGCCGCTGCCCCAGAGCGACCAGCGCGCGCGTGATGATATTAACAAAGCGCCAGGCGAACTCACGAAATGCGGCAGAGTTACCCTCACCAGAGAGCTGACCGGCCACGCGGGATGCCACCTCAGATATACGGCTGAACCTTCCTACTGCGTTGTAGCGTGCGCTGATATCAGGCCAGCCCAGGTGAAACACCCAGAAATTATCCTGACGCCCCGCACGATGGGACTCGGCGTACATTCGACGAAGCAGGTCCGCATCGCCTTTAGGATCAAATACGATGACAACCTCATGCTCGCCGGCCGCATTTTTCCGCCGGATATCCTGCGTAATGAGCAACTCTGCCAGCCGGGTTTTGCCCACGCGCGTAGTGCCAATAACCAGCATATGCCCTACGCGTTCGCCAAGATCATAGGTGACAGCGGTTTCATCAGGTTCGACACCATGATAAACCGGACTGCCGCCAACCGGGGGCAACGGACGGAAAGGGTTAAGAACTGAATCAGTCCGCGTCAGGCGGCACAGCCAGGGGAGGCTGTGTTCCATCTTTTTTTCCACGTCACGCGCCATGCGATACAGCACTGAAGGCTGAACATACACTTCACACTCCGGGCGACGCGCTTCCATCAGCCGCTGCGTGTGGCGAGCTGACCACCGGAACCCCTTCCCTAAAAACAGGTGGCGGCGGCTGACGGGTATCTGTTCACTGGTGAGAACATAACGGGGAAGACGGCGGATGTTGCGGCGATAGCGCAGTATCTTCAGGCCCTGCCGGGTGCGCTTCAGGGCCAGCACCCCAAAACCCGCAGCAGTCACCCAACTGACGGAAGGCGCAAGCGCCACCGCCCACGGGGCTGTCAGACAGATGCAGGTCGCGCTCGCAGCGACGGTTGCGGAATACATTTCTACGGCCGGACGGAGCAAAGACTCCATGACGTAATCATTGCTCATGGGCGCTTCCATCCTGTCAGCCTGTGAAAAAAGCCGGTGCGGCCAGCTGACGCACGCTGATCGCGCCACGTCCGTAGCTCATGGAGAAGTCTCCAGCCATCTTTCGGGTCTGAGACAGCACGAGCGGCAGTGACTGAACTGACGGCGGGATTATCACGGTACTCCCGCTGCCAGGAGCCCGAGCTGAAATACAGCGAGCTGGAATACGTATCAGTTTTCCAGCCTGCAGTATCCTCACGGCCGCGATGGATGTGGTTGACTTCAAGGTCCATATAAAAACCCTGGGCGGTATGCTGACTCAACTCATCACGAAGCGCCACATACACGGCCAGCAGAGGTTCATCGAACTCGTAATGACTGAGATGCACCCCGTGCAGATACGCCATTTCCCGCTCATGGAACAAAAACCGCGCCAGACCGCTGCGATGATTGCCGTCGGCGCCGATATACCAGTCAATGCCGTTGTAGCTGTTGTAATACATGGAGGGCTTTTTGCGTTCAGTCTCCAGATAGTACCCCGGGTTGCGTTCGAGCATGGGGATATTGCGGTCCATGCGTTTACCACGATGCAGGAAATCATGCCAGGTGAGTCCCTGATAATCCGGGTGTTCGGTTCCCTTAATGCAAAACACGTTAATGCTGCCCTGATCCGTCCAGTAATGCCGGCGCAAAAAACCACCGTGCAGCCGCAGTTTATGGTCATCCCATACGCCAATAATGTCCCCAGCCCAGTGCGGTGGATTAGCGTCCGTTCTCGTCAGAAAGTCACTCATGGCTTATTGACCTCTTCCTTTACCGGCAATATCTGGCCAGTCATGATGGGACCCGACGATTTTACGGACCTGAAAAACCAGCTCGAAGAGCAGACCGGCGAGGCACAGCGGTATATATGCGTCGGGCAGCAGACGCAATGTACGTAATAACCCTGCATTCAGGACCTCTGGCGTGTAGGCCGGGCTGATAAAGACCGCTACAGGCACTGCAGCCATAACGACCGACGCCAGGCAGCTGAAAAGAAAAAGTGGACGAAAGATAATTATCCTGATTGCACACTGGACCAGGTTTCCAAGGACGGTATAAATCATTCTGGCCCTCTCCGATGTCAACATGTCACAGATAAGTTCGGAGGGGGGCGTGTTGAGTTTGCGCATATCAGCGTTCCTTTCGGGCAGAAGGTGACAGGGAGAAAGCCGGTGGTGAAACTGCACGTGTTGGTGTCTGTCGCTCAGGTGAAACGTTGAGCTTTTCCATCCAGCGACGGTCGCCTGCCAGCAATCTCAGCAGTGGCTGACCGCTGATGAGCCTGATGCCTGGATAGCGGAGGAATGCTTCTCTGCTCACTTCACTCGTGCGCCCGGTGTGTACAAACAGCCCCGACGCCCGTTCAGTTTCGGTCAGCAGGCCGAATGCAGAGACGTGCGCGGCGTTGATGGTATCGCTGTAGCGCTTGGCCTGAATCAGCCAGCGCTGACCGTTTATCCAGACCTGACCGTCAGCACCACCGTCACCGCTGTATCGTGCGTTGCGTTGTATGCGAAATCCCTGTCGGGACATCGCCGTCAATAACATTTCCTCGAAGACGTACGGGTTCATCTTACGAAGCCAGGTGATTCTGGCCGCGTCGTCACGCAGCTGCGGCAAACGAAGCAGTGCCCGGGCCGCCTGTTTCTGATAGCGGTGATGGCGACGCTGGCTGACCGAACGCGGCCTTAACACTGTGATGGCAAGTGCCAGCGCCCCCGCCAGTAACAGAGCAAGCATCCCCCTGTGCTGACTCAGCAGCTCGGCGATGAGAATGACCGACATCACTGTGATATTCCTGTTGCGGTGATAAGCAGGGGGTAATGATTCAGCCCCAGCCGGCGAGCCAGGTCGCCGCCGCTGACGGGCACCATAGCCACGCCCGGCGCCAGTTGACGAAGGGTGTTTAAACCCTGCTCATCCTGGACGCTTATCACCATGCCAGTTGCCTGCATGCCACTGAGTGATGCAGCATGCTGCTGCAGCCATTGACGTGAAGCCACGTCATCACCCAGCACAAATACCGGCGGCATACCGGGAAGGTTCAGTGGCCGGGATGCTACAACTCCCGGAGACATTTCCGGCGTACTGACCGGCAGCATATCGGAAATGCTCAGAGATGCGGGCGGCTGTGGCAATGACTCAGGCATGCCGGTGTCGTTGTTCTGACCGGCATTGATGGCCTCAAAGAGGGGGGCGGTTGGCTCACCACCTGAATCGCCCACGACGATGAGCGAGGCGCATGCACTGAAGGCGACAGCCATAACGGCTGAAAGGAGTGAGACGGTAAAAGCCTGACGAAAGAGTTTTTTCATTGAGGTTCAATCCAGGTGAGCGTTGAGCGGGCCAGCGCCACAGGCTGAGCTGAGCCTGCCGGTATACTGGCTTGTGCGATCTGACTGAGTTTGCGACGAACGATGGCCATATAGGTCGCTGCGTGTTGCCCGCCCGCAGGATGGTGGTAACAACCCGCAGCCCGCAGCCAGCTGCCAGGTCGGGCGTCATAGCAGGCTCTCAGTATCCGGGCGGCAGCGCGAAGGTTGGTATAGGGGTCGAAAGCATCACGATACGTCGGAAAAAAATGCCCGTTCCAGCCCAGATTGACCTGCGCAATGCCGACATCAATGTTCTTAAGGGGCCAGCGCTGCATAAACCCCATAAGTGCCGAAAAAGCCTGCTCCCGCGTCTCATAGTGGTATCCTTTTCCCGCCACATTTATTGTCCATGGCCAGGGCTTAGCCCCCCATGCGGTCTGGCGGGTACTTTCTGCCATGGCCAGTGAATACAGTGATTCAGCAGGCACACGTTCAGCTGCTGCAATCTGCCGGTAAGCATCGGGAATAACCTGCAGCTCTGCAGACAAGGCGGGCCCTGTGGCAAAAAGCAGGACAGTAAAGAACATCAGAATGCGGCAAGCTGCCATCCGTTTTCTCCCTGCTGCAGAATGACCGGCATCTGACCCTGACCGTAGCGCATCCACAGGCCGCCATCATGGTTCAGAGTAATCTGACGGCTGCGGACTTTATCTACCGGAATATTGTGTTTAATGGCCCATGTCCTGATGCCTTCGTCGCTGCTGTCTCCTACCAGATAAATATCAACCGGCCGGTTGTCGGCCAGAACGGCGGCCAGGCGCGCATCGCAGCGGGTGCAGTTTTCCTTCACAAAGAGGGCCAGACGGCCCTGCGTGTCGTGCGCAATGCCGGCCGCGTTGCTGCCCATATTGACGGCCAGCGTCTCCGGATACAGTCGCAGCCAGGCTGCGTTAATTTCTCGCTGAAAAGCCAGCTCCTTCTCGCTTCGCTGATACTCATGTCTGACCCAGAGTTCAGCAAGGCGGCGACGTTCGGCAGAGCTGTCAGTCTCAACACCCAGTGCGGTGAGTGGATCAAGCCCGGGGGACATAATGCCCCGCGATCCCTTCATCATCGCCTGATACCGACTCCAGTCGGTATCAGATAATCCCCACTGCTGAGCCTGCTGCTGCGCGCTCAGAACGCTCGTGGATGACTGCTGCAATACCGATACCACGCTTTGCGCGGGTGACGTCTGGACTTCAGCAGCCTGAAGTGCCCATGGCATAAGACTCAGTGCTGCCAGTAAAAAGTTTCTCATATACGTTTTAGCTCCACTTATTGAGCCTGGATCAGCTGTTCACTGCCATTGACCTGGAAGCGGGCCGCATGCCCCCCCTCCGTGGATTTCAGCGTCCAGCCCATCAGACTGTCACCCGGAGAAAGCAGGCGCATCGCTGATATCTGCGATGCACCCCGGGGAATGACCACGGCGAAGGTCTGACCGCCACGACGTTCAATGCCGGTCAGCTCGAACGGTGCAGCCAGCGTCACCGCGCGCCTGACTGACCGGTTAATCTTTTTTGATGCGGACGCCGTCCGACTTTTTCCTGCCTCACTGGCGGTGCGGGGCTTTTCAGGCTCTGAAGGTTTTTGTGCAGGTTCTGCCCTGCGGTTAAGCTCATCCAGCGCGGCTTTAGCCTGCTGAACGTCGTGCTCTAGCGCACCCGCGCGGGTCTGCAACTGAGCCACCGCCTGGCTGTTGGTGTTTTCGTTATCACGGAGCTGATTGATCGCGCTCTTCAGGCTGTCCTGCTGTTCACGGGTTGACTGAACTTCGCCAGGCAGATCAGCAAGCGCGGCGGCCTGCTGTTCAAGCGTTTTAAGCCGATTTTCCATTGCCGAAACATTTGAGGTCAGCTGGCCAATCTGTCCGCTGCGAAAAGCGGCATCGAGCGTGTTAACACGAATGGTGAGGTCAGATACCTGACTGCCCATAACAACCAGCGCAATGAGTGATCCGGCCAGACTGACAGTCAGTAAAATGGCACTGCCGGTCAGGAGAATTTTTCGGGGGCTAAACGTCAATCGCTGACGCGGCTTGACTGCAACTGAGGGCTGCACCTCTGGCCCACTGAGCTGAGACTCAGGCGCATCCGGAAGCAGTTCCTCGGGTGAGGCATGACTGGGTGACATACAGGGTTTCCTTATGGCTGCACTGCATAATTGCCATAAGGTGCAAAAATGATTGGATCATGACGATGGTTTAATCAAAATCCGTTCCATAAAATTTTTCCGGACGTACTAATGTCGTCAGTTTTATAAATGTAGGGGCCAAAAATAGCCCCAAGTGGTTTTATGACTAAAAATTAAAAGGGAGCTTATGTAAAAACATCATGAATGAACTCGAGTGCTTATCTTATTTCTAAGAGAAATCGGCCGCTCAATGTATTGATAAGAAAACCAAGCCAATAAGCATGAAAGAATAATGGAAATCGTGAATCTTAGGTATCCATCGGGAACTCCGAAGTCTGAAAATCTCTTACCTATACCATTATTCATAAGAGTATGTATAAGGTATAGAGAAAAAGAAATATTGCCTAACTCCACCATTACATTTGGAACGTA
The DNA here is from genome assembly GCF_016625145.1 of Pantoea sp. S61. Taxonomy (NCBI): domain Bacteria; kingdom Pseudomonadati; phylum Pseudomonadota; class Gammaproteobacteria; order Enterobacterales; family Erwiniaceae; genus Pantoea; species Pantoea sp. S61. The sequence goes on from NZ_JACVUO010000002.1 coordinate 504,023, forward strand.
TCTGGAGATCTGTTCTTCTGCCATTACAAAGCTTAATAACAATAAACCATATGCCCACCCGGAGCTGAGTAAACCATGACTCACGCACAGGCCATTAGAAAAAAGATAAGTAGTCATGATCATGCATATTATAGTTAATGATACTTTTAATTTCTTTGGGATAATTTTTAAATGCGGGTAAGAAAACCCAATTAACGCGCCTATAACAAAAAGAAAAATCATGGGGTTAGACATTAGGCCTAACATTGCTGAGTTAAACCTGTAGCCGTCAGGATTCAATGATAGCTCGTACCCAGATGATAATGGTAAAATAATCAATGTGGAAGAAAGTAATATAGCTAAACATGTCAATCGGTTTTTGAATAAGACAGAGATGGCCACCATCAGATAAAAGAACACTTCATAGTTAAGAGTCCATCTAATCCCATACATACCATTATCATCCACATAGAAGGGAGGATGTTCGGGGTAAATTGGATAAAATCCAAAGGCACTTATCAAATTTTCCGTCTTGTCAGCGTAATGGAAGGTGCTCATTGCACCACCGAGTAAAAATGATATTAAAAGAATAATATAATAAGCGGGGAGAATTCGAAGAGCTCTTTTCTTCAAAAAGACTAAAGCTCCCTTAATCCTACAGGTGTATTCTTAGCGCTCAACGTGATAACAAAACCACTAATCAGGAAAAAAAGGTCGACTCCAGTTGCTCCCCATCCAAACAGCTTATCTCCCAACCCCGGACTTTCAACATTAATATTCCAGCGAAAATGAAACAACATCACGCTTAACGCAGCAAACCCTCGTAAAGCCTGTATACCTCTAAATGTATCTTTATTTACCATTTTTTTTGTGAAAATTTCGCAATGAGTGTAAGCAAAGCGACACTATATCATTATAAAAAAAATTTTGACGATTGATTAGGCACTGACACTCTAAAAGAGGGGTGATTTATCGTGCACAATAAGCGATTGCCCTTACACAACCACCAAAGTCGCCGGGTGGAGCTACTATCCACCCGTTACCTGATACATCAGGGTAAGATGAGTCCGGGGAATTGCGGCCAGCATCATCGTTGGTCCATTGTGTCATCTGAAAACCTCCAGACATGAGTCGGAACCCTGCCGGACAATATGCCGCTGTTACGCCTGACTTGTTACTACATTTTATATCACCATATGTAGTGGTCGTTTCAGTTATCGCGGGGGTTTTCCACACTCCATTGACACACGATAGAATGGCACCAGTACTATCCCTACTCACCTGGCCATTGGGACTACATCCATTTCCTGCAAAATTGATTCCATCCAACTGCAAATTTTCACCTGTAGATAAACGACCATCAGATCTCACGCTACCTCCACGAACCTGACCGCCGGTGTAAATATTTTTGTTATTGATGGCACGCACCCAGTCGTTATCAGACATATAAAAACCGCCGCCATACGTCTCATTCAGCCAGCCCTTGCTCCCACGCGTTATAAACCAGCCATTATTTGAACGGATATCATTATTTGCCGTCATGGCATTACCCGCAGTCACATTCGAGCCGGCTGTCACATTCTGCCCGGTCACAGTTCCACTGGCGGTGATATTACCGCCCGCAGTGACATTACTGGTGAAGGCACCGTTTGCTGCATTGACGGTGGCCGTGTTATTGAGATTGTTTCCTCCCATGTCAATGCTGGTATGCATCGTATTCAGGTCGGGCTTGCCGGTAACGGAAAAACGATACAGACGATCACTTTCACCCCGCGCAACGCCAAGTTCATCGGTTGTGAGGAGCACGGCAATATGCCCCTGCGTGGTAGTGACACCAAATTGTGACAACGGTATGCTCCAGCTGCTCATCGCACCGGTGGCGATGCCTGACGTCCAGATATACCCACCCATGCCTGACGTGATATCCATGGATATCTGACGCAGCGCCAGAAATGGAAGCGCGGAGCCGTTCTGCGTGTACACCAGAGCTTGCAGCTGATCGGTATTTGTCCCATTGCGGACCAGCGCAGCACGATATCCCTGACCATCTATCGTATTTTCACTGAACCCTTGCTCAAGAAAACCGGTATTTTTTAACATGACCGGGGTCACGATGACCGGGGCCGTTGTTGTGGCACTCGAGAGCAATGTGTCGTAATAACGCCCCGTGTAACTCTTCACGGCCTGGGTAAAGCGTGAAACCTGTGCGGACGTGTTCATCCAGGTGCGCTTTTGCATCCATTCGCTGATCAGTGAATAACCCCATACGCTGACCAGCAGAAGGATAATCAGTGCAGCGCCGGTGCTAAGGATGGCCCATCCCCGGTCCATTGAGTTGTTTGATTTCACGGGCTTCACCATGTAATGAGTGGTTGATAAAGTCGGGTTAAAGTGACAAGAATCGCGCCAGTGCACAGCCAGGGCCCCATCGGTCCCCCTTCACTGACGCGGCGAACCAGCAACTGCCAGATCACAAAAAATATGACGCCGGCAAGCAAAGCAGAAAGTCCTTCAGGTCCGCCCAGCCAGGCAGACACGGCGCCCGCCAGCCAGACATCCCCCAGACCCAGGCATTCTCGGCCATGCATTTTGAACGTGGCATATCGCCATACGGCGAATACCGCCAGCGCGGTCACAGCTGAGAAGAAGTGTTCCCAGAAAGCGGGAACGACAAGAGCAGAGATCAGCCCGGCGATCAGACAGCTCACCGTCATTTCCCGGGGAAGAAAGCCGGTCATGACATCACTCAGCGTCATTCTGAACAGAAAAAGGCTGAATAATACCGCCATAAGTCGTTCCAGGGCGGGCGCCGGAGACATAATCATGCAGGCTGCTGCGGCTGCGAAAAGCCAGGTGATACCTGCCGGTGCGGGTGTGGAAAAGACCTTTACCCACTCCCTGCCATCATCTGAGGTCAACAGATAAAGGCGCACAAGGCTCGCCATTGCGCTGAAGATGCAGATGCACATTGGAAAAATAATGATAAGCGTGGGCCACGGCATGCTCAGGGTCAGCAGGGTCACAGTTTCACTCCCCGTTCTTTCAGCAAAAGCTGGCGGTAAATGGCATAAATCCGGTTGGCGTAGGACTCACGGGTTTCATGACGATCTTTTCTGAAGCCGGCGTTATAAGAGCCCAGGCAGTTCCAGCTGATGCCACAGACCTGAAAATGCTTCGCCAGTATCCAGGTGCCGATTTGCACATTCAGACAGGGGCGCGTCAGGAGTTCCTGAGGGCTGTGGATAACGCCCTGAGCCATCAACGAAGGAATGTGTGTTGAGTTGACCTGCATAAGTCCGTAGTCGGTGCTCAGCGCCCGACCCGTAGTTTTATCGCGGTTGATACTGGTAATCCCTGGCCGGAGGCTGCTTTCGCCCGTTGCGATGGCTTTTAGCAACAGTGGGTCAATGTGATATTTCGCGCCCGCCGCATCAAAGCAGAAGGCCCCCGCACGGGGGCACAGCATGATCAGAAGCAGAAACGTGAAAATGCGCAGCATGTCATCAGCCGTTGTGCGTGAAGACGAGGGTATTGTTACCGGTCATACCGCTGTCAGCAGAGCAGGATTTGCCCGCCTCTTCTGCACTCACAACACCATCGCTGTAGTCCGTACTGTTGATGGTGATGGCGCTGAAAGCACCACCTGAGCCCAGTTGGGTCGCGAGAGAGATGCAGTCTGCCTGCGGTACCTTCTGAGTCGTCACGGAAAATCCGTTGTTAAACCCGTTAGTCGCCACCGGCGCCATCACCACCTGTCCGCCGTAACTGTTCCACATGGTGGCGGAGCCTGAGCTCGCCGTTCCCTGAATGGTCCAGCCCGCTTTCGGTGCGCCCCCCTGCTGAATAAGCGTACCGGTCATCGTGGTGCCACTGGTGAAGTTATATCCCCCCTGTGTCTGCTTGAGCTGCTGAGCATTTGTCACGATGGTCTGGAGATTTGACACCTCCACGCCAACGGACTTTTTCCCCCACAGGCTCCATACCCATGCACCAACGATACAGATAACAATGACGGTACCCAGCGCAATGGCACCGTGTTCCAGAATGCCCCAGCCCCGGTCGGGATGGCGCTGATGCTGCGGGAAAGCCTTTGATGACATGATTTTTCCTTAATGATTGCTGAACGTGTTCATGTCCTGAATCTGCATCACCATCAGCAGGATGAGTAAGAAGAAACTCATAATCAGAACGAGAGAAAAGAGTTTGGTGACGTTCGCGCGCCGGGCAACGCGCGCCAGGGCCTGCTCCAGCCAGCGGTCGGCATACCGGGTAATCAGCGACGCAGCGCTGCTGCCTTTATCCAGCAGCGAGAGGTAGTTCACCGCCTCACGGCTGGGGAAGTCATAACCGCTGTTGCGCATTGCACGGCCCAGAGAATCCCCTTCGCTCATGCACTCCATCGCCCCCTCAATCCGCTCCTGCAGCCAGGGCGGTGCAAATCCGTTCAGGATCTGCAGAGACTTGAGTTCCTGCACGCCGGCACCGAGCAGCGCCCCAATATTCATCAGAAAAACGGCGCCCTGCAGGTCTTTGTAAACCGACCAGGGCATGAGGTAATCAGCGAAACGACGCAGTCGCCCCCGCCACCGCGGCAGAGACCAGAAGGCAAGAACCACCAGACCGGCGGCTACACCCGCCGCGGTCAGCCCCCACTGGCCTGTCCAGAGTGCGACGCCGTTCATCAGGCCGAGTGCCCCGGTCCAGCCCGCAGGATCGGACATTTTGCTCATCGTTGGCACCAGCGCCAGATTGTTGGCCAGCAGCAGTCCTGTTCCCAGCAAGACCAGCACGACAGGGAACACCGAGGCGAAAAGAACCTGACCGAGGATGCGCCGGCGGGCGAGAATGAGCTTGTCGGCCTGCATCAGGGCGCCAGGAATATTGCCGGTTTCCATCCCGGCGCTGATAAGCGCTGCCTCCTCATAGGGTGCCCAGACGGCGAGGACGTCCTGCAGTGCGCGCCCGGGGCGGTTATCGTTTACCCCCTCAAGGCAGTCCTGGACCAGCTCATTGTAGGGATGCCAGCGCTGGCCAAAATCGGTATGCACTTCACCGATCATGATCAGCGCCTCTTTCAGTTGTTTGCGGTTATCCAGCAGAAAGCGCAACGTCTCGTAAAAGGGCTGGCGATACTGGCCGGTAAAGGTCGCCCTGACCAGGCGATAGCGCAGTTTTTCTGCGACCGACATGTCCCTGTCAGGCGTAAAGCGATTAGCGGATGCCATCAGGGACCTCGCAATGCATTACCTCATCTTCATCCAGTGGACAGATAAGATCCCCTTCGAGCGGATCGACACGCCCCTCTGCCAGATATCGCATCAGGTGCATACGCCGGGTAATCCCCCCGTTGTTCACCCAGTACTGGCGGGCCACCGCCGGCCCGTGTGACAGCCAGAGCTGCATCTGGCGCGCATCCGTCCTGACCACCTCGGCCACGGCCGTTCGCCCCGTCACCCCACGGCTGATAATGCGTCCCGTCAGCGGCACCGTTTTCTGACAGTGCGGGCAACCTTCGTGATTTCGGAAGTAAAGTTTGCTGGTATCGCAGAGCCCCTCAACGGTGCAGTACCGTTCGAGTCGGGCACGCGTATCGGCGTCCAGATCAGGGGATTTAACCTTCCAGGGGACACGGCAGCGTTCACACAGCAGCGGCACCAGACGCTGGCCTATCAGGCCGGTGATGAGTGCCGCATCCGCCAGAAGATGACGGTCCACACCAAAGTGCTCCATACGGCGAAGTGCGCCAATTGCGCTTTGTGTGTGTGTGGTAGAAAGAAGAAGATGACCCGTTTCACTGGCATAAATGGCCGCAATCAGTGAATGAAGGTCCCGCATCTCACCGTTCATGATGGCATCCGGATCAAGGCGCAGCGCGGAGGCGTTGGCATTATCCCATGCACGGCTGACAGCCTCCGGGGAGTTATCGGCGGGCATAACGGGTGTCTGAATCGCGCCCGGAATACGACCCTCGGGTGGATTTTCCAGCGTCAGCAGGCGCTTTTTCCCGCCGGTCAGTTTCAGCCAGATATCACTGAAGACGCGCAGCGTGGCGCTTTTACCTGAACCCGTTGGCCCGGTCAGCAGCACCATCCCTTCGGGTAGCTTCAGGATCTGCATGATAAGCTTTATCTGCTCCGGCAAAAAACCCAGCTGCGGTAGCGTCGGTATCCTGTCGCCGTCGTCCGGGATAAGACGCATGACCACAATCAGCCCGTCAGGTGTGGGGCGATGCTCGTAGCGTGCGCCATAGAGACCGGCCCGGCGCGCAAACTTTGCGTCGACGCGCCCGGACTGCTCACGGCCGGCAAAGAAGGACTGCTCACGGACGTCGCACATAGAGAGGTAGGAAGTGGATGCCAGCGTCATGCCCTCCACATCTTTCACCTCATCAACCACTTCGAGCTCGCCATGGATCCGCAGCTGTACGATCGTCAGTTTACGGTCTGCACTGATCTCAAAATGGATGTCAGACGCACTGAACTCATGGCCCAGCTTCATGTAGCTGATGACCTTGTCCTGCGAGACGCTGACGTCCCGTTTATCCATGTCCGCTTCGCTGATCCCCTGACTGAGGCCCATTCCCTGACGGTCAGCCACTTCCCGACGACGGTTCAGTTCGCTCAGGGTCACAAACTCGGTTGTCGCGGCCGGATAATGGCGTGTAACGTCCATTACCCAGCGCTGAATCGCCGCTTCTTTTCGCCGGTTACCATCAATCAGCAGCGTCACGCCACCGGCTGGCTGCCGTTCAGCGTATACAAAATCCATAATCTCTTTATCAGGTGTCATCATGGCCTCAGAAGGAGAGTTCAGAATCGTCGTTGAGGCGCACAAGCGTGGACGTGACCTCAGTAACACGCTTTGTGGTGCCCGGGATTTGATCCCCTTTCACCACCTCTGTCACACCCCCGTCGGGGAGCACAATACGGGCACGTAGCTGATTACCACGTCCGTAAATCTCCTGAAGCCGCACGCTGCCGGCGCGCTTCTCCGCGCCAGCTGATACGGTCTGCTGTGAGGGGGCAGGCTGCGCCATCAGTGGCATGGCAGGCTGAGCGGCAGTGGCCAGATAATTCCTGTCGGTACTCTGCCCGGACTGGCTTTCACGCAGCTGCTGCTCGAGACGGGCTGTCTGAACTTTCTGCTCAAGGATGAGGTTTCGCGCCTGTGCAGCTTCAAGCTCACCCAGCGTGACGTTGGGCGGCAGTGAGTCGCTGGCCAGGGCCGGCAGTGTCGTTCCGCAGAGCAGAACGGCCAGCAGCAAGTTCATGCCGGCGGGATTAATTCTGCGCATAAACGCTCCCCTTCATCGTGTAGTCGAACTGCCCCTGCGGGCTCATGGTGATGGACAGGCTGGTCAGGCGGAGCCCTGTGGCATCAAAATCCTGAAGCAGCCGCTCAGGCTGCAGGCGAGAGCTGACTGAGAACGAGAATTCCCGCCAGTCCTGCAGGGGGATGTTTTTTTCCTGGCCCGGCGTGACAGCCGGCGGCTTCACCTCGGTAAACTTCACGTCGAGATTCCGTCGCTGCAGATGGGAAATAAACCGCATGAGCTGAGCGTCAGCACCGGGGAGCGCTTCGTCCGTGAGTCCGGCGGGTGAGGTGCGTTTGAAGGGAATGAAAACGTCGCCGCTTTTGCCGCCCTCCTGCAGGTTAAAGACGGCTGAGTGACCCAGCAGCTCGCGCGCGCGGCGGGAAAAGTCCTCCACGGTTGCACCGGGGGTGGCAATAAACCGCAAACGCAGCCCTTCCGGCACGCATTCGCCATCCGTAAATCGCCAGCCGGCCACGGAGGCAAAAACAGGTTCACGGGTGAGCCAGCAGTTGCTGAGCAGCACAGAAACGGGAAGCTGCGAGGCCCACGGGTGCGGTGCGCGTGCGGGCACGGCCGGTTTTTCAGGCTTAAGCGCCATGCGGGCGCGAAACGCCGCCATCGCAGCCGCCTGTTCGGCTTTCTCAGAGGCGGTGTCGTACCAGTAAATCCCAGAGGCCACTGCAAGGGTCACGAGAGCCGCAGGAAGGATAACGGACATCGCAGTGACGCGCTTACGCAGCCGGCAGCGCTTAAGCTGAGTGCGGCTGAGTCTGTCAGTCAGCGTACTGGCGTGGCGATCGTCGTCCACCGTCGCGGCACACCGTAATCCCGGCGCATCGGCGTCGTTGAACCGCAGGAAATTTTTTGCAGCCAGTTCAATGGTGGCGCGCGAACCAGTCACGTCGCCCATCACCGAAAGCTGCCCGCCGATGGCGGCAAAGAACACCCACATGACGTTGAACTGGTAAGGATCCCTTTTTGTTTAGATAGCTGATAGGCCACTGGCGTAAGGTTGGCCGTGGGGTTAGTCTGATTCATCTCCATGCTGACGTTACCCTGCTCAGACAACGCTTTGATAAGCAGGCTGGAGCCGGAGAATTTTGCGGCGTTGCCGGAGGCCGTATCGAGAATCGAAAATCCAGCACTGCCTGCAGACGTCGACGCGTTGGCCATGGAGCCGGTCAGGCTGGCGCCCACGTTATTAAGCGATTTGTAGACCAGCCCCCAGTCCAGCCCCAGCTCCTCGTTGCGCGTCTGCGTTACACTGACAATCTGAATATTGAGCTGAACCTGACGACTGAGCACTTTGTTCTGGTATTCGATATAGCGCCCGATACGATTAAGAACATCTGGCGTATCCGTTACGCTGAGGGTCCCGGTGGCGGCCGACAGCCAGAACCGGCCAGATTTTGGCGTCAGCATCTGTTCAATGGTTTTACGGATATCATCGTACAGGTCGCTGTTCATGCCGTAATCGGTCTTCTGATTAGAGCTGATGTCACCCGTTGAGCCGCCTGATGTGCCGCCACCGCTGCCGAGCTGATTGCCGGAACCAGAGTTAATAGAGGCGCTGCTGTTGACTTTGGTATTAAGAATGACGAGCTGAAAGGTGCGGGTATCCTGCTGATAGAAATACACGCCGCTGCTGTCACTTCGCCATGACAGACCGTATCCGCTTGCTTCTAATTCAAGCAGGTCATGAACATCTCCCTGAAACTTAATACCACGCATGAGAACTGAGGGCTGCTGAACGGTGGTGGGCTGTACAGAAGTGGCCCCCATCTGAGCCAGGGGAACCCGACCATTGTCATCAGGCGCTGGCAACTGGCCACTCATCTGCGAGGTGGTCACGCTACCGGTTGAAACGTTACTGAGTGCCGCAAAGGCATCCGGCGTGATGGAAACCCTGATGCCGCAAAGCGCGGTAATGCGTTGTCCTAGCTCAGGCAGTGATATACCGTCTGGACGGTTTATCGTTATCTGGCAGGCAGGCAGATTTTTTTCGTCCGGCGTGGATACGACGGGCGCAACCGGCTGCAGGTTAACCCAGGGTTTGTCGGACCAGACGACGGTAGGTTGGGTCATTGCCTGTCGGCTCTGCAACACCCGCTGAGCAGTGTCAGCCTGTCCTGAAGCTTCTTTGTCCATTTTACTGATTTCTGTCAGCGAACAGGATGACAGCACGAACGCGGTGGCCAGCGCTGTCAGGCAGAAAGGTATACGCGGCATCCGCAGCTCCCTGAGGTGGTTAATTGAGGTAAACAATGCTGCCCTCCGTTATTCCGGAGGGCAGGGAAAGATTCATATCGGTGCCGTCAGCCATGCGCAGGCGACCGTCGCTGACGGTCAGCGCCAGCGCTGAGGTCACTGACTGGCTTCGCAGGGCGGCAAAAACGCCGTCAGTAGCAGGGACCCATACCCAGAGTCGGTTGTTCAGAATGACGGATTGAATTCGGCTGTCAGGCGCAGGCATCATGCCTGTCTGAGCGGGGGTAACAGCACCATCGGCGACCGTGCGACCATGGCGCCAGTTATTGACCGCATCGGCCGTACGCAGCATGTCTGCGGCAAGCTTACCCGGCAGCGTTTGCTGGACAGCCGCACGAACGTGCTCTGACGAATGACGCTGCGCATCACCCGCCATCAGCGCAATGACCAGACAAAACACCAGTACCGGCAGCGCGAATCCCATCTCAGTGCTCCCCGCCCGCAGGGGTATCGCTGACGGAAATCAGGCACTGAATACGGTTTGCCTCAGCAAACAGCGGTTTTTCGGCCTTGCGATAGAGGTCAAATACCTGAACCATCACCGACTCAAAGTTGCCGTGAAAAATCAGAGGGGCATCAATACGGTAATCAAGCGATACTGGCCAGATAATGACCCAGTTGCCGCCGTTACTGCACGGCGCCTTCGAAGCCCAGCCGGTGAGCGTCTCTTTCAGGGTTGAACCCGGTTCTGCCCGCCATGTCTGACCCACCGGGGCGACGGTAACAGGTGTGCCCGGAATGAGAGAGGCTGCCGTCTGGCTGCTCACAGGGGGCGCGGGGGGGAGCGTTGAGACCGGACGCACAGAGGACGCTTTTGGTGTGGCATTCACTGTAGTCTGTGTGACCACCGGCGGACGAACTGCCACAGTCTGAGAACCGGGCTGTGGAGCCACTTTAGCAACCGGTACCTTAACCAATAGCGGCGGATTGTTAACCGGAGGGTTGTACGCTGAGTTCTGCGTTTTCTGGGGTTTAGCGGTGGTCAGCATGGGTGACGGCACGGCCAGATCCTGTGGAGTCAACGCTGTTTTTTTGACGGAAGCCGGCAGGGTTTCCCCAGTGAAAGGGTTACGGGGTAAAGCATTTTCAGGAACGGCCGGGCCCGCTGACTGAACGGGTTTCGGCTGAGCCGGGTTATTTGCCGACAGGCTCTTTGCCGGTGTGAGCGTTGCCGCCGCTGCGTCAAACTGGCGGTACTGATCGCGCAGCACAAAACAAATTTCACGGTTAACTTCATCCACCTTCAGCCGCCAGGCGGGGCCGGCAAGAATTTGCAGCGCCTCGCTCAGCTTAACCGGGCCAATATCGCGCTGAACAGCGGGAAGCGGACGGCTGAGAAGTTCCGAAAATGCAGAAGTCGTGGCTGAGCACAGTGAATAACCTGATTCCAGCAGGAGATAGCGAAATCCATCTCCTACTGTGTTAACCAGCTGTGCAGGCATCGTGATATCAATAATCTGATTGAGCGGATCTCGCTGTGCATCATCCGGGCGCGTACTGACGAGCGTGTAGCGATCGTAGCGCACCACTTCGGGGGCTCGATTGCGGTAAATGTCATCGAAACGTGCAGGCTGCTGATAACGCCCATGAGTTAATAGCGCAGGGTCAGAAGCCGGGTTGCTGCAGCTGGCTAACATGACAGAGCAGGCGAGCAGGCCGGCTCCCGTTGCCGCGCGTCTTGAAGGTACTGCCATCAGGATTCACCCCAGGAATAGTCTTAGTCAGGAGTGCTATTCTGGCGGTGATGAAAAAGCGGGCAATGCGAAACTCTTACTGTCGACTGAAGGAAAAAAATCCACAGCCGATAGTTAATTCAGGTGTGGCAATGGCAGATATGCATGGAATACTGGAAAAGTAGTTACGACATCAGTGAGGTGTCTTCAATATTTGGTGGAATGCTGACTCTGCTCAGTAGCCTTCTCCTTCTGTGGGTGCTAATCAGTTACGTCTGGTATAAGTTTAAAAACAAACCCTATGAAAAAGCAGTTTACCATTTCACCTCCGCAGCGAATCTCGGGAAAATCGAGGCAGCACAATCATTGCGAGCCGCAAGAGATGGGATTATATACGCAACCCGAAATCCAAAGCTTTCACGCGTCGGCTCATCCAAAACAAAAAAGTCATCGAGCACTCCCCCTGTTGTGGTATTTCGCGGCGAAGCGTTAAAGATTTTCAGTAATAAAAACCATTTCCTCAAAGCCCTTGTTCATGGCCACCATTTTTATGGCGTCATCTTTTGTGAGGCTATAACTAATGAAAAGGGCGATGTTCTTATCCTGAAAAGTCACAGGTTGCTCAACGCTCTTATCATTGATAAAGCCGTAGTTAAAATGCCTTCTGGTCGACGGGGTAACATGATTCGCTACCTTTCATGGGTGACGGGCTTTCATAAGTTCTTACTTCCTGCTGTACACCTGGGTTCGCTTACCTGGATTGTCAGCGTGGCAGTGAACGAGCCTGTACCGATAGCCTGGTGCGGGCTGTATTTAATCCTCCTGGTTACTATGCTGGTATTTATCCTTGTATGTTCTCCACTGATCATGAGATCCCTTAAAAAAAGAGATGAAAAAGTGGAAGCAAGGTCACTATGAGATACCCCAACGCAACGATAATACCGACATCGTCATTTTTAAAGGCGCGAGAGATAATTTGGTTCAGCGTGTAAACCCCAAGGTTAACGGCAATAATTGCAGGCCAGCCAACATGCGGTTTTAGCATCACGTATGAGCTTCCCGCAGCGAGCATGTAAACAAGCAGGTAGATGACCAGAGCGTCAGCGGTGCCAAAGTAAAGCAGGTCGAGCACAGTGTAGAAAGCTCTCTTCTTTTCGTTCCACTTCGGTCTACTCACTATATCCCTCCTGATTTAAGGGCACAGCGTCTTTAAAAGGATTACTTCTTTCATGCAGAAAGAGTGAACAGTCGGTCATACCAACCTTCGCAATCGTGTTGTCTGGTGGAAATACCATCAGGATTCACCACAGATATGGCCTAATCAGGAGAGCTATTCTGGCGGTGATGAAAAAGCGGACAATGTGAAACTCTGAGTTCAGATTGAAGAATAAAGTACTGACGGCCGATAGAAGAAAAGTGACAGTTCGTCACGTTAAGGATTACTCATCAAGAGGGTGTTATGAAGAGAAAATTATCAGCCATCTGTTTCGCCGCTGCTTTCATTACCAGCTCAGCAGCTTTGGCCGCGACCAGCAACAAAGTTGCGGTAAGTGACCTGCACTTCCAGAAAACGCAAAACGGTCTGCAGAACATTCAAGGGCTGGGACAAAATACCAGTGGTAAAACGCTCGGCAATATTATCTTTAAATTTAATTTGCTGAAAAATGACGTCGTCATCGGGCAGGCTGTAGATATGGCCAGTAATATCGAACCTGGTCAGAAGTTTACTATTAACGCTAATTACAACAGTATCCAGCAGCCAGATTCGTTCAAACTGACCGAAGTGCTGGCAACAGAAAAATAACTCCCCTTCGGGGCAACCCGTCCACGCCATAAAAGCAAGTTTCATGTCATGGACGGGTTTCCGATAACTGACTAAATACCAGAGAATTCAGGACAAAAAAAACGCCATGATGGCGCTTAGTCTTAAGACAGGCTGACAAAATTAATCCGGGTAGTATTCCTGAGACAAAATTTGTTCCATTTCCCAGATGCAATCTTCAGGAAAAACATCAAGCTGCGTCTCCTGAGCTGCAGAAGAGACTGCATCTGCCCATACTGTAGCAATCCAGTCACTATCGGTAAGAGCCGTTTTTAAGCTCGGAGTGCCTTTTATATGTAATGCCAGTGCTTTTCTTTGCTCTTTGATGGTTCGCTGCCAGCTTGACCCACGACGGCCTGACTGAAACTTCCATTTGAGAAGATGCGCCAGCAGAACGGCCATACGACTGGCCAGCTCCCGCTTTTCGCTTTTACCCACGTCTTCGATCTCCTCGGCGATATTAGCAATATCAATCTCAGAGAACCGACCGGCACGGAGTAAAGCTGCCTGCTCCTGAGCCCAGGCAACAACGTCAGCTTCGTAGCGTGTGTTCATGGTAGATCTCCAGTGACATTCCTGATTAATGAACATCATTATAGAAGAAAAAAGCGCCAGACTGAACTGGCGCATAAGAGGGTATATCTATCTGAATCCATTATGAAATTGCGTAAATGGCTTTTTTACAGATGCCATAACCGTGTCCGAGAAACGGTATGTCATCATCAAAATCCATCGGTGGCTCATTCTGCGGATTTCGTGGCGCTGACGGAGTCTGCTGAGGCTGCTGAGGTTGACCCCAGCCACCCTGCTGACCTGACTGCGCATTGTTTCCACTGGTACTGGAGCTGTTACTGCGACCCCCGCCCAGCATCTGCATCGTTCCGTTAACGCCCACAACGACTTCGGTTGTCCAGCGATCGGTACCGCTGTTATCCGTCCATTTGCGGGTGCGTAACTGACCTTCAATATACACCTGTGAACCCTTTCGCAGGTATTCACCGGCAACCTCAGCCAGCTTGCCAAACAGCACGACACGATGCCATTCGGTATTTTCACGGTTTTCACCGGTCTGTTTATCACGCCAGGTTTCTGAAGTCGCCAGGTTTAAACCGGTTACTGCATTGCCATTTGGCATGTAACGTACTTCAGGATCTTGGCCGAGATGACCAACCAGGATGACTTTGTTGACGCCGCGTGCGGACATAATGATTTCCTCTTATGAATTGGGTTGAGAGGAGCACATCCACCGGGATGTGTTCCGGTGGTGTGTCCGTGACGCTTAGAATGAGTTCGGATCGTACTCTTTCGGAGCAGATGAACCGGATTCCGGCGTCTGGGAAGCATTGGGTGCCTGGTAAACCACGTCCTGGCCTTTCTTGATGAACTCCACCTTTATCAGGCGGGCCTTCAGAGAAGGGCGACTTTCACCAGCGTGATCACCCGACTGGAGGGTAAACACATCGGCTTTCAGTCCGCTCAGTACAAATCCGAGCAGCACCTTTTCTTCTTCATCAACGGCTTTCTGGCAGCGATTGATCAGTTTGGTTGCTTCCGGGCCCGCGATGGTGACATCAAATCGGGTATAGGAAGCATTGTCAGTCGGACCGGTCAGAGCGTTAATAACAGCGCAGGTGAACTCACCGTTAGGGCCCTGAACGCGACGTATCGAGTTCAGATAACCGATGCCGCTTACATTAAGGTTGAAAAACTCTTTTTTCTGATTTCCAGAGGCAGAGCCATTTGAAGCAGGGGTTTGATTAGTTGCAGTCATGATGTTTTCTCCGGAGTAAAACTGAACAGGTAGCGGAGAAACATTTGTCCCGTACGGGAAATGTTTCCCGCAGGGAGGTCAGCATAATTTGCCGACCGGCTGAATTGGTGAAGTGGACCTTTACCTGACTAACAGGTCCCTGTTTGCAAAGGTTAAACAGGTTTAGAACCGCCCGAAAGCGCCATCTCTCAGGTTGTGATGGCTTTGGCATGTGATTACCCGAAGGCGTCCCTCTCAAATCACTGGAACATTGGCAGTTGTCGGGAAGACAACGATAAGCCCCACAATCATTCATTCAGTCGCAACGGTTGTCAACGTTGAACCGCGCAAAAAATCATCACTGCATGAAAATAAAAAAGCGGCGCCATATGGCACCGCCTTCTGAGGTCTGCACCTTCGACCTGGTGTTAAGCTGTATTTTACAGTAGCTCCGCTGGCGTGTTCAGTTCCCGGCACGGTTTTCACGGAGTTTTCGTGCCTTACCGGCTCCCGTTCAGGTGTGGACGAGGCCAGTCAGACTGTATTCCGTCAGCACATGCATTAGATGATGACAGAACCCGCAGTCACGGGGTGCGGCTTCAGAGCCGGTGTCACAATAGCAAAGCCCCTGATGGCCCGCAATCGGAGACAACGGATTAATTCTTCTTTGATTCAGGAGACTTAGCCTTACGGGAACGTTTATTTTTACTGCCGCTGACATTAATGACGCCCTTACATACCGGATAGCGCTGACAGCTCCAGAATTCCCCTTTTTCTCCCTTTAGAAGTCGGGTTTTACTTCCGCACAGTGGGCAGGGAGGGGAGGGAGGCACGCGAATATTCACCCGCTGCTGCGCGCCCTGACTGACCAGATTGCGCGTCCAGCCAGCCTGCCGTTGCAGAAAGTCGTCAAGTGACATGCGACCTGCAGCGACCTCATCCAGCGCCTGCTCCCAGAGCGCGGTCATTCCGGGTTCAGTCAGTTGTGGGGGAAGAGCATCAATGACGTCACTACCCAGTTCTGTGGCCATAAGCTTACTGCCTTTACGCACAATAAAGCGGCGGTTCAGCAACTGTTCAATTATACCTGCACGGGTGGCCTCAGTGCCCAGACCCGCATTGTCTTTCAGTACCTTACGCAGCGCGATATCGGTAACGAAAGCGGAGGCGTTCATCATCGCACCAATCAGGGTGGCAAAAGTGTAGTGCGCCGGCGGCCGGGTCATTAGCTGCGCTACCTCAGCACCTGTCACGGCGCATGGAGCATTCTGAGAGAGCGGTGGCAGCGCCAGCGCTGCATCGTCATCCGCCTGCGCATCTTCATCTCCGGCTTTGTCAAAGAGAGCCTTCCAGCCCTTTACTGCCTCGGTGCGCCCCGTGGTACGGAACAGCTGCCCGCCGATGTCGAACTGGAGCCGGGTGATATCGGATTCATACAGGGGCAGGAACTGGGCGAGGTAATTGCGACGGATAAGAAGATAAACCTTACGCTCAGACTCCGTCAGGGCCGAGAGCTGAAAGGCGGTTCGAGTGGGAATAATGCCATGGTGTGCCGTAATTTTCCTGTCATTCCATATGCGAGACACAAATGTCAGGTCAAGACGAGTCAGTAATGGCACACAATCCGGATCAGTTCGGCCGATGGCATCGAGTACGCCGGAGACTTCCTCCTGCATGGATTCAGGCAGATAACCGCAGTCGGTCCGGGGATAGCTTGTCGCCTTATGCTTTTCATACAGGCTCTGAGCGGTATCCAGCACCTGCTGGGGAGACATATCCCAGAGTCTGCCGCAGGCCTGTTGAAGGGAACCAAGCGAAAACGCCAGAGGGGCCGCAACTTTTTCACGCTTCGTCTCACACCCGGTGACGACAGCACGTCCTGTCTGCCGGCAGAGTTGCTCCACCTGCTGCGCGATATTCTGGTGGATACAGCGCTTTTCATCGTCAGTATAGATTTTCGCCGGCACCCATTGCGCGGGGAAGGTAAGGCCGCCAGCCGAAAGAAGCGCTTTGACCTGCCAGTAGGGTTTTGGCACAAAAGACGCGACTTCGCGGTCCCGGCGGACAACCAGCGCCAGCGTGGGGGTCTGCACTCGCCCGACGGATATCACGCCGTCAAAGCCAGCTTCGGCGGCTCGCAGGGTGTAAAGCCGCGAGAGATTCATCCCTATCAGCCAGTCAGCACGGGCACGTCCCAGGCCGGCATGATACATGCCGAGCGTGGCCTGGCCGGGGCGGAGGTCCTGAAGTGCTGCACGGATGCTGGGTTCATCCAGAGCAGAGAGCCAAAGACGCTGCACCGGGCCTTCCCAGCTACAATAGTCCAGCAGCTCTCGCGCAATAACTTCACCCTCACGGTCTGCATCGGTGGCAATGACCACCTCATCAACCTGGCGAAGCAACCGCTCAATGACCTTGAACTGATCCTGCGTGTCCTTTTTTACAACGACCTGCCAGGGAGCCGGCAGGATCGGTAGCGCTGAAAGTGACCAGGGTTTACCGTACTGCTGACCGTAGGCTTCAGGAGAAGCCGTTTCAAGGAGATGCCCCACCGCCCATGTCACGGTCACACCGCTGCCCGACAAAAATCCGTCACCGCGACGAGTTGCAACCAGCACGCCAGCAAGATCTCGCCCCTGAGAGGGCTTTTCACAAATATAAAGCCGCATGGCTGCCTCCAGCGTCTCAGACAGCCTGATAACGCAGGCGAAGGAGATTCACGCTTGCTTCATTGACCGGTGGAGAGAAAGCAGAACGCTTATGTCCCAGCAGGATAGCTTGGTCAGGCTCTCCCGCAATTTCACAGGCTTTTTTCCAGATGTCATTATTCTCCGCTGCATCGATTCGGGTAGCTTCCACTCGGCGATATGAAAGCAAGGTTCCATAAATCTGACGCAGCAATCTTCCCCCTTCACTGAGATACGAATCGCGCGCGTTGCGGGTGATCAAACCATAATGAGATGCCTGAAGTACCTTTTTGGCAAACTGATCAAAGCCAACAAGAAGAAATACACATCGGTAACCAAGAGGAGTACGAGTAAAGACTTGAATGTCTAGAGGTTCAACTGATGCCACTTCTGTAAAAGTTACTCCTTTGGGTAATAAGGCGACCTCTTGCTCAAGCTTCTGAATCAATTCAGACATTCTTTCTGTTGCTGCTTTTAACTTTTCTTCAAGCCTGTACATGGCTTCATCTGCCCAAGGATTGTTTTTGAGCGAGTCTTGGTTGATAAGCGTTGCACGATGAAAAAACTGCGGCATTCCGATAATGCCATGCTTTACAGGAACATTACCCTCCTGTTTACCCGGCCGGCGCCCCTGCCATAAACCTATTGCATAATTTGTGTGGAGCGCAATTGTCATCTCTGACTGAAGCGAACCCGTCTTAGTTACTTTTTGATCTGCCATCGTTGTCGTCACCTGTGTTCAGTTAAGATGAGCAGGCATAGTCGTGAAACCTGTGCACTTACAACAATGTGAAACTCTTAATCATCAGCATGAAATTATTCTTCTGTTCATTTTTTAATCTTGTTGCGCCCCGCAACAAGATCATTATTTGAGCAGCTCAGGGTTGCTGATTTTCTCAATGATAGTGTCATTACAACAACATCTCTTCTGTGCATTTTTTAACCTTGTTGCGCCCCGCAACAAGGTCATTATTTGAGCGGTTTAATGTTGCTGATTTTTTGTAGGGCAGGTTCACTGCATTAACAGTACCTCTATACGATTATTAACCTCGCTGCGCCCTGCAAAAATGCTCGCTTTTAAATCGCTGTTTCAGGTGATTATTTTGTTTCGTATGGCACTGATCATTGCCCTGACATCCTCCGGTGACGGGCGACTGGTTGGCATCACTGGCAGATTCGCTGGCGGGACTTTTCGCGTCTCCGTCATACGCAAAGGCTCACCAGCGGCATCGCGCTTCGTCGTCTCGTCGGACAGTTTCAGTTCACCGTTTCGCGCCCGGCGCAGCATGGAAAACAGCCAGCCAGCAGGGTTGGCCAGTTTGCCCCGGTTAAGTTGTTCCTGCAGCATGCCAGCAAGGGCCTTTGCGACAACCTCAGGCAGCGAGGCCATCTGCGAGGTCAGCATGTGACGGTCTTCGCTGTTCAGCCCGTTCAGAAAATCACCAGGCAGATAATGGTTTTCGCAGGGTACGTACGTTTTTTTATTCACACTCTGTGTGAAAGAACGTACGTTACAGTCCGGATTTCGGACTCCGGTGTAACATGTTGATTTATCAATGAGTCCTGATTCAGGAACCGGTATTTTATCTGACGGAGGTGTACTGAGTCCGTTTTCCGGACTCAGTGAATTCTGGCTGTTTTTTATGCTCATTTTACTGAGTCCGTTTTTCGGACTCGGCTGTTCAGTATGCTGCCGACGGACCATCTGAGCAGGCGTCTCCGGTGCGCCCAGCCGACTCTCAATCAGCGCAAGGCGGCTGTGGCGATGCCGCATCCCCGTATCCTGGAGGATGTCATTTACTACGGCCAGCGCCGTCATCCGGACGGCTTTGTTCCGGCTGAGGCAGCTGTCTTCGACCAGCTTCAGCCAGCCCGGGTCAAAGGTTTCTGCATCACGGTAACCCAGCGGCTCATCATGCTGTGCATAAATGTTCACGCAGGCGACGGATAACCCGGATAAGGCGCATTGTTTTCACTACCGTAATATCATCAAAAACGGCGGTATCCGAAGGAACCTGCGACCCAAAGAAATTCAGGCAAAACATAAACATATTGAACTGCGAATTGGGAACTGAACCGGAAAGGCCCGCCAGAAACAGCGTAAATTCGCGGGTGCTGTCGGATACGGCAAAGCCGGCAGACAAAGGATTTTTATCTTCCCGGACACAGTCCGCGCAGCCCATGGCCTCAGCAATCTCAAACACAAGGCGATATGCCATATCCTGCAGATGTTCCGTATCGTCCTGCAGCGCGGAGATGTGCCAGATATCGCTGACCGGTTCCAGCCCGGTTTCCGCGAAAGCAACAGAACTGATTACCTCAGCAGAGGAGGCCTCTTCAGGATCTGTGAACGCCGAGACAAGCGAGCCGGTACTGAACTCAGGCGAGGATAAGGACGCATCCTCATCCGTGATAACTTCACTTTCGCCGCTGATGACAGGACGCCCGCCAAACAAATCGTTCTGCACCTCGCGACGCGGTTCACTGCCGGCAGTGACTGACGCTGCGTCAGGCAGTGACGTGTTCAAAGTCATGTCCGGCGCTGGTTCAGGGCGGCCGGTAGACGTTAACGTACCGCTCCGGAGACCCGTAGGCTGTAGGGCTGATGAAGTATCCGACGGCAGAATGGTCACACCTGGCTCAGCGCGTTCACGACCAGCAGACCGCCCGGGCGGCGGCGTGAGCGAGGGTAGCGGTGGCGGCTCACCAAACTGCTCACGGCGTTTTTGTTCGCGCGGGTCCAGTTCAATCAGCCAGCGATCGTAATTGAGGCTCGGATGTGGCAATGCCTTAACAAGCTGGCCGATAAATTCATCCCTGAACACATCCAGTGCATAGCAGTCAGGTTCGTCAAAGCCCTTGCATGTCGATCCAAAGACTTCATCCAGAGTTGTATCGGGCCGGACGTCACCGCTGAAAATTTTCCAGACCTTCATCGCCGAAGAACGAAGACTGAGCAGAGGCGTTGCCTGTCCCCGGCTCATACCCGATTCCAGCAGTCTTGGCATATGTGGGTACAGATAGTTGAGGGTGTCCTCCATCCGGCTAACGCTAGAGTAATCAATCGGGTAGCCCTCCTGCCCGAGAAGTTCTGAAAGCTCCCTCAACGTGACGCTGCGGCCCAGTTGCTCCTCATAAATGACGCGCGCTTTATGCACCCCGAAAGCTTTCTCTATATACGTCAGGTCGCCCCTCACCTCATTCTCGGCCAGATGGCCTACGAGGCATTTGAGCCTGCCCGGCCACGGCTTGAAAATGGTGTGAACACGGTGAAACCGTTCATCACCGGTCTCCTGCCAGAGCTCACAAAGGATCTGATATCGCGTGTTTCCTCCGTCACTGAAGATATAAACATCTTCGCCATCAGGGTCACGCGTGACCTTAGGTATGGAATCCAGACCGCGTGCACGCACCGAAGATTTGATCTCTTCATAACGTGGGTTACGGCCTTTACGCGGGTTATCGGGGTTGGGGCGCAACTGATCAAGGGTCAGTACCATCGCCATCTCACTGACCGGCAGTGGAGCTGTATCAGTACCGGCATTAACCTTAGCGGGCGATCTGCCCCGCTGTAGCATCGCTGAGCCCAGGTCCAGTTTGCTGACATTGCTCATACTGATCTCCCCGCCTGTTTGTGCATGGCATTAAAGCGGGTATAGCGACCTTCATACTGCAGGCGTATTGTCCCTGTGGGTCCCTGACGTTGTTTGCTGATAATGATTTCAGCAACACCTTTATCTTCAGTTTTCTCGTGATAAACCTCGTCACGGTAGATAAAAATAATCAGGTCAGCATCCTGTTCAAGTGAGCCAGAATCACGCAGGTCACCGTTGTTAGGCCGCTTATCCGCACGGTTTTCCAGCTGTCGGTTCAGTTGCGAAAGTGCAACGACCGGGCAACCCATCTCTTTGGCCAGCGCTTTCAGGGAACGGGATATTTCGGCGATTTCTTGCGTGCGGTTCTCCTGGTCCGGACAGCGCATCAGTTGCAGATAATCAAGCCCGATAATGGACGGGTGACCGTAGCGGCGGGCATTACGACGTGCGCGGATACGCAGCATCGCCGGCGTGAGCGAGCCTGTATCATCTATGATTAAGCTGTCCTTGAGATCGCCCATAAGCAAACTGGCCGCGGATGAGGCACGAGCCCAGTCCTCATCATCCATTAATCCACTTTTAAGATGGGTAAGATCAACATTGCCCAGTGATGCGACCATGCGCATGAGGATTTGTTCAGTAGGCTGCTCAAGACTGTAAAACTGGCCTATTGAACCCACTTTTTTCTGCAGTGAATTGAGCAAGAGGCTTATCAGAAACGCCGTTTTTCCCATAGACGGGCGGGCCGCAATGAGCACCAGATCACCAGGCTGTAGACCGCTGGTCATCGCGTCAAACTCGTCAAACCCGGTGGGCGTGCCGGTAATGCCATCGGGAACGTTGCACCGGCGCTCCAGCTCCGTCAGCAGCTTTTCCATACCATCAATTAGCGTCACGGCCTGTTCAGGCTCAGCACGTTCTGCCAGGCGAGTTATTTTCTGCTCGGCGGTTTCCATGAGCTTTTCAATATTCGTTCCGGGCATTTTGACTTGTTCGGTAATCTCAGCACCAATGGCCGCCAGCTGCCGCCCACGGCTGTTTCTGGCAACAATTTCACTGTAAGCAACAATGTTTGCTGCACTGGGCGTATTTTTTGTCAGCTCAGCCAGGTAAGCGAATCCCCCCAGTTGCTCAAGAGCGTCTTTACCGCGACGTTCAATGCTTTCAGAAAGCGTAATCAGATCAAGTGGTTTACCGGCTGATACCAGCCGGGACATTTCCTGAAAGATGGCCTTATGCACCTTGAGAAAGAAATCATCAGCACTCAGATGGAGAGCAACGTCATCCCAGCGATCGTTATCCAGCATCAGGCCACCGATAACAGACTGCTCGGCATCAGGTGAATAAATACCTGGAATATTTCTGCGGTTGTCAGACATACGCACCTCCCTTGAGAGAGGGCATTGCCGAGGGCCGCTTGATAACACCTATACTCAGCTGCCGTCCGGCATTGATTTTATTAACTATCATGGTGAGGGCTGCTGAAAAAAAAGGGGAAAGGATCATTTTGATCCCCCTTCTTCCGCAAGCACGTCGAACTTATGCTTCCATTCAGGGAACAGTTCGCAGGCAAGTTTGTGCATTGAGTCGAATGCTGAATCGCTCTTACGGGACGTTTTTTTCTCCAGGCGGTGAACAGGCTGACCGGCCGCATGCCCCTGCTTATAAACATCAAGATCATAAATGCGCGTCTGTAGCATGTTGATGACGATCTTGTCTGAATGCTGACTGTAATCGCCACTCAGTATGATGCTTTCAGCCTGTTCAACCGTGGTTTTCGCTAGCAGCGTATAGTCCATGCAGTTAACCAGCATGCGTATACTCGGAAGACTGATCCCAAAAGCCATGTAAGGGAGCAGTTCTTCCATCAGAGCAACTGTGCCGCGCATAAATTCACGCACATCAGGCAGCACAGGCTTGACCATTCCAATCATCTCGCCGGTTGCGGCCAGAATAATCAGTTCTGACATCACTGAACGTGACCCCTGCGAATCAATCAGGATGACGTCATACTGGCTAAATACCGAGTTTGACAATGCATTGCGCAGACGTACGCGCCCATCTGCAACATTGAGCATATAGGTAGGTAAAAGATTGCGCGGATCGTTTGAGACAATGACATCAAGGTTCGTGAACGCGGTGCGGGAAATGATGTTTTCGGCCTCGGATAGGTCGACGGTTTGCATAAGCAACTCGTAGAGCCCGCAAGGTGCTTCATATTCTAAGGGATAGATACTGCTGGCAGTTGGCTGGGCATGGTCGCCGTCAATGATGAGAGTTTTTATACCTGCATCTGCAAGAAAACCACCCAGATTTGCGGCTTGAGTTGATTTCCCTTCTCCACCTTTGGTTGAAACAACAGGTAAAATTTTGGGCTTTGAACCCTGTTCTTTATAAAGCTCTGATTTTGAATGCATTTGATACACCTGAAATTGATTCAGGTGCGATTAGCAATCCAGCAACAAAAAAGACCAAAACGTTAACACCCGGACACGGGGATTGAAAATCCCCGTGTCGGTGGTTCGATTCCGCCTCCGGGCACCACTATTCGAAGCACGCTGGTCAGAGGTGAGAAAACTGACGGGCGTTTAACGGGAGTGGTACTTGTTGATGTTGATCCTCACATCAGCATACATCAAGAAGTTACCCTCTCGATTAGGGAGCCTGTTCGCAGCAGGCTCCCTTTTCTCGATCACTGTGAATAATTACAATGACGTGACTGAATGTCAACCATTGTAAAACATCTCTTCAGCCTTATCGGTGTAAAGCGCCATTTCTTTCTCCAGCGCCTTACTGACAATATCCATACTGATATCAACGTATTCCATTGTTGTGCTCACATTACGATGCCCCAGCAATCCCTTAACCAGTTGCAGGTTTCGTTCAGGGGAGCTCATCAGTGTTGTGGCAAGCGTATGCCTGAACCGATGGGGTGAAATGTCAAATCCGCACTCTTTTGAAAGACGTCGGAAAAACGAACGTAATGGCTGCAGAGAGGGTTTTTGAGAAAGGGATACACTGTCAGCAGGCGAAGATACAAACCTCTCATAATGAAACAATGCATCATTGTTGCCGGCACCGCAGTCTCTTGCACGTTGCAGCAATCCCTCCAGTCGCGGACGTAAATGGCTGACAACGGGAACCCGCCACTCACGGTAGGTTTTGCTGCCTTCTGTCCTCAGCTCAATCCAGCCATCTTCAAGACAGACGTCTTTCAGACGAATGTGCAGCAATTGATTCTGACGCATTCCTGTATAACGCAACGTGTCCAGAACTGCGAGCCAGTACCACACTGGCTTTAATGCACATTTTGATTCGGTTATTCGTTCAGATGAAAACTGCTGCATGGTCAGCCAGATCTTTGTCATCTGATTTTTGGTGAGCGTCTTTTTTCTTTTCTTATCGTGTTTAACCGAAACACCGTTGAAGGGATTTTTTGTTAAGTCCGTCAGTTGAGAAGTAATGGCAAAATTATAGAGTGCGCGCATATGAGTGACCTTGTTATTCCAGGTGTGTGCTGACAGCCCCTGTTTTTTCAGGACGTGTCTTCGCCACTCAAGCACTTCACGACTGGTTATGCTGTAAGGTGTTCGCGCTTCCCCAATATGTTTTCTGAACCCGCGAACCACTTTCTGATAACTCCATTCTGTATCCTCACGTAGCGACTTACAGAAAAAATATTCATCCAGCAGTTCTTTCCATAGCCAGTCAGTGTTCATTTCGTTCATTTTCCATTCCTCTCTAAGTTACAGATACGCACCAGATGTCAGACCGGGATTACGGTCATGGAAACAAAAGGAACTGACTGTCCTGAGGGATTGTCTTTTTGAATACCTGTCTGCTTTTAACCAGATAGCCTTTCATCCGTTTAAACTTGCCTGACTTATCGGGGATATCGAACAACTGAGCAAAGTAAAACCTCCTGTTATCCCGGCGCTTATGTAAATTAAGTTGTTCAAAAGACGCCTGAACTTTCTCCCGATCATCTGCGGAGCCGGTGGCCTTAAGGTAGTCAAAAAAAATGCCGGGGACGGGCAAAAAGACGTAACCGGCAATAACGTGGACTTTGTCATCTTTACCATTAAAAGTGATCTCTCCCCGGTTGATCCCTTCCCGAAGCCAGTCAAAAAAACGCGTTCCTTCCACTTCTTCAGTACCGCTGACTGCCCCGGATGCGGAATGTAATCTTTCCTCACGTTTGTTAACAAATGCAACCGCAGAATTATCTGAATTCCCCTCGCCAGCATGACTATTTGCGCTTTCAGAAAATTCAATAGTTTCAATGGGGTATGACGGATCTATTTTTTCGTTCACAGTAAGGGGTTCCTCAGGTGAGACCTCACTGCTATTACTGCCTGTTGCCATTTTTTCTGGCACTTCAAACAGAGACAAAAGCGCGTCAGTGTCGTCTGAAACTGCAGTCATTACCGGTTCGTTAGCTGGATTACTGAGTTCCTCTGACAAAAGACTGTCAATTTGAGAGGCCGACTCAATACTGGATGCAAGATCAAAACTTGCCGGAGCCGCGAGAGCATCTGCCGTATTCGTTTCTGATTGTTGAGAAGAAATGTCTGGGGATAAATTTGAAGCATGTATAGTCTGGACAGCGGTTTTATCTCCAGGTAGTCCACCTGCTAAGGTATTTACTACTTCGTCAGCCTTCGACTCTATCAGAGGAGAATCTGTTTTCTCTGCAGCCTGCTTCATCAGACTGCGTATCAATGGCATGCCCGGATGCTGATTCCAGAGTGCGCCGGCAAGGTTGCCCAGTGCCTCGGGATTCTCTGCCAGCCAGCCCGTGGCCTCTGACGGCATAAGTTGCCCGGCGGCAAGCGCCGCAAGCGCTGATGCGTTCTCTGCCTCCCGGAACCGGAAACGATAAGGTGAGTCCGGAACGGTCATTCCCGGAAGCCAGCTTTTACCGTCAAGCAACTCCCCCTCCAGCGTCGCAAGAAGAGGCAGGTGCCAGAACAGCGCAGACCAGAAAATCACCGCATTCCACATCACGTTCTGCGCTGCCTGCTCTTCCGGTGCCGCTCCGGGAGGGAACATGTACCCTTTTGCCAGCCTGACCGCACAGGTTGTGAACTGCAGCGTAAGGTCGCCGAAGCCGTCTGACTGCGACCACCTTCCCTGCTGCGTGGCCGGCACATTCTGTACCCGGGCTAATAAACCATTAAGAGGCGCTAAATAGAGTCGCTGATACAGGTCTGCGGGCAGAGAGCAGTTCTCCCATATCTGCTGCAGGCAGGTTTTTCGGAGAGGGGTGGCACACAAGATACCGGCCCCACGTGGGGCGTGGTAGCCGGCAGGCGTGACTGTGGCTATATGATGTACTGCTTCTGGTTCACCTTTTGAAAACGGAGACCCCAGGGTCCGGATTTTGCTGAGCATGATGTTCTCCTGGTACAGGGCTGGTCAGTGTTATGACCCTCCCTGCTCCACACCATAAAAAACCAGTTATTCAGTCCCGGAAGTTTCTCCTGTGTCGCCAGGGATATCTGCATCGTTCTCATTATCGCCCTCACCGGCTTCGCTGACGTTTTCATCATCGTCCTCGCCGGCCTCGCTGAGCCAGCGCATCAGCTCGTTCAGCACGAGCGTCTTTCTTGCCCGTGTGACAGCCACATACAGCAGATTAGTCTCATCCTGTCGCTCTTCCTGCGAGAGGAGCGGGTCCGTAATGTCAGTGAAATCCTCACTCAGCATCACCACCGGCCATTCCAGCCCTTTGCTGCGGTGTGCGGTTGAAACCGTGACCTGAGCGTCTTTTTCATGAATGGCGACCTGGCGGCGCATAATGGCCAGCTTTTGAGGAAGCGGGAAAAAGTCATCGAGCAGGCGAACAGCCTGATTCATCTCCACGTCCTGGGTGGCTTTGGCTATTGAGCAGTACTCGTCAAAATCCCGGTAGTCCCGGCTCAGGCGCGGGGACTGCATCTTTTCAGGCATATCGGCGGAAAACCAGTACAGGTCTTCCAGCTCCTCTGTTTTGTAGCCTTCAATCCCTCCGACCCAGAAGACTTTTTTCTCCATGAGGCTTGCCGTCAGGGCGCTGTCGATCACGCCGGACACCGTCCGGCTCAGTACAGCAATGTGCTCAGCCTCATCCGGGATGCTGCTTACGACGGCGTCCTGTCCCCCGTTACCCGTCACCCGCTTTTCTTCTCCGGCACGCTCCAGCAGGATATTGGCCATACGTGCGACCTCAGGGCCGAAACGAAAACTTGCCGTCAGCCATAACCGATCTGCCTGCGCCAGCTGGCGGGCATTGAGAGCGTTGTCTGCCCCGCGAAACCGGTAAATCTGCTGGTAACGGTCTCCGACCAGAATGACCCGGCAGGGCTGATTCAGAACAAACGCACTGGTCACCGGGTTGGCGTCCTGAGCCTCATCAAAAAGGATGGTGTCCCAGCGTTTAGACAGGTCAGGCTGAGAGAGTTGGAACAGTTTGAGGTAAGTATCGTGAGTAACGGGGAAGGTAGAATCGGTCCGGCTCATTTCATACCAGAGGATCTGAATCGCCCCCAGAATTTTACCGGCATCCAGACCGTGGCGATCATCCTCAGCGGGCAGATGTATCAGTCCCGGCTCGGGGTCTGCGCTGCAGAGGAACATGTTCAGCCCACTGAGCGCCAGCCTTGCCAGCGGCCAGTGGCGGGTATTGAGCTTTCTGGCCACATCCGTAATGCGCAGACTGGCTGTCAGCCGGTCACTGAAATGTTTACCGAAGCGTACCCACGCCAGCTGATGCGACGTTTTACACTCTACGTTATAGGGGAACCTGCGTTCAGCCTCATCGCGCACGGCGCGGTTGTAGGCAAGGTAAAGCATTTTGCTTTCCGGGTTGGCTTCAGCGTAGCTGACTAACGTGGTGGTTTTTCCTGTGCCTGCAAATGCGTTTACCACTAGATGAGTGCCCTTCCACTCGATGATGGCGTTTTGCTCGGCTGTGTTTTTCCAGGTCATGGGGTTCTCCGGCAGCTGCATATGAAAAAGCCAAACTGACAGTTGGAAACAGGCACTTCGATAAAAAACCATATTCCTGTGTTAAAAATTTATAACGAGCCTAGGCAGAAGCGCCAGCGGTTGTCTCACTTAAAACACGTCGAAATCGGAAGCTATCTCTACGTTCTGAAAAATGCTGAATGCTCTGCAGAGGTAAATTTTTGACAGTAGTAACTGTTGTTTTATTGCCCGATCATATGAACAGAAGGAATGCTCCGGCTTATGTAAAACATGGCTAAAGAAGTAGACAGAAATGATGAACTATGAAGTAAATAATCAAAGGCGCATTTTTTACCGTAAAAAATGGAGAGGATATTATCTTCGAATTGCCTTCTTTCGATAGTTGTCTCTGAATCATAAATGAATTCATAACACATTAAAACTATATGATATGTGTTAAAACAACGGTAAAAGAATAAAGCGCCGGGACAGATAAATCATTATAAATTCTAATCACTGGCATGCCCGTCAGTCACTCAGATGATTTTGAAACCCTGCGTAAACAAATACTAAAAATAAAGTCATCAGAGATTAAATAGCTACGTCTAATACCGCTTCAACTGCCATTTACTGATGGGGGGCATGGCATGTTGCATATGAGCAATATATCTCCAGTTCAGTGTAGCACGGTCAGCCTCTTTAACCAGCCCTGATGCCTTGCACTGCATGGGCTGGCAAAAAGTGGAGAACTACCCCACGCAGCTATTTTGTAGGAATATTCCAAAACAGCCGATGAACAGTCAAACTGCAAATGCTGCTTTGAAACGTGTAGGATACGGCGGCAGACTGATCGCACATGGATTGCGTTCTATAGCAAGCACTGCTCAAAACGAACATAGATGCAATGCTTATGTTACAGATACGGCCCTTGTTCATAGTGAAAAAAACGAAGCAAGGCGAGTGTATAACCGCTCCACCGATTTTAATAAATGAATCGAGCTAAAGAATTTGTGGGGGAATTCTTATCGCTGATCAATTAAAAGTGACTATTATATAGTCACTTCTTCAAATTAATGTTTCATGCCGTATTTTATTTCTCGCTCTTTAAATGCTTTCACGCCCCCCTCAAGAATATGGCAGACATGATCTCTAATCGTGCTTTCAAAAAGGATGCCTTTTCTATTCGGGTCTATTTCATTATTCTCCAATGAACCAAAATTGTATTCAAATTGATATTTTTCATTTTCGTTCCCAGCTTGCTGTCCCGATTGGTTGGCCACAATGATGCACTCAGCGTCCGTTGAAACAACCAGATTAGCATTATGCGTTACCATGATTATTTGTCTATCACGTTTCTTGCTTCTAATGTAACCCTTCAGTTGGTCATATATCGTCCTATTATCTAAGTTATCTTCTGGCTGATCAATTAATATAGGATGCTCTGAGTTACTCAGATGTAATAAAACACTCATAAGCACCAACCCCCTTTTGCCAGGTGACATTTCAAGTATCTCATCATTTTTATAGAAAACAGAATAATCGATCCTAAAAAAATCTGAATATAACTTACTTAGAAGATCTTGAGTAGTTATGCCACTTTTAAGATTAGGTAAATCCTTACCCAATCTGATCTTATCATAAACTGCCGTTATTTTTTTTGCATGAGTACCGTGATCGTACTGAATATTTCCTTTTTCATCTAAAAGTCCTACCATGAAGTCTAATAAATTAGTTCTACGGTCAAATAAGTCTAAGAAGGCATTAAACTTCTCGTTATCATAAGTCACTTCTGCTCTAACTGTAATTTCATCATCGAAGGAGTTTATTGGGTCATTGACTAATGAAACTATAGAGCCATAACCATCCATTACAGATTGATAACTTTTTTGTAGTGATGCTTTAACATCAATTCCTATCTGAGTTTGCTTATCTATTTCAGTCTGCTTTTCGACGATACGCTTCAACTTTGTATTTTCTACGATAAGCTTTTCATTTATCTCTTTTAGCTTTGACTGCTCTTTCACCTTTGTTGTAAAAGGAAGTAATCGCTCATTTATCTTTAAATTTTCAGCTGTGATTTTTTCTATCCAATAGGGTATTTTTTTAACTTTATCTCTTAATTTTGACTCTATAGTAGGGAATACGGACTGCAAGGTTGATTTTATGAGTTCGAAATAATTATTCAATGCTTTTGAATTTGTGTCGTATCTAACATCTTTCTTAATAAGTGACAATAAGTTTAAAAATGAACTTGGTGAGTTCTTCTCGTATGAAAAAATGATATCTCTTGTAATCTTATCAAAGTCTATCAGAAACTGTTTCCGGTTAAGTATAGTTTTACTTCGAGACGTCAATTCAGAGTATACTTTTTGTTCTGCCTCTGAAAAACCTGACTTTTTTCTAATCTCCTCTGCTTGGCCATTAAGTTCTCTTATTTCCTTTTCTATATCACCTTTTAATCCAATTTCGAGAGACTCTTTTTTAAGTATATTGTATTGTTCAATGCAAGAAAAAAGCTCGCTTAACTTAGTGGATATATTGATATTGTTATCAGAAATTTCACTTCTAATCGCGTCTGATTCTGATTTGAACGTTTCCCTCTGACATAAAACCTTGCTAATTAATTCATTCAGATCATTCTTACCCTCTTTTTCAGCAAGTTGATTAATGTATAGCTGAGGTATATATGTTATGGGTTTTGTTTTTTCATCAGATAACGTACATACTTCACCATTATTCCACTCAACCTCAAAGTCGTAAGAATGAGACTGAGGATATGGCTGCATTTTGGCAAGAGCCATTTTCTCGACCACCTCCACCTTATTATTAGCTTTTGCCAAATTATATAACAATAGAGATTTACCAGAAGATTTACCGCCAATTATAGTATTCAAATCTGCATTGAAATTTATCCATTCATTTGTAAATTTTTTGTTATGAGATTTATCAATAAACCTAGCGCGTTTAATAATTTGATAATCACTCTTCTGTTGTGGGTTATTTTCTTGAATTCTCACTCTAGATTCTGGATCATATACAACTTGTTTTAATCCTGAAAAACTCAGATCAGCTTTAACCCATGTACATCTATTCAAATCTGGTTTAAAAAGCTCTTCTAAAGAATGTGCATCTGATCCCCACAGGCATGGTTTAATCGCACCAAATTCATTTACATGTAGTTCTTTATTATATTCTCCCAACATAAAACTAATTGTTTTAGCGTTTGAACTGAAAATAAAATGAGATTGTTTTATCAAGTTTTTCCTAATACTATGGCTTTGCGAGTCCCAGCTAACTTGGCTTAAATCCTCATCACTTGGGATTCCCAACATGTACTTATTATTAAAGCGACTATTATTTTTTAATATCTTTGCCAAGTCAGACTCATTTATTGAAGCATTGCACGCACCAATGTAAAAATCACTTCCTTTAAATTTAGAATGTTCTGCTTTGAGACGATGACCAAACTCTTCGATGTTACGTTTAGTTAAAGGCCTCCTTTCTGTCGCATCTCCAATATCTGCATCATATTCAATACTTAGTTGGGAAATAATATCACTTTCAATGCAATCAATATCCAAATCACCGCAAAGCAATAGGTGATAATTAAATTTATTACCCCAACCCTTAGTTTCCTTATCGCTTGTTAGTAACTTACTTATCCTGAACTCAATGTTTGGGAATATATATATATTACGTATCAACTCAATTTCTGAACCTGTGAATAACTCCTTTAATTTACATTCATTATTAAGATAATCTTTTTTAATCTTCTTGTAACCTTCTGGTATATAGTAGTCAGTAATACCAATCGCCTGAACACCTTCTTTAATTGCTGCTTTAAATAGCTCTTGAACGTAAAAATCCCAATCTCCAAATTGATTATTAAGTACTGAAGCTGGCGTATGCACATGAAAATCCCACTTCCGCCATTCAGATCCTCTTGATAATTCCATAACAACCCCCAAAGGATTAAATTGACGCATCAGAATGCTCTACTTAGGTTTTAGATGCACACCCTAATGCACTGTTTATTTAGACAGCATTTTGTTATCACTGACCAAAAATAATTTACAACCACACATTGAGAAATGCGATTGTTTTTCATCAAACCATTAAGGATTTTTTACGATAACGTCGGGTAGGTACATGTCCACATGAAAAGAGAGCAAGCCTAATCTTCTTAGTAATTAGTTGCACCTGAAACCGCTAAACTTGCTGTTAGCTGTTGGGTGGCATGTTGCTTATGGGCAACATATCTCAAGCTCAATGTCGTACGGTCAGGCACAGGAAACAGCCCTGATGCCCTGCACTACATGGACTGGCAAAAAGTGAAGCACTATTCCGCGCAGATATTCATTGCCCCATTTAAATAAACCGTTGAGTAATTCATTGTGTCGAGTAGTCGGGTATTTCCCCACAATCATAAAAAACGCTCCCGGTCGGGAGCGTGTGGTTATGATTACGCTGCCTGAAAGTGACGTGGATCCAGACGAACAGGCCAGCCGCCAAGATAGTGCCCGGGTGTGTGGAGTATCCGGCGTCGCTCATTCGCCAGGGTGTTACCTACCACCACTTCCCCGGCAATCCCGCACAGTGAAAGCTGTATATAAGCCATTCCGGCCGCAAGCGGATCGATATCTGTCGCGGAGACCCACAGATACCGGTGCGGTGGCCACCCTGCCTTTTGCAGAACATCAGCAAATGCCAGCACCATGCAGCCGGCCCCGCACGCAGGTTCACTCAGGGTGACGAAGGGTTTGTCACGGAACAACGCTTCCGTGTCGCCCAGCTGCATGGCCGCCATCATTCTGGCCACGTCCCAGGGCGTGAAAAACTGCCCCCTGTATTTGTCACCCAGCTCCAGCTGCATAAAGACGCGGCCAAGGAAGTCTCCCGGCGCGTCACCCAGCCCGTTAACAACGTGGGCAAGCAGCTGCGCCATGCGCGTGACGTCCTCCTTTTCGTATCCACCGACTATACGCAGATACTTTTGTTCCCGTATTTCACTGAAGTGAAGCCGGTTTTCCAGCGCGATGACGCTGCAGCTGATGAAGTCTTCAAACACTTTGAACCGGTGATGATACCGGGCCGTCTGACTGAACAATTTAACAAAGGCTTTTTCGTGGTTAATCATGTCAGGCATGCGTTTCTCCATAAAAAAAGGGACACGCACCCTGACCAGGGGACGTGTCCCCTGAGGGTAAAAAAAGCCACGGCAGTGCCGTGGCGGGATTAACGGAGGCGCAGGCTTTTAACCCCTGACCTCACGATATGATGCAGCGTCCTGAACCGGTGAAGCGGGCTCATCGCTGACCAGATAAAGCACCTGACCGGACTGAGGCGCGCCGGACGCGCCTTTATGTCCGTCAACATGTTCACCACCGTCATAGCAGTCGTATCCGCTGAGGCCGCTCACGGGCTCGCTGAAGCTGTGACGCACCTCGCAGTCAAACACCGCTGAGATTTCCCCGACGACCTCACCTGACGGCGGGAGCCAGGGCGTATCCATCTGCAGCGTCAGACTGTTTGGCGAATGTCGCTGCCAGCTGACATTGTGCCCGGCCGGCCACTCCATACCGTACTGCCGGCAGTAGAGGCTGGTTGTGGTCGACACACCGGACATCAGCCCACCGGCCCCGTTCAGCTCTGCAGCCAGACGGGAGGGTATGACGGCCAGCATGTCGCAGGGCTGGGAGCGTTCAGGATACTGGCTGAGCCGTTCCCAGGCAGTTGCGGTATCAGACTCATCGCCGGCACTGACCAGACCAAACCAGTCGGTATATTGCCTGGCAATCAGCTCCGCCATAATCTCACGTGCCGGGGCGGGTGTATTCTCCCACTTCAGCGCGCCGAGACCTGACTGGTGATACAGCCGGTCAATGGCCCGGATGGTTTCCGCATCAAGGACGGCATCCTTCAGCAACAATGCCAGCCAGCTTTCAAACGCCTGGCTGGCCGCAGTGGAGAGTCCTGTGCCTGCACGGACCAGCCCCTGAAAAGGCGGATACGACGTGGTGCGCACCGGCTTGAGTATCCCCGCCGCGCCGGCCAGAAACAGCTGTATGCTCTGCTGCACGGCATGGCGGTGACGCGGGACGTCAGTCCCGTTTATCCACTGCAGCAAAACATCGATACAGACGGATTTACCGGTAATTTCCAGGCGGTTATGACACCATTCGGACATAGTGAATACTCCTCTTTCATGAAAAAAAGAGGACACAGCCCCGTGAGGAGCGGTGTCCTCACGGGACGGTGACAGTTACGAAATAACCGCCACCGGATAAGTTACTTACGCCGCCACAGCCTGACGTTCAGGCAGTGCCAGCAGGTATTCCGACGCTTCCCGGGCATGCCGGCAAGCGCGGAACAGGGCCTTTTTGTCAGATTTCAGCACCTTCAGCCAGTGGTCCACATAGCTGTCGTGCTGAACCTCACCGGATACGCCGAGCTGGGCACACAAAAACGCACTGCCCATCTCGGCGATGAGCTCTTCAAAGGCATACACCGGGTCCCCGAACTGCCGGGATGAAGAGGTTATCCCCTCCCGGTTAAGTCGTTTCGCATGACCGGTGCTGTGTACCAGCTCATGCAGCAGCGTGGACCACCAGTCCGCTTCCGTAAAAAACTGCCCTGCCATTGGCATCACAATTTCATCCGTCAGCGGGCGGTAATAAGCCCGGTTCTGAGGCAGCGTCCGGTGCTTAACCCCTGAGGCGTTAAACATCCGGACCACCCTGTCCATCACGTCCGGACTGAGTATGCCGTCCTCATCCACCGCCGGCGGTTGCTCAGGTGAAGCCGCCACCTCTGCCGGCAACCCCTCACACTGCTCAGCGTTGAACAGCTGCAGGGGTTTAAGCATCGGCACGGTTTCCGTCAGCGGTTTGCCGTCACTGTCATAAAGGCGGTTGCCCTCACGGTCCTCCGCCTGTTTCGTCCAGTCCTTGTACACCACGGCCAGGGTGGCTTTCTCACCCTTACGCACCTGGCCGCCGGCCTGCTGCGCCTGCCGGTAAGTCAGCCAGCGGTCATTGCGAAAACCCTGCTCTTCCGCTGACATCCAGAGAAGCAGGACATTCACACCGCTGTAGTGACGTCCGGTTGTTGCATTCAGGGGGAGTCCGGCCAGACCGCTGCCGGCAGCTGCACGCCACGGCTTACGCCAGGGTGCGACACCGTTTTCCAGCGCGACGACGATACGGTCGGTTATCTGGCGATAGAGATCAGTCTGTTTTGCCGGGCGGCTGACCGCCTTACGTGAAGTAGTTTTTTTCATGAGATATACCTTTAATCGGAGGCATACCCCTGCGCCGGCGGGCGCAGAGATACGCCCGTCAATGGGAACACTCACTCGGGGGTGAGCGAAAGATAAGAGATTACAGCGGGTCAGTTTTCAGTGACGCGCTTCAGTTCGTACAGATGGAATTCCGCCAGCACGAAGGCATTCCAGTCCTCACTGCTCAGCACCCGCTCACCACCGGACAGCAGCTGCAGCAGCAGGGAATCAAACGCGCCCTCACTCACCGGCGTTTGCAGTACCGGCTGAGGCGTTGTCAGTGACGGATGCTCAGGCAGACCAATATGGCGCTCAATCCAGCGCAACGGTATTGCCCAGCTGCGGCCTTCGTCAGAAGAATGTATCCGGAAGCTGCCCGGACACAGGTTGTGCAGCAGGACCATCACCACACGCGCAAAGAAATCGCAGGGCTGATGCTGAAAATCCAGCTCCTGGATACTCAGCGTATTGTTGTTGCGCTCCCGCTCAATGGTCATGTTGACCGGCCAGAAACTGCCGCCTGTATCACCACAGAACGCCATGACATCAGCAACCGGAAACAGGTCAGCCGCGCGATTAAGCGAAGGCAGATACATATTTCCAGGACGCAGGCGCACCGGCAGTTGCCAGAACGTTTCTGTGACGGCCAGAACGAAAGCATGCCAGTGACGTAACGGAACCGTGCTGACGTGCTCAATGGTATAAACAACCGACATGGAAGCCGGGGAAGAAGACAGGTGTTTCATTGATAAATCCTCCGCAAAGAAAAAAAAGGGGGATTTATCCCCCGGACGGGAGTCAATCCCCGTCAGGGTGTGCTCTGTCTGATTACATCATTTCGAGGGCGGCGATAGCTTTGTCACCACAGGCCTCATCCTGCCTGCGGGCCACAGCCTGCTCCCAGAAAGGCCGGTTAATTTCTTTACCGAGACCGTCAAGGGTGCAGAGCAGTTCTCTGGCAGAGGCAGGCAGCGGTGGAATATCACCGTCCCTGAGAAAACAGACAAACCAGCCATAGGCTGTGCCGGCGTTAATGATGGCTTCTTCCGGATACGTCAGCTCATTCGGTTCATCCCGGTCCGTATGAAGGCCGAGACGCTGAAATGCCCTGATGCTCAGAAGCTCACTCTCAAGCAGGCAAAGCCAGCTGAGTGTGTCCAGAGGTGTTTTGAGTGCGTAAACGTCTGCGTACATGGGTATATCCTCAGTTAAATAACGGGATATCCCCTCCGACGGAGAGATATCCCCGTCAGGGTCCACAACATTTGCTGGCTGACAGCTATCAGCCTTTCAGTTCAGAGCATATAAGGAAACGATAGCGCAGGTGTGCCAGGTGCTGTGCCTGACGGCAGGCATAACGGTATGCGTTCCGGCGACCTGTCATTCCCTCAGGAAAGGAAACCGGCAGACGGTGAAACACATACTCAGCGCGGTGGCACCCGGTACGGACGGTAAGAAAGACCCTGACGCCCTGGTCTTTGACGGAGGTGATATACGCACGAACGGCATAATTGCCCGAGCCGTTGACATACCAGCCGCTGTTGCGGCGCAGATAAAAGAGAGATTTTAATCTCCGGACAGATGCGTCGGCAGACTGCTGAAGTTGCGTAAGAAGGTGTTCAGGGAAAACCGCAGAAGAGATGACAGACATGATGTTTCTCCATAAAAAAAAGGAAACACCTGCCCGATCGGGAAGTGTTTCCCGTCGGGGAGTCAGAAAAAATGACATTCTGACTGTCTGATTAGTTGAAATGACCTCAATCACTGTTCAGTGATCTCCGTTTCCAGAGGTTAAACGGATTTACCACCCGAAGGTATCCTCTCTCAGGCAATGAGGATTTTCCGGCCACCCGAAGGTGTTTCTCTCAGGCCGGTGAAACGTTGGCTGGCAGTCACCCGAAGGCGCTCCTCTCAGACTACCGGAGCATTAGCTGGTTGCACGAAGCAACGAGTAAGCATATTCATTTTCAGAGCAAATAGTGATTATGTCAACTGACGAACTGGCACAATACTACGGCTAGGATTATTTATATATTTCGGTGTCTTATACTTTGACTAACTTCGCAGCCATGGGGTCGTAAACGTATCCGATAATGCTACCATCCTTGATACGTGCAACAGCTTCGTCTATGACGAACAACGGAACGAGAAACCATTCTTCGGGGTGCACAGGATGGCCGAAACGGTCATTAATAGTGATGCTAAGCCGAGAGGGTGCGAACAGCCTGTGAAACAGGTTTTCCATCCGAGCTCGGTTGATGCCTGCCAGCTTGTATGAGGCTACCACCTCGACCTTCGCCAACAGATAGGTGGAATCGTGTTCAGCATTAGCGATACGAGTCTCAACTTTGCCGCCAGTCACACCAATCTTGTGAATGACGTCACGATGTGATGCCACATAAGGGTTATCAGATAGAGAACGCAACACATAAATGGTGCCACTTTCTAGATCGTTCTCTTCTAAAGCATCGCTGAATAAAGGCCCCATATCTGGATCGGAAATTCGGCGTGCTGTTTCATCTTTATACAAAGCACGAACCAATGACAGTCGAAGTAAGTTGCTTTCCGTACCATTTGAGTAAACGACACGCAACCGAGCATCTTTCTTCCCCTGTGGCGAATCAAACTCTTCACCTTCCTCAACCACATAAGCCGTTTGACCATCTAGGATGAACCAATGGCCTACTTCAATCGTTGCATACTGCCCAAAAGGTCGGGTTACTCTCAACCCTGAACTTAGATCACTGCGCACCTGCTCAAATAGCGGTTTAAACGCATCAAAATCCTCGCACGGCTTGCGATCCGCGATCCCTTGAACAGCACGCTTTTCGGCACTAGCACGAACATGACGTAAGACTGTGATATCGTCCTGGCTGGTAACATCAGCCAGTTCGGCAGCCAAATTATCGATATCGATAATTTCGTCCGCTGACTCCGCTACCTCACCCCCTCCGATCAATAAGCCCTGATGATCCAGCGGCTGAAGCAAAGCACGGCAGTCTGGAAGATTGCGTAGACGGTCGAGTCGCACAGCATAGAGGCGCTCGAAGACATCACGATCTTCACCATGTTGAGGCACACGCCTATGCTGCTCAGTGAAGCGCTGAATCTCCTCAAAACCGCCGATGATGCGCTCCTCGGTAGCTGGACGTCCTTTTTTCTTCTCAGGTGGTGCAAACTCGGCAAGTTCGCCGGCCAAATAGTCTAAATCAGAATTACTCATAACGCCCCTCCGCCCTGAAACGCATAAACGCTGCTGCTCCTTCGGCAAGGTGTTTTTCCCACGCATCCGACGAAGTTAACGATGGAAGTCGCTCACGTTCACGCTTGAATTCAGCAGCACGCTTAGCGATCACTTTAGCATCTTCAGGCGTAATCGAGGTGCGCTTAGCGGAGATGGCCGCCGCGACCTGCTTCAAACTATCTTCGCTCATCGTCTTAGCAAGGATGGCATAGGCTTCCCCGAAGGGGTTGATGCGGTCGATAAGATCTATGTCTAAATCGCGTACGTCCATCGCAAAGCGACGCACTCCGTCGATAAGTGCAGTATTAAGCGTCCCATCGTTCTCTTTGGTGATAAGCTGCTTGGCCTGCTGTGTGAGGTTAAGGGCGGCGATAGCGTGCTGACGCACTGCCTCCTGATCTTCAGCGTCAAGTTCAGGATATTTTTCTTTGACGATCTTACCCATACGAACCTGTGTTAATTCTTCGGGAATCAGTTCTTCATCGAATAGACCTCGTTCGAGGGCAGGCTTATCCTGCACGAAGGCCGCGATCACCTCGTTTAGATCTTCCTGACAGATGCGTGCTGCTTCTTTACTTTTGGGCTCGGTAAGTCCCTTAATCTCAATTTGATACGTCCCAGTCTCCTCATCAACACCAACATTACAGCTATCCGGGTCATACCCTCCATCGCCATAGTCAAAACCTGGAGTCGGGCCGCTTTCAGGATTCTTGGGCTTGAACTCGAAGCGTGGAGCCAGTACCTGCTCCATCAGCAGGCTTGCCGCAATGGCTTTTAAGGTATCATTAACTGCCTCGGTGACTGCGCCCTCTACAGCGTCCGGCTCGGCGATCAGGTTAGTAAATTTCGCGCTGGTCTTACCCGGTGCATCGCGAGTGGCGCGACCGATGATCTGTACGATCTCAGTCAAACTGGCACGGTAGCCAACAGTCAGTGCATGTTCACACCAGATCCAGTCAAAACCTTCCTTCGCCATACCTAATGCAATAATGATGTCCACATAGTCACGGTCAGTATTCATTTCGGCAGCACGAAGGCTTTCCTGAATCTTACCTTGGCTGGTTGGGTCCACCAAGTCAGCGATACGTAACACTCGGCCATCAAGGCATTTGACTAGTTGGAAACCAGTAGCAGGGTCTGCTCCTTGCCAATCTCCAAGCTCACCGAGAATGTGCTCGACCTCCTTGATCTTATCCTTAGTACTCTCGCGTGAATTGACGTTCGGAATATGGATGATGGTCTTCTTTGCAGGATCAAGGACATTGAGGATGTCATCGACGTAGGAGTTGCTATAGAAAAAATAACCGATATTGAGCTGCTTAAGGTATTCGTAACCGTTGAGCTGTTCATAGTAAGTATAGGTAACGGTATCGAACCTAGATTCATCCTGCGGGGCTAGCACAGCCTCAGCATCGCCCCGAAAGTAAGAACCAGTCATTGCGACGATATGCGTTTTGTCCCGTGCGATGAACTGCCCCAAATGCTGACCGAGCTTGTTATCTGGGTTGGATGATACATGATGAAATTCATCGATGGCAATCAGGCGGTCATCAAATGCTTCTATGCCGTAGGCATCAACTGCGAAGCGAAAGGTCGCATGTGTGCAAACTAGCACCTCATCACCACCATCAAGAAAAACGCCGAGAGATTTCACCTTACCGCCGTTGTCGTTACCAGGCGCGTTGCACAAATTCCACTTAGGTTCAACATGCCAATCGGTCCAGAAGCCATACTGTGACAGAGGTTCATCATTAAAGCTTGCTCCGATGGATTTCTCCGGTACAACGATAATTGCCTGCCTGAGCCCCTGGTTTTCGAGTTTATCGAGTGCGATGAACATCAGCGCACGGCTTTTGCCGGAAGCGGGAGGTGACTTAATAAGGAGGTATTGTTCTCCGCGCTTCTCATAAGCCTGCTCTTGCATGGGCCGCATCCCAAGGACATTGGCCCTAGTCGATACTCCGCTGCGTGCGTAAGAAACTGAAACGGACGGTACTGACTTAACCTTGATGGTCATATGTTGGCTCCTGCTTTATGCTTCTTGCCCTTTGCCGGTGCAGCCGAAGCAGCTATCTTGGTATAGAGATCGAACAGCTTATCAAGCCGCTCTGTATCATTCTTAAAGCGACGACCGATGTAGATGCGCTCAAGGACTTCGTCGTTGCGGTCATGCG
Organism: Pantoea sp. S61; assembly: GCF_016625145.1. Taxonomy (NCBI): domain Bacteria; kingdom Pseudomonadati; phylum Pseudomonadota; class Gammaproteobacteria; order Enterobacterales; family Erwiniaceae; genus Pantoea; species Pantoea sp. S61. The sequence continues at coordinate 544,758 of NZ_JACVUO010000002.1, forward strand.
CAGCTCGCAGGTCAGCAGGCATGTTTGCCGGGTCGTACAAGTCCGCAATGGTCGCGGGGAAGTGATGCTCACGTGCTAGCAGGATATCTTCGGTACAGCGGGTGAGATCGGCTTTGTTTTTCTCGGTCAACGTCGGCACAGGAAAAGTGTTCCAGCCGAGAGTATTAGAGTAGCGGTAGCGCGTTTCCAACTTGCCGCATACTGTTGCGATCCAGACCAGATGTAAGCGGCTGGTAAGAATTGCCATGTTCCAGAGAGGAGCGTCGTAGAGCGCATAAGCCTGATTAGTCGTTCCCGTCCGACCAGGAAGTACCGCAACCGGGAGGTACTCTCGAACTTCAGAACTCACCGTAGGCGCAAGAATGGTCAATCTGGTTGCTAAATTTCTGTCACGGAATTGATGTGGTCGGTCCACAAGCGCGTTGTAGCTCGAGTCACAGCTTTCCTCGCGTATTCTTCTTACACCGTCCAACCGCCGCCGCACAAACTCACTCTGACGAGCAAATTCAAGATCTTCTTCGTCAATCCATAAGCAATAGCGTTGCAATCCCCGAATGAACTCTTTAGCGCCGTATAGCGGCAATATAATCCGCTCAAACTTAGGGTTCTCATGTAGCAGTCGGTCTCGATCCGACATGCTCAACGTCAAGAAATTTCCATCACCGGGCAGGTTTCCATAGTTCATCCGAGCAAGAAGTGAAATCGGAGTACTTCTTGTTTCCACTACTTGCACATCAGAGCTTGTCAGATATGCATTGATGTGGGCTACCTCATAACGCTGAAGATCATCGAAGATGATCTTAGGCAACCGTGGGTGGCCAATTCCAAGAATTACACAGCTCACTCCGGCGTTGTCGGATGCATTATTACTCCAACGAAACGAACGATGAGCAAAGTTGATCCGTAAACCTTTTGAGAACAAATGCGGCCAGTAAATGGGAATTTGAGTGCCCTGCGACACTGAGTTTGTTGTTACAAATGCGAAATTGCAACGTGTCTGAAACGCATAGTCTGCAGCTTTCTCAATCCAGCAAAATACATAGTCCAGCGATGCACTAGATTTAACCTTCTTCCCAAGTACGAGCTTGATTTCCTCTTTCTGCAGAGCAGTCTGATTGCGACGTCCAACATAAGGGGGATTGCCACAGATGTACGTTTCCCCCCCTTCGTTCGCGAAGTCGATCTCCGCCTGATCGAGCGGCGCCTCAGAAAGGTCATCGACCTGCAACTTCACCCCCGTTCCAGTCGCAGGACAAACGCTCAACCAGTCAATTCTTAGCGCGTTACCACAAGTTATCCAGTTATCGTTTCGCAGGGGTAGAAACTCGGCCAACGCTAGCTTCAAGCCTCTATACAGCACATCACACTGATACTCGGCGATAACCAGCGCAAGCCGCGCAATCTCTGCAGGAAAATCACGGAGCTCGATCCCGCGAAAATTGGTGATCGGTATTTCCGATCTTATATCTGGCTCGCCACGACGCCGATTGATTTCCGCCTCAATGCCACGCATTTCTTTATAAGCAATGACCAAGAAATTGCCTGAACCGCAAGCTGGGTCGAAAATTCTTATTCTGGCGATACGTTTGCGTAGGTTAAGCAGGGCACGCGGGTTGTCGCCAGCCTCTTCTAGCTTCGTACGCAAATCTTGAATAAACAGAGGGTTAAGCACCTTCAAAATATTGGGAACGCTGGTGTAATGCATGCCCAGCTCACCGCGTTCTTCGTCTTCGGAAATGGCCTGAATCATCGATCCAAAGATGTCTGGGTTGATTCTGGTCCAATCCAGATTACCAACATGCAGTAAATAGGAACGTGCAATCCGGCTAAAACGCGGAACCTCATCACTACCTGAGAACAAAGCACCATTAACGTAAGGAAAATCGATAGCCCAGCGCGGAATACCGAGGGTAGTTCGCTCATTGCGCAGGGTATTCATCGCGCGGAACAGCGTGGCGATGACCTCGTGGGTATTTGAAGCGTCTCGATCACTCATCTGCGCAATGGTGTCAGTGAATGATCCCTTGCCGATAAAGATCTCAGTGTCTTCGGCGAAGAAGCAGAAAATTAGGCGCGCCATGAATTTGTTCATGTCGTGACGACGCCCTGCAGTGCCCCATTCAGGGTTATCTTTCAGTAATTCGACATACAGACGGTTTAGACGGCTGGTAGCGCGGATGTCGAAGGCGTTTTCGCTAATCTGGCGAACTGTGCTGATACCCGCCAGAGGCAGAAAAAAACCAAAGTGGTCGGGAAAGTCTTTAAATGCGCAAGCGATAGTCTGACCGCTTGTGAGATCTTCGGCTTCGAAGTCTTTCCCATCCGTGGCGAGAATGAACTTGGCCTTGGCCTTGCTTGTTGACGGGCTGGCCTTGAGAGCGGCCAGCATCTCTGTCACCGACCCAGCTTCGCAGACGAGAATATGAATATTGCTACTCTGAAGAACACCACCCAAATCAGACTTGTTCGATGCGCCGGCGCGCAGGCGTTTGATAGTCGTTGCTTTGTTACCAAAAGCTTCAAGAAATGTATAAGGAAACTCCGAGGGCTCAAAGGGTTGTTCCGCGAGATCCGTTATGGCTTGTTCAATTTCTACGGCGTTCATTTGCGTACAGCTCTCCTTTGGCATGTGGCCGCCCTGCAGCTACCAGTGTGCAGTGTAATCATGGCTTATCCTGCATTTTTTTTGAAAATTTTTGACAGCAAGCTTAACAGAATAGAATCCGGCTCTGTAGCGGATTCAATCCCGGTAGGAGCTTCACGAAAACTGTAGTGGCGCATTAACTAACCTATCCTAATAAAGATGTGGGATGCCCGCTTCTAACACACAGTAAACAGACATATGGCGCGTAAGGTCTGCTATATGCTGATGAAGAATTGTCTTTTGATGAAATGCAATTGCTACAACTTTAAAAGTTATTAACATGAGCCCATGCTGTATCTTTAGGGTAGACCTGTAAAATACTGTCCAGTTTATTGACAGAATATAATTAAGTAACTATTCAAATGATACTGACTAAAATGTGACTATCTTGATGTTACTACCGGAGGGACTTTGTTCATATTTGGATATCTTCGTGCTTCAACTCAGGAACAGGATGCGTTGCGTGCGAAAACGAGGCTCAAGGACTTTGCTCAATTACACAACCATCGCATAGCTGGCTGGTATGTTGAAAATGCTTCAGGTGCAGCATTGCACCGACCGGAGCTGATGAGACTGCTTCAGGATACAGAGCCAGGGGATGCGATACTTATAGAACAAGTGGATCGGCTTTCACGCCTGGATGACAATGGCTGGGCATCTTTGAAAAAGATGATTAATGAAAAATCACTTTCAATAATAAGCCTTGACCTTCCTACAAGTCACCTTGCCCTTTCCACATCATCAACAGATGACTTTACCAGTAGTATGCTTCGTGCAGTGAATAATATGATGCTGGACATGTTAGCAGCAATAGCCCGTAAGGATTATGAAGATCGACTCAGAAGACAGATGGAGGGAATTAAAAGCGCCAGGGAAAAGGGGAAATACAGGGGAAGGCTGGCAGACAAGGAAAAACATGAATTAATAAGAACGCTTCGTAAGGAAAATGGAAAGTCAATAAACGAAACGGCAAGACTTGCTGGCGTATCACGCATGACAGTTATCAGAGCATGTAAGGATTCAGATTAGTTTTTAATAAGCCACAGCCCTGATTGTGCTGTGGCGTTACGTCCTGAAGTAAGGAGTAAAAAATTCTATTCTGTTTCCTCACGAAAATAGACCTGTTTGATATACCGCCCCCGGCCATCACCATGCCCTAAATCCATCGACACTAATGCCTCGGCTTCATCACGACTCATTCCATTTTTAATGTGATGATTCACAGCATCGCGAGAGTAAGCATACCGTAAACTGTGCGGCGCATTTTTACCATACATTCCTGCCTCTCTTACAATATTACGGTAGCGTTCAATAGCGGTATGCAAAGAGGGTTTATCAATCAGTTTTCCATTATGTTCACTGACATAATTAATTGCCTTATCAAGAATTGATAAAACTTTTTCGCGATTAAAAACTGTCGTTTCCCTTGGACGTCCGCCTTTAGTCCCGAAAACAACACGGACACGCTCATGATTATTAATCAGTGCCTGCCTCCATGTCTTTAAAGACTTTGCAGACTGAACGGTTTCTTCTGTTCTCAATCCGAGATATCGGGAAAGTTGCACAGCAAGAGCAACGCCTTCATCTTTTCTTTGAGCAAAGCTGACCACCGCATTAAGTTTTTCGTCTGTAATAGGAAGTTTAGTTCCATCCCGGTTAGCACCAGAAATTCCGAGCGCCTGATTACTTAGGTTAGTGTGACTGGGATCGGCCAGTTTATTTCTTCCTGCTGACAATAAAACAGAACGGATAGCCGACATCTCATTCTGTAACGTCCTTAGAGACAAATTGTCTGCCTTCCTGCTCTCAATATACTTTTCAATATGGGAAGTTTTAATATGTTTTACGTCCCTGATCTGAATATTCAGTTCAGACAGTCGTTCAGAAAAACGTTCTGCAATTCTTGAACGGTCAGCCACCGTTTTATAACTTCCCCGCCCCTGACGGGCAAGAGTGACGAGTTGTTTGCACAGCTGTTTACTGAATCTGGACATTTCACCCTCTCCAAAGGCATACACGTCCCTCTGCTTGTAGAGAAGCAGACGGATCTGTAGACCAGCAATTCATTCCCCGACGACACGGTTGCTTTTGCGCTTCCTGCGTCTCGACTGGTATCTGTGCATCGGGGCGGCGAATTGTTGAGTTCTTGCGAGGCACCCCAGATCTCTGATCTGTTTGCTGCTTATGCAGAGCTGACTTACGTCAAGCTGCCTCCAACACTACTGCTCGTAGTGTCGCCATCGATACCGAGTCGATTTCCTCCTTACTGATAGTTGAACGTTCAGACGGCCTCCCGTCGTGCTTACGTTGATGTAAAAGTGATTTTAAAACCGTACTGATGCGGGCTACATGTTGGTCAGATTGTAATAAAACGTTGAAAACCACGTCGTACGTGGGTTGAGACGTTATGCGCTGCGCGCGTCACTTGGTAGTGTCTTCGCCACTTCACAAGTGACGCCGCGCAGCTTCGTGCTCCTAATGCAACGCCGTAAGCGGCCAAATGTACCAAATGGCCTTATCCGTCGATGCAAAAGTCGTACGAAACTCAGGGCGTATCCCTGACAAGAATCATAACGTAGTGAAAGATCAGAGCCTGATTCAGCTCCTTTGTAGACAATTCATCATCATAAAGACGTGAATCATTGATGTGATAGCCGGTCATTCTCAACCGGTAACCTTGACCAGATTATGGTTCCCGTTTTCAAAGGTTAAACGGGTTTCCCGCCCAAAGGCGTCCCTCTCAGGTTTTCGGGACTTTAGCTGGCAGTCACCCGAAGGCGCTTCTCTCAGACCGCTGAAGCATTAGCTGGTAACCGCCCGAAGGCACCCCTCTCAGGTTACTGGGGTTTTGGATGGTCGCCGTAGCGACGGTATACGCAATCAATCCTATCAATGTGTGGTTTTTGGGTCAACCGCTGCTGCTGCAATACAACTAATTTCAGGGAGGCTGTCATCAATAAATCTATATTCAGAAGAATAATCTTTATGGTCTTTCGACAAATAAAAAATTCTACCTGGATTTGCAACGACATTAATACGAGAATATTTGGTCGTAGCAACTGGAGTGATTATCCTAGTAATGAACTCATCAGGGATTTTTTTGTTTCTAAGATCGATATCGTAAAAACATCGTTGCTCTAACCCTAATCCGCTAGACCTAATACTTAGCGAAGTTATTTGATCTGGCATGCTAAAGAAAAATATTTGAGAAAGACATAACGCTACTAAACACTGAAGAAAAAAGCCAGGAGACTGATTACCTCTATAAGGAATGAAAACAGTTAAAAAAATTAGAAATTGAAACACACACAGAGACGCAATGGCTACACTATCTGGAATCCCCCTTAAAATTTCCTTATATAAAATGGAAAGCATGCCTACAGAAAATAACATTATAAAAACATTTGCAACACCAACTATGGATATTATTATAAATTCCTTTATCAGGCGTTTTTTATGTTCATTTATTAGCAAGGTGAAATGAACCATTAAAACACCAACTGGGAAAATAAGTGCTATTATAATTGAATAATTTATCAGTAGAGGCCACAGGGAAACAATAAGGTAAAATAACAGCATTTTTAAGTTTGTGCTTTTAACCAATTCGAACCATTGCTCGCCGGAAAATAAACTTACATATTTAACTTTAGCATTAACATTAAGAGGCAAAAGAATAGTAAATATCGCAATAATTATGGCGCACGACATTAAAAAAATAGATGAGAATGCAATAATAAGATTACTCTGGAGAAGATCAATAAATCTTACATGATGCTTTTTTGAAAAAATAAAAAGCTGAAAAGATCCTGAAACCAACAGAAAAAACACTAATACTGGAATTACCTTTGCAAGAACATCTATGAACGAAGAGCTTTTTCTTATTTTCAGAAAACCATTAAATTTACTACCTTCATAATTTTCCATAGTCCCTCCCTTAAAAATCGTCACACTAATAAAAAACTTTTTAAGTCTGGGGAATGTTATTTCCCATCCTTATTCACTACAATAAATCCAGAAGCAAAAGAATATTTATCGCGCCACCTCTATAGCTATATTAACTTGCGAAACTTTTAATACATGTTTAAATTTAAGATAACAGATTTATTCCAATAAGGCGATCTAAGTTAATTTTCATAATCTCTCTGAATTTTGAGACTCATAAATTATAGCCAACTTCATGTGGATAACGATTAACATTAAAGACGCTATGAGTCGCACAAAAAATCGGCTATAGTTGTATGGGATTGTATCCAGCTTAATCTCAATCTGGAGGGGGAAATGCATCAGGATCAGGAAGAACGGGCTTTACAGCGCGGAGCTCGCGCGGCGGTTCTATGGAAAAAACTGTGCTTGATTATTTTCGGGCTTGATCACCGCTGTGTCGTATGGGCACAACGGCATAATCTGCCAGTATGGAGTGGCCACATACCTATTATAAGCTTGGTGATAGCATCAGTGGTTATATGTGCAATTGGTGGATTCCTTTTAATAAGTGCAGTCTTTATCTGTTGGGCAGCTGCGCTTGTTTTTGGCTTCCTAAGAACTCCTGTACAAGTTGAGATAACAAACTGGGATGACCACAGAAAATCCAGCTATGAACGATTCTCCTGGGAAGCTGACAGACATAAAAACACGTATGATAAACATTCTTGGCATCAAGATGATTAGCCGGGAGAAAACCCGGCCAAAGAAGTTAAAGTCGTTTTGCTGCTTTCTGAGTTATTACGCTGCTAGCCGCACTGCCTAATTGGCTTCCTGCTGCTTTTGCATCCTGCGATCCAGATGATAGGGATTGCCCGAGTGTTTGACCAATACTCACCCCAGCCCATGAAAGCGCCCCCAGCCATACAGCAGGTAGTACGAGAAACATAGTGCCCATAACCAGATTCATAATCAGGTCATCGGTACTGTTCTGCAGCCCTGCCATATTAAAGCGGCTGTGAGTGTCTGAACTGTACAATGCGGTTAACAGCCAGCTGTCCAGCCATCGGGCCAATTCCCACCAGAACGTGAGGAAGTTCAGGGCGAACATCACAAAGGTCAGCGTAATAACGGTCTTGAACTCGTAAGCCGCAAACGCCAGGATCAGCGGTAACATGACGTAGACTGCCATCAGCAGGATGGCCTGCACCATCGGCAGCGCCTGCCGCATCGCATCGAACGCCGGGAACGCGGCCAGACTGCCCAGAGAAGCGCCGGCAACAGAGGCCACGCGCGCAGCTGCATTATCCAGGGTAAAATCGGCGTTACCGCCATAGCCGGCATACACATGCCCGGTCTGTGAAACTGTCAGGCTTTCAGGACTCACCAGACGACGGATGACGGCTTCCTGATAGTCACTGTCGTTAAAGCCTGACATTTTCATGGCGGCCGAGATACGCAGCCACATATCCGGATCGGCCTGGTCCTTCACGCGGGCTTTCAGACCGGTATCCGCACTGCTCCACCACTCGCTGCAGGTGGGATACCCGCCTCTTCCGGTATTGGGCCGGCCGCTGTCCCGGCTGTCGTTCCACGGGAACGCTGCCCGGGGCAGTTTCGACTGCAGCGAGGGATAGTACCGGCTCAGGAAGGTACTGCTGCCAATCCATTCGATATCACGCAGCGTGGTTTTATCCTTTGTCTGCCCCTGGTCCTGCTGCTTCCAGAGATAGAGCGCGACTGAGTAACAGTCGTTGGTGAAGTCCTGCAGCTCCTGCGCCAGCGCTTTGTTATCGATGCGCGTGTGCTGCACCTCAAAGCGGATTTGCCGCATGTCCGGCCGGCAGGGAATGGTCGCCACGGCCGCCTGGGTGACCCCCTTCGAGAGTTTATGAATCAGCACCCACCACACCGGTGCTGCAGCCGTCTGGTCGTTGAGACTGGAGACCACACCGGCATAGCCGCTTTCATCCGGCGCTTTCGGGGTCCAGACGCCACAGGTTTTAGCCCGGGTTGTATCATACTGCATTGTGCTGAGGCTGACGTTAATCAGCGGCACACAGCAGGCAATCATCACCAGGAACCCCGCATACAACGCATTCTCGATACGGGGCAGCGACAGCATCCCTTTGTTGCCTTCATCTTCCCCCTCTTCACGGACCTTCAGCCAGATCCCCACCACTTTAAACGCCAGCGGCAGAACAAATAAGCCGGTGCCAAGCAGGACGTTCCACAGGCCGTTATTGATCACCCAGCCGAGCAGTGTAAGAAAGTACTCAAGATAGCTGTTTGTTGTCATCGTCAGACTCCCGGACCGGTAAACATCGCGTACTCACACAACGCGATAAAAAGCACACTGACCACGCTGATGCGCAGCAGCGGCCACCGGTACTCTTCCCGAAAACCCGGCGCATGCCGGATTTTCCAGAGGCCCCACGCAACCAGCGCATACAGCGCCAGCCGCCATATCAGCCAGCCGTCGCGCGTCGACTGCATCCAGCTCCGGAATGCAGCAGCCTCCCCCGGGTGTTTCATGGCGGTGTCCGCCACCATCAGTGAGACCACCATGAACAGCGCCATGCAGGCCAGAAAGATGCCGGTGCGGGTCAGGGCTTTCCTGACAGTCATTTTATTGTGCATGCCTGTTCCCTCATTCGGCCTGTTTCGGCGTGGCCATCTGATTGAAGCGGCTGTCAGTATTGTCATCAGCCTGGGTCTGCGGGTTGGTTTCAACACGCTGATTTTCGCGCTCGATAATGGTCAGAACAGAGTTGCGGGACAGCTCGCGCTTCATCTCCATCTCGGTTTTGAGCGCCGCGATTTCACGGTCCAGCGACTCAATGCGCTCACCGGCAGCACCAATTGCTTTTGGCTGGGCGGCGGCATTGGGCTCTGACATGCCCGTGACCATCATGCGGCGCATCAGGAGGGCCGTTTCAACCGTGTCGGACATGGCCAGCTCGCCGGCAAGCCGGGCGGTCAGGGCCGCATTATCCGGATCACGCTGCAGGGCTTTAATCACACCGGCCGTCACCGGCAGCCCGCCGGTTTTCAGCTTCGCCAGATTCTCCGCCGTGGGCTTCTCTGTGCCGTTGACCAGTTTCACCAGCTGTTCCGCATTGGCTTTGGTTGCGTCTTCCAGCAGGGGCGCAAAGCCGGTGCCGGCAACGGTCGTCCCGGGCTGGTTCTCGGTGCTACCACTGGTGCATTCGCTGGCGTTGGCGCATGTGCGCATGGATTTGTCGCCCAGCACCTTGACGGTCATGGCAGCCGCCTCTTCCGCGCTACCAAACTTTGCACACGCACCGCCGTTACAGCTGCTTTCGCCTACCGTTGAATTTGCCGTAACCGGCAGACCGTTCATCATGTTGTAGCCGGCAGCGATCAGATCATGGGTGACCCGTATGGCGGGCTGGCCCGCGCCGCCGCGTTTTTCTCCCCCGATCCAGTTGTTGCCCGACGAACCGGTCACTTTTCGACCCGCCTCATCGGCCCGGATCGCATCAGCCTCGCCGCTGTTCACGATGGACTTGTACTCATCCATCATGGCCTGCTGCGTCCAGTTACTGCTGTCGCTGTAGTCCATCATCTTTTTCGCCATGTTCTGGCAGTTGAGCTGCGCCTTGTCGAATGACACATTGGCCTGAAGCACGCCGTTGGTGAGCATGTCATACAGCCCCGGGTTGGCCCGCTGAATGACCATCGCCGGCAGACTGGCCACCGCGCCGGTGGCCCCCTGAATCACGTCCCCCATCAGGTTTTTAAAGCCGGATGTGACGCCGTTGAGCTGGTTGCCGACGGTGGTTTTCAGGTCGAAATTGCCGCACATCATGTCACTGCTCCAGCCGGTGTTCAGCCCCAGCTTCTGCATATTCCCGCGCGTGGCCGGCTGGGAAATGACCGAGCCGCCCCCGAGGGTGTAGAACAGTTTGTCAGACACCGCACCATCGACGGACTTGCCGTAACCGATGGCGCTGTTGTTCACCTGCGGCAGGGACATGCCCAGGATGGTATTGTCATCATCGGCCGCGTGCGCGGCCGGGAGGACAGTCAGCAGGGAGCCGGTCAGCAGCAGGCTTACGCGAACGGCTGAAAATGAAGGTGATTTTTTCACGGTTTTCCTCATCAGATATCAGTGCTGCCCAGAAATTTCTGCCCGCGCTTTTTGCAGCAGCTATAGGGCTGCCAGAGCGCAAAGGCTTCATTGTTATCGCTCGCTGCGGTATAGCTCCCGTCCGGGAAGACGGCACATGACTGTGTCATGTGGGGGGCCAGCCGCTGCCATTTGTGATTGCGTATGCCGGTGTTTTCCGTGACCTCGCCCGGTGGCCAGTACCCGTCATGGCGGTTGCCTTTGAGCACCTGATAAACATGGGGCTGCCCGGCTCGGGTGATAATGTCTGCCACACGCTGCGCCACCACGGCAGAGGCTTTGTCATCATCGGTCTGGCTGATAAACCCCGAACGGGGATAGACGTTGCCCCACATGTTCGCCGCTGCCTGACTGCCGATTTCCCGCTGGCCGGGCACAAGCGCTTCCGGATACAGGGACTCCGGCACGCCCGTGCGCCAGGCCGCCGAATCCAGCGTACTCAGGAAGTAAGGCATTAACGGGGTGGCGGCGGTATCACAGGAGTAGCCCGGAATACTGCCGCCAATGAGGGACGTGGCCGGGTGACCAATCGCATCGGCATACTTGAAACGAACGGCGGACTTGCGCTGGCCGGGATTTTTCATGTCGGCCGGATTGGCTCCGCCGGCAGAAACACCGGAAAGCCCGCTGGTCACGGCACTCTCCAGCCCGCCGGCAGTCTGGCTGACAAACGCCATTTCCTGCCACGAATTGCCGCCCGGCGCGACATAGGTCGAAACGACTGTCTGGGGAATAAAGTGGGTGACCTTGACGGATGTGCGAACCTTGCAGCCAAAGGGGGTGCAGAACAGCCAGTAACAGATGCCGCTCACACGCCAGCTGATACAGTTTTGCGACACGGCGCTGGCAATAATCTGCGCAGTATTAAGTGCTGCGACAGCAGCCGGGGCGGTTGCCGTACCAAGCACCGTGGCAACCGCCAGCGAGCACAGCGTGGTTCTGATGCGGGAGGGTTTTGTCATCACTGGCCACCTCCCCGGTTACGCAGGGAAGTGGCCACGGCCACATCCGTGGTGCCGTACACCACATCTCGGTCATCAAACACCACCGCCGGCACTTTTTTAAGGCCCAGTTCCCAGGCCCGGACCACCTGGCGATAAGAATCGTTTAGTTGCAGCTGTTTTTGTTGCCAGGCAGGCGACGCCATAACCTGCCTGACCTGCGCCTCAGCCTGTTGCGGGTCTGCAGGCAGTTCCCCGAACATGTCGGCCTGCAACCGGTCGGGGCCATCAAGAAGCACCATCGGCACGTCCGGCGGCAGATTTGTTGGCAGATGCTGACTGTCGGTGAAGACGACCGTGCCGGCCAGTACGGATACCGGCAGCAGCGCCGGCAGGAAAACAAGAGAGGTCAGTTTCATGAATCGGGACTCCGTCAGACTGAATCGCCTGACAGCGTGCCCGTGGTCGCTCAGAAAAGCCGCATTAAATTCTATATCCAAAACTACAAATTAATCAGAGGGAATGATTTGCTAATGAGGTAGGTTCGAGAGTGTAATTTATGACTGAGAGGAGTAAATGGGTGGTACACATACTGATGTCAGGTAGGCAACTGATGTACATAACTTAAGCCAGGTCAGGCGTTTAAGTTATGTACATGTATTAAGGCTTTAAGATGGGGATGATTCATCAGGGCTGCCTTCGGAATCAGAACTGTTCACATCCACGGAGTAATTGAGAGTCTGAGCATTTTTTTTGCGCTTTTCGCGCATGTGTTCTGGAAGCTTCTTTTCCCAATTTTCTCCGAAGAGTGTTGGGTGATCGCTGATAGCATGAATAACCGCCAGCTCAAACCCCTTATCATATCCTTGCGGAGCAGGAATAATTTCATCACGAAACGATATTACGATCAGGGGATCGTTTTTCCAGGCTTCAACTCGCCCATGAAAAAAGCCAAGATACCAGTTTATGCCGGCATCATTTTTTGAGTCAGATGCCTTTACTCTACCCCAGAGTTTGTCATCGTCATGATCATAAATGAGAATACAATTCTCATCATTCCATTTTGCCTGGAGACGGACTGCGTAGCGCAAGATTGACTGCCCAGTTTTGACATTAACTTTAGAGATAACATCATAACCGTACTTAAAGTCTTCACTGGCTTTTACAAAATCTTCGCTAAACTCAGCCTTCGTAATAAACCTTTTCTCGATCCCCACGGTGCTTCCTGTCATCCTTAGTTCGTGTTGAACTCTGAGCAAACATTTTGCGCAACTGCTCAACCTTTTCATCGACAGTACCGTTTATCTGCATGGTACGGGCATGAAGATTCAGAATAGCTGCATTACGTTGTGGAGAGTGTTTCATAGGGAACCTCCGTTAATCTACTTATACAGTATAAACTGTGTGCAACCACAAATATAGCCCGATCATTTTTGCTAACTACGACGTTACCAAATGTCAGACTTGGCATAAAAAAACCGGCCCCAGCGGCCGGTATCAAAAAAAGCATCATTTCGTTATTATTATCAAGCCCCTGGTGAAGGCAAGTCTTGGTTTAAACGTCAAGCCCGTTAATCCACAGCATCAGATACACCAGGTCAGCCGAATCCGGCACCGTGATATACCAGCGCGGATGCGCGTACTCGTCCTCATGCGGCCAGCTCGTCTGTCCCGTCACGGTGATAAGGATGTTCACCGCCTGCTTCAGCTTGCCCTCAAGATAGATGGCCACGCTGCTACTGAGTCCCACCCGGTGCGGGTGACACGTCATCCTGACCGGCCCGGCCAGGCGCTGTCTTATCATTGCCCGCAGCCTCATAAGGTGCTGATGGGTCGCCGGGAGCACGCCGGGCTCCCCCTGAGGCGACAGGGTGAACAGGGCTGAGCCACTGTGCTCATGAATGGTGGGTTCAGGGTACTTCAGTGTCATCATACCGTAGCAGGCTCCTGTTGTTTCTCCGTCAGACCGCGCAGACGGTCCAGATTCAGTGCAACGCGTTTTGCCGCCTCCAGTTCGCTGCAGTTAAACTGATTCATCAGCGCGCGGCGTTCGGCTTTCTCTTCTTTTTCCGTCATACCCAGTGCCAGGAAAAGACTGGGCGGCACGGCACGAAACAGCGCCTCGATCCGTTTCGCCAGGACCACACCCTCTGTGTAACAGCCCGACAGTTTACTGGCGGACAGCAGCACCGATTCCTGCTCCGGCGTCAGCGCGCGGAAACGGCTGATATCTTTCACCTCCTCCGGGGGCATGGTCAGGCAAATCCACCATTCCGCCATGTTCAGCATTTTCTCGGCAATGTCCGGATAATCCTTAAGGTTCTGGGTGGCCATCCGGCAGGTCGCTCTCATCCACGGCCTGGGCGGCCAGGCCTTCTTCCACCAGTTTATGGGCGTCTGCAAACGGCGGCAGGCTGACACCGCTCCCGGGTCTGACGCTGATTTTGTTCACCGTCAGCCCGAGGCTGTCAAAGAAGTCGGCCAGCAGGCCGAACGAGTTCCCGGCCTCCGCAATAAACAGACGCGGACGGTGGACGGCCATCAGCTGGGAGAGCGCGGCACACAGCGTGGCCGACTTGCCCGCCCCGGTCGGGCCGAACAGCAGCAGATGCGCATTCTGGGTGCGGTCATGCTTGTTGAGCGGATCGAAGGTCAGGATATCCCCGCCGCGGTTGAAAAAGCTGAAGCCAGGGTGCCCCGTGCCGGTTTCCCGCCCGGTCACCGGCAGGAGACCGGCTAGGTGCTGAACCCAGGTCAGACGGGTGTACCAGTGTTTTTTGTCACTGTCCGGGTTAAAGCACATCGGCAGCGCCCGCAGCCAGCTGTTCAGCGGCCCCTCTTCGAACTCCGGGCGGACCGGCTGCAGGCCGGCCCCGAGCAGCACGGTCGACAGCGCCAGCCGTTTACGCTTCAGGCTGGTCATGTCATCACCGCGCAGCAGGAAAGTGATCCCCGCCCGGTACAGCTTGTGCCGGTTGCCCAGGTACTCCTTGACCGTCTTCACATCCTGGCGGACGCGACCCGATTCGGTATTTTCCCCGACCGCATTTTTCGACAGCCGGTTAAACTGCTCTTCAAGCCGGTCCTGGGGCTGGACCACCACCGTCATGCACACCAGCGTCCCTTCCGGAAACATATCCATCAGGGCATTAATTTTCTTTTCACCCCGGCTTTTCTCCCCGGTCAGCGTGCCCGGCTCCGGCGGTGTACGCAGTTTTTCCACCGACACCGCGCAGTGCGGCTTGTTGTCAATCCACCACACGCCGTTTTCCGGGTCGGAGACCGGCGGCGTGAACCACAGGGTTTCGGCAAAATCATTGCTCACCGGCACGGTGCCTTCGGGCGTCTCACGCGGATCTGCGTAGGCCGCCTGACGATAAAGGGTGGTCTTCTCCACCCAGTCCGGTGACGGATTGAACAGCCGCAGCAGCCAGCCATGCACCTGCAGGCCGTTCTGCCGGGTGCAGCGGATCCCCGCTCCGCCCAGGGCATTCACGACCCGGTCGCACACCTGGTTGAGCATCGCCACCGGCGGCATCGGATCCCGGTTTTTCCCCAGCCAGCGATAAATCACCATCCGGGTGCGGCGCTGCTGCCCGCGCCAGGGCTGGCCGGTAATCAGCGAATCGGTGAAAAGTCCCTCGGGCCGGGAGATACTGCGGATATGACGCTCCATCTCACCCAGCCAGGCGTCGGTAAATGCCGTGCGCTGCGCATGCGGTCTGACATACCCGCGCAGCCTGTCGAGGTACGCGTCAGTGTCGTCCTCGTCCTGGCAGAAGAACTGCACCACCCAGGGATTCACGTCATGTTCATCAAAGCTGTCCTGAAGCGCATCCTCCACCGAGTCACGGATCTGCTCCAGACGGTCTTCCGTCCGCCCTTCGGTGGCCACCGGCGTCACATCATAGACCGCCCCCACCGACACGCCGTCATCGAGCAGGAGACACTGCTCTTCATCGAGAAACTCCGCCCACGGAAGGAAGTCAATGATCGAGGGATTTGCATGATAAATTTTTGCCTCATCCTGGTGGGACATTTTCCCGGGACGCGTCAGGGGCTGACGGCCCTTCACGCCCGTGTTCAGGCTCTCATCGGCCTGACTGGACTGAGCGTCATCAACCGGCGACGGCCGGGCAGGCGAGAGGGTGCGCGAAAACAGTGAAAACATTACAGGGCCTCCGTGCGCTCGCCAGGCATGGCATACTGCGTCTGGCTGTAGAACGGAAACACGGTGCTGTACCCCGGCACCGGCGTGTTACCGTCGGCCAGATGGGGATACAGGTACATCACCATGTCAGGGTTGGGCAGCCGGGGAAACTGCTGCGAAATTTCACTCTCCTGAGTCCGGCTGTAGCTGCGGTCGGCCTGCGCGTCCGCCTGCGTTTCGCTGCCTGTCAGCGGACGGCGCAGCGTGTCCCGGGCCTCTGCTGACTGGCGGGCGGTACTGCCGCCACCGTCCGCGCCGTTCCACAGTTCAAGCATGGTGTTATCGCCCGCCGGCAGCATTTCCTCCTTGGAGGTTGAGCAGCCGCTGAGCACTGAACAGGCCAGAGCCAGAATGAAAACCGTTCTGTACATTACCGGTATCTCCTTTGTGAGGCGGCAGGTTCATAGCCGCTACAGATAAAAACAAATGCACTGACATTCAGCAGGTGCGCCAGCTCCTGCAGGGACATATAAGGGCAGTGAAGCCGGCGCGAAAGTTTCGGGCTGTACCACGACACGGCACAGTCGCAGGCACTGAGCGGCAGGGAAAAACGGCCGGTATCCAGTAAAAGCCGGCCCCGCTGCCAGCGCAGTGAGGGTAGACGGGCAGACAGCAGCGCCACCGGACGCAGTTGCAGGACGGCCGACGGCGAGGGCCGCACGTCAATGTGCCAGCCCGTGCCATCGCTGAACGTCCGGCACACGGCTGACATTGGCAAGAGCGTCATGTGTCCCGTCATGGCCGTCACTCAGTCCAGTCCGCCGCTGTCGCTGACGCCACCCGGCAGGGTGAAGTCGTAGCGCACCCTGCGGCCCTTATCTTCATAATCGATGGCCAGCTGACGGGTGATATGCACCGCGAGACGGGCCCCCGGCGGCACATAAATGGCATCAAACGTCATCCCGTACCGCTGCTTGATCCAGTCCGTGGTCTCCGACATGCCGCCGGAAATGGCCTTGCCCAGCGCCGCCTGTCCGGCGTCGCCGGTCATAGTGGAGGAAATCCCGTTAACGTTGTTCTGCGTGGTGTACTGGCCCTGACTCAGGGCATCCCCCGCCGCACCGGCCGCTGACAGGCCAAAGATGGTCGGCAGATAGGTGGAGGCGTTGGACTTACGTTCGCCCCCGATACATGGGATCCCGTTTTCATCCGAAATCCAGCCGATACCGCCACCGGTGCCGGTATCCTGTTTGGCCTGACTGTTGTTGTTCTGCCCGCCGCTGTTAACGGCCTCAGGTTTCGGGAGGGTGCGCACCGTACCGTCGGAAAAGACAAACGTGACGCTGGTCACCTGGCCGCGCACGCAGGACAGCGTCCAGTCACCGCTGGCCGTCCCGGAAACGATGGCCCCTTCAACGTCCGGCAGCTCGATACCGTTTGCCGTCAGGTTATCCTTACCGATAAGCACCTTGAACGGGTAAGGATCGGTCACGGTCCCGTTGATCGGTACACGCCCCAGCAGCGCCGTCATGGCGCGGCTGCCGACCAGCGTTGAGTTTTCCGGCAGGGTGTACACCGGCTCGGCGCTCTCTTCCGCCCCTTTCTCATTCGTGTGCCCCTTCACTTTCTGCTCATAGGCTGCTTTCTGGCGGGTCAGTTCATTGTCACCCAGAAACGAGGTCGGGAACTGAGGTGAAGCCTTGCCGCTGGCCGCATCACGCGGATCCGTCTCTTTCTGGTCCGTCGGCGTGACCCACATCATGCCGTCACTGCCCTGAGACGCGGTCCCGCCGGTGCTGCTGCCCATACCGTCCAGCCCCAGCCCCAGCGGGATATCGCTGTCTGCCGCCTTTTTCTCAGTACCGGGGTGTTGCAGCTTGTCGGTCAGACTCTGGATCTTCGCCGTCAGGCTGAGCTGCTCATCCTGCAGCTGTGCCTGGCGTTTGTCGTACTGCTCGCGCAGACCGTTCACGGCCTCATTCACCTGCCCTGACACGTCCTGGTTGCGCTTGCGCAGGCGCTCGTTCTCCTTTACTAACTCAGCATTCTGTTTATCCAGCGTTTTCTGACGGTCGCGTACATCGTTCAGCCGCCCGATGAGCGTGCGCAGCGTGTCCTCCGGGGTGTCACCTTCCACGCCCAGCGCCTTCAGCTCATCCGGCGAGAGGTTTTGCAGGGCACCGCCGCTTTGTTTTGCCTGCGGTTGCTCTGCCGGTTCGTTTTTGCAGCTTTTGAGCCCCACGGCCAGCCCGGCAATCACCACGGCCGGCACGATAATCTTCACCAGGGCATTGGATTTAATCTGCATGGCGGGCCTCCTGTTTTACGGCACGGGCCGCTTTGCGCAGCGCAGACGGTTCAGCAATAAATGCGCTCTCCGGACGTCCGGCGGTCACCACATACACCGTGGTGGTGTCTTCCGGCGTGCCGGCAGGACCGACCCAGCGGTGCTGGAAGGTGGCGGACACAAACTGTCCCTGCAGCGCACGCGGATCCAGAACGACCTTACGGCCGCCGGTGTTGGTGAGCCTGAGGGCCACCACGCTGCGGTTCGCCACCCCCCATGCCGCCAGCGGCGTGACCGTCACCGGTTCAGAGGGATACAGCGTGCTGACACGTCGGGGCAGATGCGGGTTGACCGGGTGAATACCGGGCACCGCCTCGACCGTACGGGCCGGCCCATAAAGGCTCTGGGCGGCATAGCGGGTCAGCAGCACCGGAATGGGGGCGCTGTAGCGGATTTTTTTACGCCTGGCCTGCGTGCCGTCATCGCTGCCGGTCGGGGCCGGTGAGCCTTCTCCGGAAGCAGCCCGGTCTGCACCACCTGACTGACCGGCCGCATCAGACGCCTGGCTCAGCGTGCTGACATCACCGCTGTAGACCAGCCGGACCGGTTCGGTCGGCCCTTTTTCACCGGCGGCGATATCAAACAGCAGAACCTCGCCGCTTTCCACATCCTGCAGCTGCACCCGCGTCTGCGGGAAGGCGCTGTCGGCTTTCAGGTAGACGGCCCCGCCGGTGCTCTGCACCCGGAGTTTGCCGTTAAGCGCCGGCGGAAAACCCACGCGAACGTTTTTGTCCACAAAGACCACCCGCTCCTGCCCCACCTTCAGGGGGATCTGCAGCGGAATACGCTCCCATTTCATCAGCTCATCTGCGCCGACAGGACGTGATACCAGTATCGCCAGGGGCAGCAGGGCGAGGGACAGCGCCATCAGCCCGGCGCGGGCGTGGGGATTTTTACTCATCACTGAAACACTCCTGACTTCTCCGGTTTGGGTGCAGGCGGTGCCGCTTCCAGACGCTGGGGCACACCGGCATAACAGTCCAGCGCCAGACCGAACGGGTTGCGCTCCGCATCCCCTTCCCAGCGCACCACTTTCATGGGATAACGCACCAGGGCGCGTTTGACCGGCTCGGCGTGAAAATATTCGTCGGCCACCACGTCCAGGCGGGCAATCCAGTGATCGCGATCCTGTACGGTCACACTCTGTGACTGGTAACCGCGGCCGGGCAGTTCATACACCACGCGCACGCGGTCGGTGAGTTCGCCGGCGTCACCGCGTTTCTTCGCGTCCGCTTTCAGGAAATCCTGACAGGACGGCGTCAGATACGGCGACAGCGCATTGATTTTGGCGGAATAGTCCACCTCGCCATTTTTCGGCCAGGCATTCAGTTGCTGGAAGATATAGAAGGCGAAAGAGTAAACGGTCGGGGGTGGCACCTCCCACCAGGGTCGCGTGCTGCCGGAGCGTAAATCCGGTGGGTTATGCACGGTCAGCTTGCTGGGTGCCAGCATCCAGCCGGCACAGGTGAATAAAAGGAAAAAGGCGAGCACGGCGCAGGCGATGCGCAGCGTCTGAATATGCTGGTCGCGGTCTTTTACCGCATGGCGAAAACGGCTCATGAGGCTCTCCTGTTACGTTTCACTGACCAGCCCCGGGCATCCACAATCAGTTTCGGATTACCCATTCCCAGCCGGCGCTTTTTGGTCTCCAGTCGCTGCCAGAGCCAGTTCTCGGGCTTACCGCGCTTGAGCCTGGCCATCCAGCGGCCGCCAGACCAGATCAGCAGCAGCGGCATGACCAGCAGGCCGGTGGGAACAACAACCCAGCCGGCCAGCGGGATAAACGGCAGTGACAGGAGCAGACCCACTCCCGCGCCGGCAAGGGCTGCCAGCCCCATCTCATGGGTGGTAAACCCGCGAAACACCACGGGTTCACTGTTGAGACGGTCAGGGAGAAAACGAATGGTCTGCATCGTCGTGGACTCCTACAGCAGAATGTCGGCAGACTTGCCGACCAGCCAGATAACGGTAATCAGCAGCACCACACCCACCACGATAATGGAGCCAAATTTGGTCCAGGTGGCCCGCTCGTTACGGACTTCGGTAAACGTGTGCAGGGCGGCAATGGCGACGTTGATAAAGGCAACCGCCGCCACGACCAGCCCGCCGATGACAAGGCCATCCTGAATGTAACCCTTGATTTGTCCGGACAGGCCGCTTCCGCCGCCCGAGGTGGGGGGTTCAACCTGCGGTAAATCAGCAAAGGCCGGTTTGCAGGTGAGCCAGCCCAGAATAGCCAGCGTACCGGCGCGGGTCAGCGCACGGCGGCCAAGACGGCGCAGGCGGGCAACAACAGACTCAGATTGGTGCATGAAATGTATCTCCTGAAATGATTTGAATGCGTTAACTGGCGAACATCCAGATACACGCGAGCAACAGCAGCACGACGCGGATAACAAAGCGCCCCAGCGCCGCATCCCGCACTTTGGTGTTACTCCAGCCGGTCCAGACATCCGACAGCCCCCACGCGGCCCACAGAAAAAGAAACGCTATCAGTGCCCCGATGCTGAGCAGATTAAGAATGCTCAGGTCAAGGCTGCCGGAGCCGGCCTTAAACGCGTTGGTTTGCTCGGGTGTCATGGGCATCAGGGCCGCTCCCGCCGGTAATTACCGGCCACAAAAGACGGGTCACGCGGTTGCGCGCGGGAGGGCTCCAGATAGCGGTCGATACCGCTGCGGATGGTGTTGAGATCGGATGTGGCCTGACGGTAATCAAAGAAAAAGCGGCCACGGTCAGCCGGGTCAGCCTGTGCTGCCGCCACGCGGGCCCGCTCAAGCGACGCCTGCACCTGGTCCAGCTGACGCTGAACAGACGCAAGCTCGTCTTTCTCGGATGCCTGTGCAGCAGCTGATGCCAGACAGGTCAGCAATACCAGGACGGTGATGCCCGGGACACGACGGTTGTGCCGCATAGCCGGACGATTTGAGTTCATACGCACCTCCAGAAGGATTAAGGGGTGCGGACAGGATGCGGAAGGAGAAAGGACGGGTCAGCGATAAACCCTAAACAGGTTTTTTAAAATTAATCGATAAGGCGGCCCGGGTCGGATTTATTCATCATATTCGGCAGCGACCCAGGTGCTTCCCCCTTTTGATGTCGTCACGGTTGTGACCAGAAAGATATGTCCTTCAAGGCCTTTTTCTGAAAAATCGATCCCGCCGTCTTTAGGGGTATAACGTCTCGTTCCATCCCCCTGGCGGAACGCTGACAGCCTGTAACGCTGCGAATTATCAAGAGACGTCATATAACAGACAAGATGGCCGGCCGTGGATTTATTGGACCATATTTTGAAATCCAGCCGGGCCTGCCATGTTCCCTCGGGTATATTTTTCCAGTCATATTCTTTAGGTTCGAAGCCTTCCCGTAATGCCATGTCGTAGGTCAGGCCTCTCTTTACCTCTTCAGCCATACTCTGTTTCCCCTTTTATTCATTCAGCTCTAGACGTAATAAAAGCAGACCCGATGTGACACAGCAAGTTATCCGGGGATAAGCTGTATTATGCTGTTTATAATTCAGACGTCTGATAAGGGAGTGCAGGAGCATGAGTGAAACGAATGGTCTCAGAATAGCCCTGTCGCCGGTGCAGCTGGCAGCCACACTTTCAGAAAAAAGTATCAGCGAAGGCGAAACGCTCAGCAACCGTTTATGGGGCGGACTGGGTCTGGCAGGCGGCGTGGTGGAAATGTTCGGTGCCGGTGTGATGTGCGTGGTTCCGGAGCCCACAATGTTAACCAAAGCAGGGTGTGTTGTTGTCGGCACGCACAGTCTTGATACCGTCCAGGCTTCATTTCGCCAGATATGGAGCGGCAGACAGATAAATACAGACACCTACAACTCAGCGGTTCTGCTGGCAGAATCGCTGGGAGCCGATCGCGATACGGCGTTAAAAGTTGGCATGACAGTGGATCTTGCCATTCCGGTTGGTTTCTCCGTGGCAGTGGGAGCTGTACGTGTCGTTGCCGTCAGATCAGGGAGAATAAAACTGGCGGAACATGAATCAGTTACCGGTCAGCACCCGGGCGGGCATACTATCGAAAGGCATATCGGTAAAACACCTGAAGAGCTTGCTGCCAGACTTCAGCGAAGGCCGATGCTGCCTGCGACCAGCTCATTCAGAAACCTTGACGAGGCTGAAATTCTCACGACAAAAGTGCTGAGAGCCCATAAAAATGAGATAGAAATGTTCGTCAAATTTCAGCCCAAAGGCACCCCATGGCGGAAGAAGATATCCATGCAATTCACACAGCCTACCGGGATTGTGATGAAAAGAGGAAGCTCAGAAGTCAGAAACTGTTACCGTGTTGAGGTGTGGCTGGAGCTTACTGAGTACAACGGTAAGCCTTATTTTATACTGACGTCGATGCCCCTGGAGTGAATGATGAAACAGCGTGATAAATCACTGGAGCTCGATAATCTGGTCTGTAATTATTTCGGACATGATTACGACCTGATTGATGACAGTGAGGCATTCCAGCCCAAAATTGACGCCTATAACCGGCAGTCGGGAAAGGCGATGCAGATGGCGCTTCTCGAAGACATTGACGATTTTCTGGCTCTGGGGGATACGCTGAATGTGGCCTTCAGTAAAAGATATGGCGTGTATTTCGATCCGTTGCTGTGGGGCATCACCCCCCATGATTTCCTAGTTCTGGTCAGGGAGCAGGTACACATCGCTTTAGCACACCCTCAAAAAAACTGACGCGCCAGTAACGGTTGTTTCATGGCTTGTCTGCTGACGGCAGGCGCGCAAAACACGTTTTGCGCGCCTCCGTCCAGCCCTGATTTAAAGATAATGGTATGAGCACCTCCTAGTTCCGGGAACAGGCGATATTTCCCTAAGTGGCAGTCCGCTTTATGCCAAAAGCGGTCGCCCATACCACAGTATAAATCGTTAGCTAAATATTTAACCGGGTTACTAAATCCACATAAATATCCCACACCCTATATTTCAGGAGCCCTTATGGAAATTAAAAAGCCGACACTCTGGTCGGCTTACCTTTTACAAATTTACGATAATCGAATTACTGCCTTATTTATATTTTCCCATTTCAAAGGCAGAAACCAGGTCTACACGCTGCCAGAAAGACTGTTCAGCATTATCACCCGAGAGAGGATATCCTGACGGAATGAGGCTTTTAGCCAGCAATTCGCGACGCTGATGCGCGCTAAGATGAGGCAATGCAGTTTCCAGTAAAACTTCAGCGCCATCTTGAACTGCTACCTTTTGGGAACTTTCTTTAAGCTTTGGCAGGTTGTATGTCATTGTAAAGTTGTAGAAGGTCTTCATCTCAGGCGAGAGATACTTATCATCTTTCCCAGCAGACTTTGCACACTCAGCCAGCGATGTACCACATTCTTTTTCAAGAGCGGTACGCATCTGGTCACGAGCTTCGTTAAACAATGCACGATATTTAGGGTCGTTGAGGTAATGAGCAACATTACGTTGCGCAACCATGCGTGAACCCATGATATCTAATGGATAATGCACGCCAAGAACGATACGTGAGAAACCGTAACGTGCTCCGCGAGTCACCAGCGCCTCGAAACGTTCTGGAAGCATTTCAGCAAGCAGCAATGCGTTAGTGACGCCAGTGTTAGTATGGCCGCTTGGGAAAGAACCAGCCCCTGAGCTATATGGCTTACCGTCTTTCACTATTACGTCGTCAGGCACCAGATGGATAGTGTTGCCATCAATAAGGAAAGGACGTGGGTTATTAAAGTGGTCTTTAGCTGCGCCGGTGCTAACCTCTGACGCCTTGATCAGTGCAGCGGCCTTACCTAACTCACCTTTGTCATATGCAGTTAAGAATGCTTTCCCTAAACGTGGTCCGAGTGCATCAGCAGCCCAATAAAGCAGGTTCTGGTTCTCAGCATCGGCCAGAGCCTGATGACGTTCACCTGCTGTAGCATCGCGGTTGATTTGGGTCACTGTGGCGAGGTTTGCTTTAATAACGTTATCTGGCAGCTCACGGAAGCTTGAAAGCAGAGCGATTCCGGCCTGTTGATTATCTTTGACCTTGAAGTCATAACCACTGGCCTTGAGCCATGCGCTATCGGCCTGATACGTCTGCTTTACATGCTTGATCTGATCACGAGTCAGACTGGCAGCATCACCCTGCAAAAAGTGGCGCTCAGCCTTAACCACATCCGCCTCAAGAGCGTTAAATGTTGCACTGGATGATGCAGGAGTCGTCATGGTTGCAATCTGACCAGCTTCCGCAACCGTAGTTGCGTGAACCTGTTGTGCGATTAGCAGAGAAGCGCAAATAACTGTAAGTCTGAATTTCATGTTTTATCCTGAATTAATACAAAGAGGGTACAAACAGCCCTCAGATAGAGGTATTGATTTAACGATTAGCCCACTCATCTCCCGCTAATTAGCGGGAGATGAGTGGTGAGAATTAGGGTTTCTGCGGCACAAGCATCAGAGTCCCAGCAACGCCACGTTCACCGCTAGCATCTGACGGATACCCAACACTCTGCCCTTTTACAACCATGTTGCTTGAGCCACCGCCATCAAGATTCATGGCTGTTTTCGCGCCAAGCCAGGACATTACAGCAGCGGTTTCCGGTATGCTTGTGCCCAGGCTGACCGTAGGCTGTCGGCCAGGTATTTCGACCAGAAGAACTGTCTTGTCTGCAGTTACGCCAATGGCGGTACGACCATTGCGACCCACAACCCATCCCTGATACCAACTGTCGTTTGCTGTGCCCGCTGAGTCACCTTCATCTGTGCCATTGAGCTTTGTTGAGAAGCCTTCTTTCCAGGCATTAGGAAGCAAATTTGCGACGGAAAGCGATGGGCCGGATTCAACAATTGAAGTTTCAGGGGTGAGTTTGATCTCTTTACCCTGTGAATAGACATGACTCTGAAGCGTCAGTTTTGTACCTGGTTTCGAGTGTCGCTTAAGCCAGGCCGCGCTGTTGCCCAATCCCTGAACAACGTAGCCGCCGGTTGGCGCTGCGGCTCCCGGTTTCTCGTGCCCATCCAGCACCACGCCGGTAGCGTTAACAACAAGTTCATATGACTCGCCCTTATAATCCTTATTAATCAATGTATTTGACGATTTACCATGAAGATATAACGCGTCATAAACGACCAGATCGTTAAAATTGGTGCACACATAATCGTGGGCAGGTTTGCTGAATGGCGCTTCGGCAGGAGTACCACAATTGATAACAGTTCCAAGGATTGGACGGTTAATACTGCTTACTTTGACCTTGTTGCTGAGGCTGTCGGAAAGCGTAATTTCTGATGTCAAAGCCGGTAAGATTTCTACCTGTTGATGCTTTTCCGGGCCGGAAATCATTACTGCCGGTCGGCCACCTGCAGCAGTCCCGACTACCTGCCCATGAGAAACTGTCAGTCCGACAGGTGAACGAGGAGGCAGTGGTGTTTTGAAGGGATTGATATTGGAGAAAAATCCGGCGTTAATGCCTGCAACTGCACCGAGACGGTTAGCTGCGGCTGATACGGTTTCACCGTCTCCACCCAAGTCATCTCCACCAGGCAGCGCATAAACCAGCTTGGTACTTGTCTGTCCGGGTTTAATCGCTAAAACGTTAATAATCCAGGGACCGGTTGTAACATCGCCAGCTAAAGCTGTATTGCGTGTTTTCGGTTTTAGTTTGCCGCGAGTTTTTGATTCAATTACCTTTGCCTCATTATCAGCAGACTCCTTGGAAGAGAATTTACCTACTGAAAGGAAGTAACCAAGCACTTCACCACGGCTGTTTTTGCCAGCCGATGGATCAAGACGGGATGTGAAGCCTGCAGACTTAAGTGCAGCAACGTCCGTTGATGCAGACTGAGCAGAGGTATAGAAACCAATATTTACCGTCCAGAAATCTCGCTCTCCTGCTTCACCGCGCTTGATCTGATAAAACGTTACGCCCTGTGAAACAAGCTCACTGCGAACCGTTTGTTTTAGTCCGGGTTGCCCAAGCGGAACCTCGTTTGTAGGTAGTGACCATTCGTTCCCTGAATGATTGGAATCAACGCTACTTTGGCTACACCCGGAAATTAAAAATGATGATACGACTGCGATAAGTGAGAGATTAAAGCTTTTTTTATTCAGGGAATTCATTTTTATAAAACCTATAATTTCAGGAAGGTCAATTATC
Source organism: Pantoea sp. S61 (assembly GCF_016625145.1). Taxonomy (NCBI): domain Bacteria; kingdom Pseudomonadati; phylum Pseudomonadota; class Gammaproteobacteria; order Enterobacterales; family Erwiniaceae; genus Pantoea; species Pantoea sp. S61. The sequence continues at coordinate 571,040 of NZ_JACVUO010000002.1, forward strand.
ATAAATAAATATGACACTTTTATTAAAAATAAAAACTTTAAAAAAGATAAAATAAAAAAGACCGGCGAAGGCCGGCCTCGCAAACATTGAGCGATAAAAGGATTGATCTTTACTTGATGCTACATGCTAGAAGTAATCAGAATTGATAAACAAGCCCCATGCCTAAACTATCTTTTGTGCTAACTCCGGTCTCTTTAGTGAACGTATTATCCTTGAGGAGATTTAATTTATAGTCAACATAAGCGAGCATGTTTTTATTAAAGTAATAGTAACTGCCAAGTGCAATATACTTTTGAATTGTCTGGTCGCCGCCAGAGAATTCGTCATAGCGCTGAAGATTATCTCCCCACTGACTTACAAACCCTACCGATGGGCGAAGACCATTCAGGAACTGATACTGAGCGATAATTTCAACTGTACGTGTTTTATCTGCTATCTGGCTTTGACCATAAGGATTCATGTCTTTTGACTGGCTATACATTGCCGCTAAATAGACCTGGTTATTATCGTACTTAACTGCCGTAGCCCAGGCTGTGGCGTCATCTCCCTGACCATCCTGCTGCTGTAGCAAAGTACGCTTAGACTTTGTGTAAGCGCCTGCCAGAGAAATTTTGTCTGACAGGGCATAAGTCAGCGCAGTGCCGAATCCGTCGCCGTTCGACTTGGTTGCCTGCGTGCGGTCATTTTTCCCCTGATACTGCAGAGTCAACTTGAAGCCTGCTAAATCCGGTGAGCGATAGGTAAACAAGCCGGTGGAACGCTTCGACATGAAGTTATCCTGGCTGTAAGTTGATGAACCGTAAATCGGCGCAAAGTCGGTATAACCGATAGCGTCGTACAATACGCCAACATTGCGACCATAATCTATCGAGCCAAGCGAGGCTGATTTGATACCTGCAAATCCAAATCGGGTAACAGTTCCGTTTTGTGCATCGGACCCGCCTTCGGTTTTGTTTGCTGCAACCTGAGATTCCCATCGGCCAAAACCGGTAAGATCATTGCTAATCTGCGTCTGCCCTTTAAAACCAAAACGCACGAATGCGTTATCACCATTCTCAGAAGAGTTATCTGAAATAACGTGTCTGGCATCAACCTTACCTGTAAGGTCAAGTTTATTGCCATCTTTATTAAATACTTCCGCTGCCATACCTTGCGAGGAAACCAGTAGACCGGCAATAAGCAGACCCAACCCATGCTTTGGATAAATCATTACACACCCCAGTTAAATTAAAAATAAAACAGCCGAACGAGAGCCATGCAGATATTGCATGAAGCTCAGAAATTTAAATCATATTAGAATTTACATGGGCGCGCCAAGTAGCCATTAAAATCACCAGGCGCGCACATTAAAAAGAATCAATCGGAGAAAACAAACTTTCTTTTATATTTGTCTGGAATGTTTTTTATAATCTCTTTAGCTCCAGAATCCGTGAGTATTATATCGACATCATCAATTCTTACGGATGTAGATAAATTCGACTTCATAAATTTTGAGTGATCTGCCACAACTATTACGTAAGTTGCAACTTCTATCATTGTCCGCTGAATGCTCGCATTTGTCGGATCAGAGTTAAAAATCATTCCTCGTTCAAAATCAAATGAACTGGCGTTCAGAAAAAGCTTATCTACATTAAACTGACGGATCATCATTTCTGCCAGTGGCCCTCTGAAAGAACGGTCTGGTTCAGAATACTCCCCACCCACAGAATAGAAGCTACGGCCCAGGGTCTGTGTCAGTTCATTTATAACATCTGCGCCATGCGAAATGACGGTAAGATCACTTCTGCCTGCAAGCAGTTTTGCGATTTCAAGCGTTGTAGTTCCGGCATCCAGCAGTACTGCATCACCGGTGGCTATTCTCGCAATTGCCTGTTTTGCGATTGCTCTTTTTTGCGGTAGATACGACACAGCTCGGGTTTTAAAACTCACATCCTGCGCAACCTGGTTAACAGCAACAGCACCACCATGAGTTCTTCGTATCTTTCCAGCATGTTCCAGCTCGTCCAAATCTCTGCGAACTGTTGCGACAGAAACATGAAGTTCTTCTGTCAGGAAGTGCAGGTCAACAAAGCTCTGTTTTCCGAGCAGCTCGATAATCGTCTGCTGTCGTCTTTCCGCTGTATTCATTCAGGTCGCATCCTGTTTCTCATGATTTTTCGTGAGAATATGAGCGAAATCTATCATGGTCAACCTAATAAGCCTCCATTTTACGGTGGAGCTTGTTTGGCGCGGATGAATATTATGAGCGATTTGAGCGATTTACAACAAAACAATCATTAAAGATTTGTTAAAGTTAAAAGTCATTATTATTTATACAGCAACCAACTGAAAAGAAAGGAAAAAGTACTGGAGTGTGTTTTCTTTAATGAGTCAACTATGAAGTAATTCGCTCATGAGCTTGCTATTACAGACATGATTTGCAAGTTTTTTTGCAACTTCGGCTTATCGATCAAAGCAGTCATTCAAATAGACTACCTTTTCATAATTGGATGTGATTCTGCCGCGCCGCTACTGCGGCTTGCCTGCTGACGACAGCGCACAAAGTCGAGCTTTGCACGCTGTCGTCCAGCTTAGAGGTAATGGTATGAGCACCTCCCACCACAGGGTGCATGTGTGATTTACCATGCTTAACAGTCCGCTCAGTGCCAACAGCGGACGTTTACAGGCATCGTCCAGAAAACATCAAAGAAATAAATGAGGCTACTGCAATTCTTGACCAATCATTCCATAATTGATAAGGTGACTACCGTCTTTACTACGGGAGAACCTGATGGCAGGCAGACCGAGAGAATTTGATGATCAGTTGGTGATTCAGGCGGCAATGGATGCGTTCTGGCGAAACGGCTTTGAAGCGACATCAGCTCAGGAACTCGTTGAGAGCACCGGGCTGGGCCGTGGAAGTCTGTATGCGGCTTTTGGTAATAAAGAAAATCTTTACCATGAAGCCCTGCGCCGTTATCACAGCTCAAGCATTGAGTTTCACGAGGCTGTATTCAGCCAGGCCGGTAGCGTTAAGGACAGGTTACGCAGCCTGCTTGAAAAAGGTATTGAACTGGATTTCAGCAACATTGAGCGCAACGGCTGTATGGCAATATTCTCTCCCCTGGAAAGAGCCGCTAAAGATAAAACCGTTGAAGAGCTGAGCCGCCGTTATATTAAAACGCTTGAGGCAATGTTCATCAGGCTTTTCGCCGCCGGAATCGCTGCCGGAGAGTTTCAGGCCGAACGGCAACCTGAAGTCATGGCTAAGGCATTTATGTGTGCCTATTTCGGTTTCCGGGTGTTCGGCAGGATTGTGCATGAGCCTGAATATCAACGTGATGCAATCGAATCGTTAATAATGAGCATTTAGTTAAAAGGCTACCCGGCCTTTTTATTTACTCAATTCTTTAATGAACATTACAGTATTATCAGGAGAAAAGTTAATGTCTGAAGATTTAAACAAGGTTCAGCTGATCACTGCCCGTTACGGTGAGAAAGACCGACCAGAAAATATTCTCTGGAATTCGCAGATTGAAGGTTTGCTCAGCCACCGTTCCGTCAGGAATTTTTCACAGCAAGCCCTGCCGGAATACTGGTTTGAGACGCTTGTAGCGGCCGCTCAGTCTGCCTCAACATCCTCAAATCTTCAGCAATGGAGCATGGTGGCCGTTACCGATCCTGCACTAAGGGCGCAGGTCAGAAAGCTCTCTGCGGGAGATAAAGGTCTGGCGAATGGATACATTGAGGAGGCACCTGCGATACTTCTCTGGGTTGCAGACCTGTCACGAAATCACGATATGACCGTCTCAGACGGCCTTACCCCGGGTGTGCATGATTACCTTGATTCATTTGTAATGGCGACAGTTGATGCCGCACTGGCTTCGCAGAATGCAACGGTAGCAGCAGAGTCAATCGGGCTGGGTACGGTTTATATTGGTGCGACACGTAACAAGGCTAAAGAGCTGGCTGAACTTATTCAGCTACCGGCCCACAGCTATGTTGTTTGCGGCCTGGTAGTCGGATGGCCTGCAGCCGACAGCGATGCAGCGATCCGTCCGCGCCTGCCGCAAAGCGTGGTGGCTCATCACAATCTCTACAGCGCTTGTGATCTTGACACTCATGTCAGAAGTTATGAAGAGGCATTCCATGCATTTCGGGAAGGTCTGGGAATGAAAGATAAAACATGGAAACAGGCAGTCCAGGGCGCAGCGACCAGTCTCGCTTATATGGATGGCCGCCAGAATCTAAGGGCCACTCTTGAAGAGCGCGGTTTCGGTTTTAAGTAGGGCAGATCGGGCGGTTGGGTATTCATGCGCAGCCGCAAAATCATCAACTTTCTCGTCTTCCAGCTTCATGCTTTCAAACTTCCGCTTCACGCCCTGAGACCTCCGGCAAGCAGCATGTCTGCTACTATACCTCTTAAGATAGCTTCCAGCCTTGTAGCCCGTGTCGCAATCCATTCGACCTTACGCG
>NZ_JACVUO010000030.1:0-39653 GCF_016625145.1 Pantoea sp. S61
GTGGCGGCGGGTCGGGTGGTGGGCTACTACGAACCCTATATGCACGCATGGGATTGCCTGGCGGGTTATTGTCTGGTGAAAGAGGCGGGCGGTTGGTATCACCCGTTTAATACCGAAGGTGAACGTTTGCTGAAAGGCGCTCAGGTGCTGGCGGTAGCGCCGGGGGCTGAAGCTGATTTGAAACGGATTGCGGGAATTTAAACGCTGCCTTCTTTGTCGGGAGCCGTTGTCGCTACGCCGCTCCCGGCAAACACTTTAAAACGCCACTAAAGCTAATCAGTCCGCAACAACCCGGCAGCATTGCAATTCAAAACTGGCGATGCTGTTATAACGCATCACCCTATTCACCAGAGCATCATGTGTCCCTCTCCTCATCTGATTGGTTCAGCCGCAATGGCATTGAATGTTCGCGCGTTAACGCCACTGGCAGCCGCTTTCCGCGTCATCTGCATGACGAATATGTGATTTGCGCTAATCTCAGCGGGCGTGAAGAGATTTGGCTCGATGGCAAGGTCTCTGACGTGTTTGCCGGACAGGTGACGATTTATAATCCCCTCGCGGTTCAATCATCTTTGTTCAGCAATGATCCGGTGAGTTTTATCAGCATCCACTTGCCCCAATCGGTCTTAACGGAAAGGTTTGGTATCACCGCTACGCCAGCTTTGCGTGAAGGGGTGTTTAATGATGAACGGCTGTTCCAGGCGATTCATGCATTCGATCGGGCTGCACGCGCAGCTGATGAGTTAATGCTGGAACAACAATTGTTGTGGCTGTGTGGTGAACTCCTCGACGATAAAGAGAGTACCTTGCAGGGAGACGTGCAGATTATTGAGCAGGTGAAGCAATTTTTGCGTGAGCACTTGCATGAGAAGCCGCAACTGGATGCGCTGGCACAGCGTGCCGGGCTAAGTAAGTATCATCTGGTGCGTCGTTTCACCCAGCTCACCGGGTTGCCGCCGTTGCAATATCATATGCAACTGCGGCTACAGCAGGCGCGGGAACTGTTGCGTCGTCGGATACATCCGCAGGAAGCCGCGCTGCAACTCGGTTTTTACGATCAGAGCCACTTCATTAATGCCTTTCGCAAAGTGATGGGTACCACGCCACACCATTACGCCCAGCAAATTGCCTCAGCCCAGCACAAACTCCCGATAGCCTGACACCATCACATAGGCGGCGAAGTAACAGAAGATCAGTGCGGAGGCGAGGTAAGAGTATTTCAACAGGCGCTGACCCAGCAGCTTACCGCCCATGCTGCCTACCAGGCACAGCACACAAGTCCAGACCACTCCCGCGATAAAGAATCCGCCGAGGAAAGAGGAGGTGGCCTTGACGCTGCCGTGCCCCATACGAGCAATCAGTGCGCCGCCCACGCTGGCAAACCACAAAATCGCGGTGGGCGATGACATCGCCAGCACGACGCCTCGACTAAACTCGCGCAACAATGAGCGATAAGGCTGTTGCTCTGCGGTAGGTAACGGCGCGTCTTTACGCAGTGCGGCGATCAGCATTTTACCCGCGAACCACAGCAGTAAAACTCCGCCACCAATCCACAACACCCAGCGTACCGCGGTAAACTGCAATACCACTGCCATGCCTGCCAGCGCCAGCAGCGCATAAATCAGGTCGCCAATACAGGTGCCTATTCCCAGCCAAAAGCCGTGAAAATAGCCGCGCTGCATCGCGAGGGTAATCATGGCGATATTGGCCAATCCAATATCAAGGCACAGCGATAAACTCAGCAAAAAGCCATTTGAAAACTGCAGCATAGCAACGAGCCTGTCCTTATTTTTTTCTGTGGGCGTGATTAAACCACGGCAAGGATCAACTGTATTGGAAAGAATTGCGCCTTCGTGGCTGCTCTACCGGGGAGATAGCCACATGAGGAATCGTCATCGCGCCTGGTTTTCTCATCGTTGCAATTATGGTTATATGCATCCATCTGCCATCAACGACCAAACGTTATGAATCTTCGGGATAAAATTGTCAGTCAGTTCAGTGAGCTGTCACCGGAACTGCAGCGCGCCGCCGAATTCGCACTGCAAAACGCCAATCAACTGGTGGTGCAATCGATGCGCGCATTTGCGGTGGAAGCAGGCGTCAAACCCGCAACCCTGTTACGCCTGGCGCAACGTTTGGGCTATCAAGGCTGGGGCGAACTGAAAGATGCTTTTATTGATGATATCGGCCTGCGTAATGATACATACGTATCCAAAGCCGAAAAACTGATTGCGAAAGGCACCCAGCCGCAGCTGTATGATGAGGTGTTCAACGCGCATCAGGCCAATCTGGCCTACACGCAAAACGAAAACCAGTCAGAAATGGAGCAGGCTGTCGCTTTACTCGATGCCGCTGACAACGTTTACATCTGTGGTTTTCGTGCCAGTTTTCCCATCGCCTGGTCACTGTTTTATGTTTACCGACTCTTCAATCGCCAGGTCTCACTGATTGATGGCCTTGCCAGCAATATTGAAGTGTTTACCCGTGAACTCACCGAGCAGGATTGCGTGCTGCTGACCAGCTTTGCGCCTTATTCCCGCGAGTCATTGGATGTGCTGCACGCCGCGCAGCAGGCTGGCGCGAAGATTATCGCGATTACCGATTCACCGGTTTCCCCGCTGGCACAGGCCGCCGACTGCACCCTGTTATTCTCTATCGACAGCCCGTCGTTCTTCCCCTCAGTGGTCTCTGGCATGGGGCTGGCCGAATGTTTGCTGGCGATGCTGGTGGCGCGCCATGGCCGTGATGCCGTGCATAAAATCGAAAATGCCGAACGCTATCTGATTGAATCGGGCGCTTATGTGGTGCCAGGTAAATCCTGATAAATGATTCATTTGCATCCGTCATAAGAAAATAGAATGCATGTGAATCATTATTGCGTTGACGTGATCCAAATGAATCCTGCAAGATGCGCTTAATGACCGTCGCGTATTCAGGAGCAGTACCCAGTATGAGCCACATTATTCACCGCAGCTTGCGTAGCACGCCCGCCGTAGCCGCACGCGCCGAAGGGGCGTACATCTTCGATAAACAAGGAAAGCCGTATCTTGATGCCTGCGGTGGTGCCGCCGTTTCCTGCTTAGGCCATGCACATCCTGATGTGTTAGCGGCCATGCATCGTCAAATTGACCAACTGGCTTACGCTCACACCAGCTTCTTCACTAGCGATACCGTAGAACAGCTTGCCGAACAGCTAACGCGCACGGCGCCTGGCGATCTCAACTATGCCTATTTCGTGTCCGGCGGCTCGGAAGCCGTGGAAACCGCGCTGAAATTAGCACGTCAGTATTTCGTTGAAATCGGCCAGCCGTCACGCACCAAATTTATTGCGCGCAAACAGAGCTATCACGGCAATACGCTGGGCGCGCTGGCCGTCGGCGGCAATGAGTGGCGTCGTCGTCAGTTTGCCCCGTTACTGATCGACGTGATTCGCGTGTCAGCCTGTAATGAATATCGCGATCGTCGTGCTGATGAATCACAACAGCAATACACCACGCGTCTGATCAATGAACTGGAACAGGCGATCATTGATGCAGGCCCTGAAACCATTATTGGCTTTTGTGCTGAAACGGTGGTGGGGGCCACCACCGGCGCGACACCGCCAACGCCGGGCTATCTGAGAGGCGTGCGTGCGCTGTGTGATAAATACGGCATCCTGTATATCGCTGATGAAGTGATGTGCGGTATGGGCCGCACCGGGACGTTGCACGCCTTTGAACAAGATGATGTGGTGCCGGATTTGGTCACTATCGCCAAAGGGTTGGGCGGGGGTTATCAGCCAATTGGCGCCGTGTTGGCCAGTGAAAAGATCGTTTCAGCACTACAGTCGGGCAGTGGTCTTTTCCAGCATGGTCATACTTACATCTGCCACGCGACGGCGGCTTCAGCGGCATTGGCGGTGCAGCAAATTATTGAACGCGATAACCTGCTGGATGCCGTGAAGCAGCAGGGCGCTTACCTGCAAAATGCACTGCGTAAAGTGCTCGGGGGATTACCCCATGTGGGTGACACGCGTGGGCGCGGCTTATTTGCCGGTGTGGAGCTTGTACGCGACAAAGAGAGTAAAACCCCGTTCGATCCCGCGCTGAAATTGCATGCCGGTATCAAAGGCAACTGCATGGCTCGCGGCCTGATGGTCTATCCGATGGGCGGCACCATTGACGGGCAGTATGGCGATCATATCCTGATTGCTCCACCGTTTATTATTACGCCGAGCCAGCTCGATTTTGTGGTGGATACGCTGGCGACCGTGATTTGCGAAGAGACCGGTAAATTATGATTAATCGTTTACCGCCACTGGCGGAGCATGAGTGGGACGAGCAGCAACGTCCACTGGCAGAAGAGATCATTAACGGTCCACGTGGTGCGCTGCTTCCACCCTTTGAACCTCTACTGCGCAGTCCGGAGTTGATGGCGCACGCGCAGCGCATGGGAGAATACCTGCGTTACCGGAGTGCGCTCGGTCAGCGCTTATCGGAACTGGCGATTCTTATGACCGCCCGGCACTGGTCGCAGCCGGTGGAGTGGGCGATTCATGCGCCCATCGCCCGTGAAAAGGGCATATCCGCTGCTGCCGTACAGGCCATTAATGAAAATCGCCTGCCCGATGACTTGCTGGCCGATGAGTGGGTGATCTACCACTTTTGTCAGCAGCTGCATCAACAGCAAAAAGTCTCTGACGCCACCTGGCAACAAGCCATCGATTTATGGGGCGAAAAGGGTGTGGTCGATCTAATTGGCATCAATGGTTATTACAGTTTCCTCTCGATGATCATGAACGGCGCACAGACGCCGGTACCCGAAACACGGGATGTTATTATCCCGGCATAAGCCGTCGTTTTTATCAGGGCGTGATCGGATGCGCCCTGAATATCAAATGGATTTATCTTCTTACTCCCGCCGAAATATTTCGCTGGGTGACATTTATCGCACACTATTTCACTGACGCTGAGGGTTATTATGTCTGCATTATTCTCTAAATTAAAAGTTACGTTAGCATTGGTTGCTTGTTCAGCCAGTTTTGTTGCTGCAGCACAAGATAAATTAACCGTCGGTGTGGATACCGCATTTGTACCGTTTGAATTTAAACAAGGCGACAAGTATGTAGGCTTTGATATCGATTTATGGGATGCCATTGCTAAGAAAATGCACGTCAGCTACGAATTACGCCCAATGGATTTTGGTGGTTTAATTCCTGGCTTGCAATCGCGTAATCTGGATGTGGCGATGGCGGGCATTACCATTACCGATGCGCGTAAACAAGTTGTCGATTTCAGTGAAGGATATTATGACGCCGATTTATTGATGGCGGTGAAAAGCTCTGATAATTCCATCACTAAATTTAGCGATTTATCTGGCAAAAAAGTGGGCCTGAAGCAAGGCACAGCCGCGGCCAGCTTTATGAAAAGCAAATATAAAGCAAACTACGTCGAATTTCCGAACATCGATAATGCCTATCTTGATCTGCAAGCCGGCAACCTCGACGCCGTGGTGCATGACTCACCTAACGTGCTCTATTACGTAAAAACGGCAGGCGATGGCAAAGTAAAATCCACCGGTGAAACCGATAGCATTTTGCCACAGCATTATGGCTTTGCGATGCAGAAGAACAGCAGCTTAACGCCAAAAGTGAATGCTGCGTTGCAGGCACTGCGCGCGGATGGCACCTATAACAAAATCTACGTGAAATGGTTTGCTAAGCAGCCAAAATAATCCCGCCAGGCCGGTGAGAATCGGCCTCGTTTCGCTTTTACGGGTTGAAAGATGAATTTCGAAAGTAAATATATTTGGGAGTCCCTGCCACTGCTGTTACAGGGATTACAGTTAACGCTGATTATTTCGCTATCAGGATTGCTGGGTGGTTTTATTATTGGTTTGCTGGCGGGCACCTGTCGTGCATTGGGCGGTAGAATATCAAAAACACTTTCACTGATTTTCGTTGAGTTAATCCGCGGAACGCCGATTATGGTGCAGGTGATGTTCATTTATTTTGCACTGCCGATGGTCATGCCGATCCGTATCGATCCGGTCACGGCTGCGATTGTGACCATTGTCATTAACTCTGGCGCCTATATTGCGGAGATTACACGTGGTGCGATTCTTTCCATTAATAAAGGTTTTAAAGAAGCCAGCCTGGCCATGGGATTATCACAACGCAGTACCGTATGGTACGTTATCATGCCGCTGGCGCTACGCCGTATGATCCCCGCGTTGGGTAATCAGTGGATTATCAGCATCAAAGACACCTCGTTATTTATCGTTATTGGTGTGGCGGAATTAACTCGCCAGGGCCAGGAGATTATTGCCGGTAACTTCCGTGCATTGGAAGTCTGGACAGCAGTGGCAATGATTTATCTGCTGGTGACGTTGTGCCTGAGTTTCCTGCTGAAGCAACTGGAGAAAAGGATTCATATTTTATGAGCATGGTTGAATTTAGCGCGGTGTCGAAAAACTTCGGCACCACTCAGGTACTGCACGACATCAATTTAAAGATTGAAAGCGGTGAAGTGGTGGTGATTATTGGGCCATCAGGCTCCGGTAAGTCGACGCTGTTACGCTGCATCAATAAACTCGAAGAGATCTCCTCCGGTACGCTGTTGGTGGCAGGCATGCACATCACCGATCCGCACGCCAATGAGTGCGATATCCGTCGTGAAGCAGGCATGGTATTTCAGCAGTTCCATCTTTTCCCCCATCTCACCGCGTTGGAAAACGTGATGTTTGGTCCGATTCGCGTGCGCAAGCTGAGCAAATCCGCGGCTCGTGAACAGGCGATGGCACTGTTGGATCGTGTGGGTTTGCGTGAGCGCGCCAATCACTATCCTTCCGAACTCTCTGGCGGCCAGCAGCAGCGAGTGGCGATTGCGCGTGCACTGGCCGTCAAGCCGAAGATGATGCTGTTTGATGAACCCACCTCGGCACTGGACCCTGAATTACGTCATGAAGTGCTGAAAGTGATGCGCTCGTTGGCGGATGAAGGCATGACAATGGTAATCGTGACACATGAAATCGGTTTTGCGCGTGAGGTGGCCTCACGTCTGATCTTTATTGATGGCGGAACCATTGCCGAAGATGGCCCACCTGATATGCTGCTGACGGCCAGCAGCAATCCGCGTCTGAAAGAATTCTTGCAGCACGTCTCCTGAACTGAAGTGAACGATAACAACATGAAAAAACTCGCAATCCGTGGTTCCGCCTTTGAAATCGGTCAGCAACTGGGTGAATTTGGCCGTGAGGCGTGGCACCAAAAGCTGAAGCTCACCGCCCTTTGGCAAACGGTGACCGGCATGAAAGACGCCGATCAAACGTTGACCCTGCGCGCGTTGGTCGAGACGCGCTATCCACTGATCTGGCAAGAGCTGGAAGGGCTGGCCGCAGGTTTACAGGCGCCGATTGAGGAGGTGTTTGCCTGGAACTGTCGCGGTGACTTAGTGCGTTCAACTTCGGATGGCTGCACTACCGTGGCGGGGCAGCGTGCTGATGGTGTGCTGACCATCGCGCACAATGAAGATGGCTTCCCGCAATTACGAAATGACTGTGCCATCGTGAGCATCCGACCGGATAGCGGGATGGGGTTTACCAGCTTTGCTTATCCGGGTTCGATTTGCGGTCATACCATTGCCGTTAATGATCGGGGCGTGGTGAATACGGTGAATAATATTCGTGCGCTGCATCGTCCTGAAGGCGTGCCGCGTCAGATTCTGGCTCGCGCCGCGTTGAATGCGGCCACGCTGGATGAGGCCATCAGCATTCTCACCACATCACCGCGCGCAGGGGCTTTCCATCATACGTTGGGACAGATGGGCGACAGCCGTTTGTTTAGCGTGGAAGCCACGGGTTCGGGTTGCTCGGTGACGCCACTGACCGCAGTGTTTGCCCATGCTAATCATCTGATTCATCCGCAGCTTGATGACGTCGAACAGGTGATTACGGCCAGTTCCGGCTCACGCCAGCAGCGTTTAATGGCATGGCTGGAGACACAAACGCAGCTGGATGGGGATGCAGCTATCGCGATTCTCTCTGACCAGCATGATGCGGAGCTGCCGATTTATCGCCTCTCGCCGAACGATCCGGATGAAGAGAACACCCTGGCGACAGCAGTATTTACCTTGCATGCCAAACAGGTTGACTGGCAGATATTTACCTTGAATCGTGATGAGCCAGAATTTAAAGGCACGATTTCCTAAAAACTATTCTGCTATACTGTGAACCCGGTCACCATGGCCGGGCGCTATTCAATTTAATCCCACTATAGTCGTTAAACATTCCGATTATGGTGGGGTCCTAAAATGAATAGAAATAAAAAAGCCGCATTCAGCGGTTTAGCATCAAACATAACCGTGGCATTATCGCTAGCTGTTTTTTCACTGGCGGGGAGCGCTATGGCAAATGCCGCGGAACATCATCAAATCGCTTTAGTGGGTACCTGGACGTCAATTCCGGATGCGCCATTAGAGCAAAAACCGGATCACTCTAGCGAAGGATTGTATCGCCTCAAGGTGAATGCTGATGGCACCTTAACGCCACTTGATGTGATCAAAATGAAAAGCCCGTCATGGATTGTAAAATCCAAAGATGGACGCTTTGCTTATACCACCAACGAAGAAAACGCTGGGGCCGTCACCGCACTGTCCGTTGATAAAAACGGTCAGGTGAAGGTGCTGAACGTGGTGGATAGCCATGGCCAGCAGCCGACGCATGCCACCATCAGTCCAGACGGAAAATTCCTGTTTGTCGCCAACTATTCGGTGGCGAAAGGCGGCGCGGGCGTGTCGGTGTTCCCGATTCATCATGACGGTAAACTGGGTGAGCAGGTGCAGCACTTTGCCTTTGATCAGGGCACGGGCGCGGTGAAAGGGCGTCAGGATGGTGGCCACGCGCACTCAACCACCTTTACCCACGACGGCAAATATCTGTACGCTGCCGATCTCGGCGGTGACAAACTCCATGCCTACCGTTATCACGCCACTCAGTCTGAGCCACTGGAAGCGGACAACGCGCGTGACGTAACCTTTACCGCCGGATCTGGCCCGCGTCATATGGTGTTCTCACCGGATGGCAAGCATGCGTATGTCACCACGGAAATGGCCGGTGAGATCGCGGTGTTTACCGTGAAAGATGATCGTCTTGATCGCAGCGCTACTGTGAAACTGAACACTGAAAATAACAGTGCTGAATACCGTAGCGGCGGCGGAATTATTCTCAGTCCGAACGGTAAATATGTGATTGCGGCGAATCGTGGCTCAGATAATAAACTATTGGTGTTTAAAATTGAGACAGATGGCCAGTTAGGCAAGCCGGTCAGTTATAAAGCGAATGGTATCGAACCTCGGGCGTTCTCATTTGATGCCAGCGGAAAATATCTTTATGTCACAAACGTGTTCACCAACAATATTTCTCTATTCCATTTCGATGCGAATAGCGGTGCGCTGAAAGCGGCGGGCGATGCAGCGAAAATACCCACGCCCACGGATATCAAGTTCTTTAATTAAGCCACGAAGTGGGCGCGTTGTTTTGCGCCCACTTCGTCATGTTATTTTATCTGCGGCATTTCCAGCAGCGCCTCTTCCATTGAAGCACCAAACATTTGTCCGTGGGAAAGTCCTGGAAAGAGTTGATAGCGTGCAACCGCGCCGTTCTCTGCCATATCCTCGATAGTGATGCGTACTGCGCGCAACACTTCAGGTTCTGCCGTGTTGCTATCGCTGCGGCGGTCGCCATTACCTTCCATCAGAGTGATCTGCTTATCACTGGTTTTTCGGGTCTGCATCTCACTTAATAAAGAAGTGTACCCCTGGCCGATCGATGGGCTGGCAGCGAAATAACGCGTAAACACTGGAGAGGAGAGGTAGCTGTCGAGTACAAATAACCCGCCGTAGGAGTGTCCCCACAGCGCACGTTGCTGATGATTGATATGCAAACCTTTCTCCGCTGCGGGCAAAATACGCTGCTCAAGCAATTCGCGGAATGCGATGCTTCCGCCGCCCTTGCGACCGCGGCTGAAGGTGTATCCTGCATCGCCATGTTCTTTATCAGGCGGGGTGTAATCGAAAGTTCGCGCGTTGACATCAAACGGCAGGGTGGTTTGATACCCAACCACCACCAAAACCGGCGGGTTACCTGACGAGAGTTTTTGCAGCAGCGGGTCACTGAGTCTGTCCATCACCGCGTTGCCATCCAGCATCGCGATGACTGGATAGCCCGAAGGTGGAGGGGCTTTATCTGGCACGGCAGTCCAAACCTTGTAATGCCGCAGGCCATCCGCCGAATCAAATCCGCGAAGAGAGAACTGGTAAAAAGCGGAGCCCTTGTCGGCGATATTGGGGCCGAGTGGCGTCATATTGGGGCGTGCAACAACGCTGGTGGCGACACTGCCAAGTAACAATAACAGCAGGCCAATGGAACGGTTTATCGCTGAAAATCTATAAGGCATTGAAATCCTAATAATCTGATTTGTTGGTGCACATCACTCCGCACCATAATGAGAATGATTATTAATTTCAATGATTTTTAACTCTCAGCAGTATGTGTCAGTAGGGATGTTTTGACAGGAAGGTCTGTCATTATCGGTAGGAATTCATTCGATCAGTTCCAATCAACAGGGCGGCACGAAGCCGCCACCGTTCTATAACGTACGACGCTTTGCCCGCTGGAAAAACACCAGCCATACGCCCATCGAAGTGACGATCAGCACCCAACCCATCTGGCTGATCACTGCCTCCATAATGCCGTCCAGTGCAGGAGAGATCAGCGTGTTGAGCTGCAACACCGTTGACACTTCGTAACAGCCAATCGCAAAAGCCACCACAATCGAAAGCGACGAAATGGCGAGGGTATAATTGAGACTGCGCATTGGATCGAACTGCGACCAGCGATACAGCTTCAACATCATGACGCCATCAGTGGTATCGATGAGCATCATGCCCGCGGTGAACAATAGCGGCATCAACATAATGTGGAGTATCGCTTCGCCGCCCGCAGCATGATTGGCCGACATGCCGAAAATCGCCACTTCGGTGGCGGTATCAAAACCAATGCCAAACAGAAATCCAATCAGGAACAGATGATGGCTTTTGCTCACCATGCGAAACAGCGGGGCGCACAGCCGGGTCAACACGCCATGGTGATGGCTTGCCTGCGGAACAGGGGTTGCATCGCCGCGCAGCAACCTCTGACGTTGACGAAAACATTGCCACAGCGTTCGGCTGTTAGCCCAGGCGAGCAACAACAGAAACGCGCCGGAGATCAGCGTGCTGATCATACCGCCGACTTCCTTGACGCCCGGAAACATCTGTTGCAGCGGTCGAGTGGTTAAGGCGAATATCAGGCAGGCGATCAGCACCACGGAGGCATGCCCCAGCGAAAACCACATTCCCGCCGTGAAAGGGCTCTTCCCCTCATTGCTCAGCTTGCGCGTGGCATTATCGATGGCGGCAATATGGTCGGCATCGACGGCATGGCGTAACCCAAACAGATACGCCAACAGCGCTACGCTGAGCGCGACGGGTGAATGCTGAAACGTCACCAACGCCGTGCCGATCACCAGCAAGTTGAACAGCATCGCGCCGCTTATCACCGCCATGCCTTTCTGCTTATTACTCAGCACTTTCATAGATGCTCCCCAAATGATTATCCAACGGCGGCGAAGACCCGCAGCGGCTGGATTGATGGCGGCATTGCGTGGTGATCATGATGGTGGTGATGATGATGATCATGGTCATGTAAATGGTCGGGGGGACAGCTGGTGGCGGCGAGATCCACCGGGCTGCCGTGAGGGGTGTTGAGGAACGCCTGACGCCATTGCGCTTCACGACTCAATAATTCGGACCGCGGGATCAGATGATGCTGGGACAAGATCTTTTCCAGGCAACTCAGCCATTGCCGATAGTAAGCGGTGTGAGCACTTTCATCGCTGCGTTGTGGAGCGTGATGAATCTCCTGCGCAAATTGTTCCACCCATTGCGGCCAACTAAAATAGCCGCGCTGTGATAGCGCCACCGCGATAACAAAGGCATCGGCTTCCCACGGTTGTGCGAAAGCAGGATCGGCTTCTGTGACTTGAGCGATGATGGCATGCAACTCATCCATGCGTCGCCTCCTCAGTTTTGCCCTGAATATAGTCGGACCAGACGCTGAGATGAACACTGAAATTATCGTTGGTCTCTCCCCATAATTCAGCGGCGCTGAATTTCACCAGATAGACATACTGCGGCTTTTCCTGCTGATGCGCGACCAGTGCATCGGGAAACACGCAGGCACCGTAGTTCGCGACAATCACCCCTTTTTTACCGCGCGCATAGCGAGGCAAACGTGTATGACTGAGCGGATTCAGATTCTGCGTAATAATGGTGTCGCCGGGTTGATATTGAGGAGCGACATCCACCGGACGATGATAATTAGGTGGCGTGGTGATTAAATCGAGATAGCCTTGCGGTGAATAGGTGTTCATCATAAGTCCTCAGGCAGAGAGTTCAGTGAGACGCTGTTGTAATTCCTGCTCGGTAAATACACCGGTCTTACACATTAACTGTTCAATCGCAAACAACCAGTGCTCGTAATAGCTCGACTGCAAATATTCGGTCACCGGCATTTTTTCGATTTCATAGCGAAAATCATCCAACACGATCTTTCCGCTCATGAAAAATATCAGCGTGGTGGCGAAAATATCTTTTTCCCACTGGCTGTGAAAATTAGGTTCGTTGGCCTCCATTTCAATGGGGCCTAAATTCTGCATGCCGCCGCAGTCGTGGATATTATTCATGGCTGCTCTCCGCTTAAAGAATACGTGTACCGATCATTGAATCCCGGGTGACTAATTGGGCTAAGGCGTTTTCATCCAGCCCCTCACTGTGAGCAGGCGGCTGTGGCAGGACGAAATAACGGATTTCTGCGTTGCTGTCCCAGACGCGAATCTCTTTGCTGGCGGGGATATCCGTACCAAATTCCGCTAAGACTCCACGCGGGTCGATGACTACGCGCGAGCGATAAGGCGTGGATTTAAACCAGATGGGAGGCAAACCCAGTACCGGCCATGGGTAGCAGGAGCACAGTGTGCAAACCACAATGTTGTGCACGCTATCTGTGTTTTCCAGCACATGCAGTGTGGCCCCTTCAAACCCGGCAAAGCCCAGTTCGTTAACTGTATCGCGACCGTTTTCCAGCAAACGTGCTTTGAACGCGGGATCGCACCAGGCTTTTGCTACCACCTGCGCGCCATTGCGTGGGCCGACTTTGGTTTCGAAATAGTCCACGATGGTGTCAGTTACGTCCTGGCTCAGGAAACCTTTTTCTGACAAGAGGGACTGAATAGCACGGATCTTTAACGCAGCATCAGAAGGTAATACGGAATGGTCCGACATTGTGACTCCTCAATAAGATGATAGGGGTGAGGACGATCAGGATTTAAAACGGTAATCCATCTGTAAATTACATCTTTGTTCAGACCGCCATCCGCTGTGTTTTATCGGACAGCGTCAGTGACTGAATTTTATTTGCACCGAAAGAGTGCCTGTTGCTGTGTTTAAGTGCATTAAACAAGTCAGTGAATAAATAAAATGTCGCTATTTGATTGTGCGCTTTAAAGTGGCTGGCGGATGAAGCCCAGTTCTGAACTCGCTGGCGGCCAATGGAGCCAGTAAATAAATAACCTGGGCATTCATTTTTAATTTCTGGCCCGGTTATTGCTAATCTCAATGACATGCCCCAATGCTGTGGCTCTTGATTTCTATTTATGCAGACAGTGCAGTCTGCTGCTCATCTCTGTTTCTTCCGGTTCCCGGAATACTCCATCTCTATTCATTCCAAAAACTTCATTGCGAGGGTGCTATGGCTATTAGTCGTCGTTCATTTCTTCAGGGATCTGCCGTATCGGCATTAGGCCTGGCAGCAGGGGTTGCACCAACATTCACCTTAGCCGCTGACAGCAAAGACGCTATCAAAGTGGCGAGCATTCTTGACCTCTCGGGCGGACTGGATATTTACGGCAAACCCATGTCCAACGCCATCAATCTGGCCGCGGATGAGATCAACGCCGCTGGAGGATTATTAGGCCGACCGCTGCAAATCATCAATTACGATGCGCAATCCAACATGCAGCTCTACGCGCAATACGCCCAGCAGGCCGCTCTGAAAGACAAAGTGGCGGTGGTGCACGGCGGCATTACTTCCGCATCGCGCGAAGTGATTCGTCCGGTATTGGATCGTTTCCGTTCGCTCTATTTTTATCCTGCGCAGTATGAAGGCGGTGTGTGTGACCGCAACTACTTCTCATCCGGCTCCACACCTGCGCAGACCGTGGAAAAACTGGTGCCTTATGCGATGAAAAAGTGGGGCAAAAAAGTCTATGTATTGGCAGCGGATTATAACTACGGCCAGATTGTTTCATCGTGGGTGAAGAAGTCGGTACGTGATAACGGCGGGGAAGTGATGACGGTGGAATTCTTCCCGCTGGATGTGACTGATTTTGGTGCCGCGATTTCAAAAATCCAGAGCGCTAAACCTGACATGGTGTGGTCAGCCCTGGTCGGTGGTGCGCATATCTCCTTTTATCGCCAGTGGCACGCCGCAGGTATGAGCAACAAAATCCCCATCGCTTCCACGGTGTTTGGCGGTGGTAATGAACACATCATTCTGTCACCTGAAGAGAGCAACGGCATTCTGGTGGCGGCAAATTACATGCAAGAGATCCCGTCTGCTGAGAATAAAGCCTTCGTGGATAAATTCCATGCACGTTACGGCGACATGTACATCAGCGACCTGGCGATGGGCGCGTATCAGGGCATGTTGATTTGGGCCGAAGGGGTGCGTAAGGCGGGTGATATTGACCGCATGAAAGTGATCGAGGCACTGGAATCAGGCGTCACATTGACGTCACCAAGCGGCCAGTTAACGGTCGATCCCACCACGCATCACTGCTCGCTGGATGTGCACATTGCCGAGGTAGAGAACCATCAGATGAAAATTCTGGAAACCTTTACCAATCAGGCACCGGTTGATACGGCAATGGTGTGCGACCTGAAGAAAAACCCACGCGATACCAAACAGTATCAGATCGAGCTGTAACGGGAGCCCTGTATGGATCTGTCGATTATTTATGGCATTGAAGTGCTGAATGCCATCGCGGTACTGGTGATTATGAGCCTGGGCCTGGCGGTGGTCTTTGGCATGATGAAAATCGTCAATATGGCGCACGGCGAATTTATGATGCTGGGCGGCTATAGCGCAATCATGGCTACCAACCACTTTGGCGTGCCGATCTGGATTTCGATGCTGGTGATTGCACCTCTCAGCGTCGGGGTTTTTGGCATCGTGATTGAGCGCGTCATTATTCGCCATCTGTATGGCCGGATGATCGACACCATGCTGGCCACCTGGGGTTTGAGCCTGGCGCTGATTGGCGCTGCCACTATGCTGTTTGGCAACACCACGCTGGGTATCAGTTCGCCGCTGCCGAGCGTCAGTGTCGGCAGCTACAGTACCAGCGGCTATTCACTGTTTATGATTGTGTTTGCGCTGTGTCTGGTGGCGGCATTGTGGCTGCTGCTGCGCTTTACCACGCTGGGTTTATGCGCGCGTGCCACGATGCAAAATGCACGCATGGCGGCGGCACTCGGCAGTAATCCCGGCAAAATTTACAGCCTGACATTTGGCCTTGGCGCGGCACTTTCGGGGTTGGGTGGCGCGTTGCTGGCACCGATCACCGGGGTGATCCCGACGATTGGTGTCAGCTTTATCGCCAAAGCCTTTATCACGGTGATTGGTGGAGGGAGTGCCATTATTGCCGGCACACTTTCTTCCTCCACGCTGTTCGGCACCATTTCGCAATTGGTCACCTATCTCTCCACACCCGTGTTTGGCGCGGTGGCGTTGTTGCTAAGTGCCATTGTACTGCTGCGTCTGCTGCCGCAGGGCATCACCGGCCGCTTCTTCAGGAGATCGCTGTAATGAAACTGTTCTCAGAAAAAGTGCGCATCGTATTGAGTGCGCTGATGCTGATCCTGCTGGCATTTTGGCTCTCTGGCGTGATTGAGCTTTACACCTTGCTCTCTATCACAGTGTTTCTGGTGATGGGTTTGTTGTCACTGAGCCTGGCCTTTATTTGGGGTTACGGCGGCATCCTCTGTTTTGGTCAGGCGGCATTTTTTGGCCTGGGGGCGTATACCTACGCCATTTGCGCCATTAACTGGGGTGATTCCACCTGGGCGGTGGTGATGGCGATTCTCTTGCCCACGCTGTTCTCGCTGCTGCTTGGTTACGTGATCTTCTACGGCGGCGTCAGTGATGTGTACCTCGGTGCGATCACGTTAGCCGTGAGCCTGGTGCTGTTTAACTGGGTGAACTCCACCTCGGGCAGTGAATACCATATCGGCGAAGCGCTGCTGGGTGGGTTCAATGGTATTCCTTCAGTGCCGACACTTAACATGCCATTCCAGCCAGATGCCATTTTGTCACCGGAGGCGATCTTTATGGTGACGGCCGGTGCGTTGGCGCTCTGCTATGCACTACTGAAGTTTGTGCTGCTCAGCCGCTTTGGCAAAACGGTGGTGGCCATTCGGGAAAATGAACAGCGCGCAGGGCTGCTCGGCTACAACGTACCGGCACATAAGCTCGTCACCTTTGCCATTGGCGCGGCCATTGCCGGGTTAGCGGGATGCCTCTACGTTAACTGGGGTGCCTTTGTCAGCCCCGGCGTGTTTAGTATCAGCCAGTCGGCACAGATCATCATTTGGGTGATTGTTGGAGGGCGCGGCACGTTGATTGGTCCGGTGATCAGCTGTGTGCTGTTGCAGTGGATGGTGACACGGCTGGGAGCGCAGCAGACGGTGGACGTCAATCTGGTATTGGGCGTCATTCTGGCGGTGTTTGTGCTGCTGATCCCCGGAGGCATTTTGCCGACCCTACAACGATTGGTGCGGCGTAAGCGCCTGACCACGTCAACCCCATCCCGCACGCAGGTGACAGAGGTGAAACAATGACGGCAACAGTCCTGTTAGAAACCCGCAAAATGGGCGTCAGTTTTGGCGGTGTGCATGCCGTTAAAGCAGTGGATTTCACTCTGCATGAGGGAGAGCTGCGCTGTCTGATTGGCCCTAACGGTGCGGGGAAGAGCACCTTTTTCAAAATGCTCAGCGGCCAGGTGACGCCCACGCGCGGGGAATGCCGCTACCGCGATCAGGTGATCTCCGGTAAACGCCCGTGGGATATCGCACGGCTGGGTATCGGCATCAAAACTCAGGTGCCAAGCGTATTTGAAGGGTTAAGCGTACGGGAGAATCTCTGGCAAGCAGCGGCGAACAAGCTGGCGAAAGCGGCGCTACCCGCCGCGATTGATCAGGTGTTGCACGATATCGGACTGCAGGATCATCAGGATGCCGTGCTTTCTGAGCTGGCACACGGGCAGCGTCAGTGGGTGGAATTAGGGATGATCCTGATTTCACGTCCACAGTTGGTACTGCTGGATGAACCCGCCGCCGGCATGACACATCAGGAAGTACGCAAAACCGCGCAACTGATTAAAGCCATCAATCAGCAGAGCACCGTGGTGGTGGTGGAGCACGATATGGAGTTCATCAGCATGATCGCGCAACAGGTCACGGTATTTAATCAGGGCGCGGTACTGGCAGAAGGGAGCTTCCGCGAAGTGACGCAGAATCCATTGGTGAAAGAGGCGTATCTCGGCAATCTGGAGATTAAACATGCTTGAAATTAAAGAGATGGTCTCGGGCTACAACAAAATTCCGGTATTGCACCTGTCCGAATTGTTCGTTGGGGCGAAATCCTTCACTGGCGTATTAGGGCGAAATGGCATGGGAAAAACCACGTTATTACGCACCATTATGGGAGAACTTCCTGCCTGGCAAGGGACCCTTGCGCTCAACGGTATTGATATCACGCGCTATCAGGCGCACCAACGGGCGTCGGCGGGCATTGGATTTGTGCCGCAGGGGCGGCAAATTTTCCCGCTGTTGACGGTGGAGGAGAATCTGCGCATGGGCTGCGTGAAGCATTTTTCCCGCGCGGGTCAGATCATCGAACAGATGCTGGAGATTTTTCCGCGTCTGAAACGTTTACTGGCCCAACCGGGCGGCGCATTGTCTGGCGGCGAGCAGCAGTTGCTGGCTTTGGCGCGCTGTCTCTGCGGGCAGCCACAGCTGGTGTTGCTGGATGAACCCACCGAAGGCATTCAACCGAATATTTGTGAGGAGATCATCGAGACGCTGCAACGGCTGAGGCATGAAATGGATATCTCAATCATTCTGGTGGAGCAGGATATTGAGTTTCTGTATGCGCTCTCGGATCGGATTCATGTGATTGAAAAAGGTCAGATTGTGCAGCAAATTGATCCGCGCACCCAACCAAGTGCGGCTGTTGCCGAACAATATTTAGGGTTTCATGTTTAAGGGTTTGCTCACCTGCACCGGCTGTGCGGGTGAGTGGATTCGCCTCCGCTGTCGCTATCGACACAACATCCGGCAGTGACAACACAGCACCACCGCATTGACTCATTTAACGTGATGCTTCCTCTTTCAGGATGCACACAGGTGAAACATGAATGAGTCATCACTGCTGACCTCTCTTGCAGGTGTCCGATTGCATATTTTCCATCCTGACTCACAGAGCGTGCGGGCCTTTTGCGCCTCTCTGGCACAACTCGGCTGTTATGCACAGCATAGCTGGCCGCCGGTGGCAGATCTTCCGGCGGATAGGCAGCTTCTGCTGGTGGCGATTGAAAATCATCATGAAGCGGTGCTGACGCGCCTGTTTAGCGCCCTGCAGCACTCTCACATACCGACCATTGCTTTGGCGAATTGCCATGATGCACGGTTGTTTCCGCTGTTATTAACGTTACAACCTACGGCGATTGCTGAGCGAGAACTCAATCCGTTTGCTTTGATTGTGCAGATGATTGGCACCTGGCAATCCGCGCAGCAACAGGTGCAATTGCGCCATGAACTGTTGGCACGTCAACAGCGCACGGCAAGAAATGAGCGACTGGCGCAGGCCAAAGGAGTGCTGATGCAAAATTTTGGTTTGGATGAATCCGGCGCCTATCGGTTGATGCGCACCGAAGCGATGAACACGCGCAGCAGCCTGGAATTCACGGCCGAGCGCGTGATCAATCAGCTTGAGAAAGGGTAAGGGTGTTGGGACTTGCGGCCTGAAGGCCGCATCCGACAGCTTATCGTGACGCTTCAGTCTGGCGCAAAAGGCTGCTGGGGGTATAACCAAAGGCTTTGCGAAACGCCAGACTGAAATGCGACATGTCGCTAAAGCCATGATCCAAAGCCACCTGCGTGATGTTACGCGCTTTACCCTCTGCCAGTGCTCTGCGGCATGACAGTAAGCGCTCCTTCCAGACGAAATTCATCGGCGTCGTACCGTGCGCGGCAAATACCCGGCTGATAGTGCGTGGGGAAACATGGTGTGCATTGGCAATTTGCGCCATTGTGAGATCGGCTTCGTGCAGATTTTGTCGCAGATAGCTCACAACCCGCGAATAGAGATCCGGCTTCAGCGCATCATCCCCTTTCTGCAGATTGACGCTGACCGAGATCATATTGATCAACGTGTTAGCGAACTGCTCGGCAAGAAAGCCATTTTCACATTCGGCGTTGAAAATAAAAGCTTCCTGCAACAGTTGCTTAAGCGATGTCATACTGGGGCGTTGCAGATCCAGCGTTTTCCCTGCCAGCCGGGTGATGGCGGGGGCCTCTTTTTCAATCATTTGTCGTGGAAGATGCACAATATTGATTGCCACGTTATCCATGGTGAAATCAAAGGGTGTGGCGGCATCGTAGATCACAACATCACCCGCGCTGACGCGCGATTGATTTTCATTCTGACGCAACGTGCCGCTTCCAGAACGGACATAGCCAAGATAAAAGTCATGGTTAGGATGGCGACGAATGCACTCTGGTGTTCGTTGCCACACCAGTGCGGTTTGTGACACGTGATGGGCGATATCGACATGACCCAGCATCGAGTAACTAAAGCTACCGGAGAATGCACCTGAGTAGGTCTGCCGTGCTTCTGCTTTAATCAGGCGCGAACAGACAGCATCGCGCCAGGCATCAAAACGGTGGCGATTATCCAGATGATCGGTGGTGAAAGTTTCTTTCATAGTTACGTCCCCTAAACCTGGCGAAAAAGGGCGAAATCA
Source organism: Pantoea sp. S61 (assembly GCF_016625145.1). Classification (NCBI taxonomy): domain Bacteria; kingdom Pseudomonadati; phylum Pseudomonadota; class Gammaproteobacteria; order Enterobacterales; family Erwiniaceae; genus Pantoea; species Pantoea sp. S61. The sequence continues at coordinate 20,159 of NZ_JACVUO010000030.1, forward strand.
GGACAAATCAAGCAAGTTTCAGGCCATAACCACATAAAAAAGCCGCGTTGATTAATCAACGCGGCTGGCGTGGGGAGGGTTACAGGGCAGGATGTTTTTTATGCCATTCAGTCACTTGTTGGTACGCCCAGGCCCCCTGAATCATCGCGGTTTCATCGAAATGCGCGGCGACTAACTGGAAGCCAATCGGTGCACCCGCCGCCGTCATGCCACAGGGCAGTGTGATGGTGGGATGCCCGCTGGCGTCAAATGCACTGGTATAGCGCAACACGCCATTAAACAGTGCCTGATCGGTACCAAAACGGGTCATGGTGTCCCAGGTTAATCCGGCGTAAGCGGTGGCCGGTGCCAGGATCAAATCAACCTGTGTAAACAGGGCGGAAATATCACCGCGCAGCGCGGCGCGGCTTAATAACAGGCGTTGATACTCCAGCGCGGTCACCTGATGACCTAAATCGAGCAGACCCGACAAACCTGGACCGTATTTCTCTTTCTGCGCGGGATACGTTTCTTCATGCGCCAGCGCGGTTTCGACTGCGCACAGGGCGCTCCACTCGGCTGCGGCCTTTTCGGTATCCGGCACGGTGATTTCTACCATGGTCGCACCCAGTGACGTCAGGGTCGCAATCGCTGACTCCAGTGCGGCGCGCGTTTCCGCATCCACCTTCTCCAGCGCCCAGTTTTTATCGATGCCGATGCGCATTTTGCTGACGCCGCGTGTCATCATCGCCAGATAATCGGGCACGGGCTCGCTGCTCGAAGTGGGATCTTTGTCATCACGCCCGGCGATAGCCTGCAGCATGGCCGCCGCATCGGCGGCTGATCGCGCCATTGGCCCAATATGGTCAAGCGAGGCAGCCAGTTCACAGGCACCGTGGCGCGTGACGCGCCCCCAGGTCGGTTTGATGCCGGTCAGGCCATTGGCGTTGGAAGGAAAGCGAATTGAACCACCGGTATCCGTTCCGATCGAACCAAAGCACAGGCCAGCGGCGGTTGCCACGCCAGAACCGCTTGAAGAGACGCCCGTCCAGAGTGCGCTCCCCCATGGGTTGTTCGGGCGAGTGATATCGGGATGGTGATCGGCAAAGGCACTTTCTGTTTGCGTGAGTTTGCCGAGGATTACGGCTCCGGCAGCACGAAAACGATCAACCACCGTTGAGTCTTCTGGCGGGTAATGATCTTTATGGATGATCATGCCGTGGCTGGTAGGTGCATCTTTGGTCCAAATCAGATCCTTCAAGGCAATGGGAACGCCATGCAGCGGGCCGCGCATTTGTCCGGCGGCAATTTCTTTATCTGCTTCTGCGGCTTGTTTCAACGCGCTGTCTCGCATCACATAGAAGAAGCTGTGCAGATCACTATCAAGCATATCGATACGCGCCAGCATCGCTTCCGTGACTGCCACTGAGGTGATGTCACCTGATTGAATCAAGCGTCCAATTTCCAGCAAGCTTTTGTAGTGCAGGTTGTTCATCGCGACCGTTCCTCCGGGGAAAAGGGCTGCCTGTAAAGCAGACAATGTGTTGATCAACAACCTAAATCAGACTTACGGACTCGGCTGTGTTTAAGCAGACAGATGCTGTGCCAGAAGTGCCAGCGGCATATTCGGCTGCTGACGCTAAGCGGAAGGAATGGAGATTAAAGCCTGGAGGAGTGGTGCCGATAACCCTAAGGAATAGTTCACAAGAAGGATTATTTTGATGCTAAATGGGATTGGCAACAGCGTATTACGCAACCTGATTTCCGTAGGTTCAAACGTAAACACCACCGCGAACAGTACAGCAGCACAAAGTCACTTGCAGGCAGAGGCATCGACTAAAGTCACCTTCAGTGAGGCAAATGAAGCAATAGCGGCAATTTATAAAATTGTGCCGGCACAGGTGCAGAACAGTGGCGCTTTGAGCAGCAATTTACAGGCGCAACTCAACGCGGCGTCGCAGTCGGGCGGCGTTGGCATGAGCGGTATCGGCAGCAATTTGCTCAAGGGCTTAATGCAAGGTGGTGACAACGTCACGTTGAGTGTGCCCGCGACCGCCGCGACCAGCGTCTCCAGCAGCAGCCAGAGTGCAGTGGCACTCACTGTCACCACACAATCGGGGATTGAGGTGAGTCTGCAAATGACGCGCCAACAGGGCGGATTGGTGGTGGAGCTGAATACCAGCGGGGGTAAACTCAACCGTGATGAAGCCGCAGCCATCAGCCAGCTCTCCGACGGCTTGCAAAAAGCGCTGGACGGTTTGGATGCAGGGACCACGCAATTAGATATCAGCGACCTGATGAAGTTTGATAGCGCGCAATTGAAAAGCGTCGATCTGAAGACCGATCTGCGTAATGGCAACAATGTGACGCAATCACTCAACCTTCACGCGGACGATAAAGAGCGCTGGCTCGGTTTTCACAATGGGGATGTCAGTATCAAACTCGATACTGATGTGTCAAAGCTGACTCAGGCAGGCAGCGCTGAACAGCAGGCAGCCGCACTCAATCAGTGGTCCGCCAAATTTGATCAGGCAGCAGCGCGTGGGCACGGCGATCGCGACATGCTGGACCTCTTTAAGGCCAGTTTCCGCGCACTGAATACCACGGAAGGACAGGCAAGCCACAGCATAAACACGCAGCGAGTGATCGCCATTGATGCCAATGCTGCTAAAAACGGTGCCATTAGCGGGTTAGCCGATTTTTCTGCCAGCTATCAGCAGACGCCACGCTCTGATAATCCCTATAAGCCGGAAGAGCAGGACACTTTTTCATTAGAGGTTGCGCAGCAAACTCGCTCGCAGCAGCATACTGATACCCAGGATTTGACACAGGATACGCTGTTCAAACTTAAAGCCAGTTTCCACACCGCTCTCGATTCTGACGGGGCAGCGAAACTGACTGCACTTAAGTCATCACAGAATTACCGCTACCATCTGATTGACGATGAAGAGCGTAGCCAGACCGCGGTTTCGCAGAACAAAAAGGGGGAGCTGACAGCGCAAACCACGCAGCAACTTACCCAGCATGAAACGGTAAAAAGCTATCATCAGGCAAAGCTCATTGATAGTGACGAAATACCACACAGCGAAAAAAAGGTCTCTTCGCAGAACTACGCTCGTGCGCTGTTTGAGCGAGAGAATTAAACAGGATGCCCAGCGTACTCTATATCGGCGTTGGGCATTAATTTAACTTAATGCGTTTTTTAACCATACATAGCGTTAATTGCTATTAAGGTTATTTTCAGTTTTTTCTGGCTAACTATCAGCCACTCACACTCTATTTCGCCCTTCTTCAAGCCTTCCTTTTTCCATATCTGATTAATGAAAACGGATTGCTGGATATAGCATAACCCCGCTATTTACTTGCTTTATTCCCGCTGATTATTATCGCGATCAATTCGTTATTAATTCTACGGCTCGCTGCATATTTAAACGCGGGCTTGTTGTTCACTGAGCGATAAAAAAGTGAAATCAACCATGACGCAAAAAAGTCACGTCTATAAGCCACATGCTGCGGTGATAACCTCGGATGCCGAAGCCATCGCAGCCGCAAAGCATCTGGCCGAACAAGCGCTGGCGGGTGCGGTAGATCGCGACCAGCAGCGCATTTATCCGCGAGAACTCCTTAATCAGTTCACCCAGATGGGGCTGGGCAGTATCAGCGTGCCGCGCGAGTTTGGCGGCGGCGGATTGTCGTTCCAGACCGTGGCAGAAGTTTTTCGTGTGATCTCGGCCAGCGATCCCTCACTGGGTCAAACTCCACAAAATCATTTTGGCTTAATTCAATTCATTCTCGGCGAAGGTAGCGCAGAACAGCAGCAGTTTTTACTGAGCGAAGTGGTACTGGGTAAACGTTTGGGTAATGGCGGGCCGGAGAAAAACACCAAACACACGCGAGATGTACAGGCACAACTGGTGGCAACGTCACAGGGTTTGCAGCTGACAGGCGAAAAGTTCTATTCCACCGGCGCGCTGTTTGCGGACGTCCTTGCTACCACCGCTATTCATGGCGAACAGGCGGTAATGGCGTTTATTCCACTGCCCGCTGAAGGGGTGGAAATTATTGATGACTGGTCAGGTATCGGACAGCGCACCACCGCCAGCGGCACGGTGAAATTGCAGCAGGTCAGGGCGGATGCGGCGCTGACCATGCCGCTGCCTGTCACTGATAAACCCACGCTGCGCGGTGCGGTGTCTCAGCTGATTCAGGCTGCGATTGATGCCGGAATCGCACAAGGTGCACTGGATGAGGCACTGGCGTTTGTGCGCAGCAGTTCCCGTCCATGGGTCGATGCGGGAGTGAGTCGCAATGCCGACGATCCTTATATTCTCGCCGATGTCGGGCGCATTAGCACCGAGCTAAGCGCAGCGAATGCCCTGCTTAAACGCGCCGCTCGCGTGATTGACAGCGTTGACCAGCAGTCACTCACCGCTGAAAACTGCGCGCGCGCCTCGATTGCGGTAGCAGAAGCCAAAGTGCTCACAACAGAAATCGCACTGAGCGCCAGCGAGAAATTGCTGGAATGGGGTGGCAGCCGCGCCACGCTACTGCGTCATGGCCTCGATCGCCATTGGCGTAATGCGCGCACCCATACGTTGCACGATCCCGTCCGCTGGAAACATCACGCCATCGGTAACTACTACCTCAACGACGTGCTACCTGCGCGTCATGCCTGGATTTAAGGAGTCAACATGACGCAGGTTTCCCCAAAGCAGCTGGCACAGCGCATCAGCAGTGCGGCACAGGCGCTGGATGTGGCGCAGCAACTGGCAACACGCTTTCGCAGCGGTTCAGCCCAGCGCGACCATGCACGGGAATTGCCGCATGCAGAGTTGCAGCTCTATTTCCAGTCTGGGCTCGGCGCGATCACCGTGCCTCGAGCCTATGGTGGCATTGCTATCTCTTCGGCCGAACTGGCTGAGATATTTGTGATACTCAGCGCGGCGGATGGATCAATTGGGCAGGTACCTCAGAATCATTTTTATGCGCTGGAGGTGTTACGTGTTAACGGCAGTGAAGCGCAGCAGCGGCGGCTTTACGCCGAAGTATTAGCCGGGGTGCATCTTGGTAATGCCTTAGCGGAGTTTAGCTCGCCCTCCGCGCACCAACGCACCACGGCGATCGCGCAACAAGCTGAGGGACTGCGCCTCAATGGCGATAAGTTTTATGCCACTGGCGCGCTGTTTGCCGATCGCATCCCTACGCTAGCGCTAGCCGATGACGGTAAAGAGCAACTGGTGTTTGTGCCGCGCTACCAGGATGGCGTCACGGTGATAGATGACTGGAGCGGCTTTGGGCAACGCACCACGGGCAGCGGTAGCGTGCAATTCCGTGAGGTCGTGATTGCGGCAGAAGATGTGGTGCCATTCCAAACGGCGTTTGAACGCCCGACGACCGTTGGCCCGTTTGCGCAGATCATGCATGCCGCGGTTGATCAGGGAATCGCGCGCGAGGCGTTTAACGACCTGCTCCGTTTTGTCCGTGAACGCGCGCGGCCGTGGCCGGACAGCGGGCTAGAGAAAGCCAGCGAGGATCCGCTCACGCTGGATCGCATTGGTCGTCTGGCGGCACGACTCAGCGCGGGTGATGCGCTCCTGGCAATCGCCGGAGATGCCGTCGATGCCGCACAGCGCGACAGCAGTGCTGAAAACGTTGCGCTTGCCTCGGTGGAGGTAGCGAAAGCACGGGCCTGGACCACAGAGGTGTCGCTGGAAGCGGGAAATTTACTGTTCGAGTTGGGCGGATCGCGATCCAGCTTGCGTGAGCACAATCTGGATCGCCATTGGCGTAATGCGCGAACTCATACGCTACACGATCCGGTGCGTTGGAAATATCCGGCGATCGGCAACTATCTGCTTAACGGCGTACTGCCGCCGCGTCGGGGGACAATATGAGTCAGAAGCAGATCTTACTTAATGCTTTTAACATGAACTGTGTTGGGCACATCCATCATGGCATGTGGACGCATCCACAAGATCGCTCCGTGGATTTCAATTCGCTGTCCTATTGGCTGGATTTGGCGCGATTGCTGGAGCGCGGCCTTTTTGACGGCCTGTTTATTGCTGACATTCTCGGTGTTTATGACGTGTATCAACAGGGGATTGGATTGACCGCAAGTGAGTCAATTCAGTTACCGGTTAACGATCCATTAATGCTGATATCAGGCATGGCTAGCGTGACGCAACATCTTGGTTTTGGTGTGACAGCAAACCTGAGTTATGAAGCGCCATATCCTTTCGCTCGCCGTTTCTCCACCCTGGACCATCTCACTCAGGGCCGCATTGGCTGGAATATCGTCACCGGTTACCTCGATAGCGCCGCACGAGCAATGGGGCAGCATCAATTACAGGCTCACGACCGTCGTTATGACCAGGCAGATGAGTTTCTCGATGTGGCTTATCAACTGTGGGAAGGCAGTTGGCAGGATGATGCATTGCAAGCGAACAAAGCCAAACGGCTGTACGCCGATGCCAGCAAGATCCATGCAATTAACCATCAGGGCGAGTTTTATCAGGTGCAGGGTTATCACCTGAGTAGCCCATCACCGCAAAGAACTCCCTTGCTATTTCAGGCAGGATCGTCGGCACGTGGCGTGCAGTTCGCCGCACGTCACGCTGAGTGTTCGTTTGTGAATGCGGCTTCACCGGCGGCGATGCGCGAGCAATCCACCCGTTTGCGCCAGGCGGCGGTGGCGGCAGGGCGCCAGGCTGACGATCTGCGCATTTTTATGGGTGTCAGCGTGATAGTCGCGCCCACTGAACGCGAAGCGCAGGAAAAGCATCGCAGCTACCTCGAATATGCCAGCCCGGAAGCGGGTATCGCGCACTTCTCCAGCTCGATTGGACTGGATCTGGCGGCATTTGGACTGGATGAACCTATCCAAAGCGGCGACACGCGCGCCATTGAATCGGTAAGCAAGGCTTTCAGCGGCTGGACGCGCCGTCGATTGCTGGAGCAGCACGCGATGGGGAGCCGTTATCCGCTGATTGTCGGCAACCCCTCACAAGTGGCGGATGCGTTGATTCAGTGGATTGACGAAGGTGACATCGATGGCTTTAACCTGACGCGCATCCTTAACCCGCAAAGCTACCGCGATTTTATCGATCTGGTGGTACCGGAGTTGCAACAGCGCGGCCGCTATAAAACCGCCTATCAGCCTGGCAGCTTACGGCAAAAAATATTCCACCAGCAGGACCGTTTGCCCGACCGCCATCCGGCGGCGCGCTGGCGGCCTGCCAATAACCTTCGTTAATTTAACCTCAGGGATTTGATATGAAAATTGCACAGGTACTGGCGCTTAGCGCCTCGATTTTGATCTTCGGCGCTTTTGCCGCCAATGATTACAGCGGCCCGCTGAAAGTCGGCACCACAGCCGCCTTCGCGCCGCCACTGGAAACCGCCGTGGCCGAAGCCAAAAAACAGGGACTTGAAGTGCAGCTGGTGGAGTTCACCGACTGGACAGCACCCAATGTCAGCGTGGAGAACGGTGACATCGACGTGAACCTGTTCCAGCACAAACCCTTCCTGGAAAACGCCAATCAGCAGGGCGGTTTCCATCTGGTGCCTTATGCACCGGCGATCATCAATAACATTGGTCTTTATTCGAAAAAACATACTGCCATTGCTCAGATCCCTGACGGCGGTACGGTGGCGATTGCCAACGATCCCATTAATGGCGCACGCGGTTTATTGCTGTTGCAGAAGGCAAAACTGATCACGCTGAAGCCGGGTGCGGGTCTAAAATCCACCGTGGATGATATTGCCAGCAATCCGAAGCACCTAAAGATCATTGAAGTTGAAGCGGTACAGCTGTCGCGTTCGCTGGATGAAGTCGATCTGGCGCAGGGCTATCCGCACTATCTGCGTTTGTCGAAAACCATCGATCCCAACAATGCACTGCTGTTCGATGGCCTCGAACATCCTGAGTATGTGATTCAGTTCGTGGTGCGCGAAGGCCATCAGGACGATCCACGCCTGAAAAAGTTTGTCGATATCTACCAGCACTCTCCGGTGGTGCGCGCCAAGCTGGATGATTTTTACGGCAAGCTTTATCAGCCGGGCTGGAGCCAGTAAGGATGGTGAGCCTGACCATTCCCGGCGAGCGTGAGGCGCTGTTGACGCCCACCATGGATGCGCCTGGCAAGGTGCACGTTCAGATCCGTGGGCTGAGCAAACGTTATGTCGGACAGACGCAAGAGGCGCTAAAGGGCATCGATTTGCAGGTTAAGCGCGGTGAAATTTTTGGCATTATCGGCCGCAGCGGCGCGGGTAAATCGACGCTGATCCGCTGCCTTAATCGTCTGGAAAATCCTACCCAAGGAACGGTGGTGATAGACGGTATCGATCTCAGCCGTTTAACCGACCGCGAACTGGTGGCGTGGCGTCGTCGCACCGGGATGATCTTTCAGCACTTCAACTTGCTTTCGGCCAAAACGGTTCGAGAAAACATCGAGTTGCCGTTGAAAGTAGCGGGGGTGCCCGCAGCGCAACGGCGGCAAAAGGTTGATGAGTTACTGGCGCTGGTGGGGTTGGAAGAGCGTCAACATGCGTGGCCAGCCCAACTTTCCGGTGGCCAGAAGCAGCGTGTTGGTATCGCGCGCGCGCTGGTGCATGATCCAGAATTGTTGTTGTGCGATGAGGCGACCTCGGCGCTCGATCCCGAAACGACGCGTTCGATTTTGGCGCTGTTAAAGAAAATCAATCAGCAGCGGCATATCACCATTGTACTGATCACCCATGAAATGGATGTCGTGCACGATCTCTGTCACCAGGTGGCGGTGATCGATCAGGGTGAAATCCTAGAGCGCGGTCCGGTGTGGCAGGTCTACAGCGATCCGCAACAGGAGACCACGCGGCAGTTGCTCAACCCGCAGTTTGCGGCGCTGCCCAAAGCGCTTCAGCCGCTGTTGACGCCAACGCGCCAGCAGCCAGATTCACGTTTATTGGTGCGTTTACGCTACAACGGCCAGGGTGCACAGCCCGATCTGGCGGCGATCAGCGCACGCGTGCCGGGTGCGTTAACGCTGATTTATAGCGCGGTCGAGTGGGTTGAGCGTAAGCCCACCGGGCAACTGCTGTTGCTGCTGGATGCCCATCATGATGCGGCGCAGGTATATGACTTGCTGACAGACTCAGCGGATCAACTGGAGGTAACGGGTTATGTCACTGAGTCTTGATCGTTTATGGACGGGTTTGCTGGATACGCTGTTGATGGTCGGCGTGTCATCACTCTTAGCGCTGGCGATTGGCTTGCCAATGGCGGTGATTTTGGTTGTAACGGGTCGCGGCGATCTGTTTCCCAGCCCCGTGTTGAATCGGGTTCTGGGTTGGGTAGTGAATCTGTTCCGCTCGATCCCCTTTTTGATTTTGATGGTGGCGCTAATTCCCTTCACCCGCTGGATTGTCGGTACCACCTATGGCGTTTGGGCGGCAGTGGTGCCACTAACGCTTGCCGCCACGCCTTTTTTTGCACGCATCGCTGAAGTGAGCTTGCGAGAAGTGGACAAATGCTTGACCGAAGCGGCGCAGGCGATGGGATTTCATCGCTGGCATATTGTCTGGCATGTGCTGTTGCCGGAGGCGCGTCCCGGCATAGTGAGTGGCTTTACCATCACGCTGGTGACGATGATCAATGCTTCAGCTATGGCCGGTGCCATTGGTGCAGGCGGATTGGGCGATCTCGCCTATCGCTACGGCTATCAGCGCTTTGATATGCAAGTGATGCTGACGGTGATTGTGGTGTTGGTGGCGCTCGTGACGGTGCTGCAGTATTGCGGTGACCGATTGTCACGGCGGTTGAATCATCGTTAATCCTGTTGGCGTCGCACAATAAATAGCGCCGTTAAGGCAAGACGCACGGAGCTGTAGCAGCGAGATTTATCTCGCTTGCTAACGAATCTGCAATCCTTCCAACGCCGCCAGCAGTGCATCGACTTTCGGTAAAAGCTGTTTGCGGCGCGGCCATATCAACGTTAATGCCAAACCATCGGGCTGTTGTTCCGGCAAGATAATCTCCAATTCACCGCGTGCCAGCGGTTCGCGCACCAGCCAGGATGGCATCTGCGCGACCCCCAGTCCACCACACAGCGCCTGTACTTGAGCATCGACATCACCCAGTGCCATACGATGTGGCACGTTGCGCCAGTGCGGGTGACCATCAGCAGTGGTAAACAGCCAGGGTTTAGTGCTGCCATCCACGCGTTCATACATGATGGCCTGATGCTGCAATAACGCTTCTTCACTGTCCGGACGGCCAGCGCGGTCTAAATATTCCGGGGCAGCGCAAAACACCATGCGCTCGCGCCCCATTTGACGACAGCCGAGAGAGGCTGGAACGTCTGGCGATCCGCCAATGCGTACAGCCACATCAATCCCTTCATCAAACAAGTCGATAAAACGATCGGAGAAGGTGAGGTTAAGTTCCAGTTCAGGGTGCTGCTGGCAAAAAGGAATTAAGATCGGCATGACGCCCAAACGGCCATAAGTATTGGGAACCGCGACGCGTAATCGCCCTGAAGGAATACTGCGTTGCGCTGCCAATACCGCTTCGGCTTCTGCCAACTCCTCCATGATGCGCAAGCAGGTTTGATAATAGGCGTTGCCGGCATCCGTGAGTTTTAGGCTGCGGGTGGTGCGTTCCAGCAGGCGTGAACCGAGGCGAGTCTCAAGCCGGGTCACGCTTTTGCTCACCGCTGAACCTGTTAAGTGGAGACGTTCTGCCGCGGCGGCGAAGCTGCCGTTCTCAACACTGGCAACAAAGGGGACGATGTCTTTCAGACGCTGATCGTGCATTGATTCGTGAATCCAGGTTGGGAATGATGTGAATTAATGCCAGAGATAGGAACTCAATTCTCTATTAAGCTCATCATTACTGAAACAGAGGAGAATTGAAATGCAAAAACACGCGTTAATTGTGGGCATCAGCGGTGTTATAGGGCGTGCGCTGGCGGAAAAATTGCAAAGTGAAGGATGGCAGGTGACCGGATTGTCACGTGGACGCGGGGCGATTCCAGAGCGCTGCCGCAGCCTGACTGCCGATCTCACTGATGCGAATGCCGTGAGTGCTGTGCTGGCAAAAGAGAAACCGGATGCGCTGTACTTTAGCGTGTGGTCCCGCCAGGAGAATGAAAAAGAGAATATCCGTGTGAACGGCGGCATGGTGCGCAATGTGATTGAAGCCTTGGGCGATCGTTTAAACGGTGCACATGTGGCGCTGGTGACTGGTCTGAAACACTATCTTGGACCATTCGAAGCTTACGGCAAAGGCGCTGTCCCGGTGACACCTTTCCGTGAAGAGCAGGGGCGTCAGCCGGTCGATAACTTCTATTACGCGCAGGAAGATGAGGTTTTCGCGGGAGCAGAGCAATACGGCTTTCGCTGGAGCGTGCATCGTCCACACACCATCATTGGTTATGCGCTGGGCAACGCCATGAACATGGGGCAGACACTGGCGGTGTATGCCACGCTGTGTCGCGAGAAGGGCTGGCCATTTATCTTCCCCGGTTCACCAGAACAGTGGAATGGTCTGGCCGACGTCACCGATGCAAGCCTACTGGCAGAACAGTTATTTTGGGCGACCACTGCCAAAGAAGCCGCCAATCAGGATTTCAACGCGGTGAACGGCGATGTGTTCCGCTGGAACTGGTTGTGGCCGCGTCTGGCAGCGTATTTCGGCATTGAAGCCGCTGCCTATCCTGCGCAGATGATGCCGCTGGAGGGACGCATGCAGGATGCGGAAGAGGCATGGCGTGAGATTGCCGCACGCGAGAATTTACTTGAAGCGGACATCAACAAGCTGGCTTCCTGGTGGCACACTGATGCCGATCTGGGACGTCCGATGGAAGCGTTCACGGATATGAGCAAAAGCCGTAAAGCCGGGTTTACCGGTTATCGCGCAACGCTGGATTCGTTCATCAGCTTGTTTGAAAAGCTGAAAGCAGAGAAAGTGATTCCGCAGTAACAGGCTCATCCCGAGATTTTAGGTAAGGGCTTTGGTCCGCCTGCGAGCGGGCCAAGGTTCTTCACTACGTGTTTGATAAATTCGCCAATCTGAAAAGAGGAGTTGAACAGGCAATCAAGATGGTGACTGTCTTTGAGTAATTTAAAGCTGAGGTAATGATTGCCATATTTTTTAGCAAACTCCTCCATTGCCTTTGGTTCGAATAATTCATCTTTGTCCGCCACTAGCATTAGCGTGGGAAGGGAGAGTGTGCTCAGTTGTTTAGCGGGAGAACGAGGCGTTAACGCATTCGCCATATTGACACTGTATTTGCGCACCAGGTTTTTGACATCATTATCGATGCTGCCAGGAATATTCAGGTTTACGGCAACATAGTTTCCAAAAAGCTTACCGCGTGTTAGTGCATTCAATATAAAAGGCCATCGTGTGACCCTGGCAAACGGTACAGTGGCTATTTTACGGTGAACACCTTTTGCGAAGGGGCCTAATTCTGGCGCTAACAAAATTAAGCTGGTTTATGACAGGTAAAATAATTGATGAGCATACCAGCACCGCTGGAGTGACCTAGAAGATGATATTGAGCCTGAGGATGAGACCGCTTTAATGCTGTGATGAGCATATCGACATTCTGCCAAAGCAGGCGGGGATCAGGTAGGTGCCCTTTAATGCCCTTTGATTCGCCATGACCATGCATATCCACTAAACAAACTGACAGACCGCTTTCAGCAACCAATTGGCGAGCGAGGATGCCGTATCCAGCATCGAGATTGACACCGCCTCCGTGATAAACGATGACAATATCTTTGACGGGCTGGGGACCTTCATAAAACCGATACCGTAATCCTTCTTCGTGATGCGTTGTCACTGATGATATGAAACGCAGTGATTGCTCATAATCGGCTGCCGCCGCACTAAATCGCTCAAAATCCAGCACTTTAAGATCCCTTTTGATGCCCATCTTCCAATTCACGCAGTTTACACATGACCGGCCTGACATCGTGATTTAAATATTCCATCGTAGTCAGAAAAACCATGCGACGTTTGTCGAAGTTCTTACGGTAAAACATAAATCGTAACCCTGGTGCAAAGACCAGTAATTGCACGTCATTGGCAATAAGCGTGTCGATATTGGATTCGCTGATATCAAGCGTGAAACACCAATTAAGCTGTCGCTTGCTGATGGCACTTTGTACCGCAGCAATATATTTCTCTGCGCGGAAATATCCAAATCCACCATTCGCGCCAAAACCTGGTGCTCTGAATAAGGTGGGGCTGGGTATGTCAATAAAAACGATGCTTTTCATAGGCAGTGATTCCTTCATCTGCATTGCTGAATTAACCCTTAAGACGCTTAGAGCGGCCTCTTAATGAAAAACTGGCACTATCCTGTTGATATGTTTAGATGATAACATGAGAATGATTCTCAACAACAGGAGGTTGTTATGTTCAAATCATTACCTATCATTCTCTCTCTGGCATTAATGGGATGCAGTGCGTCCCATGATGGAAAAGCAATAATGCCAAAGCCCCTGCAAATGGAAAAACCTGTCTATCCCTACTACGCCTATAAAAATCATATAGAAGGTAAGGTTAAATTCTTTTTTGATGTTGATGCTGAAGGGAAAGTCAGTGAAATGCGCATCATTGAATCAACGCCTGAACATCTCTTCGATGACGCGGTCATTCGTGCGGTCAGTAAATGGCGTTTCGAGAAAGGCCATCCAACCAAGAATATTCCTTTGAATGTTGTGCTGAGAATAAATCATACGATCAGTTAAGATCTAGGCTGCGCCGGGCATGAGTTTACAAAATATTCATGGCGTAGTTTGTCAATATTGCGGGATGCGAGGGTGGTATCGCTGTCAGGCTGCATTTGCATTACAGAGACCCTTCAGCACGGCTCAATAGTTGCCGCAGGCTTCAGTGGTGTCACATGGCCCGGTGAACGACGAAAAGCCACGCGTGAACGCAACCGAGAAATGGGCATTCCCGTGGACGACGGTGTGTGGGCTGAGGTGCAACACCTGGCAAGTTAGCCACCGGCTTTTCACATTGCGGCAAACAGCCATCGCAGCATGGCTGTTTGCCTTAAGAGATTAAACTTGTGTTAATCCGCCATCGACGCAGATTTCCGCACCGGCAATATAGCTGCTCTCGTCACTGGCGAGGAATAAGGCCGCATTAGCCACTTCTTCCGGTTTACCCATTCTGCCAAGTGGGATGGCGTTGGTTAATCCATTGCGAACATCTTCAGAAGCTGCAGCCATCATCTCAGTATCAACAGGGCCTGGTGCGACCACATTCACTCGAATTCCCCGCGCTGCAAGTTCACGCGTCCAGGTGCGCGCGAATGAACGGAGAGCCGCTTTACTGGCAGAATAAACCCCATAACCCTCCGTGCCGATGGCATCCGCAATAGAACCAATTAACACCACACTTGAACCGGGTTTCAGAAGCGGTAACGCCGCTTGTAAGGCGAAGAGAGGTGAACGGACATTCAGCCCGAATATCTGATCAAAATGTGGCTCAGTGATCGCATCAAGTTTGGCATATTCAGACATACCGGCATTGATCACTAACACGTCCAGATGATCGGACGTGCCTTTAATGGTGGCCATAATACGGTTCAATTCGTCTTTTTGACTGACATCTGCTTGCAGTGGTATTGCGTTGCCAGTCATTTTTAGGTTGGCCGTGGCTAACTCTTCTTCACGACGAGAAGTAAACCAGGTTGTGGCACCTTCGCTGGCAAGGCGCTGACTGATAGCCAACCCGATACCTTTTGCGCCGCCGAGTACAACGGCCACTTTGTTATTCATTCTGCCCATCTGCTTTCTCCTGTGTTGGTGGAAATCAGATGATATAAAAACTATACTTGATATCAATTACGCACTTGATTTATATCAGATATATAAGGGTATATCGACATGCCAAAAAATTATGATAAGCCATTGATTGATATTGGTAAGACGCGACCGGTTCTGGAAAATATCACCAATAAATGGTCAATATTAATTCTCACTGTGCTTTGTACACAGCCTTCTCGCTTCAATGAAATTCGTCGCCGGTTGGATGGCATAACTCATAAAGCGTTGGCAGACGCGCTTAAACGGTTAGAGCGCAATGGGCTGGTGAACCGTAAAGTGTTGCCGACTGCGCCGGTGAGTGTGGAATACAGCATCACACCTTTGGCGCAGACACTGCAGCAGCCATTTATGGCCCTGGCGAGTTGGGCGATGGAGTACGGGCCGGAGATGGAAAGAGCACAGGCCGCTTACGACCTCATGCGAAAAGAAACAGAAGTTGATGCGTGATAACCAGGGGAGCATGTATATAGCTCCCCGTCATCGTTATTGTTGAAGGATTAAGCTTATCCGTTAAGTTTTTATAGGGATCAGTATTAACATCTCGGCATTAATGGATACGGATTATCATTTTAATAAGCCGATTATCCCAACTTCACCCAGCGTTTGCCCAGCAGCACCGTCATGGTTACGATCACGGCGATAGCCGCCAGGTGCATGACAAAATCCATGGGATGCAGATGCACCGGATGGCAAAACGCCAGCATGGTGACTGCCATGCAGGCGACACCCAATCCGGCCATTGCCAGGCTGCGTACCGGGTGGAGAGCGCGAGTGCGGCGCAGCGTGGCGATCATCAGAACCATCATGGGTGTGCTCACAACCAACAGGAAAGTAAAGCATCGTGTGCTGTCATCGTCATGCGGCTCAATAACCGCGTGCGGAATACTGCTTAGACTCAAACCCAACCACAGTAAGCCCAGCGGCAACAGGGCTTTCCAACTGATGCTTTGACGCCCGGCGATACTCATATTAAACGCGCTGCGAATGGCCATTAGACCCAGAACAAAGGCCAGAGCCAGTTGTACCATTGCGCGCATCGCGCCAGGCTGCGACCAGTCGGTGAGGGTGCGTTGCACCAGAAAACTGGCGGCGATGCCGCAGGGCAGTGCCAGTAGCAGCCATATCAAGACACGCCAGTAAGTTGGCCGCATCGGTTGAACGGGTTGCATGTCGCGGCTGAGTTTTTCGATTAACAAATCGTGATTATTCATGGTGTGCTCCAAAGCGACGCAGATTACTCAGCGCGCGATGCAACAGCGATTTCACCGCTGCCACACTTAAATTGTTATGTTCTGCCGCTTCAGTCAGGCTCATTTCGCGTAGATGGACGTGTTCAACAATCTCACGTTGACGAGAGGGAAGCTGGCGCAAATAGCCTGCCAGCTCCTCTTGCGTATCCAGCGGTGGTGTTTCTGGCGCAATGGCGGCTTCAGTTAACGTCTCTTCATGAACTTCCCATTGCTGATGACGTCCGCGCCGCCGCAGGGCATCGACTGCGCGCGCGGAGATGATGGCCATCAGCCAGGGCAAGAACGGGTAGGCAGGATCATAGGTGTGACGCACCCGATGCACCGTTAACAGCACATCCTGAATCACATCTTCCACTAATGCCTGGTCGGTGAGTTGTTTGCGTATTTGTCCGCGTATCACCGGCACTAGCGCTTTGAGCAGTCGGGTGTAGGCGAGCTGATCGCCCGCCTGCGCCTGTTCCATTAGCGCGGGCCAACTTTCGCGCGCGCTATCACTTGCTTGCATAATCCGCCTTGAAACATTTACGCCTTAGAGCTGGCCGCTTGCAGCGCATTCACCACAATGCCTGGTGTCAGCACTTGAGGCAGCACTTTTGGCGGTCCGCCATCGGCGGGGTAAACCAGATACATCGGGAGTCCGCCCTGGCCAAACTCGCTCATGGCGTCATCGACATCAGGGTTAAATTTGGTGGAGTCAGCCACCATATACAACGTACCGGTTTTTGCCAGCGCGTCTTTAACCGCCTGCGTCGAGAGTGAGGTTTTTTCATTTACCTGACAAGTGATGCACCATGATGCCGTGAAATCGACAAAGATGGCTTTGCCATGTCCGCGTTGTGATGCAACGGCCTGTGGCGTCCACTTCTCTTTGGTGAGCTGTGCGGTGACCTGATCGCCAGCCAATCCTTCGCCCGGTTTAATCAACTGCGGCAACGGCGCCAGTACGGCGACAATCAATACGGCGGTGACGGCGAACAGGACTTTATGGCCTTTACCGGCAAAACGGCGATGTTGCGCCATCCCATACAACCAGCCAGCAAACGCGACAACGACAGAGGCTGCTAACAGTGTAGCTAACGCTGCGCTGCCCGCCTGTTGCGCTAATACCCACACCAGCCAGGCGTAAGCGCCGAACATTGGGAAGGCCAGACCGCGTTTCAACACATCCATCCATGCACCTGGTCGTGGCAGGAATTTTGCCAGACGCGGGAACAAGGAAACTAACGTGAAGGGCGCGGCAAAACCCAGAGCCAGTGCAAAGAAGATCACCAGGGCCACAGCCGGAGGTTGCACCAGCGCATAACCAATGGCACTCGCCATGAAGGGGGCGGCGCAGGGGGTGGCAACCATAATTGCTAGTGCACCGGTGAGCGCAGATCGTAAAAATGCGCCGCGATTGATTTCCACCGCGCCCACGCGCTGAACGGACAAGCCCACTTCAAACACGCCGAGCAAGTTAAGTGCGGCGGCGAGGATCACCAGCGACAGCAGGGCGATCACCAGGGGGGATTGCAGTTGGAAACCCCAACCGACTGCGGCCCCGCCTGCGCGAGCGGCCAATAAAATCCCTGCCAGCGCCATCATGGTGACGATCACACCAAGCAGGAAACCCAAACCTTCGCGTCGCGCGCTGGCAGCGTTGTCCGTGTGGCGTAACAAACCCAGCGCTTTCAGTGAGATGACAGGAAAAACGCAGGGCATAAGATTAAGAATAATGCCGCCAATGAAGGCGGCCAGCATGGCGGTTAACATCGCTGGCCTCTTTGCTTAGTGAGTTTGCGGATGCGCGTCGTCGTACTGCTTCACGGCGGCGAGGGCTTTCTCAATGTGCGTATCCGGGTTTCTATCAGTGTAACTCAGCAGGATGTTGCCATCCGGCGCAATCACATAGGACGTACGATCGGAGAGCGTTTTCCCTTTCATTTGCATGGTGGTCTGGTACTCAGCAGCAATCTTGGCACCAGGATCCGCAGCGACGGCAAATTTGTCACGGCATTCCAGTTTGGAGAAGTCGCTGACCTGATCGGTATTCCCAGCGGTCACGCCAATCACGGTGGCGTGCATTTTGGTGAAATTATCGGTGGCTTCGGCGAAGTCATGCGCTTCAATGGTACAGCCCGCGCTAAAGGCAGCTGGGAAGAAATACAGCACCACAGGGCCTTTTTGCAGCGCTTTTTGCAGTGAGAAGGTGAGTGGTTTGCCCGCTAAAGCACCTTGTAACTCGAAATTCGGCGCTTTGGCACCCACGGGCAGCGCGGCGCTGGCATTAAACGCGGTGGCAGAGAGGCCCAATGCAGCGGTGATGCTCAGAGTACAAACGAGGGTTTTAAACGATTTCATTATCTGCTCCTGCGATGTAAGGGAGGTCCGGTTTTGGTGACTCAATACATCAGTTCGCTTGAGGAGGCGGAAAGGTTTCGGTGTCAGAAAAAAAAAGTTAAATTAGCCACGCTATATGACTCATGGAAAAAGAGGCAAACAGAGATGAATCGGAATTATTTCAGTAAAATCATTTTATTAGTCGGATTATCTTGTTCGGCTACCGCATTGGCGGCACCGGCAATAAACAGCGATGTCGCGTCACTCATCAACCAGCGCTTGTCGTATATGAAGGATGTCGCTGGCTATAAGGCGGTTAATCATCTGCCTGTAGAAGACCTGCCGCAGGAAGATAAAGTTCTGGCCAGTGCGGTACAGCAAGCTGAAAAACTGGGCTTAGCGGGGGAGTCTGTCAAACCCTTCGTGCAGGCGCAGATGGATGCCGCGAAAGCGATTCAGTATCGCTATCGTGCAGATTGGCTCTCCACGCCCGAGCAGGGATGGCAGCCTTTGCCGTTAGACCAGGTCAGGACCAGGATTAATGCGCTGAGTGCCAGAATCCTGAACGGTATCAGTGAGCAATTAGCCCAGGGCAAACCCTTCACTGATAAACCCGCCTTTCTGCACGCGCTTGATCAAGCGCATCTGGAACAGGGTGATAAAACGCGGTTGTGGGAAGCCTTGCAGAAAATCAGTCTGAAAAAATAGCGAATATGGCATGCCAGAGGTGTCATGAATCACGCCTCTGGAGTGTTTAACGCAACATGCTTCATGGTTTCAGTCTACTCAGCATGCGAAGCGCGTTCTCAAACAACTTTTCTGCAATCTGGACTGGAATTTCAGCGGGTAAAATTTTCATCACGCGCCTTCCGTTCATCCCTGCAATAAACGCCTGTTTCACCCATCATTCTCCGGCGCGATGGTGTCGTGAACTCCATTTTATCTTCTGCAGTCAGCGTCACGCCATTCCGCCACCTTTTCCTTATATCCCCAACTGAACTCCCTATGTCCTGCTGAAGAATGCCCTCTGCTATAACTGCTGCGAGTTGTTAACGTGTGGGAAAAGCTTGTCATGGATATTCGTAAAATTAAGAAACTGATCGAACTGGTAGAAGAGTCTG
>NZ_JACVUO010000031.1:0-31390 GCF_016625145.1 Pantoea sp. S61
TCAAACAAGTGAAGAAACCCTGAACGCAAGTTCAGGGTTTTTTTACGTCTGAAGATTGGCGAAATCAGGGCTAAAAGCCACGAAAACATCCCACCCGTGACTAACTGATCGGGTAAACTACGGCCAGATAAATCAGTAAAGGCCGTGAAATGTCCAGCCCCCACACTTCTCTAAAAGTTTTCAACACACTGGGTCTCGAAGTCAGTGCACAAGCGCTGTATATCGCAGACACACCCGAAGCCATCATGAGCGCATGGCAAGCAACTCAACAGGCGAATCAACCTTTCATCGTACTAGGTGAGGGCAGCAATGTGCTATTCCTGGGAGACTTTGATGGTGGCGTGATTATTAACGCCATCAAAGGTATTTCACTTGAGGAAGAGGCTGAATCATGGCATTTGCATATCGGTGCAGGTGAGAACTGGCACGAGCTGGTTGAGCATACTTTAAAGAAAGGTATTACCGGCCTGGAAAATCTTGCATTAATTCCCGGCAAGGCTGGTTCAGCGCCTATCCAGAATATTGGCGCTTATGGTGTTGAATTTAAGGATATTTGCCACTACGTCGATGTGTTGCATCTACCCACACAAAAAATCAGTCGCCTGGATCGAGAAGCGTGTCAGTTTGGTTATCGTGACAGTATCTTTAAGCACGAGATGAAGGATAATCACGTTATTGTTGCTGTCGGACTCCGTTTGGCAAAGCAATGGAAGCCGGTACTGAATTACGGCGATTTAGCGAAACTGAACCCGGCCACGGTATGCGCATGGGATGTATTCAATGCCGTCTGCCAAATGCGCCAGAGCAAATTACCCGACCCGCGCGTAACGGGAAATGTAGGCAGTTTTTTCAAAAACCCTCTTATCACACTCGAGTTGGCTAATGAGTTATTAGAAGCATGGCCGGGGATGCCACATTATCCGCAGGCAAATGGTGACGTCAAATTAGCGGCAGGTTGGTTGATCGATCAATGTCATCTAAAAGGATATCAGGTAGGTGGCGCTGCGGTACACCGTCAACAAGCGCTGGTGTTGATCAATGAAAACCATGCGACGCCAAAGGATATCGTTGCTTTAGCGCACGAGGTACGAAACCACGTGGGTGAGAAATTCAATGTTTGGCTCGAGCCAGAGGTACGCTTCATTGGTGCTCAAGGTGAACGTAACGCCGTTGAGGTCATTTCATGAAAGATAATAGTGTTCCGCTGAAATTAGTTGCGCTTCTGGCTGATGGAGAATTCCATTCAGGTGAGCAGTTGGGTGAAGCATTGGGTATGAGCCGTGCAGCCATCAATAAGCATATCCAAACTCTGAAGAGCTGGGGTCTGGATGTCTACACCGTCACAGGTAAAGGTTACAGCCTGCCTGCACCTATTCAGCTACTGAATGAAGCCGATATTCTTTCGCATCTGCATCAGCAGGATTTAGATGTCATCCCTGTGATTGATTCTACCAATCAGTATTTACTGGATCGCATGGATCAGTTGCCTTCGGGTCATGCCTGTATTGCAGAGTATCAGCAAGCCGGTCGTGGCCGCCGTGGCAGAAAGTGGTTCTCTCCTTTTGGCTCTAATCTCTATCTGTCGATGTACTGGCGACTTGAGCAAGGTCCCGCTGCAGCAATGGGACTCAGCCTGGTGATTGGTATCGTGACGGCCGAGGTGATTCAGTCATTGGGTGTACCTGATGTTCGTGTCAAATGGCCCAATGATCTTTACCTGAACGATCGTAAATTGGCCGGGATTCTGGTTGAATTAACCGGCAAAACAGGCGATGCGGCACAAATTGTCATGGGTGCAGGCGTCAATCTGGTGATGCGCTCAGAAGGAGCCTCTGAAATTAATCAGGGATGGATTAATTTGCAGGAAGCCGGTGTAGAAATTAATCGTAATGAGCTGGCTGCAAAAATCATTAATAGTCTGCGTGAAGCACTGCCGATTTTCGAGCGAGATGGATTGGCACCGTTTGTAGAGCGCTGGGATGCTCTGGACAACTTTATCAATCGCCCGGTTAAGTTGCTGATTGGCGATAGAGAAGTTCATGGTATTGCACGTGGTATTGATAAGCAGGGTGGTTTATTACTGGAGCAAGAAGGCGAAGTGAAATCCTGGGTTGGTGGTGAGATTTCGCTGCGTCCAGGTCATTAATTTGCATTGACCTGAAAAATTAAACGCCCTCGGAAAGAAGGGCGTTTAAATATCAAAAGTTATTTTCTCAAGCGAACACTTTGCACGGCATGATCTGCAGATTTGGTCATGATCAGACTGGCGCGCTCTCGAGTTGGAAGAATGTTTTCATTGAGATTCAGCCAGTTAATCTCTTTCCATAAACCACGAGCAATATTTTCCGCCTCATCTTTGGGTAACTGAGAATAATGGTGGAAATAAGAATCTGGATCGCTGAAGGCACCTTCGCGGAATTTTAAAAAACGATTAACATACCAGCGTTCTAATAATGTTTCAGGTGCATCGACATAAATTGAGAAGTCGACAAAATCAGAAACAAATACATGATGCGGATCGTGGGGATAATCCATCCCGCTTTGAAGCACATTTAAGCCTTCCAAAATCAAAATATCAGGCTGTTGTACCACCTTATCGCCATCAGGGATCACATCATAAATAAGGTGTGAATAAACTGGCGCAGTGACCTGACTCGCGCCTGATTTCAAATCGGATACAAAATTCACCAGACGATGCATATCGTAAGATTGCGGGAAGCCTTTCTTCTTCATTAGCCCCCGTTCTTTCAACACTGCATTGGGGTGTAAAAAGCCGTCAGTTGTAATCAACTCGACTTTACGATGTTCTGGCCAGCGACTGAGCAGTGCCTGCAACACACGCGCGGTGGTACTTTTACCTACAGCAACACTGCCGGCAATACTGATGATATAGGGAATCTTTTGCCCGTTAGTGCCAAGGAACTGCTCCAGCACGGCCTGACGGCGCAGATTAGAACTGATATAGAAGTTAAGCAGACGTGAGAGCGGCAAATAGATTTCAGCAACCTCTTCTAAAGAGAGATCTTCATTGATACCGCGTAGTCGTTCAATTTCGCCTTCAGCGAGCGTCATTGGCACTGAGTCGCGCAGGGCGGCCCATTGCTGACGGTCAAACTGCAAATAGGGTGTAGTGAGTGGTGTCGTTTTTTTACTCATAAGTATGCATCTGACCGCAAATCCCGGCTCATCAACACCTTGTAGCGTCTGGCATACAATGATGCGTCGAGCTCAGTTGCACGTCATAGGGGGTAAGTAACGAGAACAATGGGCTGGAGGGTAACACCAGTGTCACTTTAAAAAGAAGCAAATTGATAAACCTGAGCACGCTTTCGTAAGCGTGCCCGCATTTTTATTATTGCTTAGTCGCTTGTTACCATCGATTTTGCTGTAGCGCCGCGTAAAATCTTTTCAGATTATCCCTCACTAACAACGTTGAGCCGTCTTCAGACAATCGATAATGCTTCCCTCTTTACACGCCGACAGTTGCATCCGTTAACGAACAATCCCATCTTGCAATGTGTTAGTTGAAAAAATGTTCAATCAAACCCGATCCAATAAAAAAGTTGCGCACTTTTAAATGAAAAATGGCGTTGTGCTTCTGGAGTGCGACGACCAAACCACGATAAGCATCTGTAAATCACTTAACGCAGTGGCGTAAAAACACACGGCATTTGGACGAAAATACTGCAAATGATGAGCGGTTTGCGATGTTTTGCACAAATAGTAGGCGATAGAACAATTTTGATAATTTTTTTGTTGCATCCTGGGCGCGGTCTTCCTAGAATGCGCTCCACTTGATGCCGGCTTAGCTCAGTTGGTAGAGCAACTGACTTGTAATCAGTAGGTCACCAGTTCGATTCCGGTAGCCGGCACCAATCAAGTAGGTGGGATTCCCGAGCGGCCAAAGGGAGCAGACTGTAAATCTGCCGTCACAGACTTCGAAGGTTCGAATCCTTCTCCCACCACCATCTCAACCACTTGGTTGAGCGTCAGATAAAATCATTATCTGGCGGGTGAGTTCATCTCTCTCACCTTCGAATTCAGATTGCGGAGTTTCGCAATCAAAGTCGGTCAGAAACTCTGGCAGGCTCGAATAATAGAAGGTCTTCTTTTATTATTCATAAGCTACAGAAAGAACAGGTAGCCGAGTTCCAGGATGCGGGCATCGTATAATGGCTATTACCTCAGCCTTCCAAGCTGATGATGCGGGTTCGATTCCCGCTGCCCGCTCCAGATGTGCTGATATGGCTCAGTTGGTAGAGCGCACCCTTGGTAAGGGTGAGGTCCCCAGTTCGACTCTGGGTATCAGCACCACTTCCTTTATCTCTCTCCTGATTCTCTCTCTGTAAACCAAACAGTCAGGCACTGCCTGGTTGATATGATGATATCTTCGATATATCCGTGTTTTAGAGGGACTAGCGATGGCTAAAGAGCAATTTCAGCGTAACAAACTGCACGTAAACGTCGGCACCATCGGTCACGTTGACCATGGTAAAACCACTCTGACTGCAGCGATCACCACCGTTCTGGCTAAAACCTACGGCGGTAAAGCAAGCAAATTCGATGAGATCGATAAGGCGCCAGAAGAGAAAGCACGTGGTATCACCATCAACACTTCTCACGTTGAATATGAAACCCCGACTCGCCACTACGCACACGTTGACTGCCCAGGCCACGCCGACTATGTGAAAAACATGATCACCGGTGCTGCGCAGATGGACGGCGCGATCCTGGTTGTTGCTGCGACTGATGGCCCAATGCCACAGACCCGTGAGCACATCCTGCTGGGTCGTCAGGTTGGCGTTCCTTACATCATCGTGTTCCTGAACAAGTGCGACATGGTTGATGATGAAGAGCTGCTGGAACTGGTTGAGATGGAAGTACGTGACCTGCTGACACAGTATGACTTCCCGGGCGACGATACTCCAATCATTCGCGGTTCTGCTCTGCAGGCACTGAACGGTGTTGCTGAGTGGGAAGAGAAGATCATTGAACTGGCTGGCCACCTGGATACCTATATCCCAGAGCCAGTACGTGCAATTGACATGCCGTTCCTGCTGCCAATCGAAGACGTATTCTCAATCTCTGGCCGTGGTACTGTTGTTACCGGTCGTGTTGAGCGCGGTATCGTGAAAGTGGGCGACGAAGTTGAAGTTGTTGGTCTGAAAGACACCGTTAAGTCTACCTGTACCGGCGTTGAAATGTTCCGCAAACTGCTGGACCAGGGTCAGGCGGGTGAAAACTGTGGTGTTCTGCTGCGTGGTATCAAGCGTGAAGATATCGAGCGTGGTCAGGTTCTGGCTAAGCCGGGCACCATCAAGCCACATACCCAGTTCACTTCAGAAGTTTACGTACTGTCTAAAGATGAAGGCGGCCGTCATACTCCGTTCTTCAAAGGCTACCGTCCTCAGTTCTACTTCCGTACTACTGACGTGACCGGTGACGTTCAACTGCCAGAAGGCGTTGAGATGGTAATGCCAGGCGATAACGTAAAAATGACCGTTACCTTGATCAAGCCAATCGCTATGGATCAGGGTCTGCGTTTCGCAATCCGTGAAGGCGGCCGTACTGTTGGTGCGGGTGTTGTTGCTGAAATTATCGCTTAATTGCGATAACATTTGACGCAATGCATACGGAAAGGGCATCATTTGATGCCCTTTTTGCACGCTGTTACATAGAACCTGGCTCATCAGTGATTTTCGATCATAATCATTGCTGAGACAGGCTCTGGTTTACGGCGTCGGATACCGAGTTACGCCCAAAAGCTCATTCGGTTTGGATGCCTCGCTCTGCGGGGCAGAATTGTTTCTGAATTATTGTGGCAGGTTGGTTTATGAGTGCGAATACCGAAGCTCAAGGGAGCGGGCGCGGCCTGGAAGCGATAAAGTGGGTTGCTGTCATCGCGTTGCTGTTAGTCGCCATCGTTGGCAACTATCTCTATCGCGACATTACGCTGCCTCTGCGCGCGCTGGCTGTCGTAGTACTGATCGCTGCGGCGGGCGGCATTGCGTTGCTGACTATTAAAGGCAAAGCGACCGTGGCTTTTGCTCGTGAAGCAAGAACTGAAATGCGTAAGGTCATTTGGCCGACTCGCCAGGAAACATTGCACACCACGTTAATCGTTGCCGCGGTCACTGCCGTGATGTCACTGATTTTGTGGGGGCTGGATGGAATTCTGGTCCGTCTGGTATCGTTTATCACTGGCCTGAGGTTCTGAGATGTCTGAAGCTCCAAAAAAACGCTGGTACGTCGTTCAGGCGTTTTCCGGTTTTGAAGCCCGCGTAGCGAAGTCGCTGCAAGAGCATATCAAACTGCACAACATGGAAGAACTGTTTGGCGAAGTCATGGTGCCGACTGAAGAAGTCGTTGAAATCCGTGGTGGCCAGCGCCGTAAAAGCGAACGTAAGTTCTTCCCTGGCTATGTGCTGGTGCAGATGGTGATGAATGACGCCAGCTGGCACTTAGTGCGTAGCGTACCACGTGTCATGGGCTTCATTGGCGGTACTTCTGACCGTCCTGCGCCGATTAGTGATAAAGAAGTCGATGCGATTATGAACCGCCTGCAGCAGGTGGGTGATAAGCCGCGTCCAAAAACGCTGTTCGAGCCAGGCGAGATGGTGCGCGTCAACGACGGTCCATTTGCCGACTTCAACGGTGTGGTCGAAGAAGTGGATTACGAAAAGAGCCGCCTGAAGGTCTCTGTGTCCATCTTTGGCCGTGCAACACCAGTCGAACTCGACTTTGCTCAGGTGGAGAAAGGTTAACCCTTTTGTTCACTTTTTAGCTCTTGCGGAAGGCGCGAAATTTACCTATAATTTCGCGCCTTTTGTTTTTATGCGCTAGCAATAGCGTGTAAATCGTAATCACGGGGAGCCTGTTTTCAGGCGCTATAACCCATTTGAGGAATTATCATGGCTAAGAAAGTACAAGCCTACGTCAAGCTGCAAGTTGCAGCTGGTATGGCGAACCCAAGTCCACCTGTTGGTCCAGCACTGGGTCAGCAGGGTGTTAACATCATGGAATTCTGTAAAGCGTTCAACGCCAAAACAGAATCTCTGGAGAAAGGCCTGCCTACTCCAGTTGTTATCACTGTATACAGCGACCGTTCTTTCACCTTCGTTACCAAGACCCCTCCGGCTGCCGTACTGCTGAAAAAAGCAGCGGGCATCAAGTCTGGTTCTGGTAAGCCGAACAAAGACAAAGTCGGTAAAGTTTCTCGTGCTCAGGTACGTGAAATCGCAGAAACTAAAGCTGCGGACATGACTGGTGCTGACGTAGAAGCGATGACTCGCTCTATCGAAGGTACTGCACGTTCCATGGGCCTGGTAGTAGAGGATTAAGAAATGGCTAAGCTGACCAAGCGCATGAGCGTAATCCGTGACAAAGTTGATGCGACCAAGCAGTACGACATCGCTGAAGCTATTGCTCTGCTTAAAGAACTGGCAACTGCTAAGTTCGTTGAGAGCGTTGACGTTGCTGTTAACCTCGGCATCGATGCACGTAAATCAGATCAGAACGTTCGCGGCGCGACTGTTCTGCCACACGGTACTGGTCGTTCAGTACGTGTTGCTGTATTTACCCAAGGCGCAAACGCAGAAGCTGCTAAAGCAGCTGGCGCTGAGCTGGTAGGTATGGAAGATCTGGCTGACCAGATCAAAAAAGGCGAAATGAACTTTGACGTTGTAATTGCATCTCCAGATGCAATGCGCGTTGTTGGCCAGTTGGGCCAGGTTCTGGGTCCACGCGGCCTGATGCCAAACCCGAAAGTGGGTACTGTAACTCCTAACGTTGCTGAAGCAGTGAAAAACGCTAAAGCTGGTCAGGTTCGTTATCGTAACGACAAAAACGGCATCATCCACACTACCATTGGTAAAGTGGACTTCGACGCTGACAAACTGAAAGAAAACCTGGAATCTCTGCTGGTTGCGCTGAAAAAAGCGAAACCTTCACAGGCTAAAGGCGTGTACATCAAGAAAGTTAGCATCTCTACCACCATGGGCGCCGGCGTTGCCGTTGACCAGGCTGGTCTGAGCGCAGCAGCAAACTAATTGCTGCTTGAAACGGGCGAAAAATTCATCTAGAATCTTACGCCCGTTGTTCTGATTGAGCATTCAATTCAGAACCCAGATTCAAAGTTGCTGAATGTATAAGCCTAAAAGCTCTTATGTTCAGTGGCTTAGGTTGGAGCCAGGCCTTATCCTGGCCTCCGTCCAAGACCGCAGGAGCGGGATTATCTTCGGATAACTTGCTTAATACCCTGCGTAGACGGTGACAGAACCAAAAAGAATTTTTTCTTCGCTGGATTCTGCTCACCGTGTAATAGCGCTCAGTGCCTTCGGGTAGCTGAGTGAAGTGAGTTCCGGGAAATCTTTCCCGGTCAAATCCAGGAGCAAAAGCTAATGGCATTAAATCTTCAAGGCAAACAAGCGATTGTTGCTGAAGTTAGCGAAGTAGCCAAAGGCGCGCTTTCAGCGGTTGTTGCGGATTCCCGTGGCGTTACCGTTGATAAAATGACCGAACTGCGTAAAGCAGGTCGTGAAGCTGGCGTTTACATGCGTGTTGTTCGCAACACCTTGCTGCGCCGCGTCGTTGAAGGAACTCAGTTTGAGATCCTGAAAGACACGTTTGTTGGTCCGACCCTGATTGCATACTCTTTGGAACACCCGGGCGCTGCTGCTCGTCTGTTCAAAGAGTTCGCGAAAGCGAATGCAAAATTTGAGGTCAAAGCTGCAGCCTTTGAAGGTGAGCTGATCACGGCGGCCAATATTGACCGTCTGGCAACTCTGCCGACTTACGAAGAAGCACTGGCACGTCTGATGTCGACCATGAAAGAAGCCGCTGCTGGCAAACTGGTTCGCACTCTGGCTGCTGTACGCGATGCAAAAGAAGCGGCTTAAGCCCATCTTCTTTTCCTTCGTACTTGCTAACGTATAAACTTTTTCTGTTTTTTAGGAACAATCGATATGTCTATCACCAAAGATCAAATTCTGGAAGCAGTAGCAGCTATGTCCGTAATGGAAGTAGTTGAGCTGGTTTCTGCTATGGAAGAAAAATTCGGCGTTTCTGCTGCTGCTGCTGTAGCTGTTGCTGCTGGCCCAGCTGAAGCTGCTGAAGAGAAAACTGAATTCGACGTAATTCTGAAAGCTGCTGGCGCTAACAAAGTTGCCGTAATCAAAGCAGTTCGTACTGCAACTGGTCTGGGCCTGAAAGAAGCTAAAGACCTGGTTGAAGCTACCGGTGTTATCAAAGAAGGCATCAGCAAAGATGACGCAGCTGCTCTGGAAGCACTGCTGAAAGAAGCTGGCGCTGAAGTTGAAGTTAAGTAAGACAACCTTCGGGTTGCAGCCTGAGTAACATCAGGCTGATGGCTGGTGACTTTTGGGTCACCAGCTTTTTTGCGCTTCAGGGGAATGATGGCGTTTCACACTGTTTGTCCATTGTTTCTCTTCAATATCTTTTTCTATCGACGACTTAATATATCGCTTTCCTGTGAGGGTTCCCTGCCTGCACAACGGCGATGAAATGATTTAAGAGTGATAGAAAGATGTATTGCATGGGGTGTTACGCATCGCATGAAAAACAAAATAGTGTTGCATGAACTGTCCCTTCAGGACGGACAGCGTGGTTCGACATGTCAGCTAGCTGAGGAACCCTATGGTTTACTCCTATACCGAGAAAAAACGTATTCGTAAGGATTTTGGTAAACGTCCACAAGTACTGGACATACCTTATCTCCTTTCTATCCAGCTTGACTCGTTCCAGAAGTTTATCGAGCAAGATCCAGAAGGCCAATACGGTCTGGAAGCAGCCTTCCGCTCCGTATTCCCAATCTCAAGCTACAGCGGCAACTCTGAGTTGCAGTATGTCAGCTACCGTTTGGGTGAGCCGGTCTTTGACGTAACTGAATGTCAGATCCGTGGCGTGACCTATTCGGCACCGCTGCGCGTGAAACTGCGTCTGGTGATCTACGAGCGTGAAGCGCCGGAAGGCACCGTAAAAGACATCAAAGAACAAGAAGTGTACATGGGTGAAATTCCACTCATGACCGACAACGGTACCTTTGTTATCAATGGTACTGAGCGTGTTATCGTTTCTCAGCTGCATCGTAGTCCTGGCGTGTTCTTTGACAGCGATAAGGGTAAAACGCACTCTTCCGGTAAAGTGCTTTATAACGCACGTATCATCCCTTACCGCGGTTCATGGCTCGACTTCGAGTTTGACCCGAAAGACAACCTGTTTGTCCGTATTGACCGTCGCCGTAAGCTGCCGGCCAGTATCATTCTGCGCGCACTGCACTACACCACTGAACAAATCCTTGATCTGTTCTTTGACAAAGTCGTGTATGAAATCCGCGATAACAAACTGCAGATGGAACTGGTGCCTGAGCGCCTGCGTGGTGAAACCGCCAGCTTCGATATCGAAGCCAACGGCACGGTCTACGTTGAGAAAGGTCGTCGCATCACTGCGCGTCATATTCGTCAGCTGGAAAAAGACGGTATTCAACACATTGAAGTCCCAGTTGAATACATTGCTGGCAAAGTCGTCGCTAAAGATTACGTTGACCTGAACACCGGCGAGCTGATTGTTCCTGCGAACATGGAACTGTCACTGGATCTGCTGGCTAAACTGAGCCAGTCAGGCCACAAGCGCATTGAAACGCTGTTCACCAACGACTTGGATCACGGCCCATACATTTCAGAGACCCTGCGTGTTGACCCAACCAACGATCGCCTGAGCGCGCTGGTTGAGATCTACCGTATGATGCGTCCTGGTGAGCCGCCAACGCGCGAAGCTGCAGAGAACCTGTTCGAGAACCTGTTCTTCTCAGAAGATCGTTACGATCTGTCTGCAGTTGGCCGTATGAAGTTCAACCGTTCACTGCTGCGTGATGAAATCGAAGGTTCAGGTATCCTGAGCAAAGACGACATCATTGAAGTGATGAAGAAACTGATCGGCATCCGTAACGGTATTGGCGAAGTCGATGATATCGACCACCTCGGCAACCGTCGTATCCGTTCAGTCGGTGAGATGGCTGAGAACCAGTTCCGTGTGGGTCTGGTGCGTGTTGAGCGTGCTGTTAAAGAGCGTCTGTCTCTGGGCGACCTCGATACCCTGATGCCTCAGGACATGATCAACGCCAAGCCAATCTCGGCGGCGGTGAAAGAGTTCTTCGGTTCAAGCCAGCTGTCCCAGTTTATGGATCAGAACAACCCGTTGTCTGAGATCACGCATAAGCGTCGTATCTCTGCTCTGGGCCCAGGTGGTCTGACGCGTGAGCGTGCAGGCTTCGAAGTGCGTGACGTACACCCAACCCACTACGGTCGTGTGTGCCCAATCGAAACGCCTGAAGGTCCGAACATCGGTCTGATCAACTCCCTTTCTGTTTACGCGCAGACTAACGAATACGGCTTCCTTGAGACTCCGTACCGTCGCGTGGTAGATGGCAAAGTGAGTGATGAAATTCATTACCTCTCTGCAATCGAAGAGGGTAACTACGTTATCGCTCAGGCGAACACCAACCTTGCTGAAGACGGTAGCTTTGTTGACGATCTCGTCACTTGCCGTAGCAAAGGTGAATCAAGCCTGTTCAGCCGTGATCAAGTTGACTACATGGACGTTTCGACCCAACAGGTCGTTTCAGTCGGTGCGTCACTGATTCCATTCCTGGAGCACGATGATGCTAACCGCGCCTTGATGGGTGCGAACATGCAACGTCAGGCAGTACCAACCCTGCGCGCTGATAAGCCGCTGGTTGGTACCGGTATGGAACGCGCAGTAGCGGTTGACTCCGGTGTAACTGCCGTAGCGAAACGTGGCGGTTCCGTTCAGTACGTTGATGCTTCTCGTATCGTTATCAAAGTTAACGAAGATGAGATGTATCCGGGCGAAGCGGGTATCGACATCTACAACCTGACCAAGTACACCCGTTCTAACCAGAACACCTGCATCAACCAGATGCCATGTGTGTCCCTGGGTGAGCCAATCGAGCGTGGCGACGTGCTGGCAGATGGCCCGTCTACCGATCTCGGTGAACTGGCGCTGGGTCAGAACATGCGCGTGGCGTTCATGCCATGGAACGGTTACAACTTCGAAGACTCCATCCTCGTTTCTGAGCGTGTTGTCCAGGAAGATCGTTTCACCACTATCCACATCCAGGAACTGGCGTGTGTGTCTCGTGACACCAAGCTGGGGCCAGAAGAGATCACCGCTGACATCCCGAACGTGGGTGAAGCTGCGCTCTCCAAACTGGATGAATCCGGTATCGTGTATATCGGTGCGGAAGTGACCGGTGGTGACATTCTGGTTGGTAAAGTGACGCCGAAAGGCGAAACCCAGCTGACGCCAGAAGAGAAACTGCTGCGTGCGATCTTCGGTGAGAAAGCGTCTGACGTTAAAGACTCTTCTCTGCGTGTTCCTAACGGTGTTTCCGGTACGGTTATCGACGTACAGGTCTTCACCCGTGATGGCGTAGAAAAAGACAAGCGCGCGCTGGAAATCGAAGAGATGCAGCTGAAGCAGGCTAAGAAAGACCTGTCTGAAGAACTGCAGATCCTCGAAGCGGGCTTGTTCAGCCGTATTCAGGCTGTACTGATTTCGGGTGGTGTTGAAGCTGAGAAGCTGGATAAACTGCCACGTGAGCGCTGGTTGGAACTGGGCCTGACTGACGAAGCGAAGCAAAACTCTCTCGAGCAGCTGGCTGAGCAGTATGACGAGCTGAAGCACGAGTTTGAGAAGAAACTCGAAGCTAAGCGCCGCAAAATCACTCAGGGCGATGACCTGGCACCAGGCGTGCTGAAAATCGTGAAAGTGTACCTGGCGGTTAAACGTCAGATCCAGCCTGGTGACAAGATGGCAGGTCGTCACGGTAACAAGGGTGTTATCTCTAAGATCAACCCGATCGAAGATATGCCTTACGATGAGAACGGTACGCCGGTCGACATCGTACTGAACCCGCTGGGCGTACCGTCACGTATGAACATCGGTCAGATTCTGGAAACCCACCTGGGGATGGCAGCGAAAGGCATCGGTGAGAAGATCAACGCGATGCTCAAGAAGCAGGAAGAAGTTGCCAAACTGCGTGAGTTCATCCAGCGTGCTTACGATCTGGGCACGGATGTGCGTCAGAAAGTTGATCTGAACACCTTCACTGACGATGAAGTTCTGCGTCTGGCTGAGAACCTGAAAAAAGGTATGCCAATCGCAACGCCAGTGTTTGATGGTGCGAAAGAGAGCGAGATCAAAGAGCTGCTGCAGCTCGGCGGCCTGCCTTCTTCTGGCCAGATCACCCTGTTCGACGGCCGTACCGGTGAGCAGTTTGAGCGTCAGGTAACCGTAGGTTACATGTACATGCTGAAACTGAACCACCTGGTTGACGACAAGATGCACGCACGTTCTACCGGCTCTTACAGCCTCGTTACTCAGCAGCCGCTGGGTGGTAAGGCGCAGTTCGGTGGTCAGCGCTTCGGTGAGATGGAAGTGTGGGCACTGGAAGCATACGGTGCTGCGTATACCCTGCAGGAAATGCTGACTGTTAAGTCTGATGACGTGAATGGCCGTACGAAGATGTATAAAAACATCGTCGATGGCAACCATCAGATGGAACCAGGCATGCCGGAATCCTTCAACGTACTGTTGAAAGAGATTCGCTCGCTGGGTATCAACATCGAGCTGGAAGACGAGTAAGTACTCGCAAGTACTGGTTACGGGACGTGCACTTAAGGTGTGCGTCCCTGAGAGTTCCACTCCGACGGGAGCTAATCCGTGAAAGACTTACTTAAGTTTCTGAAAGCGCAAACTAAGACCGAAGAGTTTGATGCGATCAAAATTGCTCTGGCCTCGCCAGACATGATCCGTTCATGGTCTTTTGGTGAAGTTAAAAAGCCAGAGACCATTAACTACCGTACCTTCAAGCCGGAGCGTGACGGTCTTTTCTGCGCCCGTATCTTTGGGCCGGTAAAAGATTACGAATGCCTGTGCGGTAAGTACAAGCGTTTGAAACATCGCGGCGTAATATGTGAGAAGTGTGGCGTTGAAGTTACACAGACCAAAGTGCGTCGTGAGCGTATGGGTCATATCGAGTTGGCTTCGCCGACTGCGCATATCTGGTTCCTGAAATCACTGCCTTCGCGTATCGGCTTGCTGCTGGATATGCCGCTGCGTGATATCGAGCGCGTGCTGTACTTCGAATCTTATGTGGTTATCGAAGGCGGTATGACCAACCTGGAAAAACGTCAGATTCTGACGGAAGAGCAGTATCTTGACGCGCTGGAAGAGTTCGGTGACGAATTCGACGCGAAGATGGGTGCGGAAGCTATCCAGGCGCTGCTGAAAAATATGGATTTGGAGCAAGAGTGCGAGCAGCTGCGTGAAGAGCTGAACGAAACCAACTCCGAGACCAAACGTAAAAAGCTGACCAAGCGTATCAAGCTGCTGGAAGCGTTCGTTCAATCTGGCAACAAGCCAGAGTGGATGATCCTGACCGTTCTGCCTGTTCTGCCGCCAGATCTGCGTCCGCTGGTACCGCTGGATGGTGGTCGTTTCGCTACGTCGGATCTGAACGATCTGTACCGTCGCGTAATCAACCGTAACAACCGTCTGAAACGTCTGCTGGATCTGGCTGCGCCAGATATCATCGTACGTAACGAAAAGCGTATGCTGCAGGAAGCGGTAGATGCCTTGCTGGATAACGGCCGTCGCGGTCGTGCCATCACTGGCTCTAACAAACGTCCTCTGAAATCTTTGGCCGACATGATCAAAGGTAAGCAGGGTCGTTTCCGTCAGAACCTGTTGGGTAAACGTGTTGACTACTCCGGTCGTTCTGTCATCACCGTAGGCCCATACCTGCGTCTGCATCAGTGCGGTCTGCCGAAGAAAATGGCACTGGAGCTGTTCAAACCGTTCATCTACGGCAAGCTGGAACTGCGTGGCCTCGCGACCACCATTAAAGCTGCTAAGAAAATGGTTGAGCGTGAAGAAGCTGTCGTTTGGGATATCCTGGACGAAGTGATTCGCGAACACCCAGTACTGCTGAACCGTGCACCAACCCTGCACCGTTTGGGTATCCAGGCATTCGAACCTGTTCTGATCGAAGGTAAAGCGATCCAGCTGCACCCGCTGGTTTGTGCGGCATATAACGCCGACTTCGATGGTGACCAGATGGCAGTTCACGTACCGCTGACGCTGGAAGCTCAGCTGGAAGCGCGTGCGCTGATGATGTCTACCAACAACATCCTGTCACCTGCGAACGGCGAGCCAATCATCGTTCCTTCTCAGGACGTTGTACTGGGTCTGTACTACATGACCCGTGACAAAGTGAATGCGCGCGGCGAAGGCATGGTGCTGACTGGCCCGAAAGAAGCTGAGCGTGTTTATCGCGCTGGCCTGGCCGAGCTGCATGCTCGCGTTAAAGTGCGTATCACCGAGTACAGCAAAAACGAACAAGAAGAGTTCGTCGCGAAAACCAGCTTAATCGACACCACCATTGGTCGTGCGATTCTGTGGATGATTGTGCCGAAAGGTCTGCCTTACTCCATCGTCAACCAGGCGCTGGGTAAGAAAGCTATCTCTAAGATGCTGAACACCTGTTACCGCATCCTGGGCCTGAAGCCGACCGTTATCTTCGCTGACCAGACCATGTACACCGGCTTTGCTTACGCAGCCCGTTCAGGTGCCTCTGTAGGTATCGACGACATGGTGATCCCGGCTAAGAAAGCGGAAATCGTGGCAGAAGCAGAAGCGGAAGTTGCTGAGATTCAGGAACAGTTCCAGTCTGGTCTGGTTACTGCTGGCGAACGTTACAACAAAGTCATCGATATCTGGGCCGCAGCGAACGAACGCGTTTCCAAGGCGATGATGGACAACCTGCAAACCGAAACCGTGATCAACCGTCACGGCGAAGAAGAGCAGCAAGTCTCGTTCAACAGCATCTACATGATGGCCGACTCCGGTGCGCGTGGTTCTGCAGCTCAGATTCGTCAGCTGGCCGGTATGCGTGGTCTGATGGCTAAGCCAGATGGCTCAATCATCGAAACGCCAATCACCGCGAACTTCCGTGAAGGTCTGAACGTACTCCAGTACTTCATCTCGACGCACGGTGCGCGTAAAGGTCTTGCGGATACCGCACTGAAAACCGCTAACTCCGGTTATCTGACGCGTCGTCTGGTAGACGTTGCGCAGGACTTGGTGGTTACCGAAGACGACTGTGGTACTTTCGAAGGCATCATGATGACTCCGGTTATCGAAGGTGGCGACGTTAAAGAACCACTGCGTGAGCGTGTACTGGGTCGTGTGACCGCAGAAGACGTGCTGAAGCCAGGTACTGCTGACATTCTGATCCCGCGTAATACGCTGATCGATGAGCACTGGTGTGATGTGATCGAAGAGAATTCGGTCGATGCCATTAAAGTGCGTTCTGTTGTTGGTTGTGAAACCGACTTTGGTGTGTGTGCACACTGCTACGGTCGCGACCTGGCTCGTGGTCACATCATCAACAAAGGTGAGGCCATCGGCGTTATCGCAGCACAGTCCATCGGTGAGCCGGGTACACAGCTGACGATGCGTACGTTCCACATCGGTGGTGCGGCATCTCGTGCGGCTGCTGAATCCAGCATCCAGGTGAAGAACAAAGGTACTATCAAGCTGACCAACGCGAAGTCTGTAACCAACTCCTCCGGGAAACTGGTTATCGTCTCTCGTAACGTTGAGCTGAAGATGATCGATGAGTTCGGTCGTACCAAAGAGAGCTATAAAGTCCCTTACGGCGCGATGATGGCTAAAGGTGATGGCGAGCAGGTTGCCGCGGGCGAAACCGTAGCAAACTGGGATCCGCATACCATGCCAGTTATCACTGAAGTGGGCGGTTTCATTCGCTTCACTGACATGATCGATGGTCAGACGATTACTCGTCAGACTGATGACCTGACTGGTCTGTCATCGCTGGTGGTTCTGGATTCTGCAGAACGTACTGCGGGCGGTAAAGATCTGCGTCCTGCGCTGAAAATTGTTGATGCCAGTGGAAATGATGTGCTGATTCCGGGTACCGACATGCCAGCTCAGTACTTCCTGCCGGGCAAAGCAATTGTTCAGTTGGAAGATGGCGTTAAGATCAGTGCGGGTGACACCCTGTCGCGTGTACCTCAGGAATCTGGCGGTACCAAGGACATCACCGGTGGTCTGCCACGCGTTGCTGACTTGTTCGAAGCGCGTCGTCCGAAAGAGCCAGCCATTCTGGCCGAGATCAGCGGTATTATCTCGTTCGGTAAAGAGACCAAAGGCAAGCGTCGTCTGGTGATTACGCCAGTTGATGGTAGCGATCCGTACGAAGAGATGATTCCGAAATGGCGTCAGCTGAACGTATTCGAAGGTGAGCGTGTTGAACGTGGTGACGTTGTTTCTGACGGCCCAGAATCTCCACACGATATCCTGCGTCTGCGTGGCGTCCATGCTGTGACCCGTTACATCACTAACGAAGTGCAGGAAGTTTACCGTCTGCAAGGCGTTAAGATTAACGATAAACACATCGAAGTCATCGTGCGTCAGATGCTGCGTAAAGCAACCATCGCCAGCGCGGGCAGCACCGAGTTCCTGGAAGGTGAGCAGGCTGAATACTCTCGCATCAAGATCGCGAACCGCGACCTCGAAGCGAACGGCAAAATTGGCGCAACCTTTATGCGCGATCTGCTGGGTATCACCAAAGCTTCTCTGGCAACCGAATCGTTCATCTCTGCAGCATCGTTCCAGGAGACCACGCGTGTCCTGACCGAAGCAGCAGTAGCAGGCAAGCGTGATGAACTGCGCGGCCTGAAAGAGAACGTGATCGTGGGTCGTCTGATCCCGGCCGGTACCGGTTATGCTTACCATCAGGATCGTATGCGTCGCCGTTCTGTAGGTGAAGCCCCGGTTGCACCGCAGGTCACTGCGGATGAAGCCTCTGCGAGCCTGGCTGAACTGCTGAACGCCGGTCTTGGCGGTAGCGACGACGAATAATCGTCTGCGATAGCTGACCCATAAAAAACCCTGCCTCGGCAGGGTTTTTTTTCGTCTTCAATCAGCCCTTACGGCAAATATCGTGGCGGGTCAGGCCAATGTCGCGTAGTTGTGCATCGCTTAAGTGAGACAGAATTTTGCGAGTCTCACGGCGCGCGCGCCATCTCTTGATGGCGCGCCCTGCACCGCGAACCATGTCCAGTAGTGTTACATCAAATGGTTTTGCTGCGCGGTTTTGATCGAATTCCATTATGAATGCCCTCATCAGTTGTCTGTGAGGTATTGTCCAGTTCTTGTGCATTTCAATACAGATTCAACAATCACTTATTATTAACATACAGATTGCGCACGATAGGATCTGAATGGTAAAAAAAGGGATGATCTGTACTGATTTAGATTCAGTGAACTCGAGGGGAATCATACGATGACGCGTTACCAACATCTGGCTTGCTTGCTCTCAGACAGGATTGAGCAGGGACTTTATCGTAGCGGTGAACGCTTACCCTCGGTGCGTACGCTGAGTATTGAACATGGTGTGAGCATCAGCACCGTGCAGCAGGCGTATCACCTGCTGGAAGAGAAACAGCTTATTGTGCCGCAGCCGCGCTCTGGCTATTTCGTTGCGACGCGCAAAGCTACGCCTCCTGTTCCTGCGTTAACCCGCCCGGTACAACGCCCTGTCGAGATCACCCAGTGGGAATCGGTGCTGGAGTTATTAAGCAGCCGCAACAGCGGTAACGTGCTGCAATTAGGTAGCGGCATGCCCGACCTTACCCAGCCGACCTTAAAGCCATTATGGAAAATTCAGAGCCGAATGGCGCAGAAGCAGGATCTTGACCAGCTCAATTATGACAGTCTGTTAGGCGTTGCGGCCTTGCGTGAGCAGGTCGCACGCTTAACTATCGATAGCGGTTGTCAGCTCACCGCAGAGGATATTGTGATCACCACGGGCTGCCATGAAGCGCTGTCCGTGTCGATCCGCGCGGTGTGTGAGCCGGGTGATATCATCGCCGTTGAATCTCCGACTTTCCATGGCACGATGCAGACCCTGCGTGGGCTTGGTATCCGTGCCATTGAAATCCCTACCGATTCGGTGACGGGCATTAGCCTCGAAGCCCTGGAGCTGGCATTCGAGCAGTGGCCGATTAAAGCGGTGGTGGTGGTGCCAAACTGCAATAACCCGCTGGGATTTATCATGCCTGAAGCGCGCAAGCGTGCGCTGCTGGCACTGGCTCAGCGTTTTGATGCAGCGATCATTGAAGACGATGTCTATGGTGAGTTGGCATGGGAGTACCCACGCCCCATTACCATCAAATCTTTAGACATGGATGGCCGGGTGTTGCTGTGTAGCTCATTCTCTAAAACGCTGGCACCCGGTTTACGAGTGGGTTGGGTGGCGCCAGGGCGTTATCGCGATCGCGTTTTGCATATGAAATATATCGGCACCGGCTCAACGGCCACACAGCCGCAACATGCAGTGGCCGAATTTATTCGTCTTGGCCACTACGGGCCACATCTACGCCGGATGCGTCAGGTTTATCAGCGCAACTACGAGACCTTTAGTTGCTGGGTGCGTCACTACTTCCCCTGCGGTATCTGTGTTTCACGTCCGCAGGGCAGTTTCCTGATGTGGATCGAGCTACCAGAAGCGTTTGATGCCGTTCGGCTTAACACCGAACTGCGCACGTTGAACATTCAGGTTGCAGTCGGATCGCTGTTTTCTGCCTCGGGAAAATATCGCAACTGCTTACGTCTGAATTATGGTTTGCCCATTAATGAGCATACTGAACAGGCCATCGCCCAACTTGGCGCTGCGGTGGAGCAGGCCATGCACGCCTGTCATATCGAAACGGAACACGCTTCATCCCTGACGGATTAAAGTGGAAAGGCAGGGCTGGAGAGAGGGGTAGACCAGCCCTGGCCCACTGCCAGCGACAGCGGGCAGGCACACTTTATCCTGACCGGAAAAACACGCTAGCACGCAGGAAGCGGACTGCGCGTGAGATTCCAGCCAATTTACCCTGATTGCAGAACGTTACAGCGCTTCTGCGGGCTGGGTTCCTGCTTCAACCAGTGCCAGCAGCTCCTGTGTCGCCTGGCGCCAGTCTGCCGCCTGAATAATGGCGCTCACCACGGCAACGCTTCCTACGCCAGTGGCCAAAACTTCAGGTACGCGCGCTAGGGATATACCGCCAATCGCCACAGTCGGTATATCCTGCAACCGTGCCATGTGGCGTTTCAGTTCCATGACGCCCTGCGGTTCTGAAGGCATATCTTTGGTTTGCGTAGGGTAAATGTGTCCCAGTGCAATGTAGGAAGGACGCAGCGCCAGCGCGCGGTCCAACTCGGCATCATCATGAGTCGATAACCCCAGACGCAAACCTGCCTGGCGGATAGCGTCCAGATTGGCCACGTCTAAATCTTCCTGACCAAGATGCACGCCATAGGCGTTGTATTTAATTGCCAATCGCCAGTAATCGTTGATAAACAGGCGTGCACGGTACTGCTTGCCCAGCGCAATTGCCTCGCGCACGGCGTCTTCTACTTCATGATCCTGGCAATCTTTGATGCGCAACTGGATGGTGCGAACGCCAGCCTCCAGTAAGCGTGCAATCCACTCTACGCTATCAACAACAGGGTACAGCCCCAGTTTCGGGGCCGTGGCTGGAAAGGCATCGGTCATACTTTTTCCTCTTTAAGGGCATCGGCGGCGTGATAAAGTTCGCCACCACGACTGCGGAAGGCATCCGACATCTGCGCCATGCCAATTTCAATTGGCTGGGCTTCAGCCTGCTGGCGAGCAGCATATTCGCGCACTTCCTGGGTAATTTTCATCGAACAGAATTTTGGACCGCACATTGAGCAGAAGTGAGCCACTTTGCCCGATTCCTGCGGCAATGTCTCATCGTGATAAGCGCGTGCCGTATGCGGATCGAGCGCCAGATTGAACTGATCCTCCCAGCGGAATTCAAAACGTGCTTTCGACATGGCGTTATCGCGGATCTGTGCGCCGGGATGGCCTTTGGCCAGATCGGCAGCATGCGCGGCGATCTTGTAGGTAATCAGCCCCTGCTTCACATCTTCTTTATTGGGCAAACCGAGGTGCTCTTTCGGTGTGACGTAACACAGCATGGCGCAGCCAAACCAACCAATCATCGCGGCACCAATGCCGGAGGTAAAGTGATCGTACCCGGGGGCGATATCGGTGGTCAGTGGGCCAAGCGTGTAAAACGGCGCTTCGTGACAGTGCTCTAACTGTTCGGTCATGTTGCGGCGGATCATCTGCATGGGCACATGGCCTGGACCTTCAATCATCACCTGCACATCGTATTCCCAGGCAATTTTTGTCAGCTCACCTAGCGTGTGCAATTCGGCAAACTGGGCTTCATCGTTGGCGTCCTGAATCGATCCTGGGCGCAGACCATCGCCGAGTGACAGCGCGACATCATAAGCCGCGCTGATCTCGCAGATTTCACGGAAGTGCAGATAGAGGAAGCTCTCCTGATGATGTGACAGGCACCACTTCGCCATGATCGAACCACCACGCGAGACAATACCGGTCAGACGTTTAGCCGTCATCGGCACATAGCGCAGCAGCACACCGGCGTGAATAGTGAAGTAATCCACCCCCTGTTCTGCTTGTTCGAGCAGAGTATCGCGGAAGATCTCCCAGTTAAGATCCTCCGCCACGCCGTTCACTTTCTCCAGTGCCTGATAAATGGGCACAGTGCCAATCGGCACCGGGCTGTTTCGCAAAATCCACTCGCGCGTTTCATGGATATAGCGTCCTGTGGAGAGGTCCATCACGGTATCCGCGCCCCAGCGTGTTGACCACACCAGTTTCTCCACTTCCTCTTCAATCGATGAACTCACCGCTGAGTTGCCTATATTGGCGTTCACCTTCACCAGAAAGTTACGGCCAATGATCATCGGCTCGGATTCGGGGTGATTAATATTGGAGGGTATGATAGCGCGACCGCTGGCAACTTCCTGGCGCACAAATTCGGCGGTGATATTTTCCGGCAGATTGGCACCGAAACTGTGGCCCGGGTGCTGTTGCAGTAGCACTTCACCACGAATACGTTCGCGGCCCATGTTTTCTCGCACCGCAATAAATTCCATCTCGGGTGTAATCATGCCCTGACGTGCGTAATGCAGTTGCGTGACGCAGCGGCCAGCTTTAGCACGGCGCGGCTGCGGTAACTGCTCGAAGCGCAGGTGATCCAGCCCTTCATCGGCTAAGCGTTGCTGGGTGTATTGCGAACTCAGTTGGTGGATAGCCTCACTGTCATCGCGTTCGGCGATCCAGTTTTCACGTAATCGGCTTAATCCCCGATGCACATCAATGGTGGCCGCGGGATCGCCATAAGCACCCGCCGTGTCATATACCGGCACCGGCTCGTTGTGCTCATACTGCGGATTCTCTTTTGTACCGCCAATGTGTGTTGGGCTGAGCTGGATTTCGCGCATCGGCACACGGATATCCGCTCGGCTGCCGGTGATCCAGATACGTTTGGATTGGGGGAAAGCCGTGCCCTGCAGCGAATCGATAAATTCCTGCGCTTGTGCACGTTGTTCACGACGAGAAGTTTTAGCAACAGACATAGCAAATTTCCTGAATTAAGGGGAAGTTGCTTGTCCAGAGTTCGGAAGGAGTAACAGGGACGATGCCGGGCGCCAACACGCATCGCTCTGTGAATGTCTACTCTTGTTCCCTTCGCAGGTACTAACCTGATCAGGTTCCGCGGATCCCGAATAAACGGTCTCAGCCCCTTAGGGCACTCCGACAAGGTTGAATTTTACGATATAAGCTACTTTGCTTGCCATTTCACGCCTGGGCAGTGCTCGTGTCCGTCACGTACTACGTGTACGCTCCGGCCCCTGCGCGCTGTCCGAGCGTGAACTGGCTGCGCACGCTACGCTTATATCGCAAAATTTGACTCTAGATTGCTTTAAAGAGACGCATAAAAACGTGAATAGGTCTCAACAAAAAAGCCCATTCAGCATAAGAGGGCTTTTTCGGAATAACAAGTTTTTTACATGGGCCCGAGGTTAAGCGGGGCGAGCCATGCTGCTTTCGTTGGCGACCGGTGGGCGTGCCAGCTGGTTATCCCAGGCGAGTTGCACCAGCTTATCTTCCAGCGTGAAGCGCGACTCCAGTACTTCACCCACTTCGGATAATGCCTTCTGGAATTCTACGCAGTTATCGTCGTTGATGGCCTGCTGCAGATGGCTGTCATACAGTTGCATCATGCGATCGGTATTTGCTTCCAGAGCGGGATAGAGTTGGGCGGCCGCAATGAGCGGGCTATCGCCCTCCATCTCACTGATAATGCGTTCATAAATACTGAAATGACCGGTTGAGAGGTAATCAACCAGGCCGTGGCAAAACGCATCCAGCGCCT
This sequence comes from Pantoea sp. S61, assembly GCF_016625145.1. Lineage (NCBI taxonomy): Bacteria > Pseudomonadati > Pseudomonadota > Gammaproteobacteria > Enterobacterales > Erwiniaceae > Pantoea > Pantoea sp. S61. Next base: position 23,391 of record NZ_JACVUO010000031.1, read on the forward strand.
GTTCATCCAGAGCACTGAGCGCCTCTTTGTGTGGCTTGATGCCAATTAATGCGTAATAGCTGACAAGCAACTGTCGGCGCGCGCGCAGCAACGCATCAACGAGTTCATTATCGCCACTTACACGCCTGGCCAGGTCATCTAACTGGGTAAGCATATGGGGCTCCGGGTGAGTTATAGTTATCCATTCCACACTTAACATCAGGATTTCAGCGTGCCATTTGACGCTAAGGACAACGAATAAGATGCAACGTGAGATCTCAAGCGTAGACGCTGGCTGGTGGATTGTCAGCCATGAACAAAAACTTTGGCTACCGCAAGGTGAACTGCCGCATGGCTTATCTGGCGATTTTGGCCTGACAGGAAAAACCGCGATTTTGATTGGCGAATGGCAGGCGGAGAATGTCTGGCTGATACGTGAATCACGACCTGACAATATGGGATCTGTTCGCCAGCTTATCGACGAAGATGTTGGGCTTTTCCAGATGGCTGGGCGCGGAGTTCAACTCGCCGAATTCTACCGCTCACACCGCTGGTGTGGCTACTGCGGTCACGAAATGCACCTCAGTAAACGCGAATTTGCCTGCCTGTGTCACCATTGCCGTGAGCGCTATTACCCGCAAATCGCACCGTGCATCATCGTAGCGATTCGCCGGGGGGAGGAGATTCTGCTGGCCAACCATGCGCGTCATCGCAACAGCATTTACACAGTATTAGCTGGCTTTGTTGAGGTCGGGGAGACGCTGGAGCAGGCCGTCGCGCGTGAAGTGATGGAAGAGAGCAACGTCCGGGTTAAAAATGTCCGTTACGTCGCCTCGCAGCCTTGGCCGTTCCCGCATTCGCTAATGATGGCGTTTATGGCCGAGTACGAAGGCGGAGACTTGCAGCATGATGGCAAAGAGTTGCTGGATGCCGGCTGGTATCGCTATGACGATCTGCCCTTGTTACCGCCACCGGGCACGGTGGCACGACGGTTGATTGAAGATACCGTTGCCCTGTGTCGCGCCAGCGCGCCGTGAAAATGCTACACTGGCGGCCTTAGCATGAGAGAGCCCATTATGAGTGAACTGAAGAACGATCGTTATCTGCGTGCCCTGTTACGTCAGCCGGTGGATGTCACCCCTGTATGGATGATGCGACAAGCCGGGCGCTATTTGCCGGAGTACAAAGCCACGCGTGCTGAAGCCGGTGATTTTATGTCGCTGTGTAAGAATGCGGAGCTGGCGTGCGAAGTCACCCTGCAGCCGCTGCGTCGTTATGCGCTGGATGCTGCGATCCTCTTCAGCGATATCCTGACGATTCCTGATGCGATGGGGCTGGGGCTCTATTTTGAAACGGGCGAAGGTCCGCGCTTCTCAAATCCTATTACCTGCCGTGCAGATGTAGACAAACTGCCGATTCCGGATCCAGAAGATGAGCTGGGTTATGTGATGAATGCGGTGCGTACCATTCGCCATAACCTGAAAGGCGAAGTGCCTTTGATCGGTTTCTCTGGCAGCCCATGGACGTTGGCAACCTACATGGTTGAAGGCGGCAGCAGCAAAGCGTTCACCAAAATTAAAAAGATGATGTATGCCGAGCCGCAAACCCTGCATAAGCTGCTGGATAAGCTGGCTGACAGTGTCATCCATTACCTGAACGCCCAGATCAAAGCTGGTGCACAGTCGATTATGGTCTTCGATACCTGGGGCGGCGTGCTGACAGGCCGCGATTACCGTGAGTTTTCACTCTACTATATGCACAAAATCGTCGATAGCGTGCTACACGAGAACGAAGGTCGCCGTGTGCCGATTACGCTGTTCACCAAAGGGGGTGGTCAGTGGCTGGAAGCTATCGCAGCGACCGGATGTGATGCACTGGGTCTGGACTGGAGCACCGATATTGCCGATGCACGTCGTCGCGTGGGTGACAAAGTTGCGTTGCAGGGCAACATGGATCCTTCCATGCTGTATGCGCCTCCGGAACGTATCGAGCAGGAGGTGGCCACTATCCTTGAAGGCTTTGGCGCGGGTGAAGGGCACGTCTTCAACCTCGGTCATGGCATTCATCAGGATGTGCCGCCAGAGCACGCCGGTGCTTTCGTCGAAGCCGTACATCGCCTGTCTCGCCCTTATCATCAGGGCTAAGCATGGATTTAGCCGCGCTGCGTGCTGAACAGTTACAACGCGCTGCTAATGTGGTGCGGCAGGATGATTTTGACATCCTGCCGCCTCGTTTTATCGCCGGTGCGGACGTCGGTTTTGAACAGGAAGGTGATGTCACGCGTGCGGCACTGGTGGTATTAGAATATCCCTCATTGCAACTCGTGGAGCACCGTATAGCGCGCATCGCGACCACCATGCCTTACATCCCGGGTTTCTTATCGTTTCGCGAAGTCCCCGCACTGCTTGCAGCCTGGCAGCAGCTCACACACCAACCCGATCTTTTATTCGTTGATGGTCATGGTATTGCCCATCCCCGTCGCCTCGGCGTGGCTGCGCATTTTGGCTCGCTGGTGGATGTTCCAACCATTGGCGTGGCGAAAAAACGGCTCTGCGGGCGTTTTACCGAATTGGATGCTGAACCGGGAAGCCGCCAACCACTGATGGATAAAGGCGAACAAATTGGTTGGGTGTGGCGCAGTAAAGCGCGCTGCAACCCTCTGTTCGTCTCAACCGGGCATCGTGTCAGTATGGACAGCGCACTGAATTGGGTGGAGAGATGTACCGCGGGCTATCGTTTGCCCGAGCCTACACGCTGGGCCGATGCGGTTGCTTCGGGCCGTCCTGCGTTTCTACGTTGGCAAAATGCGCGTTAACGCTGTTTGCGCGCGGCTTTTGCGGTACACTGCCGCCAGCTAACCTATTGAGAGTAAGTTTGATGTTACAGAACCCCGTCCATTTGCGTCTGGCGAAGCTGGAAAGCTGGCAGCATATGACCTTTATGGCCTGTCTGTGCGAGCGGATGTTCCCCAATTATTGGGCCTTCTGTCAGCAGACTGAATTCGCCGATCCGCAACTCTATCGTCGCATCCTTGACCTTGTCTGGGAGAGCCTGACGGTCAAAGACGCCAAAATTAACTTCGATAGCCAACTGGAGAAGCTGGAATCAGCGATTCCGAATGGCGATGATTTTGATATTTATGGTGTCCACCCAGCAATTGATGCCTGTGTTGCGCTGAGCGAAGTTGTGCATGCACAGCTCAGCGGTGAAACCCTGGAACACGCAATCGAAGTCAGCCGTACGTCGATTACCACCGTTGCTATTCTGGAAATGACGCAAGCCGGTCGTGAAATGACCGATGAAGAGCTGCGCGAAAATCAGGCGGTGATTGATGAATGGGATCTGCAGTGGGAGATTTTCCGCCTGCTGGCAGACTGCGAAGAGCGCGACCTTGAGCTGATTAAGGGGTTACGTTCTGACCTGCGCGAAGCGGGAATCAGTAACATCGGTATACTTTTTCAGCAATAAGGCGATAAAACGTGACTTCAGGCCTGAATTACCGCGCCTGGAGGCTTCACATCAGCCCCCTGTCTGGTCTACATTTGGGGGGCTGAAAATTGTGGCTATCTTTGCGTGCAGGTTGAAGAGTGCCAGAATATGGCTTTTCCCTCGCACTCGTTGCTTAGCAAGCGATAAATACACTTTAAGGATAACTTATGAACAAGACTCAACTGATTGATGTGATCGCAGAGAAAGCTGACCTGTCAAAAACCCAGGCTAAAGCTGCGCTGGAATCTACCCTGGCTGCGATCACTGAGTCTCTGAAAGAAGGTGATGCTGTACAACTGGTTGGTTTTGGTACTTTTAAAGTGAACCACCGCGCTGAGCGTACCGGTCGCAACCCACAGACTGGTAAAGAGATCAAAATCGCGGCAGCTAACGTGCCAGCGTTCGTCTCTGGTAAAGCTCTGAAAGACGCTGTTAAGTAAGTTTTCCGCATCGCGGTTTAAGCTTTAAAAGAGGGGCGACACGCCCCTTTTTGTTATTGGGGCCTGTCATGCTGAACACGATTACTCAGCGCGTCTGCGCCCTGTTACTCGGTGCGCTGCTCGCGGGCTGTAGTTCCACCTCTGATCTCCCTGCCTTTACGGCAAGCGGCTATCTGGCCGATCGTGGCACTGTGCGCATCTGGCGCAAGAACAGTGACCATCAGGCTGTTCATCTTCGCACTGTTTATACCCCTTTCAATGGCGATGCCATGGAAACCACTGACTACAACTGGCAACAGAACAAGCTGATCAGCGTTGAGCGCATTGTGGCGGGTGAGCAACCCGATGACGTGACGTTGCGTTTTGACCATCTGGGCAATCTTAATTTTATGCAGCGTCAGCTGGCCGGCCGTCGTGAAGCGGTAAGTGGTGATACGGTTGAACTCTATCGTTTCGACGCGCAACGCATGCTGGAGCAAAGTAATGCGTTGCTGAGTGGACGTGTATTGCTGAAGCAGGGGCATTGGCTGGGCGCTACGCAGGTGCGCGACTGTGATGGCAAAGTGGTGAATGCACCCTTTGATAACGGAATCATTGCCACGCTATCTCAGCAGCAGCAAAACCAGCCACAGTCGTTGATGGTGTCATGGTTGGAGGCACCTGAAGGCGTGCAGTTGTTGCGGGCGACGCCAGAGGATGAGTGCAGCTGGCAGCCGAAAGAGAGTGATTTCTGAGTGGGGAAAAACCAAGGGGCGCTGAGCGCGCCCCTTGATGATCACTTGCGATTAATTGCGCGGTAACCAATATCTTTACGGCAGAAACTGCCTTCCCAGGAAATATGTTTCGCCAGCGCGTAGGCATTCTTCTGCGCGGCAGCCACATCTTCGCCCAGTGCAGTGACGCACAGCACGCGTCCACCGTTGGTGACCACCACATCATCTTTCATCGTGGTGCCCGCGTGGAACACTTTACCGTCCGGCACTTCTTCCAGTGGCAGACCGTGAATTTGATCACCGGTATTGTAATCCGCGGGATAGCCGCCAGCTGCCAGCACGACACCCAGCGATGGACGTGGATCCCACTGCGAAGTTTGCTGATCCAGCTTGCCATCCACTGCGGCCAGGCACAGTTCAACCAAATCTGACTGCAGGCGCAACATGATCGGCTGGGTTTCTGGATCGCCAAAGCGGCAGTTGAACTCGATCACTTTCGGCTGACCGGCTTTATCGATCATCAGGCCGGCATATAGGAAGCCGGTATAGGTGTTGCCTTCCGCTTTCATGCCGTTAACGGTTGGCCAGATGATCTGGTCCATCACACGCTGGTGGATCTCATCGGTGACAACCGGGGCAGGCGAGTAAGCGCCCATGCCTCCGGTATTCGGGCCGGTATCACCATCGCCTACACGTTTATGATCCTGGCTGGTGGCCATGGGTAACACGTTGTCGCCATCCACCATCACGATAAAGCTGGCTTCTTCGCCGTCGAGGAACTCTTCAATGACGATACGATGGCCTGCATCGCCGAAAGCATTGCCTGCCAGCATGTCCTGCACTGCAGCTTCCGCTTCAGCCAGTTCCATCGCGACGATAACGCCTTTACCAGCTGCCAGACCATCCGCTTTAATCACGATCGGTGCGCCTTTCTCACGCAGGTAAGCCAGCGCTGGCTCAACTTCCGTAAAGTTCTGGTATTCAGCGGTAGGGATCTGCTGACGTGCCAGGAAATCTTTGGTGAAGGCTTTTGATCCTTCCAGCTGTGCAGCCGCCTGCGTTGGGCCAAAAATCTTCAGACCAGCAGCGCGGAACGCATCAACCACACCAATCACCAGCGGGGCTTCCGGGCCGACGATAGTCAGGCCGATATTTTCTTTTTGAGCAAAAGCCAGCAGGGCAGGCACATCAGTGGCGCTGATCGCCACGTTTTGCAACGCGGGCTCCAATGCGGTACCGGCGTTACCCGGTGCCACAAACACGGTCTCAGCTAAAGGAGACTGTGCTGCTTTCCATGCCAGCGCGTGTTCACGTCCGCCATTACCAATCACTAAAATTTTCATCTATTAAAGCTCCAGACTATTAATGGCGGAAGTGACGCATGTCGGTGAAGATCATCGCAATACCGTGCTCATCAGCGGCGGCAATCACTTCATCATCACGGATAGAACCACCGGGTTGAATCACACAGCTGATACCCACAGCTGCCGCTGCGTCGATACCATCGCGGAATGGGAAGAAAGCATCAGACGCCATGGCTGAACCTTTAACTTCTAAACCTTCGTCGCCTGCTTTAATACCGGCAATTTTGGCAGAATAAACGCGGCTCATCTGTCCAGCGCCTATGCCGATAGTCATATTGTCACGTGCGTAGACAATGGCGTTGGACTTCACGAACTTGGCCACTTTCCAGCAGAACAGCGCATCACGCAGTTCCTGCTCGCTTGGCTGGCGCTGAGTCACGACACGCAGCTGACTGGCATCCACCATACCGAGATCGCGATCCTGAACCAGCAGGCCGCCATTAACACGCTTGAAGTCCAGTGCGGCAACACGGCCCTGCCACTGGCCACAAACCAGCACGCGAACGTTCTGTTTTGCTGCGGTGACTTTAAGAGCCGCTTCGCTGGCTGAAGGGGCAATGATCACTTCGACAAACTGACGGCTGATGATCGCCTGGGCAGTGGCTTCATCCAATTCGCGGTTGAAAGCGATGATGCCGCCAAAAGCAGAAGTTGGGTCGGTTTTGTAAGCACGCTCATAGGCGTCAAGAATCGAACCGCCCACGGCCACACCACACGGGTTGGCATGCTTAACGATCACGCAAGCCGCATCATCAAACTCTTTCACACACTCAAGCGCGGCATCGGTATCGGCGATGTTGTTGTAAGAGAGCGCTTTGCCCTGGACCTGCTGTGCAGTCGCAACAGAAGCTTCTGCCACATTCTCTTCTATATAGAAGGCAGCGTCCTGATGGCTGTTCTCGCCGTAACGCATATCCTGCTTCTTGATGAAGTTGAGGTTCAGCGTACGTGGGAAGCGGCCGGCGGGTTCTTTGCTGTCGCTATGATAAGCCGGCACCAGGCTGCCAAAGTAGTTGGCAATCATGCTGTCGTAGGCTGCGGTGTGTTCGAAGGCTTTGATCGCCAGATCGAAACGGGTATCCAGCGTCAGGGAGTTTTCATTGGCGTCCAGCTCGGCGATGATGGCCTCGTAGTCGCTGCTCTTCACCACGATCGCCACATCTTTGTGGTTCTTCGCAGCGGAGCGCACCATGGTTGGGCCACCTATATCGATATTCTCTACCGCGTCTGCCAGTGAGCAATCGGGTTTGGCAACGGTTTGCGCGAAGGGATAAAGGTTTACCACCACCATATCGATAGGGTTGATCGCGTGCTCGGCCATGATCGCATCATCGGTGCCGCGACGGCCCAGAATACCGCCATGCACTTTCGGGTGCAGCGTTTTGACGCGTCCATCCATCATTTCCGGGAAACCGGTGTAGTCAGAGACTTCGGTGACGGGCAGGCCCGCATCTGCCAGCAGGCGTGCAGTACCACCTGTGGAGAGCAGCTCAACACCACGACTGGAGAGTGCCTGAGCAAATTCGAGGATACCGGCTTTATCAGAAACACTGAGCAGAGCGCGGCGTACTGGACGACGTTGTTGCATGGTGGTTTTATCCCTTGGCTTTGTTTCGCATAAATAAGAGCGTTACATCAAGCTTAGCGTTTCTTTCTATATAGAAGAGAGCGCTTGCTTCATGTAACGCCCCAAAAGGGGCATCCTTGACGTCGCCGGGCATTGTAGCGAAAACGTTTGCGCGATGCTCGCCTAAATTCATCTGTCCGGATGAATGTGGATAACACTGTGTGTAAGTGGGTATAAGGCGGGGTTTTGCTGTGGAATGCAGCGAACAGTTGTTTTTGTTGAATTTAGCGGTTGCGCGCTGCGAACAACTCCCTATAATGCGCATCCATCGAGACGGCACAACGGTTTACGAAGTGCGGTGTTGACAGGAAGCTTCGATAAGAACTTCCGCAAGAGAAAAAACGCTGAAAAAAGTGTTTGACTCTGAAGGAGGAAAGCGTAATATACG
>NZ_JACVUO010000032.1:0-31240 GCF_016625145.1 Pantoea sp. S61
CTGCCGGATCGTTCAACCGATCATTTTTGTCTTAACTGATCGGCATTACGCTGATTGCGGCCGTTTTTATTTTTAAGGCAGAACGGGCATCCAGTCGATGGGCGTCTGGCCGGACTGGCTTAACAGCGCGTTCGCCTGCGAGAAGTGCTTACTGCCAAAAAAGCCGCGATGGGCGGAAAGCGGTGAGGGGTGCGGCGCTTTTAAAACATGGTGACGTTGCGTATCGATAATGCTGCCTTTCTTCTGCGCATGCGAACCCCACAGCAAGAAAATCACGCCTTCCCGATGTTGATTGATCGCGCTTATCACATTGTCCGTAAAGGTTTCCCAGCCGAATCGCGCGTGGGAATGCGCTTTACTGGCTTCTACCGTTAGCACCGTGTTCAGCAGCATCACACCTTGTGTGGCCCAGCTTTCGAGGAAGCCGTGCTGTGGGCGCGTAAAGCCCGCAATATCCTTCTCCAGTTCTTTATACATATTTAGCAGCGAAGGAGGAGTGGGCACGCCGGGAAGCACAGAGAACGCCAGACCGTGCGCCTGATTAGGGCCGTGATAAGGATCCTGACCCAGAATCACCACCTTAATGTCGCCCAGCTCAGTCAGACGGAAGGCATTGAACACGTCTTTTTGCGGTGGATAAACGGTCACACCTGCTGCGCGTTCGTTGGCTACCGCTTTTAAGGTTTCGACGAAGTAAGGTTTTTCTTTCTCTTCAGCCAGCACGTCGTGCCAGGTCAGCTTCTCAGCCATCTTTAACTCCCTGCAAAAATTTGCGCCTAGCTTAACGTGTCGCACGCGGCAGCAGAAGGGTAAAAATAATTTGAAAAATTGCAGAGAAAGTTTTTGAGCGGAATGGTTTTAAATCAATTTGTTAGCGATGAGGCGTGTTTTGCCTGGCAGCATAATTGATACAGGTCAAAACAGACCCAAAGCCCCGGTGATATATCAATGTGTCAGATCAATGGATTCACCGCGTGATATCAAATATCGCGCACTAAAGCCCTGGAGGTCACTATGATTACCGGTATTCAAATTACTCAGGCCAATAACCCACAACTGCTGAACTCATTCTGGTTGCTGGATGATGAGAAAGCGGAAGCCCGTTGCCTGTGCGCAAAAGGCGATTTCACGGAAGATCAGATCGTTGCTATTAGCGATCTGGGCGACATTGCTTACCGTGAAATCCCGCTAGAGCAGAAACCCGAGGTGCGTATTGAGGGTGGCCAGCACCTGAACGTCAACGTGCTGCGTCGCGAAACCTTAGAAGATGCGGTTAAGCATCCGGAAAAATACCCGCAGCTGACCATTCGTGTGTCTGGTTATGCGGTGCGCTTTAATGCGCTTACCCCTGAACAGCAGCGCGATGTGATTACCCGTACTTTCACTGAAAGTCTGTAATTGATCGGCTGACGAAAAGTCACACAGCAATCCAGCCGCGCCGATACCTTTCGGCGCGGCTTTTTTGTTTTTATCGATCCTGAAAGGGACTGCTGGATGGGCGATTGGCAGGAAAAATATAACCGAAGCGCTATTTTGGCAGGCTAAAGATAAAAAAAACGCCTCATCAGAGGCGCTTTATTGAGTGCGTGCTGATTTATTCTGCACCGCTCTCTGGTGTGCTGCTGCCGCTCGCCTTACGACGTTTACCGACATTTTTGGTGTCGCGATGACGTTGCTTAACACGCGGTTTTTCAGCTTCTTTCTCTTTGCGCTCTTTACGCTTCGCAAGGGCTTTTTTCGACGGTTTACCCGTGACTTTAGCACTCGGTGCACGCGATTCCGGACGCAACTCTTCGATGATGCGCGCTTTAATCGGCTCGTTGATATAACGGGTAATTTTACCCAGCAGCACATGGTCATGTGCCTCAACCAACGAAATCGCCGTGCCTTTACGTCCAGCACGCGCCGTACGACCAATGCGGTGCAAGTAGATATCGGCAGTGAGTGGCAGGTCATAGTTGATGACGTGAGTGACGTCATCAATGTCGATTCCGCGTGCCGCAACATCGGTCGCAATCATCACGTTGACGCGATTTTCGTTGATACGTTTAATCGCTTCATTGCGGTTTACCTGCACCATCTCACCTTCAAGATAGCTGGTACGAATGCCGGCTTCGTGCAGCCAGGTCACCAGTTCATGCAGACGTTCGCGTTTACGCACAAACACAACCACGCGCTTGGCTTCAGGCTGTTTTAACAGATGCACCAACAGCTTGGTTTTGTGCTCAAGGTTGTCAGCACGATAAAACCATTGTTGAATCTTTTTACGTTCGCTTTTGCTGGGATCTGCTTCGATTGATACCGGATTGTTCAGCAGGCGCTCGGCGAAGTCTTTGATATTTTCGCCTTCCAGCGTGGCGGAGAACAGCAGCGTCTGTTTGCGCCAGCGGGTTTCCGCTGCGATGGTTTCAATATCCTGCGCGAAGCCCATGTCGACCATGCGGTCGGCTTCATCCAGAATCAGCGTTTCAACCGCGCGGCAGTCAAAGTTTTCTTCTTTGATGTACTGCAGCAAGCGACCGGTGGTGGCCACCACGATGTCCTGGTTTTCGCTGAATACTTCGGCGTGGTTCATATAAGCCACACCACCGGTGATGGTGGCGATATCCAGGTGAGTGTGTTTAGCCAACTCACGTGCGTGATCGGCAACCTGCATCGCCAGTTCGCGGGTTGGCGTGAGGATCAGAATACGTGGCGGGCCCGATTTTTTGCGTGGGAAGTCGAGCAGATGCTGTAAAGCGGGCAGCAGAAAAGCAGCGGTTTTCCCCGTTCCGGTTGGCGCCGAACCCAGAACGTCACGGCCTTCCAGCGCGGCAGGAATGGTCTCAGCCTGAATGGCAGTGGGGCGCGTGAAGCCTTTTTCCTGCAGCGCTTGCAGCAGGCTTTCGTCAAGTTCGAGTTCGGAGAATGTGGTTACGGTCATGGTCTACCTCAGTTTGGGGCGCTGATTATAGACAGAACAGACATAATCTTCATCTGTTTGTGTGCAGCAGGTGAAGGTGAATTCCCCTCACGACCACGTTACACTTCCCGCAGTAGATAATTCAACGGTAGTGAAGTATGTCTCAGGACCAGCCGCAGACGCGGGCAATGTTAAGAAAAGATGGTTTTACCTTTAAGCAATTTTTCGTGGCGCATGACCGCTGTGCGATGAAAGTCGGCACTGATGGCGTGTTACTGGGTGCCTGGGCGCCGGTGGCCGGCGCGCGACGAATTCTGGATATTGGCTGCGGCAGCGGATTGATTGCGCTGATGCTGGCACAGCGTACGCCAAAGCAGGTGATGCTGGATGCGGTCGAGTTGGATGCCAGTGCGGCTAACCAGGCTGAAGAAAATGTGCAGGCTTCTCCCTGGGCCGATCGCATCACGGTGCATCAACAAAACATCGTCAGCTGGAGCGAGCAATCTGAAAAACGTTATTCCCTGATTGTCAGCAACCCGCCTTTTTTTTCGCCGGGAACCGCGTCAGCCAGCGCAGAGCGTGATAACGCGCGCAGTACCACCGCGCTGGACCATCCCACATTATTACGCTGTGCTGCTCAGTTAATTGAAGAAGAAGGTCTCTTTTGCGTGGTGCTGCCCGAGGATGCCGGAGAAAATCTCATTCAGCTGGCGCTGGCCGAAGGCTGGCATCTGCGGTATCGCTACGATGTGGCGGCTTATGCACAACGTCCGCCGAATCGTCTGGTATTAGGTTTCTCGCCAACAGCAGGCGAAACGTTGCTGGAACGTCTCGCCATTCGTGATGAAGATAAGAGCTACTCGGCTGACTGGCTGAGTCTGGTGAGTGATTTTTATCTGTTCCGATAATGCTCTGGCTGGAGCTGAGTCGGTAAAGCCTCAGAGAGTTGATCGGGATAATCAGGCGTAAAGTGCAGGCCACGGCTCTCTTTGCGTTCCAGCGCACAGCGCACCATCAACTCCGCCACCTGCACCAGGTTGCGTAACTCCAGCAGGTTGTTGGATAGACGGAAATGCGCGTAGTACTCATCAATTTCCTGCTGCAGTAAATTAATCCTGCGCAGTGCGCGCTCAAGCCTTTTGGTGGTGCGCACAATTCCCATGTAATCCCACATGAACAGGCGCAGTTCATGCCAGTTGTGCTGAATAACGACGCGTTCGTCCGCGTCATCGACCCGGCTTTCATCCCAGGCCGGCAGTTGCTCGACGGCAGCAACATCCGGCAAGCGGCGAATCATGTCCTCCGCCGCAGACCAGCCATACACCAGACACTCCAGCAAAGAATTCGATGCCATACGATTGGCACCGTGCAGGCCGGTATAGCTCACCTCGCCAATGGCATACAGCCCATCGACATCGGTACGGCCCTGCTGATCCACCATCACGCCGCCGCAGGTGTAGTGCGCGGCAGGAACAATGGGAATGGGCTGTTTGGTCAGATCCAGTCCGAAGGTCAGCAGTTTCTCGTAGATCATCGGGAAGTGCGCACGGACAAAACTCTCTGGCTGGTGGCTGATATCCAGATACATGCAATCGACACCCAAACGCTTCATTTCATGATCGATAGCGCGCGCCACGATATCGCGCGGGGCCAGTTCGGCACGCTCGTCAAAATCAGGCATAAAGCGGGTACCATCCGGGCGCAGCAACCATGCGCCTTCGCCGCGCAACGCTTCCGTGAGCAAAAAGTTCTGTGCCTGAGGATGGAATAAACAGGTGGGGTGAAACTGATTGAATTCCAGATTGGCGACACGGCAGCCAGCACGCCATGCCATCGCAATACCATCACCAGAGGCCACATCCGGGTTGGTGGTGTACTGATATACTTTTGCTGCACCGCCAGTGGCCAATACCACCGCGCGAGCACGGCAGGTTTCCACCTGTTCGCGATTGCGGTTCCAGATCCACGCACCCACTACCCGACGCTTACCGGGCAGCCCCAGTTTATCGGAAAGAATTAAACCAACGGCGTTAGTGCGTTCAATAATGCGGATGTTGGGATGGCTCAGCGCCTGGCTCACCAGCGTGGTTTCAACCGTGCGGCCAGTGGCATCGGCGCTGTGCAGAATTCGACGATGGCTGTGCCCACCTTCGCGCGTCAGATGGTAACGCGCTTCGCCGTCACTCTGCGGTTCCTTGTCGAAGGCCACGCCGTTATCAATCAACCACTGCACGCAATGGCGCGCATTGCTGGCAATAAAACTAACGGTTTCACGTTCACACAAGCCAGCACCGGCGATCAAGGTGTCTTCGACGTGAGATTCAATGCTGTCTGTTTCATCAAACACCGCGGCGATACCGCCCTGGGCATACAGCGTCGAACCTTCGTTCACCTGTGCTTTGCTTAACACGGTCACCTGGTAATAGGGTGCCAGTCGCAGCGCCAGAGACAGGCCTGCAGCACCGCTACCCACAATTAACACATCACATTGGTAATCAGGATTCGACGTCATGGTGTTTAATTTACTAAACAAAAGGTTTCCCGAGCATAAGCCTGGAAGCCGGGCCTGTGAAGTATTTTGAACAAATTACGCGGTAAAATTATCCAGAGCAGCGACATAATCACGCGATTTCAGTAAGTTATGTCCGAAAATAGGCACATCGTGTTTTTTATACCAAACACTCTGAAAATTCAGGTAATAAAGATGAAAATTAGGGCGTCATAGGGTACTCTCCCAGCGATTATCGGTGCCGCAAATGACGCCAACGGCGTAGCAAGTCGCTACACTGAAAGACAATCAACAACAATGATGTCGTGGTTCCGATACGGAAAATATCTGGTCGTGGTGAACTTCAGGCCAACATATGACTCTAAGCGCATGCTTGCTCAGAACAATGAGATGTGCTGGCAGTTCACTTACGCATAAAAAGAGATTTGGGGAGACATTACCTCGGATGAGCGAGCAGTTAACGGATCAGGTTCTCGTTGAGCGGGTTCAGAAGGGAGATCAAAAGTCATTTAATTTACTGGTTATTCGATACCAGCATAAAGTGGCGAGCCTGGTTTCACGTTATGTCCCTTCAGGCGATGTGCCTGATGTGGTTCAGGAATCCTTTATTAAAGCGTATCGCGCACTGGAATCTTTCCGTGGCGATAGCGCCTTTTATACATGGCTGTACCGCATTGCGGTGAATACAGCAAAAAACTATTTAGTGGCTCAGGGGCGTCGTCCGCCATCCAGCGATGTGGATGCGATCGATGCAGAAAATTTCGAAAGTGCGGGTGCATTAAAAGAAATTTCGAACCCTGAGAACTTAATGTTGTCAGAGGAACTGAAACAAATTGTTTTTCGGACCATTGAGGCGCTTCCCGAAGATCTGCGTATGGCCATCACCCTCAGGGAGTTGGATGGTTTAAGTTACGAAGAGATTGCCGCCATCATGGATTGCCCGGTGGGTACCGTTCGTTCGCGTATCTTCCGTGCCCGAGAGGCCATTGATAATAAAGTTCAACCGCTTATCCAACGTCAGTGATAACGGCTACTGGAAGGGTACCAAAGCATGCAGAAAGAAAAACTTTCCGCTTTAATGGATGGTGAAACTCTCGATAACGAGCTGTTGGCGTCGTTGTCGAAGGATGCAGATCTTCAAAAAAGCTGGGAGAGCTACCATCTAATCCGCGACACCTTACGAGGTGATGTCGGTGAAGTGCTGCATTTTGATATCTCCGCACGCGTTGCAGCGGCCATTGAAAATGAGCCATTGCGCAAAGTGACTCCGCTGATTCCTGAAGCGCAGCCTGAGCCATCACGCTGGGAGAAAATGCCGTTCTGGCGCCGTGGCGGCACCTGGACTGCACAACTGGCGCAGATTGGTGTGGCTGCCTGTGTCTCGCTGGCAGTGATTGTAGGTGTTCAGCACTACAATACTCAGCCTGGCAGCAGCGCAACGGAAACCTCAGATTCTCCAGCGTTTAATACGCTGCCGATGATGGGTAAAGCTTCTCCTGTTAGTCTTGGCGTCCCTTCTGACGCGTTTGACACCAATAGCTCTAACCAGCAGGTGCAGGAACAGCGTCGTCGTGTGAATGCCATGCTGCAGGACTATGAACTGCAACGCCGTCTGCATGCTGATCAGGTCCAGTTCGATCAAAAGAATGATCCACAGCAGGCGCAAGCTAACGTTCCCGGAAATCAGTCGTTAGGAACTCAACAGCAGTAATGAAGCAACTTTGGTGTGCCGTTAGCCTGCTGGCAGGCAGCCTGCTTTGGTCCTCCACCGCCCCGGCGCAGACATCTGCTTCCGGGGCGTTGTTACAGCAGATGGAGCAGGCAAGCCAGAACCTCAACTACGAATTCGCCTACATCAATGTCTCTCGTCTTGGCATTGAATCTCTGCGTTATCGTCATGCAGTTATCGATAATCGTATCTTTGCCCAACTGTTGCAGATGGATGGGCCGCGTCGTGAAGTGATTCAGCGTGGCAATGACATCAGCTACTTCGAGCCAGGGCTTGATCCCTTCTCGCTACCGGGCAATCACATTATTGATGCGCTGCCTGCATTGATGTTTGCTGATTTCTCCCGCCTTGGTGATGCCTACGATTTTATTCCGGTAGGACGTTCGCGTATGGCCGATCAAATGTGCGAAGTGGTGCGCATCGTGTCGCGTGATGGCACGCGTTACAGCTATGTCGTGTGGCTGGATGTTGATACTAAATTGCCGCTACGCATCGATTTGCTGGATCGCGATGGTGAAACGCTGGAGCAGTTCCGTGTCATCAGCTTTGCGGTGGATGAAGGCGTGCGTAATCTGATGCAGGGGCTGGAAAAAGCCAATCTGCCGCCAACGCTGTCATTACCGGCGGGCGATAAAGTGCAGCTCAGCTGGCAGCCAGGCTGGTTGCCTGCGGGTATGACACTGATTTCGCAGAGTCGCCGCGATATGCCAGCCATGAATAAAACCGTAGAATCTCGTCTGTACAGCGATGGCTTATTCAGCTTTGCTATCAACATTACGCCTGCCGATAAAAGCAGTGTGCCGCAGTCATTGCGCACTGGGCGTCGTACGGTGCAGACAGAAGTGCGCGATAATCGTGAAATCACCGTGGTGGGCGAATTACCGCCTGCAACGGCCAAACGTATCGCGGACAGCATAGATTCAGGTGCACAAAAATGATGAGAGAATGGGCCACCGTGGTGGCGTGGGAAAAAGGCATTGCCACGCTGCACTCGGAAGCGAAAACCTCCTGTAACAGCTGTTCAGCCCGCAAAGGCTGCGGCAGCCACGCGCTCAATCAACTTGGGCCGAAAAATGCTCATGTCATGACCATTGCCAGCCCGGAGCCTTTACAGCCCGGACAGCGCATTGAATTGGGTATCCGTGAAAGCAGTCTGCTGGGTTCAGCGCTGCTGGTTTACATGACGCCGCTGTTTGGCCTGTTTTTAGTCGCAGGTCTGTTTCAGATGCTGTTCCACAGTGATCTGGCGGCGGCCTGCGGTGCGCTGTTAGGCGGCATTGGTGGCTTTATTGTGGCTAAAGGGGTTTCCAGCGTGTTCGGTCATCGGGAAGCCTTTCAGCCGATCATCCTCAGCGTTGCGTTACCGCCCGATGCCATACGCGTAGAAAATGAAGGTTGATCCCTGCCAGGGCCGCGCAACGCGCGGCTTTTTCATTTAGGCTTACCCGCTGAAATCTGTTGCGATTCCCCACAGTTCCATTCTTTAACGCGCGGCGTTAACAGTGTAATATGCGTCGTCATTAATGAGGCTGACAGGATTCCGGGTAAAGCTCACTTTCCTGAATGTGTCTGTGCTCAAGTTTTCCACTGATTTTTTACGTGAAGATATTCATATAAATGAAGCACATACGAAATTTCTCCATCATCGCACACATCGACCACGGCAAATCAACGCTCTCTGACCGCTTGATTCAGATTTGTGGTGGCCTCAGCGATCGTGAGATGGCGGCGCAGGTTCTGGATTCTATGGATCTGGAGCGCGAGCGCGGCATTACCATCAAAGCGCAAAGCGTAACGCTCGATTACAAAGCGCTGAACGGTGAAACTTACCAGCTCAATTTTATCGATACTC
Organism: Pantoea sp. S61; assembly: GCF_016625145.1. NCBI lineage: Bacteria > Pseudomonadati > Pseudomonadota > Gammaproteobacteria > Enterobacterales > Erwiniaceae > Pantoea > Pantoea sp. S61. The sequence goes on from NZ_JACVUO010000032.1 coordinate 8,993, forward strand.
CCGGCCACGTTGACTTCTCCTATGAAGTTTCCCGCTCGTTAGCGGCTTGTGAAGGGGCATTGCTGGTGGTCGATGCAGGTCAGGGCGTTGAAGCACAGACGCTGGCGAACTGCTACACCGCAATGGAAATGGATCTGGAAGTGGTACCGGTTTTGAACAAAATCGACTTGCCTGCGGCCGATCCTGAGCGCGTGGCGGAAGAGATTGAAGATATCGTTGGTATTGATGCGGCTGATGCCGTGCGCTGCTCGGCAAAAACCGGCGTTGGCGTTCCGGATGTGCTTGAGCGTCTGGTGCGTGATATCCCACCACCGGAAGGTGATCCGGAAGGCCCGCTGCAGGCGCTGATCATCGACTCATGGTTCGATAACTACCTGGGCGTTGTGTCACTGATTCGTATCAAGAACGGTACGCTGCGCAAAGGCGACAAGGTGAAGGTGATGAGCACCGGTCAGACCTATAACGCTGATCGCTTAGGCATCTTTACACCGAAACAGGTTGACCGTAATGAACTCAATTGCGGTGAAGTGGGCTGGTTGGTGTGTGCAATCAAAGACATCCTCGGCGCGCCAGTAGGCGATACCTTAACGCTGCAGCGAAATCCTGCTGACAAAGTGTTGCCAGGCTTTAAAAAAGTGAAGCCACAGGTTTATGCCGGTCTGTTCCCGATCAGCTCTGATGACTATGAAGCATTCCGTGATGCGCTGGGCAAATTGAGCCTGAACGATGCCTCACTGTTCTACGAACCAGAGAGTTCAACGGCGCTGGGCTTTGGCTTCCGCATCGGCTTCCTTGGCCTGCTGCACATGGAGATCATTCAGGAACGTCTGGAGCGTGAATACGATCTCGACCTGATCACCACTGCGCCGACGGTTGTCTATGAAGTGCTGACGACCGATGGTCAAACTGTCTATGTCGATAGCCCATCCAAGCTGCCGCCACTGAACAATATTGAAGAACTGCGCGAACCGATCGCCGAGTGTCACATGCTGCTGCCGCAGGAGTTCCTCGGCAACGTGATTACCCTGTGTATTGAGAAACGCGGTGTGCAGACCAACATGGTTTACCACGGTAAACAGGTTGCGCTGACCTATGAAATCCCGATGGCAGAAGTGGTACTCGACTTCTTCGACCGTCTGAAATCAACGTCTCGCGGCTATGCATCGCTGGACTATAACTTTAAACGTTTCCAGGCCTCTGACATGGTGCGTGTCGACGTGATGATTAACTCAGAACGTGTAGATGCGCTGGCGCTGATTACCCACCGTGATAACTCTCAGTATCGTGGCCGCGACCTCGTGGAGAAGATGAAAGATCTGATCCCACGTCAGCAGTTCGATATTGCGATTCAGGCGGCAATCGGCAACCACATTATCGCTCGCTCAACGGTCAAGCAGCTGCGTAAAAACGTCCTGGCGAAATGCTATGGCGGTGACGTGAGCCGTAAGAAGAAACTGTTGCAGAAGCAGAAAGACGGTAAGAAGCGAATGAAGCAGGTCGGCAACGTTGAGCTGCCGCAGGAAGCATTCCTTGCCATTCTGCATGTCGGTAAAGACAGCAAATAAGGAATTTTAATGGCTAATATGTTCGCCCTGATTCTGGTGATCGCCACGCTAATAACGGGTGTTATCTGGTGTATCGATCGCTTTAAATGGGCTCCGGCGCGTCGTGCTAAGCAGGCAGCTGCACAAGCGCAGGCGGGCAACACATTGGACGGCAAAACGCTGGCCAAAGTGGCGGCTCAGCCAGGCTGGGTAGAAACGGCGGCATCGGTGTTCCCGGTGCTGGCGGTGGTACTGATCGTTCGCTCATTTATTTTTGAGCCGTTCCAGATCCCATCAGGTTCCATGATGCCGACGTTGCTGATTGGTGATTTTATTCTGGTGGAGAAGTTTGCTTACGGCATCAAAGATCCGATTACTCAAACCACGCTGATCCCAACGGGTCATCCGCAGCGCGGTGATGTGGCGGTGTTTAAATACCCGAAAGATCCGAGCGTCGATTACATTAAACGTGTTATCGGTCTGCCGGGCGACAAAGTGGTGTTTGATCCTTACAGCAAAACGCTGACGGTTAACCCGGGTTGTGGCACAGGCAAATGCGATACTGCGTTGCCGATCACCTATACCAACGTGGAGCCAAGCCGCTTCATTCAAACCTTCAGCGGCTTTGATGGCAATGAAACCGGCAACGGCTTCTTTGAAGCACCACAGGGCGAAACCATGAAGGGCGGCCTGCGTCTGGGAACACGTAAAGAGACGCTGGGCACGGTGACGCACGATATCCTGTTAGTAAACGAAGCGCAGAGCCAGGCAAGCATGTATTATCAGCAGCCGGGTCAGCCGCAATCCACGTGGATCGTGCCGGAAGGGCAATATTTCATGATGGGTGATAACCGCGATAACAGCGCCGACAGCCGCTACTGGGGCTTTGTGCCTGAGAAGAATATGGTCGGTAAAGCGGTGGCTATCTGGATGAGCTTTGAGAAACAAGAAGGACAGTGGCCAACGGGCGTGCGCTTAAGTCGCATCGGCGGAATCCACTAAGCATTATGCCCACTGCGGTGGGCAACACGGTTGGCCTCTTTCGGGGGGCCACTGCACACGAAACAGAACGTGTTGGAAGCTCAGCCCTGTTTCGTATGCAGAGTTACAGACGCACAGAATAACTGGAATCGCATGAACCCCATCCTTATTAACAAGCTGCAGCGCAAACTGGGCTACACTTTTACTCATCCGGAACTACTGCAGCAAGCATTGACTCACCGCAGTGCCAGCAGTAAGCACAATGAACGTCTTGAGTTTCTTGGCGATTCTATTCTCAGCTATGTGATAGCCAATGCGCTTTATCATCGCTTCCCACGTGTGGATGAAGGTGACATGAGCCGCATGCGCGCTACGCTGGTGCGGGGCAATACTCTGGCAGAGATGGCGCGTGAGTTTGAACTCGGCGAATGTTTACGTCTTGGACCGGGCGAGTTGAAGAGTGGCGGTTTCCGTCGCGAATCGATTCTTGCTGATACGGTTGAAGCGCTGATTGGCGGTATCTTCCTCGACAGCAACATTCAAACCGTTGAGAAATTGATTCTCGATTGGTATCAAAATCGCCTTGATGAGATCAGCCCGGGTGATAAGCAAAAAGATCCAAAAACGCGTCTGCAGGAGTTTCTGCAAGGGCGTCACCTGCCGCTGCCTTCTTATCTGGTGGTGCAGGTGCGTGGCGAAGCCCACGATCAGGAATTCACCATTCACTGTCAGGTGAGTGGCATGGCAGACCCGGTGGTGGGTGTAGGTTCCAGCCGCCGTAAAGCAGAGCAAGCTGCCGCTGAGCAGGCATTAATTAAGCTTGGTCTCGAATAAAATACATAGTCATATCGCAGCGTCGACAGCGACGCTGCCCAAGTCAGGACTCGAATGAGCGAAATCGAAACACACAGCGGCTTTATCGCGATTGTCGGCCGACCAAACGTCGGCAAATCCACCTTACTGAACCAGTTATTGGGGCAGAAAGTGTCGATCACCTCGCGTAAACCGCAAACCACGCGTCACCGCATCATGGGCATTCACACCGAAGGCGCTTATCAGGCGATCTACGTGGATACCCCAGGGCTGCACATGGAAGAGAAGCGGGCGATTAACCGCCTGATGAACCGTGCTGCCAGCAGCTCAATTGGTGATGTGGAGCTGGTGATTTTTGTTGTTGAAGGCACCCGCTGGACGCCGGACGATGAAATGGTCTTGAACAAGCTGCGCGACGGCAAAGTGCCGGTGGTGCTGGCCGTTAACAAGGTCGACAATATTCAGGATAAAACCATTCTGCTGCCGCATCTGCAGTTCCTGAGCCAGCAGATGAACTTCCTTGAGATCGTGCCGATCTCGGCGGAAAGCGGTAAAAACGTCGATGCGATTGCCGCTATCGCGCGTAAATGCCTGCCGAAATCTGACCATCACTTCCCGGAAGATTACATCACCGATCGCTCACAGCGCTTTATGGCGTCTGAGATCATCCGTGAAAAACTGATGCGCTTCCTCGGTGCCGAACTGCCTTACTCAGTGACCGTGGAAATCGAACAATTCGTCTCTAACGATCGTGGTGGCTATGACATCAACGGTCTGATCCTCGTCGAGCGCGAAGGGCAGAAGAAGATGGTGATTGGCAACAAAGGCGCCAAGATTAAAACCATCGGTATTGAAGCGCGTAAAGACATGGAAGAGATGTTTGAAGCTAAAGTGCATCTCGAACTGTGGGTTAAAGTGAAATCGGGTTGGGCGGATGACGAACGTGCACTGCGCAGCCTGGGCTATACAGACGAATAATTGATGGAAGGCTGGCAACGCGCCTTTGTGCTGCATAGTCGCCCTTACAGCGAAACCAGCCTCCTGCTCGATCTGTTCAGCGAAAGCGAAGGGCGCGTCCGCGTCCTCGCCAAAGGCGCACGCTCGCGCCGTTCCCAACTCAAAGGTGCACTCCAACCCTTCACGCCGCTGTTGGTGCGTTGGGGCGGGCGTGGCGAAGTCAAAACGCTGCGCAGCGCCGAAGCGGTGTCGCTGGCATTACCGCTCAGTGGCATCACGCTCTATTGCGGGCTGTACGTTAACGAACTGCTGTCCCGCGTGCTTGAGCAGGAAATTCCTTTCTCCGATCTTTTCTTTGATTATCTCCATTGCATCCAGATGCTGGCCGCAGGCAGCGGCACGCCTGAACCGGCGCTGCGTCGCTTTGAACTGGCGCTGCTGGGCCATCTGGGTTACGGCGTGGATTTCCTGCACTGTGCGGGCAGTGGTGAAGAGATCGATGACGGCATGACGTACAGCTACCGTGAAGAGAAGGGCTTTATCGCCAGCCTGGTGGTGAACCAACGCAGTTTCACCGGTCGCCAGCTGCGTGCGCTGTGGGCACGTGAGTTTCCTGATGCCGACAGCCTGCGTGCTGCCAAGCGGTTCACGCGTATGGCGCTTAAGCCTTATCTGGGCGGAAAACCGCTGAAGAGCCAGGAATTGTTTCGCCAGTTTGTGCCAAAAAAGAAGCCCGATGTGGCAAACGACTAGCGCTGGTCGTACCGCCTGATATGCTCAGCACGGTACACTGCAAACACACTGAACCTATTTAAGGATTGTCATGGCTGAGTTGCTGTTAGGGGTCAACATTGACCATATCGCCACCGTACGTAACGCACGTGGCACGAATTATCCCGATCCAGTCCAGGCTGCGTTTGTTTCTGAACAGGCGGGCGCAGATGGCATCACTGTGCACCTGCGTGAAGATCGTCGTCATATCACCGATCGCGATGTGCGTATTCTGCGCGACACCATCCAGACGCGCATGAATCTGGAGATGGCGGTGACCGATGAGATGATCGACATTGCCTGCGACATCAAGCCGCACTTCGTGTGTCTGGTGCCAGAAAAGCGCCAGGAAGTGACCACCGAAGGCGGATTAGATGTGGCGGGTCAGCAGGACAAAATCAACGCAGCGGTTCGCCTGCTGAGCGAAGCGGGTATCCTGGTGTCGCTGTTTATCGATGCCGATCATCGCCAGATTGAAGCGGCCGTTGCCAGCGGCGCACCTTACATTGAGATCCACACCGGCGCCTACGCGGAAGCACCGGAAGGGCTGGAGCGTGAAGCCGAGCTGTCTCGCATTCGCAAAGCGGCCACGTTTGCAGCCAGCCTGGGCTTGAAGGTTAATGCCGGTCACGGTCTGACGTATCACAATGTGCAACCGATCGCGGAACTGCCGGAGATGCACGAGCTTAACATTGGTCACGCTATCATTGGCCGTGCGCTGTTCAGTGGCCTGGCGGATGCGGTGTCAGAGATGAAGCAGTTGATGCGGGAAGCGCGTCGCTAATGGCGATTCTTGGACTCGGCAGTGACATCGTTGAAATTGAACGTATTGCCGGTGTGATTGAGCGATCCGGCGATCGTCTGGCGCGTCGCGTCTTAAGCGAAGCCGAGTGGCAACAGTATCAGGCGCACCAGCAGCCGGTGCGTTTTCTTGCCAAACGTTTTGCGGTGAAAGAAGCGGCGGCCAAAGCCTTTGGTACCGGAATTCGCAGTGGCCTGGCCTTTAATCAATTCGAAGTGTACAACGATGCGCTTGGCAAACCGGGCTTACGCTTTTTCGAACAGGCAAAAGTGATTGCCAGCCAGTTGGGCGTGAAACATGTGCATGTTACCCTGGCCGATGAGCGCCACTACGCCTGCGCAACGGTGATCATCGAAGACTAAGGGTGCAACACGACAAATTTCTCCCACAGCGCCTCGCGGGTTTCCGGGTGCTGTGGGTCAGAAATGATGGTGTTATCAATCGGGCAGACGCTTTGGCAGGTCGGCACATCATAATGACCTACGCACTCGGTGCAGCGGTCGACATCAATCTCATAGATCATCTCACCTAAGCTTATAGCCTGGTTCGGGCATTCAGGTTCGCACATATCGCAATTGATGCATTTCGCCGTAATGAGTAAAGCCATGATCGCCGTTAGCCTGAGAAAGAAGGCGCGCACCTTATCATAAAATCGGCTTCTGCAGGCGCAGGGTTTGTTGTGCTGGATCAAACAAAGCGGGAATTAAGCTCACTGAAGCAGAATTCGCTATAAGTCAGCCAGGCATCAGGAAAACTCTGAGTTATCATTTTGTGCTGAAATTATCAGTGTGAACGCTTGTCGTAAGTACTATGAAAAAAATTAACGCGTTGAAAGACATGTTTTTAAAGCAGCAATGTATTCATTGCGGTGTTGCGCGAGGTTGGCTGGCGCGTTGGATGTCAGATGATGCCTCTTTATGCGATGACTGCCTGCATAACCTGCAGCATGCGAGCCGCCAGGCCTGCCGTCACGATCCCACCACGCAAAGCAAAAAGGCCGAATAGCGGCCTTTTTCATCTCACACCAATTTTTTTACCAACTCTTCACTATGCCGTATGTGGCTGGAAGCGCGCTCTGGATCGTTTTGTACCAACGCCATAAACAGCAGGTCGGTCAGCGCCAGTTGTGCACTGGTGGATGAGATTGCGGCACTGCGCGTACTTTGCTCCTCGGCAACGGTGTACAGGCAAATTGTCGCGCACTGTTGCAGTGAGTTGGGAGTAAAGCCGGTAAACGCCAGCACGTCGACTCCCAACTGCGCGGCTTCCTGCGCCGCAAGGTTAATTTCACGCCGCTCACCGGTATAGGAAATCGCCAGCAGCACATCTCCCGGTGCCATCGCCTGCACGCTCGCCAGTAAAGCATGCATATCCTGCTCAGCGACCGCGTTGATGCCAATCTTCATCAGCTTCCATGAGAAATCTTTCGCCACTAACCCCGACGCACCGATGCCCACTAACAAAATGCGGTTGGCGTTTTTCAGCAATTGCAGGGTTTGCAGCAGTTTCTCTTCGCTGTTGATATCCAGCGTGGCGCGGATAGCGGAAATTTTCTCAGTCAGTAATTTTTCGCCGACCACTTTGAGGGGATCGTCGCTGAGAATATGATTGTGCACGGTGATGGCGTCACGATCCGCCAGCGACTCACTCAGTGCCAGTTTCAGCGCAGGAAATCCCTTATAGCCCAATTTTTGGGCAAACTTCACCACGCTCGACTGGCTGACGCCTGATTCCTCAGCCAGTTTTTGTGAACTCAGATGCCGTGCCCGATCCGGCTGCGACAGCAAAAAATCCGCCAGCCGACGCTCATTTAGCGCCAGTCGAGGGTAGAGCTGGCGAATTCGCAGCAATGAACTCATGTTCGATCCTTAATCCATCTAATCCCGCTTGAGCTTAGTCTCTTTTCGCACCGTCAGGTTTTAATGACAGCACGCCGACACAAAGAATAAACTATTCAGCTGGCATTGTGGTCATTGGAATTAAAAATGACTGCTTTCGCTCCCGCCGTTGAAGCTGGCTACACTGTAGGGCAAGCCGTAGAAAGGAAAGATAAGGAGTGGAGTTTGACAAAGGGTACGCAACGCCGCGTGGTGTTTTTCGATCTCGATGGCACGCTGCATCAGCAGGACATGTTTGGCACCTATATGCGTTATCTGCTGCGACGTCAGCCGATCAACCTGTTGCTGGTGGTGCCGCTGTTGCCGGTGATTGGTCTGGGAATGCTGTTTAAAGGGCGCGCTGCACGCTGGCCAATGAGCTTGCTGCTGTGGGCCATTACCTTCGGCCACAGTGAGCTGCGCCTGCGTCAGCGTGAGGCCGCGTTCGCGACATGGTTCCGCCAGCGCGTCACCGCTTTTCCGGTGGTGCAACAACGTCTGACGGATTATCTCAGCAGCGATGATGCGGATGTGTGGCTGATCACCGGTTCGCCACAATCACTGGTGGAGCAGGTCTATTTCGATTCGGCCTTTCTGCCGCGCGTTCAACTGATTGCCAGCCAGATGCAACCCGGTTTAGGGGGGCGCGTATTAGCCATGCGTTGCCTCGGGCATGAGAAGGTTGCTCAACTCGAAGAGAAGATTGGTACACCATTGCAACTCTACAGCGGTTACAGCGACAGTAAACAGGATAACCCGCTGCTGTTCTTCTGCCAGCATCGCTGGCGGGTAACATCACGCGGTGAGCTGCAACAGCTGGAGTGAATCATGCGGCGATTCCGTCTATAATGCGCCGCCTCTAAATCCGCAGGAGCTGCCCGGTGAACCCACAAACTGATGAATATTGGATGCGCCATGCGCTGGAGCTGGCGCGTCGCGCGTGGGAACAGGGCGAAGTGCCGGTGGGCGCGGTATTAGTGCAGGGCGACAAAGTGATCGGTGAAGGCTGGAATCGGCCGATTGGTCAGTGCGACCCGACCGCGCATGCCGAGATCATGGCGCTGCGCCAGGGCGGTAAAATTCTCGAAAACTATCGCCTGCTCGACACCACGTTGTATGTGACGCTGGAGCCGTGCGTGATGTGCGCCGGTGCGATGGTGCACAGCCGCATTACGCGGCTCGTCTATGGCGCAAAGGATGAGAAAACGGGCGCAGCGGGCTCGCTCATGGACGTGATTGGTCATCCAGGCATGAATCATCAGATTCAGATTGATTGCGGTGTACTGGCGGACGAGTGCGCCGGGATGTTAAGTGATTTCTTCCGCATGCGCCGCGAGCAAAAGAAAGCGCTGCGGCAGGCGCAGCGCGAAGGTTAGTTCATCGCAATCTTAGGTTCGACCGCCGGGTAACCGGCGCCCAGTTCGGCTTCCAGCGCCGACTGCTGAGCGATGCGCTTCTCCTGTTCCTGCAGATATCCCACCAGACTGATCTGATACTTACGGATGTTCTCTACATAGTTGTAGGCTTCATGGCCGCGCGCGTAGCCGTAGGAGGTTTGCGCGTAATAACGCTTCTGGCTCAGCATCGGCAGACGCTGTTTGACATCGGCCCAGCTATCAGGATTACCGCCTTGTTTGGCCGTCAGCTTGCGGGCATCCAGCATGTGCGCATAGCCCATGTTATATGCCGCTAATGCAAACCAGATGCGCTCATCATCAGGAATGGTGTCCGGCACCTTCTCCATCATACGTTGCAGGTATTCGCTGCCGCCACGGATGCTCTGCTCAGGATCAAGGCGATCGTTGACGTCGAGGCTGTCAGCGGTGTTACGCGTCAACATCATCATACCGCGCACGCCGGTCGGCGAGGTCGCCTGCGGATTCCAGTGCGACTCCTGATAAGAGATGGCTGCCAGCAGACGCCAGTCCATGCTCGCCGCGTATTTCTCAAACAACGGTTTGATATCCGGCAACGTGTTATCAATCGCGCGCAGGAAGGTGCGGGTATCCACGTAATCAAAAGTGCCAACGTGACCGAGATACTTCTCTTCGAGGCGCGCCATTGTGCCTTCTTCGCCCATCTGGCTATAGAAGTCGAGCATTGCCGCATTCAGACTGTCATCATCATTGCGTGGCAGATACCAGGTAACCGGTTCTTCATCGGTGATGTCAAATGCGACGGCCAGCTGCGGATGGATGCGCTGCAATAAGCCGATGGTGACCGAATCGCCCACGGTGTAATCCAGCTTGCCGTCGGCGACGGCTTCCAGCAGCGCTTTCTGTCCCTGATCGGTAGAGATCGCCCAATCGAGATCGGGATAGCTGTCAGCTTTGGCGGAACGTAATGTTGACAGATATGCCGAACCGGACTGCACAATCAGGCGGCCTTTCAAATCGCCGAGCGTCTTCGGCCGTGGCTTATCAATGCGGTACACCAACTGCTGCGAAACAGAGTAGTAGCTCGGTCCACTTTGATAGTGGGCAAGGCGTTCACCGTTGTAGATCAGCCCAGCTGCGAGCAAATCCGCCTTACCATCATCCAGATCGTCAAACAGATCGCCGAGGTTCGGACGCACCGTAACCTCGAGTTTGACGCCAAGATAATCGGCGAAGCGTTTCGCCAGCTCGTAATCCATACCGGCTGGTGCATTATTGATGGTGTAGTAAGTCAGCGGGGAGTTGACGGTACTGATGCGCAGCACTCCACGTGATTTAATCTGCGATAACGCGTCTTTTCCGCCCCCGTACCAGGGGATGGAAGGCCACAGTGCCAGCGCAAGCAGCACGGTGATCAGACCGATCAGCAGATAGTTTATTTTCAGGCGTTTCAAATAGTTGTCTCGTAATGGCTCACAGGCCTCTGTCTTTTAAAAGGCAGTATTTATGTTGTTTTCACTCCCAGAGCGATGGGCATTTTGCGCAACAAAGCGCAGCAGGGCAACTTATATAGCAAGAATTGTGCAAAATTCAGCCAAATGCTGAGTGCCAGATTTTATGCGCAAACGGTTTCGTAACCCGTGCTGTTTCTCTATAATACCGCCCGTTTTCCCCTGTTGCGCCCAATGAAGCGTCGCCCGGCGCTTCGAAGACGAGAGATCTTTGATGATGGAAATTCTGCGTGGTTCGCCCGCTCTGTCGGCATTTCGTGTAAACAAACTGCTGACCCGCTTTCAGGACGCTCACCTGCCAGTGAGTGATATTTACGCCGAGTACGTCCATTTTGCCGATGTCAGTGCACCGCTCAGTGCGGATGAACATGCCCGCCTGCAACGTCTGCTGAAATACGGTCCTTCTCTCGCCGAGCACGCGCCACAAGGGCGTCTGTTACTGGTGACGCCGCGTCCCGGCACCATTTCTCCGTGGTCATCAAAAGCCACCGATATCGCGCACAACTGCGATCTGCCCCAGGTTATCCGCCTCGAACGCGGCATGGCCTTCTATGTGCAGGCACCGCAGCTGACGGAAGCGCAATGGCAACAGCTGGCTAGCCTGCTACATGACCGCATGATGGAGACCGTGTTCGGTGACCTGAATGAAGCACAGCAGCTGTTCGCGCATCATGAACCACAGCCGCTGAAAAGCGTTGATGTGCTGGGTGCCGGTCGCATTGCACTGGAACAGGCCAACACCACGCTGGGCCTGGCGCTGGCCGATGACGAAATCGACTATTTGCTGAATGCCTTCACCAAACTGGGCCGTAATCCGAACGACATCGAGCTCTATATGTTTGCTCAGGCAAACTCCGAGCACTGCCGTCATAAAATCTTCAACGCCGACTGGATTATCGACGGTGAAAAACAGCCGAAGTCGCTGTTTAAAATGATTAAAAACACCTTTGAGCATAATCCTGAGCACGTGCTGTCTGCTTATAAAGACAACGCCGCGGTGATGGAAGGTTCAAAAGTGGGCCGCTTCTACGCCGATGCGCAGAAGGGCGAATACACCTTCCATCAGGAAGAGGCGCATATCCTGATGAAGGTGGAAACCCATAACCACCCCACCGCGATTTCGCCGTGGCCAGGTGCTGCGACCGGTTCCGGCGGTGAAATCCGTGATGAAGGCGCAACGGGACGTGGCGCGAAGCCAAAAGCGGGCCTGGTCGGTTTCTCCGTCTCTAACCTGCGTATTCCTGGTTTTGAACAGCCGTGGGAAGAAGATTTTGGTAAGCCGGAGCGTATTGTTACCGCGCTGGATATCATGACTGAAGGCCCACTGGGCGGCGCAGCGTTCAACAACGAATTTGGCCGTCCTGCACTGAACGGTTACTTCCGTACTTATGAAGAGCGCGTGAACAGCCATAATGGCTCAGAACTGCGTGGCTACCATAAGCCGATCATGCTGGCGGGCGGTATTGGTAACATCCGAGCTGACCACGTGCAGAAGGGTGAGATCGTCGTTGGCGCGAAACTGATCGTGCTCGGCGGGCCTGCGATGAACATTGGGCTCGGCGGCGGAGCAGCCTCTTCAATGGCGTCTGGTCAGTCTGATGCGGATCTGGATTTTGCATCAGTCCAGCGCGACAACCCAGAAATGGAGCGTCGCTGCCAGGAAGTGATCGATCGTTGCTGGCAGCTGGGCGAAGCCAACCCGATTCTTTTCATCCACGATGTGGGTGCAGGCGGTCTGTCGAACGCCATGCCAGAGCTGGTGAGCGATGGCGGCCGTGGTGGTAACTTCAACCTGCGCGACATCCTCAACGATGAGCCAGGCATGAGCCCGCTGGAAGTGTGGTGTAACGAATCTCAGGAACGTTATGTGCTGGCGGTGGCACCGGCTCAGCTGGCGCTTTTTGACGAGCTGTGTAAGCGTGAGCGTGCGCCATATGCGGTGATCGGTGAAGCCACCGAAGAGCTGCACCTGAACCTGGCGGATAGCCACTTCGATAACAACCCTATCGACATACCGCTGGACGTGCTGTTGGGCAAAACGCCGAAGATGACGCGTGATGTTGCCACTCAGCAGGCAAAAGGCGATGCGCTGGTGCGTGGCGGTATTACCGTGGCTGAAGCCGTTAATCGCGTACTGCATCTGCCAACTGTGGCAGAGAAAACCTTCCTGATTACCATCGGTGACCGTTCGGTAACCGGTATGGTGGCGCGTGACCAGATGGTCGGCCCATGGCAGATCCCGGTAGCGAACTGTGCAGTGACCACCGCTAGCCTGGATAGCTATCACGGCGAAGCCTTCTCACTGGGCGAACGCGCTCCAGTAGCCTTGCTGGACTTCGCTGCATCTGGCCGTTTAGCGGTCGGTGAAGCGCTGACCAACCTGGCGGCCACCGCGATTGGTTCACTGCAGCGTGTGAAGCTGTCTGCGAACTGGATGGCGGCAGCGGGTCACCCGGGTGAAGATGCCGGTTTATATGCGGCAGTGAAAGCGGTCGGTGAAGAACTGTGTCCGGCGCTGGGCATCACGATTCCAGTAGGCAAAGACTCGATGTCGATGAAAACCCGCTGGCAGCAGGGTACCGAAGAGCGTGAGATGACCTCGCCGCTGTCGCTGGTGATCACCGCCTTTGCGCGTGTAGAAGACGTGCGCCGCACCGTAACGCCTGAACTGCAAGCTGACCAGGATAACCTGCTGATGCTGATTGATCTGGGCAACGGCGCAAACACCCTGGGTGCTACTGCGCTGTCACAGGTTTATCGTCAGTTAGGCGATAAGCCAGCCGACGTGCGAGATGCATCGCAGCTGGCAGGCTTCTTCAACGCTATTCAGGCGCTGGTGGCCGAGCAGAAGCTGCTGGCTTACCATGACCGTTCTGATGGCGGCCTTCTGGTCACGCTGGCTGAAATGGCCTTCACCGGTCACTGCGGTATCGAAGCCGATATCGCCGCGCTGGGTAACGATGCGCTGGCTGCACTGTTCACCGAAGAGTTGGGTGCAGTGATCCAGATTAATGCCGCTGATCGTGCAGCCGTTGAGAAAGTGTTTGCCGACCATGGTCTGAGCAGCAATGTGCATGTGATTGGTCAGGCACTGCCGGGCGATCGCTTTGTCATCCGTTCTGGCGACAGCGCGGTGTACCGCGAAAGCCGTACCACGCTGCGTACCTGGTGGGCAGAAACCACCTGGCAGATGCAGCGTCTGCGTGACAACCCTGCCTGTGCCGATCAAGAGCACGAAGCGAAGAAAGACGACAACGATCCTGGCCTGAACGTCCATCTGACCTTCAAGCCAGCAGAAGATGTTGCTGCGCCGATGATTGCAACAGGCGCTCGTCCTCGTGTTGCCGTACTGCGTGAGCAGGGCGTGAACTCCCACGTTGAGATGGCGGCTGCCTTCCACCGTGCTGGTTTCACCGCAGTCGATGTGCACATGAGCGATCTGCTGGCGGGCCGCCGTGGCCTGGAAGAGTTCCAGGCGCTGGTCGCGTGCGGTGGCTTCTCTTACGGTGACGTATTGGGTGCAGGTGAAGGTTGGGCGAAATCGATTCTGTTCAACGGCCGTGTGCGTGATGAGTTCGAAAACTTCTTCCACCGTCCACAGACGCTGGCGCTGGGCGTGTGTAACGGCTGTCAGATGATGTCGAATCTGCGTGAGCTGATTCCGGGCAGCGAACTGTGGCCACGCTTTGTACGTAACCAGTCAGAGCGGTTTGAAGCACGTTTCAGCCTGGTCGAAGTGGCTGCGAGCCCATCGTTGCTGCTGGACGGTATGGCCGGTTCTCATATGCCAATTGCCGTGTCGCACGGTGAAGGTTTCGTGGAAGTGCGTGACGGTGCACATCTGGCCCAGCTGGAAAGCAAAGGTCTGGTGGCGCTGCGCTTCGTGGACAACTTTGGTAAAGTGACCGAAAATTACCCAGCCAACCCGAACGGCTCGCCGAACGGCATCACTGCGGTAACCAACGAAAGCGGTCGCGTCACTATTATGATGCCGCACCCAGAGCGCGTGTTCCGCACCGTGAGCAACTCCTGGCACCCAGCAGAGTGGGGCGAAGACAGCCCGTGGATGCGTATCTTCCGTAACGCACGCAAGCAGCTGGGCTAATTTAGCCAGCAGCATCAGAGGCCGCCGCAAGGCGGCCTTTCTTTTGCCCGTCAGGCCTCACTCACTCACTCCATGACTGACTTTGGCTGGCTTGCAAAACTGTCGGAAATTGGCGACAAACACGAAAGTGAGCTGTCGCTAAATGGTGACATTTAACTTATTGATTTATATTGACTCAATTTTTCATCCTTTAACTCGTTGCTGATCAGCGACACTTTCGTCAGACCAGCCGGTCCGCTTTTTCATAAAATAGTGCGTCACACCTCGCATTACTCTGATAATCAATGCTATTTCATTTCTGGCACGATAGTTGCTATACTCACAGCGTTGCTCATTCTCCTGTCTATGATTGCCCCGCACTGCGGTTGAGCTCATAAAATTCGAATGACGCACCAAACGGAGCCTGCCGTCCACCCAACCGATAATCGCTTGCTTTGCAACGTTATCAAGCATCGGACGCAACGTTGAGTTAGGCTCCACCTATTTTGCAAGCGATGCTGAGGCGTCGCTCTCACGGCAGCCCAAAAGGGCTGCCGTTTTCCTTTCTGTACTTTCTTCCCTATTAATACTTCGTTAGCATGCCAGCAGCTCACATTTAAGGATGCGCGGTAGTGAAGAGATGGCGTCTGTTTCCCCGATCCCTGCGGCAGTTAGTCTTGATGGCTTTTTTGCTGGTTCTGCTACCATTGCTGGTGCTGGCGTGGCAAGCCTGGGAAAGTTTGTCTGCGCTCAGTAATCAGGCTGCAGATACCAATCGCAATACCTTTACCGACGTACGCCGCAGCGAAGCGATGGCGCGCACTGCGCTCGAACTGGAACGCAGTTATCGTCAATATTGCGTATTGGGTGATGCCACCTTGCAAAAGCTTTATCAAACGCAGTGGACGCGTTATGGCCAGATGCTCACCAGCCATGCGAATAGCCTGCCAGAGCTTCCATCATTCAAAGCGCTGCAGGAAACTTTGCCGCAGCTCGCCAGTGTGCAGTGTGACAACGGTAACCCAGTGGCAAAAGCCACCACGGCCCTCGAACATTTTTCTGATGCCAATGCGCAAATGGTGCAGGAGACGCGTGAAGTGGTGTTTTCGCGTGGCTTGCAGCTCCAGCGCGAAATCGCCGACCGTGGTCAGTTCTTCGGCTGGCAGGCGCTGATTCTGTTTCTGATTAGTCTGGCGCTGGTGTTGCTGTTTACCGGCATGATTATCGGCCCGGTAAAACGCGTAGAACGGATGATTAACCGACTTGGGCAAGGCAAAGCGCTCGGCGACAGCGTGAGTTTTCGCGGCCCTCGTGAAATCCGTTCACTCGGTCAGCGCATCGTGTGGCTGAGCGAGCGCTTAAGCTGGCTGGAAGAGCAGCGACATGAGTTTCTGCGTCATCTCTCACATGAACTGAAAACCCCGCTTGCCAGCTTACGAGAGGGCACGGAATTATTGGCCGATCAGGTGGCTGGGCCGCTGAATGCGGAACAGCAGGAAGTGGTGGCGATCCTTGACACCAGCAGCCGCCATTTGCAGCGTCTCATCGAACAACTTTTGGATTACAACCGCAAACTGGCGGATGGCCCCATGGCGCTGGAGCCGGTCGCAATCAATGACATCGTTGATGCGGTCGTTAAAATCCATTCATTGCCCGCCGGTGCGCGTCAGATCACCACCCATGTTGATCTTCAGGTGGCGCACTGTCTGGCAGAGGCAACATTGCTGCAAAGGGTCATCGATAACCTCTATTCGAACGCCGTGAACTACGGCAGCGAATCCGGTAACATCTGGCTGCAGAGCCAACAGAAAGGCAACCAGGTGTGGATTGAGGTGGCGAACACCGGCACACCCATTCCGGCTGAAGAGCAGGCGATGATTTTTGAGCCCTTTTTTCAGGGCAGCCAGCAGCGCAAAGGGCCGGTTAAAGGCAGCGGGCTGGGGTTAAGCATCGCCAAAGATTGCCTGCGCAGGATGCAGGGCGATTTGCAATTGGTAACGCGCAAGGATGCGGATGTCTGTTTTCGAATCATTTTGACGACCAGCGCCGGGAATGCCTGATTAATGAAACACACCCTGATTAAACTTTTTAGCTGCGCGTTGGTGGCATTTGGCTTGAGTGCCTGCCAGACACCGTCCACGGGCAGCACGTTACACGATGGAACCACTCTTCCTGAGCCAGAAGTGCGGTTGCCTGATTATCTGGCGACCGATTGTCAAAATGTGTGGAAGATTGAAACGCCAGCAGCAATGAGCAACCCCCTTTACTGGCAGCGTGCTATCGACTGTGGTGAGCGTTTATCCCCAGCGGAAGCGCGGGCTGAGGCACGACGCTGGCCAGTACAAGGCTGGTCGCGTGCTTTTAAACAAGGCATTCTGCTGGCAAATGGCAATGTGACGCCCTTTGAGCGCCGCCAGTTCGTCGATACGCTAGACGGTTACAGCGCTTCCTATCCAGCCTCCGTGCGCCCGTTATTGATGTTGTGGCGTAGCAATCAGGCGGCGCAGTTGGCGTTAAGCGGTGAACGCAGCCGCTATGCTGCACTCCAGCAAAGCCACGACACTGAGCTGGACAGCCTGCGCCAGCAGCAAACCAAACTGCGTCAATCACTGGAGGAGACTCAGCGTAAGCTTGAGCGCTTAACTGACATCGAACGTCAGTTGTCGTCCCGTAAACCGGCGGACAGCAGCGATACATCGCACGGTGCCAGTGATGCACAAAGTGAGGATCAGTGACCATGAAACAGTCTGCACGTTTACTGCTGGTGGATGACGATCCCGGCCTGCTTAAACTGCTTGGCATGCGCTTAAGCAGTGAAGGCTATCAGGTGACCACCGCCGCAAGTGGTCCGGATGCGCTGCGTCAGTTGCAGAAAGAGAAAGTTGATCTGGTGATCAGCGACCTGCGTATGGATGAAATGGACGGGCTGGCGTTATTTGGCGAAATCCAGAAACGCCATGCAGGTTTACCGGTGATCATTCTTACGGCGCACGGCTCGATCCCCGAAGCGGTTTCCGCTACGCAGCAGGGGGTGTTCAGTTTCCTGACGAAGCCAGTGGATCGTGACGCGCTGTATAAAGCCATTGATGAAGCGCTGGCACAGCGCGCGCCGGTCAGCGATGACACCTGGCGTGAGGCCGTGGTAACACGCAATCCATTGATGCTGCGTTTGCTGGATCAGGCGCACATGGTGGCGCAATCCGACGTTAGCGTGTTGATTAACGGCCAGAGCGGTACTGGCAAAGAGGTGCTGGCTCAGGCGATTCACGCCGCCAGCCCACGTGCAAACAAGCCGTTTATTGCCATTAACTGTGGTGCGCTACCGGAGCAACTGCTGGAGTCAGAGCTGTTTGGTCATGCCAAAGGGGCTTTCACCGGAGCCGTGAGTGCGCGTGAAGGGCTGTTTCAGGCGGCGGAGAGTGGCACGCTGTTTCTTGATGAAATTGGTGATATGCCACAGGCGTTGCAGGTCAAATTACTGCGCGTCTTGCAGGAGCGAAAAGTGCGTCCGCTTGGCAGTAATCGGGATGTCGATATCAACGTGCGCATCATCTCGGCCACGCATCGCGATCTGCCCAAAGCAATGGAGAAAAAGAGTTTCCGCGAGGATCTCTACTATCGCCTCAATGTGGTGAATCTGAAGATTCCGGCGCTGCATGAACGTGCAGAAGATATTCCGCTGCTGGCGAACCATCTGTTGCGCCAGTCGGCCGAACGCCATAAACCCTTTGTGCGCAGCTTCTCTGTGGATGCGATGAAACGTTTAGTGGGGGCCAGTTGGCCTGGCAACGTGCGGCAGTTGGTCAACGTGATTGAGCAGTGTGTCGCGCTGAGCACATCACCCGTGATCAGTGATGCGCTGGTTGAGCAGGCGTTAGCAGGTGAAAATACGGCGCTGCCGACTTTTGTTGAGGCACGTAATCAATTTGAGCTCAACTATCTGCGCAAATTGCTGCAAATGACCAAAGGAAATGTCACCAACGCTGCGCGTCTGGCTGGACGTAACCGTACAGAATTCTATAAGCTGCTGTCACGCCATGAGCTGGACGCCAGTGAATTTAAAGAGTAGCTTGCTGCGGCATATTGATTCATCCATTGACTACCCCAAATAATTTGAGTTGCAGTCAGACGGCAAACGAAAGCATCCCGATGAGCTTACTTCTTCAAGCGATTTGGGGAAAAGAGAGCCGCCAACCCCTCTGCAACTTGAAGCAGGACGGGTATATACTACTTGTTATCCGTCCATCATGGAGGGAGTGAAAAAAGGATCTGTCATGAAAAAGATCGATGCAATTATTAAACCATTCAAACTCGATGATGTGCGCGAAGCGTTGGCTGAAGTGGGCATCACCGGGATGACGGTCAGTGAAGTGAAGGGTTTTGGTCGCCAGAAAGGCCACACTGAGCTGTATCGTGGCGCGGAGTACATGGTCGATTTTCTGCCAAAAGTGAAAATCGAAATGGTGGTCGGTGATGACATCGTCGACACCTGCGTTGAAGCCATTATGAATACCGCGCAGACCGGCAAAATCGGCGACGGCAAAATCTTTGTGTTCGACGTGGCGCGCGTGGTGCGTATCCGTACCGGTGAAGAGGACGAAGAGGCGATCTAAGCCCCTTCGTTAGCCTGTTAAAAAGCCTGCATGATGCAGGCTTTTTTTGTTTACAGCACTTTGTGCGGGCCAAAAACTTCATAATGGATACGATCGGCACTGATACCGGCATCGACCAGCTGCCGCGCGACAAACTGCATAAATGGCAGGGGGCCACAGAGCCAGAACTGGCGGTCGGCCTGATTCAATTGGCTGGAGATGCCTGCGAGATCCATTAATCCCTGCGCATCAAAACGGCCACTGTCCACGCTTTCCGGCTCGCGATACCAGATATGGCTGGCGAAATGTGGCAGGCGAGCACCTATGGCTTGAACTTCATCCGCAAAAGCATGCTGTGTACCGCATTCGGCCGCATGCAACCAGTTAACCGCGCCTGCATACTGTTGCTCGGCCAGGCTGGCTAACATCGCCAGCATTGGGGTTTGGCCGACACCGGCAGAAATCAGCGTGACCGGCGCGGTTCCTGTCGTTTGCAGATAGAAATCACCTGCTGGAGCCGCACATTGCACAATATCACCGACCTTGGCATGGGTGTGCAGCCAACCGGAAACGCTGCCGTGTTCCTCGCGCTTCACGGCGATACGATAGGATTTGCCGTTAGGTAGATGGGTGAGTGAATACTGGCGATGCTGGATATTTTCGCTTCCTTCAGGTCGCAGACTAACGGCCAGATATTGTCCGGGCAGAAAATCAGCGACGGGCTGACCATCGTTAGGTACCAGCTCAAAACTTTTAATCACGGAGCTTTCAGTATTGATGGTGCGAATACGGAAGTCACGCGCGCCACGCCAGCCGCCGACTTTCTCTTCTGAGGCGCAATAAATCGCTTCTTCACGCTGGATAAACACATCCGCCAGCACGCCGTAAGCTTTGCCCCATGCCTGCAAGACGTCATCGCCGGGATTGAGCAACTCTTCGATGGTGGCCAGCAACGTTTCACCGACTACCGCATATTGCGCGGGCTGAATATTCAGGCTGGTGTGCTTCTGCGCAATCTTCTCTACCGCCGGCAGCAGCACTGCCAGATTCTCCAGGTTACTGCCGTAGGCAACAATGGCATTAAACAGCGCCTCACGCTGATTGCCGCTGCGCTGATTATTCATGTTGAAAACGTTCTTCAGTTCCGGGTGTTGCGTTAACAAACGCTGATAGAAGTGGCCAGTGAGTTGCGGGCCAAGCTGAGCAATAGCGGGCAGGGAAGACTTAACGGTAGCGATAGTTTGTGCATCTAGCATGGTGAAGGCCTCGCAGTGATTTTAAACATGTATTTTAAATGCATCTTATGATCGTTCATCTTGCCTGTAAATCCCCCGTTTTGTTTGCGGGTTAAGTGCCGAAGCTGGAAGCTGGCCCACAAACCTGAAAAATATTCCCCTTTAGCATGAGCAAATATCGTTATTTACAAGCTTGCAAAAATGCGTAAAAAACCCGTTCCAGCGCCGTGCCAATCGTTTGCGTAAAAAGAGGGGATTGGCGCTACCGTCACCTGACAAAACCGTTTACACTGTTGGCCTTCGCCCCTTGCCGGGGCCTAAACTGCCGTTAAAAAAGTTAGCTAGTCAGGAGATGCCGGATGTTAAAGCGTGATATGAACATTGCCGATTATGATGCCGAGTTGTGGCAGGCTATGGAGCAAGAGAAGGTGCGTCAGGAAGAGCACATCGAACTGATTGCTTCTGAAAACTACACCAGCCCACGCGTTATGCAGGCGCAAGGTTCACAGCTCACCAACAAATATGCTGAAGGGTATCCGGGCAAACGCTACTACGGCGGATGTGAATACGTTGATATCGTTGAGCAGCTGGCGATCGATCGCGCGAAAGCGCTGTTTGGCGCAGACTTTGCCAACGTACAGCCGCACTCTGGCTCACAGGCTAACTTCGCGGTTTACACTGCGCTGTTGCAGCCGGGCGACACCATCCTAGGTATGAACCTGGCGCACGGTGGTCACCTGACGCACGGTTCACCAGTGAACCTGTCAGGCAAGCTGTATAACGTCATCCCTTACGGCATCGACGAAACCGGCAAAATCAACTACGACGAACTGGCTGAGCTGGCTCAAACGCATAAGCCAAAAATGATCGTCGGTGGTTTCTCTGCATACTCTGGCGTGTGCGACTGGGCAAAAATGCGCGAAATCGCAGATAGCGTGGGCGCTTACCTGTTCGTTGACATGGCTCACGTTGCCGGTCTGATCGCCGCTGATGTGTACCCGAACCCAGTTCCACATGCACACATCGTGACCTCAACCACCCACAAGACCCTGGCGGGTCCACGTGGTGGCCTGATTCTGGCGAAAAACGGTGACGAAGACCTGTACAAAAAACTGAACTCTGCGGTATTCCCGGGTGGTCAGGGCGGCCCGCTGATGCACGTGATCGCGGGTAAAGCGGTGGCGTTCAAAGAAGCAATGGAGCCAGAGTTCAAATCTTACCAGCAGCAAGTGGCTAAAAACGCCAAAGCAATGGTTGAGGTTCTGTTGGAGCGTGGCTACAACATCGTTTCAGGCGGTACTTATAACCACCTGTTCCTGATCGATCTGGTGAGCAAAAACCTGACCGGTAAAGAAGCTGATGCCGCGCTGGGCCGTGCTAACATCACTGTGAACAAAAACAGCGTACCTAACGATCCGAAGAGTCCATTTGTGACCTCCGGTGTGCGTATTGGTACTCCAGCGGTTACACGTCGTGGCTTCAAAGAAGCAGATGTGCGCGAGCTGGCTGGCTGGATCGCTGACGTGCTGGACAACATCAACGACGAAGCGACCATTGAGCGCACCAAGCAGAAGGTACTGGATATCTGTGCGCGTCTGCCTGTGTATGCCTGATTTGGCACCATGCTAATGTGATTAAAAAGGATGGCGCTGGCCATAATGCCGATCAGTTAAGACAAAAATGATCGGTTGAACGATCCGGCAGT
>NZ_JACVUO010000033.1:0-30819 GCF_016625145.1 Pantoea sp. S61
GATGCTGGATGCTGGATGCTGGATGCTGGATGCTGGATGCTGGATGCTGGATGCTGGACATTATGGCATCACTGACTCAATGTGGCGTGAAATGACTTAGACTCCGTGATTTTCTCACCAGAAAATAAACAACTTAACTCACTGAAAAATAATAATTAATCTCAATTTTTCAGGCTGAAAATCACCACATCTTCTGTCATTTTCATGCTCTATCTACGTGTTAGCTACGTGTCTCCTTGATTCTCACCCGGCTGATAGATGAATTCTATAAAGCGTCACGTGGTGGTTACGAGTTGGCACTTCGATAGCGAATAACAATCCCAGTTATACTTAAATCTTCTACTCTCCTGAATGAATCTACAGGTTCTCAATGTAGATGCTTAAAGCAACTTAAGTACAGAGTTCTCATCCGCTGGAGTACAGCAGTTAATGTATGTTTGAATCAAGACTTATTAAAGTCCCCCCGATAACTCAGGATAAGATCTATCTAAAGAAATTATTTTTCTTAAGTCTGGAGCATGTATATAGATTTAAGCATGCGTTTATTTCTAGACAGCGATTGACGTGGTCAGGGAAACAAGAAGCTGTTCATTGTATCAATATCCTCCAAATGATGTGAGATGCAGTATCGTGAACTTGAGAACGCTAGTGAATGTGTAAGTGACAATGTATTAAGTTACATCCTGATAAGCTAACAATGGTTTCAGGAATTATGCAGATGTTCACTTATCACAACATGTTGCATTACGTTTTAAGTTGCAGTGTTTTAATCAGTTAAACCAGAACAGAGTCTAAGTTCATTTTGTTGATCAATATGTAGTGCCATTAACAAACCATAAGGTTTTAAATTTAATAGCTCCACTTTTACGGAGCTATTGAGCTATTGAGCTATTGAGCTATTGAGCTATTGAGCTATTGAGTATGAAAGCATCATTTATATCAACCAATGTTAAAACGTTCGCAGCAGGGAGCTAACAATTTATGGCCGGTGCCGGATGTCATCATTAAAAATAAGCAGACGGAAGGGAAGGGATAACACATTTTATCCGGCAATTCGCAAAGTGGTAAGCATAAGCGTTTTCACCGCGCTCAATAAATACCGCCTTTATGTATAACAAACCCCTTGCAGCGAAAGATGTTCTCATTCATTCCGGCAACGAGGCATTCTTGCTAACCGATTCATTTCTGCTTGAACCTATCTCAAGATTTTTGCAAATAACCCAAATGAGCGCCTTTTGTTTAAATATCATGCTAAATACGCTAGGGTAGGGGAGTTGGCAAAAACACCACTCTCAAGGATATGTCGGACAAAAAAAACAACAACATCTATGTGTATGATTTTATTGAAATATATACAAAAATCGCAAAATCACCCAATTATAAAAAAATCCACTTTTATTGATTTTTACCTAAAAACTGGCATGCGGAATCTTTTTTAGTACAATACAACAAATCATTATTATTGAGGTGCTTATGAAGCGTGATTACGGTGACGTGTTTGACATCGCCAACCGTGCGAATGGCATGCTGCACGGACTCAGCAGCCATATCGAGCAGCAGCGTCAGGAATTTAATCAACAAGGTTACTACCATACATTTACCCGTAATGCCGTTGCTAACTTGCCTCTGCTGAGTAAGCATGCGGTTGCCGCAGCCATCAGTGAGATGGAAGAGGGGGGTTATACGTTTGGCAGAAAGCAGACGGGCAGCACATCTCAATATGCAATGAGCATTCAGAACGTTGTCGATATTTACAAACACCGCAAGGTGCCTAAATACCGCGACAAACATAAAGACCCCTTCGTTGTTTTTGTTGTGAATCTCAAGGGCGGCGTATCCAAAACCGTCACGACCGTGACCCTCGCTCATGGTCTGCGTGCTCACCCAGGCTTATTGCATAATGATCTGCGTATTCTGGTGATTGATTTGGATCCGCAAGCTTCCAGCACCATGTTTCTCAGCCATACCAACAGCGTCGGTTCCGTGCTGGAAACAGCTGCACAGGCGATGCTGAACGATGTCAGCACCGAGCAACTACGTGAGCAGTTTGTGAAGCCCACAGTGATGCCAGGCGTCGATGTGATGCCCGCCTCGATAGATGATGGTTTTGTCGCCAGCGACTGGGATGCGCTGGTAGCGGAAAATTTACCCGGCATTGCACCATCGGAAGTCCTGCGCCGCAACGTCATTGATCGTCTGGCTGAAGATTACGATTTCATTTTTATTGATACCGGCCCACATCTTGATGCATTTATGCTCAATGCCATTGCCGCCAGTGACTTACTGCTCACGCCAACACCGCCGTCGCAGGTTGATTTTCATTCAACCATGAAATACCTGACGCGACTGCCCGAGATGCTTGAGCGGATTGAAAACGAAGGGATAGAGCCGAGATTGAAAGCGAATATCGGCTTTATGTCGAAGATGACCACCAAACATGACCATATTACGTCTCACAGCTATGCACGTGAGGTGTTCACAAAATCGATGCTGGATGCGGTATTACCCCGTCTGGATGGTTTTGAACGCTGTGGTGAGTCATTTGACACGGTGATCAGTGCAAACCCAACTTCATATCCCGGCAGCGCCGATGCACTCAGAAAGGCGAAACAGGAAGCCGAGAATTTTTCACGCGCTGTATTTGACCGCATTGAATATATCAGGAGTACCAAGTGACCGAACCCAAATCACTCAAAAGAATTGGCCGCACCATGGGCCAGTCTCAGATGTCGAGCTTTATCAACAGCGGCAATCAGTCACGCGTATTTACCCTGAAATCCGGTAACACGGCGACATTCAGCCGCCAGCTTATCCCCAGCGGTGAAGTGGAAAGCAAAACCTTCGTGGATGCGCAGGTGAATGGGCGCGATCAGTCAGCACTTACTGAAGAATCAGTGAAAGACATCACGCGCACCATCGAATTGCAACAATTCTTCCCGGCGATTGGTCGCCTGGTGGATGGCCGCATTGAAATTATGGATGGATCTCGTCGTCGCGCGGCTTGTCTGTTTGCTGGGACGGGCCTCGAAGTTCTGGTGACCGAGGATGAAATCGATATCAGTGATGCCCGCCAGCTGGCAGCTGATATTCAGACTGCGAAAGAACACAATCTGCGTGAATTGGGTCAGCGTTTCCTGATGATGGAAGCACAGGGCATGAACAAGACCGAGATTGCTAAAGCGGAAGGGATCTCTAACGCGAAAGTGACACGTGCTTTTCAGGCCGCATGGGTTCCTGCAGAGTTTATCGAGTTAATCCCGGTCGTTTCCGACCTCAGTATTCCGGACTATAAACTGCTGCTCGATGTGGCAGAGGAAGCAAAAGCGGAGGGTGTCGCGGTCAAAGAGGTCGTCGCTCAGGTAAAAGAGCGAATGAATGACGATCAGGCACTGCAAAAGCTGGCTTCAGATGATCAGAAAACCCGGATCCTGTCGTTTTTCACCACCGCTAAAAAGCAACTGGTGAAGCCGGTCAAAAACAAGAGCGTTACCACTGAGAAGTTTGGCCATTTTTCAGATCGTACCGCTTACGCTAAACGCAAAACTAACGCAGAAAAGCGTCATGTGCAGTATGAGTTCCATCGTTTGCCTGCCAATACGCTGGAAGAGATCGATATTGCCATCAAGGCGATCCTCTCTAAGCCCTGAATGGGTTCCAACTCCTAAAAAAGTCCAAAAGGGGGCGTGGTTTACACGTCCTTTTTGTTGAATATCGTTGTATTGAGCGTTCGGTCTTCCGCATTCCGTTGCAATATGTACCTCTAAAGCGCTTCAGCAGCGTTCTAAGCGATTTAAGTTCAATTATCGCATCTCACCAGTTTAATCATCTCAACGCGCTACAGACACGCCACAAGCTGTAATAGCAAGCGTTTGAAGTAAACCATGTTCAAAACCAAAATCGCGCCCATGCGAGGCAGGAAGTTATACAGATTGATCCTTTCTCGGGATCGACGTCCAGAATTGATTGAAATCACAGTATTCCGTGTGAAACTTGCATAACAATCTTATTTATCACTGCTTTTTATCCCCTTTATCCACAGGCTCGATCCAATTATTCGATCATAATGAGATCCCATTGAGATCAAAGAAGATCCCGGATCGCTACAGGCCTTGATACCACTGGGCTGAAAGGGCCTTAATAACCGCTATAAAGAGTAAATTAACCGCTGTAGAGAGGAGAATAACCGATGAAAAGAGTGAAACAACCGATGAAGAGAGTGACTGATAACCGCTGTAGTGAGCAGGCAAGGACAGAAGCTGTGCGTAACTGATCTCACTGTGTATAACTTTAATTCCCTGTAACCTGATTGGCTGGATATCAACCGGCGATATCCGGGAAAGGTTATCCCCATTATTCACTGACCCGATCCAAGAATAGATCAACTTAAGATCATATAAGTTCCTAACAGATCCCCACTTCACTTAAAGCCTTGTACCACAAGCCCTAAAGGGGGGTTGATAACCGCTATAAAGAGTAAACTAACCGCTATAGGGAGTAAATTATCCTCTATGGAGAGTAGTCTAACCGATGAAGTGAGTGCTAGTATCCGCTATAGAGAGTAAACGCGCGATGTCCCTGTGTATAAACCGGATCCTCGAAAATGTCGGAAAATGAGCTAAAAAACAACAAGATAGTTGAAGCCTTTTCAGAAACAGATAAACGAACTGGCGAACTGGTTGTACTTACCCCCAACAGAGATAACACTGTTCAACCCGTTGCCTTAATGCGACTGGGCCTGTTCGTTCCTACGTTAAAATCGACCAATAACCGTAAAAACGACACGACAGCCGTCACGGATGTCACAAACGAACTTAAGTTACTGTCGCTCGTTAAATCAGAAGGTTATGAGAGGATCCGAATCATTGGCCAGCGACTCGATATGGACAATGATTTCAAGACGTGGGTCGGGATCATTCACGCGTTTGCGAAGTACAACGTCACCAATGACAAAGTGGTTCTACCCTTCGTCGAGTTCGTTAAACTGTGTGGTATTCCTTCATCCCGATCTTCAGCCAAGCTGAGAGAGCGACTGGAAGCCTCGCTGATCCGCATTGCATCAAATACCATCCAATTCGGCACTGCAGACAAAGATGAACTCTACGTCACTCACCTTGTGCAGTCCGCTAAATACAGTGTTAAAAAAGATACGGTCGAGTTGCAGGCTGATCCCAAACTCTTCGAGCTCTATCAGTTTGATCGAAAGGTTTTGCTGCAGCTGCGCGCCATTAACGCGTTGGCTCGTAAGGAATCTGCTCAGGCGCTGTATACTTTTATCGAAAGTCTGCCTCCTAATCCGGCGCCCATTTCCATGGCACGCCTGCGACAACGCCTGAATCTGACATCCCGTCCTATCACGCAAAATGCTACCGTGCGCAGGGCGATGGAGCAGCTTAAAGACATTGGCTACCTTGATTACACGGAGCTAAAACGCGGTAGCTCCGTGGTATTCCACATCCATTATCGCCGGCCAAAACTCAAACCTGCAGAGCTGCCACTCAAGCTCCCGGATATTCTCGAAGATGAGCTGGAACTTGATGATCCTATCGAGACCAATGATGTTGCAGCAGCCAGCGAGCCGCAGGGTGAAATGGTGATGCTGTCAAAAGCGGAGTTGAAGATCCTCGAGGAAATCCGCAAAGGTAAAGTGAAGTAGCCTCCCAATGTAGCCTCCCAATACTGTCCTCATTTGATAACCGCTATAGAGAGTAAATACTCTCTATAGCGGTTTTATGCTGCTGCAATTCACCCCGTTCACCGCCCACATTCACTACGAGTCAGAGTTTTGTGACCCAGTAACCACTATAGTGAGTAGGCTTGTGCTCTCTATAGTGGTTATCTGGAAGTCGCTCACAATCTGCACCATTACCAGCCCAAACCTGCAACTAAACAGCTTTCAATGTGATAGAAGGGGGCTTGTGGAGAATTGTCATGGAATGATCCAGGATCGTTCCCAAGTTTTAACAACCACTATAGAGAGTAGTGATGTACTCTCTATAGCGGTTATTAGACGAAAGTGACGTTATCACTTCTATCTTGTTGAGTTATTTGAGGATTGTTGAGGAATGTTTGTTCAGATAACGGTCTGATTTATGTTCGTTATTGCATTGAATTCAACATTTATTACTTTAGTATCATTGGGTTATTTCCTTGCGCTGCCTAAAGCTGCTTTTCCTTCACGACATATCCACTATAGAGAGGAGTTACTCACTACAGTGGATAGCATTGCTGGCTGCATTGATGAGCGCCTTAACCTGAGATCCTGCTTACACGTACGCTATTGCGGGATTTTCGCATCCTGCAATAACCGCTATAGAGAGTGAGGTTGCTCTCCATAGCGGTTATTCTTTTTCGTTAAATTACTTTAAGCAACTGATATTTATATTTTATTTTCGATAATTCATTTTATGACTAACCGCTATAGAGAGTAATTTTTTAATGAAATGCACATTTCGGAAGACCATAAAGATCCAATAGCGATCGCAGGATCGTTGATTTGCAGGGCAGAGGATCAAACATCCACTATAGAGAGTAGAAACAACCACTATAGAGAGTGGGTGCTCTCTATAGTGGTTGTTTCTACTCTCGCGCCCTAGTGGTTACTTACTTCGCAAGGCTTGCCAATACTGATGTTAGTGTTTACTAACTTAAAATTTACGATGTAGGCGCACTTGGATTGATGTTCCTCATCACCTAAGTGAATTTGGTCATGATTAGGGGGATTTACTCTCTATAGTGGTTGTTCCACAGGATCGATTCTCACCACGCGATCCTGGTAACTTCTGGATCCCCCTTCATTTCAAGTTTGCTGTCGCTCATCATGACTAGCAGGCCATATGTCGGACGGGGCCTATAACGGTGATCTGTGCTTGTCGGAGTGAAGCTGAAAATATAGATCACCGTTAAGGGCACTATCATCAGCGAAAATATTATGCGCAGAATGAATGAATCTTTCATGCTGAGCCATTTTGATAATAAAGAACGTTACGAACAGCTGGAATTTTTGTAAAAAAACAGAAGCAGCCTACCGACCGCTTAACTTCATTATTTCCCTTTGTCATCCTTACTGATAACTATTTGCAATCGTTACGAAACGTTATCAACACTTCGCAGCAAGAAATTTCCTATAGTTCAGCCTTTATAGCGGGTTATGCCAGGCAAGCTTTCGCATTTCTCTATATCTGCTTAACTGAATGCTGGATAAAGATGATGGGGATAAGGATGGATAAAAAAGATACGCGCAAGCAAGCAGGGCTCCTTTATCACTCCCTCATCAGAAGTATCACGCTTGCAGGTATTGTGCTTATCGCCGCGGTGTTAGGCATCAGTATATGGACGCTGCGTCAGGACTGGAATGACACCATCAGGCAGAGTGAAGAAACGGCGACGAACCTGGCGCTGTCGCAGGCGCGGCAGGCAGAAGATACTTTCTTGCAGACAGAACTCGCGATGCGTGAAATGCAGCGAGACGTTGAATCGCAACTGGTGACCGGTATCAATAGCCGCAGTCTGAACCAGACCATGCGGGATCTTCAGGGGCGATTGCCACAGTTGCACGGCCTTTTCTATTACGACGCTCAAGGCAAGTGGATTGCCACCTCTGCATCGCAGATACCGGCAGACATCAATAACTCCGATCGCGAGTACTTTAGATTTCAACGCGACAATCCGCGCAACAGCATTCACCTCGGTCCGGTGATCCGTAGCCGAAGCACCGGCGATCTGGTGATCCCCGTTTCACTTCGCATCAGCGATGCGCTGCGCGGGTTTCAGGGCGTATTGCTGGCTACGGTGAAAGTCGATTACTTCCGTCACTTTTACGCTTACTACGAGATGGGGGTGAAGGACGTGCTGGTCCTGATGCTGGCAGACAGTTCGGTATTATACGCACGGCCCATGCCTGATAGCTTTATTGGTAAAGACCTCTCTTCCAGCCATCTGTTTCAGCAGATGCTGCAGGGCACAAACCGTGGAAGCGGGCAATGGACATCAGCACTTGATGGCAAACCGCGTATCTTTGGTTTTGCACGATCGGATCGTTACCCGCTGGTGGTTGCAGCAGGGTATGACACGCATAGTCTATTCATTAAATGGATGAAAGGACGCGTTCAGGATGTGTTGCTGAGTCTTGCACTGTTATCCGCTATCGTTGCCATGGGCGTTTTCGTGCTGCGTCAGGCACGGCATAGCCTGCATTATCAGCAAGAATTGACCAGTCTTCGTGATGAGCTGAGTGCAGCCAACCTTGCTCTGAACAGACTGGCGCATGCTGATGCGTTAACGGGGCTCGCGAACAGGCGTGCATTTGATCGCTACCTTAATGAGTGCATTCTCGCCGCTGAGAAGCACGACGAGCCGGTTTCGCTGGTGATGATGGATATCGACTATTTCAAACGTTATAACGACACTTATGGCCATGTGGCCGGGGACGAATGCCTTAAGCGTGTGGCGCAGGCGATAAACGCCATCTCTCTGCGCGGTACCGATTTGGTGGCACGATATGGAGGAGAAGAGTTCGCTATCGTTCTGCCCGGTGCTGATATTGAACATGCGATGTCGGTGGCCGCTGCAGCTGTACAAGCCGTGCGTGCGCAGGACATCATCCATGCTTCGTCTCTGTTACCTTCTCAACGGGTGACGCTGAGCGCGGGCTGTGCATCGCTGAACACTGAGAAAGAAAATCGCTCGGCTCAAATGTTAATCAGGCAGGCCGATATGGCTCTTTATTCCGCTAAGCAGGCGGGCAGAAATCAGGTGAAAAGCGAAGAGTCATATCTGAATAATTAAAGCTGAGAGAGCAAACGCAGCCAGGTTAACTGGGGCAACCTGGCTCAAATTCATCGATGACATCTTACGCGCCAAATCCGCCATCGATCGTGTGCATAGCACCTGTCACAAATGAAGCTTCCGGACCGGCAATCCAGGCAACCATTCCGGCCACTTCTTCCGGCTTACCGTGACGCTGGATGGCCATAAAACTGTGCATAAGCTCCTTCATCGGTCCTTCTGCCGGATTCATATCCGTATCGACGGGGCCCGGCTGGACGACATTCACCGTAATACCGCGTGGTCCAAAGTCACGGGCCAGACCGCGCGCTAATCCCTGCAGCGCCGATTTGCTGACGGCATAGGCCGCGCCTCCTGGCATCGGCATCCGGTCTCCGTTGACGGAACCAATGACGATAATGCGACCGCCTTCAGGCATCTGGCGGGCGGCTTCCACAGCAGCGTGATAAGGTGCGTGAATGTTGATACGGAATAAGTGATCGATGGCATCGCTTTCGAGTTCTAAGGCATCACCAAATATCGCGACGCCCGCATTCACCACCAGCACATCCAGAGGCCCGGAATCGCGTACCAGCTTAGTCACGGCATCGCGATCGGCGCTGTCCGCCTGAACCGCTTTACTGCCAGTATCTTCCGCCAGTTTTTCTGCCACTTCGCGCGAGCCGGCGTAACTGAACACCACCGAAGCACCCTCTGCGGTAAAACGCCGCACGATTGCCGCACCAATGCCCCGACTACCGCCCAACACCAGTACCGATTTGTTTGTAAATACCGCCATTAGTGAGTCCTCAATTGTATTGTAGTGGTCATTACAATATTATTGAGTCAGTCAGGTTGTCAAAGGATTATGTAGTGATGACTACAAAAACTAGCCGTACGCCAGGCCGCCCACGCAAGTTCGATGCGGAACAGGCGGTATGCATTGCACAGAATTTGTTTCACTCGAGTGGTTACGACATGGTGAGTGTGGTGGATTTGACCAAAGCCTTTGGCATCAATCCGCCCAGCTTTTATTCAGCCTTCGGCAGTAAACTCGGGCTTTACCGAACAGTGCTTGATCGTTATGCCCAAAATGGCGCTATCGGTCTTAAGGCGCTTTTGCGTCACGATCGCCCGGTGGCGGAGTGTCTTTCTGCCGTTTTGGATGAAGCCGCAAGTCGCTATGCTGCCGATCCGGAAGCAACAGGATGTCTGGTGCTGGAAGGTATCCATAGCGATGATCTTTCTGCGCGCGAGGTAGCCTGTGGTTTTCATACAGCGGCCGAGAAGATGTTCAATGCCTATATTGCCGAGCGCTATCCAGAACAGGCCATGCGGATAACGGATTTTATGGTGACGATCATGTCAGGCCTGTCGGCTCGGTCACGTCAGGGCGCGAGTGCGGAGCGTTTGCGGGAGACATCGCGCATGGCTGGTCAGATGTTGGCGCAGTTACTTCCGGTTTGAGGCGGTCACTGCTGTCGTTGCTAACGTAGTTGAGAAATGAACTTCCGTTTTTGAGTTCAAAACCGGCGGACGTATTCGTTGTAAAGCCCGTGATTCAGGAACCGTAGTCCTCGATAGGGATAACTAAGGGTTCATAATTTATACGGGATGATAAAATGGAAATGTTGAATACTTTAACGTTCACGGAGGAGTCAGTCATGTCAGAGCAAAATGAATACGCGGAAGGAAAAGCCATTTGCAATGAGATCGGCGGCGCGGTGCTGGAAGTTCTGGGCAGAAAAAGCGAGTTTGCCGTTCAGTCGTTAATTGATGTCCTGCTGGAAGCACAAAGAGATGGCCATCACTATGATGCTGAGCGTGAGCATGGCATGGAAATGGCGATAAGAATTCTGCAGAAGTTTGCTTAGCTACCCACGTGACAGCGGATTTTCATCCCATCGTTTGTGATAAATTAGTCCTACAACTTCTTGTATTGAGTTCAACATGCTGACCGGTCTGAATCACATCACTCTAGCAGTAAGCAATGTCTCTGAGAGTTTCACCTTTTATATTGAGACGCTGGGATTCACTCCACGCGCACAATGGAAGAACGGCGCTTACCTCTCGATAGGTGAGCTCTGGCTTTGCCTCTCACTGGATGACGTTTCCATCGGCAAAGATTACACGCACTATGCTTTCAGCATTGAAGATGAAGTGTTTGAAGCTTTTGCCGAGAGGCTGAAAGCTTCAGGGGTGAAAGAATGGAAGGTCAATAAAAGTGAGGGGAAATCGCTCTATTTCCTTGATCCGGATGGTCACAAGCTTGAACTTCATGCTGGCTCTCTGGAGAGTCGATTAAAAGCCTGCAGGGCAAAGCCGTATGAAGAGATGAAGTTCTACTGAGAGGAGAGGCCGCAGTTTGGGACATTGCGATTATGCATTGTCGCTCACGCTGGGCCACTGTGCCGTTTAAGGCTAACCAAAAACACCCGCATACGCACCGAAAGAACAGAGCCCGCAAAGCGCGATGGATAACAATGCCGCAGAGATTGCGTACTTATTCATGACTAACCGCCTAAAAAATGAAGGTAAACTTAGTCTGAGCCTGGCAATAATTCGTATAATGTAAACCCTGAGATTATCATTCAGATAAATCTATTGGATGTTCACAATCCCAGAGCTGGCGCGTATTGGTGTAAATAGATTGGCATCATTAAGCTTGAGAACCTTGCCGCTTGGTTTATCGCTAACATCCCATCAGCTACAATGAAACCTGAGGACTCAGCGTAAGCCCGATTCTCAGGAGGTAATAGAATGGACAATTCAGACAAAATTTTAGGCGAGGCTGCTTATAAGATTCTCGCCCGCCGTGAAAAAATCAGTGTTGTACAATTAAATAATGAACTGCATCGCATGGTCGACACTGCTGAAACGCCAGAGCGAAAACAGGCAGTTTTGGCTGCGATTGACTGGTTAAACGATTATCGGCAACCTTCGTCTGAAGACAAACGCAGCAGCTCGCCGTTAAGGCGTTTGAGCGAAAGCGCAGACAGCATTGCGCTATCGTCAGATAGAAATGCTAAAAAGTAGCG
Source organism: Pantoea sp. S61 (assembly GCF_016625145.1). Classification (NCBI taxonomy): domain Bacteria; kingdom Pseudomonadati; phylum Pseudomonadota; class Gammaproteobacteria; order Enterobacterales; family Erwiniaceae; genus Pantoea; species Pantoea sp. S61. Next base: position 11,802 of record NZ_JACVUO010000033.1, read on the forward strand.
AGAATATGCATCTCAGTCACTGAACCCCGTTTAAAATGCTCGTTGGAACAGATGATTAAGATTTTTCTGTTTCGGCGAGTCACCTCTCAGCAGATAGCACTTTTTGCAAAAAAATGAATGCCTGATGTTTAATATATTCTTGTACAGATTTTGCGATAACTGTACAACTTTATCAGGTCAATTGCCTGACCCAACATGAGAGGGTTAACACATGCGTCAGAATGGATACACTCCGAACTCTTCCGAAGCTATTGCACAATATTTTAATAAAGCCTCTTTGCCTTCTCAGCAAGAAACACTAGGCCAGATCGTGGTCGAAATCCTGAGAGAAGGCAAAAATCTGAATCGTAAATCACTTTGCACCAAGTTGCTTCGCCGCCTGGAGATTTCCTCTAATGCTGAAGAGGAACATCACCATCATCAGCTTATTGGGCTGCTTTTTGACCGCGATGAGTGATTCAGTATTCAGCGTAAGTTGTACAACATTACCGTTCTGAGTTTGCATGGTATAAGAATGAATCCTGGCTTTGTGGCAGAAATTGCAATTTGCAGTCTGTTTACAGCAAAATTGCCATGCAGATGCCGTTATCAGAGAAGTATATGAATAGAAGTGAACGCCAGCAGTTAATAGATGAAATTCTCGGTGAAGCCACACTGGTTCTGCTCCAGCGAGCGGGGCCTGTTTCCTTCCGTGCACTCATCGAACAACTCCAGGTTATGGAAGACCAGTCAGATGATACTGACAGGCGGCAATTGATCGCCCAGACAATTGTTGAAGTAAGAAAGAGCATCGCCGAAGGAGAACGAGTTAAACAAAAGAGGGCGGACGGAATAAATTCTGTCCAACACTTGTACACGGACTCGCATCACTCAGGCAACAATAGAAAGCACTGATTAGCACCTTGATTGCTATCAGTGATTAACCCCTGACAACATTAAGCTCGGAAACAAATCATGCATACATCAGAAGACATCTTTTCTGCGCTTGCCGATCAGGAACTGGCTGAACGTTTCCGCAATGCGGGTCCGGATTTGAAAGATGAAACGGCAGTGTTAGGTGTTATCATCCGCAACGTGCTGGCATCGGAAGGACAGATTACGAATAAAGCCATTATCATCAGTTTAATCCGGGCACTCGAATCAACTCAGGATGATTCTCAAGCCCAGCTCTTGCGCCAGACTCTTGAAATTGTTGTGGGCGTAACACCGGATGATTAATGCCTGATTCATTAATAACTCGCGTAAATCAGTGCATCATTTTAGAAAGTAAGCGGATAAGCGTTTCGTAATTTTCTCTCAAAACTGAATCCGCTTCATTGTCTTTGAGTTTTTGCAGGGCTAGTGATATCTCATGCGTCTCAACAGCTAAGCCTTCCCGGATAAACGCTGACACCGTGGTGCCTAACAACCCCAATATCTCTTGTGTAATCTGGCCATCATGCTTCACCGCGACCCCACACTCTGTATAAAAATACAGTGTGGCATATCTGAACCCCTTCCGATACCCTCAAATAGCTTTGTGTCCAGCATTCCTAATTTTAAAATATAAATTTGTCCCTACACGCTATTGTAAATAAAGAGTTTAATCATTTTTAACGCTGCGCTTATAAAGTTTATCTTCGACGACTTCAATTCGTGCATTTCTGGCAAAATATAGTCACTCTCTGAAAGATTAACGAGTCCCAACGTTTGACCAATCTAAGTCTTCATTCCCTCTAAACTCACCTTTTCGCCGTTGCTTCATGACCTTGTTTTCAATAAACAGATCGGATCAAGGGATAGAAATTTTATTTGCGAGATGAATAATAATGATTATCATTTGCAGGGTTCAGGTTTGAAATTGCACGCATCTTTAGCAAAGCCAATTAAAACCCTACAAAGAATGTGATGAGTTCACACCCCATTTAAAAGTTGGAGTGGTTATGAATGGAGATAAAAGCGCGCATCAGTGCGTAGCGAACCAACAGACGGACAGCCATTTTTCGCCCGCTATTACTGCCTCATCAATACATGGTGAGTGGCAAAGGGCAGGGCATCAGGCTGCGCAGCGTTTACCTACGCCTGAAGTGATGGCTTCACTGGCTGCTTTCCATACGGAGAGCGAGTCAATGGCCCCGTTGATAATCTGGCAACTGCTACATGAACTCTCTTTTGCCTCCGCTGAAGGTTGGCTGATTGCGGATGCGCGCCAGCGAGCAGGGATTGCCGACTGCTTTCAGTTTTTGCTGGAGAAATGGCACGGCATTCTTGAGGACGAAGGGATCGTGGAACAGCGCGAACAGCGCTGGTTTGCAGGTGAATGCGCGCCCAGCCTGCCCTCAATCGAACAGCGTATTGACGATGGAAAAATTCGTCTGCGTCGTTGTCTGGACTGGCACCTTGAGGGAGATGACTTTTTTAACGCATTATTCGCTGACCTGCACACGCTGTGCGAGGTGATGCGCTATCCGCAGTTGGCACAGAGCCGATTATCACCGCATGAGAGTTGTCCCCTTTATCCAGCGATGCATCAACGCAGCATGCTGGTGGATTACCTCGACCTGATAGCCGCCTCACTGATGCAAACTGCGGTGCAAGGAAGGGATGGTCCGCAAGTGCTGGAGATGGGTGCAGACACTTGCCATGATGACCTTCATCAATTGTGGGACAGGCAAGCTTGTCCATCGACACAGCTAGATGCCGTACTGGCAACCGACGTGCTGCACAGGATTCAGGGCTTCGATGCCATGCTCCAGAGCATCTGGCATGCATTAAAACCTGAAGGTGTACTGATTGTGGTTGAACCCACACAGGATTCGGCGCTGAGGTGGATAACTGCGGCTGCCGTGCTGCAGCAGGCAACAGAAGGACACTCTCAACCATTTATGCAATCTCTTTCGCAAGAAGCCTGGCTGCAGGCATTTTTGCGTAATGGATTCCATCTTGTCGGTGATTGGCCCCAGCCGGGAACGGCACTGGCGTTTACAGGCTACCGGGTCTTTATGATGCAACGTTCTGCGTCGGAAATGGATGTAGAAACCTGATGCCCATTTTTTCACAGTGCTTTACGGAATTTGCTGTAGACCTGTTTCTGGTTAATTGAAGCTTCATCATGACACTTCGCCATTGGTTTACCTCGGCTGAGTGTTGAAAGCTTGTCTCATCTTGTCCAACTTATAACGATGCGCATGATTACTATTCGCGTTTTCATATCAGGACGCGAAGACACATGCGCACAACCCCTCATACCTTTAAACGAGCTCAACTCGTCAGCCTTATCCTGTTACTCACACCCGTTGCTTTTGCTGCTGACAGCGATTCGGCATCCGATACCGTTGTAGTGACGGCATCTGGCTATGAGCAACGGCTGGAAGATGCCCCTGCTTCTGTTACGGTGATCTCCGGTGATGACCTGCGAAAACGCGCGATACAAAACCTGGCCGATGCGGTGCGTGATGTAGAAGGTGTCGCGGTGATCGGCGGTGCTAATGAGAGCGATATCTCCATTCGTGGTATGCCCGGCGATTACACGCTGATTCTGGTCGACGGCAAACGTCAGGGCGGCCGAGACTCACGAGTCAATGGCAATGGTGGATATGAGCAAAGCTTTATTCCGCCTGCTTCCGCGATTGAGCGCATCGAAGTTATTCGTGGTCCCATGTCATCGCTTTACGGATCAGATGCGATTGGCGGTGTGATAAATATCATCACCCGCAAGGTGAATAAAACGTGGGGCGGATCGCTCTCTTACGATTATGCTGCGCGCCAGCATGATGACCAGGGCAATGCGGCTAATACGCAGTTCTATCTCAACGGCCCGCTGCTCGCAGATAAACTCGGCTTACAACTGTGGGGAAGTTATCTCGATCGACAGGCTGATGATGATGTGCAAAATACCAATGGATTCAGCAAAGCCGACCATAAAAGTCTCACTGCACGCCTGGCATTTACCCCCACGGACCGACAGGAACTGATGCTGGAGGGAGGAGTCAGTCGATTGAAAAACGGTGAGGGTGAGAGCGCAAACTGGGCGACGCGTGAGCAGAAAAATAACCGTGACCATTGGTCTGTCAGCCATGACGGTCGCTGGGATTGGGGGACATCAACACTCTCCTTCGCTCAGGAAAAAACCAGCCGGGAAGGTTTAGCCAGCCCCTCACAGAGTGATGTCTATGGCCGCAAGCCCACCATCAAAAACAGCGTGCTGGATGGCAAGCTGGTGATCCCAACGATGTATCACACCACAACGCTGGGCGGTCAGTGGCAGGATAATGAATTAAAAGATTGGAACCAGGGGGACGGCACGCGCCAGGATCACCGTTACAGCGTGATTCAGCGGGCCTTGTTCCTGGAGGATGAATGGCGTCTGGCAGAGGCCTTTTCACTGACGGGTGGCATTCGTCTCGACAACCATGAACAGTACGGTAATCACTACAGTCCACGTGTGTATGGCGTGTGGTACGTCAGCGATGAATGGACAGTAAAAGGCGGCGTTGCGCGTGGGTTTAAAGCGCCTGAAATCCGGGCGGTCATTGAGGATTATGCCGTATTGCGCCGTAACACTTATGCCATGTTGGGCAATCCGGATCTGAAACCGGAAACCAGCACTAACTATGAGTTATCGGCGATGTGGTCAAACCGTGACGATCTCTCAGCCAGCGCGACGGTGTTCTATAACGACTTTAAAGACAAGCTTTCAACGGTCACCACCGATCAGCGCTGGAATGGTTATATCGTGATGGAGCGCGTCAATATTGATAAAGCCATTATCAAAGGTGCTGAATTGACGGGGAACTGGAAAGTCACGCCGGCCTTCTCTTTGAAAGCGAATTACACCTTCCTGGACTCTGAGCAGAAAAGCGGTAGCAATCAGGGCGCGCCGCTGGCGTTAACACCAAAACACAAAGCCAGTCTGCGCAGCGAGTGGGACTTCACCAGCCAGACCCAGTTCTGGGCCGCAGCCAACTATTATGGCAAAGAGTATGGCACCTCCATTACGGCTGAACCGGCACCCGATTACACCACTGCCGATATCGGTGTTTCTCATCAGTTAACCAAAAATATCACCTTAAATGGCGCGATATACAATTTGGGTGACAAGCGTTTAGATGATGAAACTTACGGTACTGTAAATTATGGTCGCACCTTCTGGGGCGGCGTGACGCTTAACTTCTAACGCCTGACGGCAGCACCATCGTTGCAGATAACCCGGTGGGTGAAAGGTTTTGTAGAAGGAGTTCCCCGCCATGCGCATGCGCACAGGCACGCGCGATGGATAATCCCAATCCCAGCCCACCGCCAAAGTGGGCTGGGGCAGCATGTTGAGCCTCAAGTCGGACGAAAGGCTCAAATGCCCTATCAAGCATCGGCTCGGCAATACCGGGACCTTTATCCATAACTGCAATAGTGACCATACTATCTACACTTTTTAGCGCCAATGTGGCATCTCCAGCATACGTCAACGCATTCTCGATCAGGTTGCTCAAGGCACGCTTAATTGCATGTGGTCGACAGTGAATGATGACATTGCCGGGAGTTTGCCATCTCACCTTGTGGCCACGCTGCTCATATCGCTGGCACATATCACCAATCAGCTGACTGAGGTTGCAAGGACAGGTCTGTTCCTGCACCGTTTCATCACGAATAAAATTCAGCGTCTCACTGACCATATTCTGTAATTCGTTAAGGCTCTCCAGCATATCCTCTCGTGCTTCTTCGGCTTCAAGCAGCTCAATCTGCAAACGGAGTTCCGTCAGCGGCGTATTGAAATCATGGCTCATTGAAGCCAGCATTCGCGTTTGCCCCTCCAGGTGCCGCGCCAGCCGCTGTTGCATCATGTTAAAACTTCGCGTCAGATCCCTGGACTCACGCGGGCCCACCAATGGCAGGTTGACACTCCATTCACCTCGGCTGATCGCATCAGTTGCTTTCGCCAGACGGCGAATCGGTCTGACAACGCGGTTAGTAAAATAGAGACTGAGCAGTAGAAGTGGCACTGCCAGAGCAATCAGCGAAAGCGTCAGTAGTTGAAGCCAGGCAAAAGCGGGCTCGATAGGCTGGATGCCATTTAAAAAGGTGCCATCTGATAAGGCGACGCTTGAGCGCAGTCGTAAGGGATCATGGCGAGCTGTGCTGAATATATGCCAGCGGGCGCTGCCACCGTCCGTGCGCTCAAGCTGGAAAGTGACGAGATTATCAGGCGAAAAACCGTGTAATTTCAGCAGCGCATTGCGGAGCTTCAGTTCCTCGCGACGCATCGGGAAAGGCGCAACTTCGGCTTGTTCAGCAATCCAAAATCTCGCGCCATCCTCCCGCTGCAGATCAAGAGGGGAACCCGATGACAGCTGGCTTGCCAGGTAGGCCAGTTCAATTCGCTCGACGGCCAGATTACGCATTGCCGGTGACAGCAGATTGCCCACCAGTTGAATGCCGCCGATTGCCAGCAAGTTCGCAATAACGATCGCCGAAACCAGCAGCAAACCCAGCTGGCTCATCAGGCGCTGGGGCAGAAGTGACGTCAGTTGCAGCATGTAGTGCAGATCTCAACCGTGGGCACGAATCGATAGCCTTCTCCCCAGACGGTATCCAGCAGGATAACATCCGGCAGCAGAAGCTGAAGGCGATTGCGCAAGCGGCTGACCTGACGATCAATGGCGCGATCAAACACCTCATTGCCCGGCGTAATACATTGGTCAATCAGCGATTCTCGGCTCAGTACCACCCCGGGAGTGCGTATAAAGGCCATCAACAATTTGGTTTCCATTGTGCTGAGCCTCAGTGACCGGCCGTGAGGATGCATGATGAGGCGGCTGTCTGGTTCGAAACGTAATCCGGCAAAATGTACAGCAGAGAAAGGTTGTGCGTTTATCGGGTCTGGCGAGGCTGTATTTTTTTCCGAACGGCGCAGCACGGTATGGATGCGTGCCAGCAGCTCACGGGGTTCAAACGGTTTGACAACATAGTCATCAGCGCCCATCTCAAGTCCATTGACACGATCATCCAGCGTGTCTTTCGCCGTCAGAAGAATCACGGGCGTACGGTATTTTCTTTGGATTTGCTGACACAGCAACATGCCATCGCCGTCCGGCAACATCACATCCAGCACAATAAGACTGAAGCACTGTGAGCGCAGCATTGACCACATTGACGCCGCATCGTCAGCCGTTACCACGTTTAACTGCTGCCGACGTAACCATGTAGCCAGTGGTTCGCGAATTTTACGATGATCGTCAACAACCAGAACCCTGACAGGCTGGGAAAATTGGCTCATGAAGTATGATTTTGCGATGAGTAGAGAATAAATCAGCGAACAATATAGTGAGAATGGTTTTTATTTGCAATGGCAGCGATAGGCACGGCGGAATAAGGTTAGAGCCGCAGTGGCATTACCGCCAGACACCCAAGCAAAACCAAATGCGCGGCGTATGCATGATAGAAAAATCGACGTGGCCAAATACGTGGCGAGGAAACGCCGGGCATCGCTGCCACCAAACCAATCACCAGCAGTGGCAGCACTAAAGTGGGCAGGAAATCGTAAACGATGGCATCCTCCCACCACCCGTTGAGAACAGGCGGCATGTTAAGCCATGCCATCGCGGCAAAAAGAAGGAGCAGGAACAGGCTATTCTCTCCTGCTCCTGAATGATATCTGGCGATAATGCAGAGCAGGCAAAACAGTAATCCCGATATGCCGTAACTCGCCGGGGAAAGAGGCCAGGCAATGAGCAGTAATAATGCCACTCCCGCCATTGCACCGTTTACCCCCCAGCGTGCTGCCCAGCTGAGTAGCTGAGTACATCCGGCATAAGCGAAGAGAATATTCAGCGCCAGCCAGGATTGGCCCTTCATCATAAAGGCCAGCCAGAATAATGGTTGAGTCACGATAGCCCACAGCCATAATCTTCTTGCCCGCTGGCGTAAATGTATTGCATCAGAAGGTAAGTTAGCCGCCCAGAACAACGTGAACAGCGGAAACGCGATATGTCCGAATGCATATAAAAATGCACTTCGTCCACTTAATAATATGGTGTTGATGTGATCACCCAGCATCGCAATCAGTGCAATAGTTTTAATAATATCAGCTTGCAACGGGCTCAGGGTTTTAACCTGGTTTAAAGGCGAGCTAAACCTGAGTAAGGCAGAAAAAAGAGTCATGAATGATCACCGACAATTGTGCGTTGTTATAGTCAGTCAGGGTCAGAGATTTGAACATTACAATGACAGTAGTTGATAGTAAACCCCGCCATTATCTTAATATAGGGATTCAACGAAAGGGGAGAGGGGCGAAGATATCAATCAGTATTTAAGTTCTGGTGGGCGGAAAACCCACCAGAAATGTTTGATAACTCAAATTAAACGGGGAGAGCCCGATTAGATAAGAAAATCATCGAGAGATTTGCCGGCATCAACAGCGGCTTTAATCACTGCTGGCGTGCGGCCCTGACCGGTCCAGTGCTTCTCAATACCTTCTTCCGTGTATTTATATTTAGCCGGACGTGGTGCACGTTTAGCGCGAGTTTTACCGGTTGGCGTTAATGCTCCCAGCAGTTCATTAGGGTCAATCCCATCTTGCAGCAGCAGTTCACGATATTTAGCCAGTTTTTCTTCTTTTTCACGCACGGCTGCTTCGCTGGCGTTGTTTTCTTCACGGCGCTCTGACACGACGACAGTGAATTTTTCCAGCATTTCTTCCAGATCTACAAGCTGCACTTCACGTGCCTGCGCGCGAAGCGTACGGATATTGTTTAACGCTTTAAGTGAATCACTCATGAACTTCTCCTGAATATTTTGTCGCTGAACGAAATAAATTAAGTGGTGCAGTAGATAACAAATTAGGGAAGAGTATATCGATGTTACCCTCTTGGCAGAAGTACAACACATCAGATATCAAGAATAAAGCCCGGAATGTGTCAATTTTTAGATATTTCTCAAAGTTCCGGGTTGTGGCCGGTGTTGAGACGTCGATAATTGACCACTGAGCGCTATTTTAATCATCAGCGATTTGAGTATTTGGTTATATTTTAAAGTATGCAGGCTCAAAAAAGTTATGTTACCCGGTCACAATGATCGTCACGACCCACCTTCCGGGAAAGCAAATGTTAATAGTGACTTAATTAATGATCGGGCATAGCATTCCACCTTTGAAGTCACTTCACGATGCGCCACTGTTAATCATTTAATGGTCTGTAAGAGAGTAATGGCGGATAGTGCCGCAATGTTTGCCTGGTGAAAGGATGCTCGTGCGGATTTAAGACAGAGAATATCATGCAAGTAAGATGTTTAATTTTTTATGCGTGTGACTCTGGAAGGTCAGATCGTAAGCCGGTGAGACTGGGCACTCTTCATTTTTATTGAGTGTGAAAGCGAAATTTCTCTCATGCTCATCCTGGTTGTTCATGATGACGTTAAATAATCTACGACGGGCCTGGACTTCACGCTGTTTTGCGGAACGCGTCTATAGATGTACGGTTGTTTTAAATTCGAACAAACTCATCGTTAAGGGGTTTAGTCCTCAGAGGGTTTTCGTGGTCCCCCAATCCTGTCACCAACTCACACTTTCCACCTAAGTCAAAATTTGTGATCAACCCCTATGAATTCAATTTTGTAATCGATTACTTTTTGTTTATCTACTTTTGTAATCGATTACTTTTTGGGGTTAGATATGGTTGCTGCGACACAAGGCACCGCGCAAGACCAGGCAGTGCAGCGTATGCTGGTCCCACGGCTGTCACTAATGATGTTCCTTCAGTTCTTTATCTGGGGCAGTTGGTCGGTCACGCTGGGATTGGTGATGACCCAGCACGACATGTCCTTGCTGATTGGTGATGCTTTCTCAGCAGGCCCGATTGCTTCCATTCTTTCGCCGTTTGTTCTCGGCATGCTGGTGGACAGATTTTTCCCTTCGCAAAAAGTCCTGGCAGTGATGCATCTGGCCGGTGCGGCGATCCTGTGGTTTGTACCCCAGGCGATGATCGCCGAGAACGGTGCGCTACTTATCGGCTTACTGTTTGGCTACACGTTGTGCTACATGCCCACGCTGGCACTGACCAATAATATTGCCTTCCACAGTCTCGCCAGCAGCGAGAAGAGTTTCCCGGTGGTGCGTGTATTCGGCACCATCGGCTGGATTGTCGCTGGCCTGTTCATCGGGTTCACGGGGATTGCTTCCAGCGTCAGCGTCTTCACGGTGGCGGCGATTTGTTCCGTGGTGCTGGCGCTCTATAGCCTCACGCTGCCGCATACGCCCGCACCTGCTAAAGGTATGCCATTCAGACCGCGCGATCTGTTCTGCGCTGATGCGTTTGCCCTGTTGAAAATCCGTCACTTCTTCATTTTTTCGCTCTGCGCCACGCTGATTTCCATTCCGCTGGGCACTTACTACGCCTACACCGCTTCCTGGCTGGCCGATGCCGGGGTTGAAAACGTTAGCTCACTGATGTCCTTCGGCCAGATGTCTGAAATCTTCTTCATGCTGGTGATTCCGCTTCTGTTCCGCCGACTGGGCGTGAAATACATGCTGCTGGTCGGTATGTGCGCCTGGTTTGTACGTTACGCCCTGTTTGCCATGGGCATGGGCGAAGAGGGACGTGCGCTGATTTGGCTGGGGATTCTGCTGCACGGCGTCTGTTACGACTTCTTCTTTGTCGTCGGCTTCATCTATACCGACCGCATCGCGGGAGACAAAGTCAAAGGACAGGCGCAGAGCATGATTGTGATGTTCACCTACGGCATCGGCATGCTGCTGGGTTCGCAGATCTCCGGCGCGCTCTATAACCATCTGGTCGCGGGTCAGGTATCGGCCGCGAGTTGGGGCATGTTCTGGTGGATCCCGGCGATCGCGGCTGCCGTGATTGCCGGGCTGTTTATGTTCACATTTAAGTACCGCGATTAAGTTTTGGTTGTTACTGGAGGTGGTTTTTGAAAACGTTAAAAGGTCCGGGCATTTTCCTTTCACAGTTTATCGGCGCTGATGCCCCGTTCAATTCGCTGGAAGGACTGGCGAAATGGGCATCCGCTTTGGGATTTCAGGCATTGCAGATCCCGTGCAATCACCCGGCAATATTTGATCTGCAACGCGCGGCCACCAGCCAGACCTACTGCGATGAGGTGCTGGGATTGCTGAAGCAGTATGGATTAAGCATCAGCGAGTTATCGACACATCTGGAAGGGCAGTTGATCGCCGTGCATCCCGCGCATGATGCCGCTTTTGATAATTTTGCACCGGCACACGTCCGCGGCAAGCGAGACGCGCGCACGGCCTGGGCAACCGAGCAGGTTAAACATGCCGCAGCCGCCTCCAGCAAGCTGGGGCTGACTGCCCATGCTACCTTCTCCGGCTCGCTCGCCTGGCCCTATGTCTACCCGTGGCCGCCGCATAACCCACAATTGCTGGACGAGGCCTTTAAGGAACTCGCCCGTCGCTGGCAGCCGGTGCTGGATGTTTATGATCAGCATGGCGTGGATGTATGTTACGAATTACACCCGGGTGAAGATCTGCATGATGGTGTCACCTTTGAGCGTTTCCTTGCGCAGGTTAACCATCATCCGCGTTGCAATATCCTGTTTGATCCCAGTCATCTGCATCTTCAGCACATTGATTACCTGCAGTTTATCGATATTTATCACCCGCGTATCAAGGCCTTCCACGTCAAAGATGCGGAGTATCAGCGCAACGGCCGCAGCGGGGTGTATGGCGGCTATCAAAACTGGATTGATCGCGCCGGGCGTTTTCGTTCGCCAGGCGACGGGCAAATTGATTTCAAAAGTATTTTCAGCAAGCTGGCGCAGTACGACTTCAACGGTTGGGCGGTGCTGGAGTGGGAGTGCTGCCTGAAAGATGCGGAAACCGGTGCGCGGGAAGGCGCCGAATTCATCCAGCGACATATCATTCCGGTCGCCAGCCGTGCCTTTGATGATTTTGCCGCGCAAAATGACAGCGGCAGTATCCGTGCGCAACTCGGGCTTAAGGAGGAGTCGTAAATGATTAATGTGGGCATTATCGGCAGCGGTTTTATCGGCCCCGCGCACATTGAGGCACTGCGGCGTCTGGGCAACATTAATATTGTGGCACTGTGCGACTCAACGCTGGAAAAAGCACAAGCCCAGGCGGCGAAGTTACACGTGCCGCACGCTTATGGTGACGTCGTCACCTTTTTGCAGCATCCGAACCTGCATGCTGTGCACAACTGCACGCCCAACCACCTCCATGCCGCTATCAATAAGCAGGTTTTACTGGCCGGTAAACACCTGTTCTCGGAAAAACCCCTTTGTATGACGATGGACGAAGCCCGTGAATTAGTGGCACTGGCTCAACAGGCCGGCGTAGTAAACGGTGTCAGCTTTGTTTACCGACAGTTTGCCATGGTGCAGCAAGCCGCCAGCATGGTGCGCAGCGGCGAAACAGGCCGCACCTTTGCCGTCCAGGGCAGTTACTTACAGGACTGGATGCTGGAAGAGACCGATTACAACTGGCGTGTGGATGCAGATAAGGGCGGCGCATCGCGCGCGGTGGCGGATATTGGATCTCACTGGTGCGACACTGTCCAGTTTGTCACTGGCCGCAAGATTGTGTCGGTCATGGCTGATCTCGCGATCGTCTGGCCAACACGCAAAGCCAATCTGGCCGGTCAGGCCACCTTCAGCGCGCAGGCGCAACAGGCGCAGTATCAGGATTGTCCGGTGAACACGGAAGATCTGGGCTTCGTGCTGCTGCGTTTCGATGATGGCAGTAAAGGCTGTTTGAGCGTTTCTCAGGTGGCGGCGGGGCGCAAAAATCGCCTCTATCTGGAAGTGAATGGCAGCCAAACCTCGCTGGCGTGGGATCAGGAAGTGCCACAGCAGTTGTGGGTCGGTCATCGCCATCAGGCTAATCAAACGTTAACGGACGATGCATCATTGATGAACCGCGATGTTGCCACCCGTGCCCGCTTTCCCGGCGGGCACATTGAAGGCTGGCCAGATGCTTTTCGCGCCATGATGCAGCAGTTTTATCAGGCGGTTGAGAAGGGTGAGATGCCCGCGCAAGATGAACGACATTTTGCCGACTTCAGCGACGGCGCGCAGGTGATGGCCATCGTTGAGGCGATCGTACAAAGCCATCGCGACCAACGCTGGGTCGACGTCAGCTTTTGAGACGCAGGCGCGTTCCGGCGCGCCTGATCTCCCGTATCAGTCATCCCGCCTAACTTATTGTCCCGCGTCGATTTATGGTAGCCTGCAATTCAGAAACTGACGCAGGAAGTTGAGTCATCATGTCCATTCAGAAAATCGCGAAGCTGGCCGGTGTTTCCGTGGCCACGGTGTCACGCGTGCTTAACAACAGTGACACCGTAAAGGATAAAAACCGGGATAAGGTGCTGGAGGCCATTAAAGCCAGCAACTACCAGCCAAATCTGTTAGCACGCCAGCTGCGCACGGCGCGGAGCTCAATGGTGCTGGTGCTGGTTTCTGATATCTCCAACCCGTTTTGCGCTGAAATTGTGAAAGGTATCGAAGAGCAGGCAGAACAGAACGGCTATCGCATTTTGCTGTGTAACTCCGGTTCCGACATCAATCGCTCCCGCTCAAGCCTGCAACTGCTGGCAGGCAAAATGGTGGATGGCGTGATCACCATGGATGCTTTCACCACGCTGACGGAACTGACACAGCTGATTGGCAACATGCCCTGGGTGCAGTGTGCCGAATACGCGGATGCCGGCGACATCTCCTGTGTGGGCATCGATGATGTCGATGCTTCGCGCCAGCTGGTGGCGCATCTGGTGGCCAGCGGACGTAAACGTATTGCCCTGATCAATCATGACCTAAGCTATAAGTACGCCCAACTGCGTCAGCAGGGCTATCAGCAGGAGCTGGAACAGCGCGGTCTGTCCTGGCAGGCGGTGAGTTACGCCAGTGATTTAAGCTACAATGCGGGTAAGCGTGCGATGGAAGCGTTACTCAACGCCGATACGCCGCCTGATGCGGTATTTGCCGTATCGGACACGCTGGCGGCTGGCGCGATGGCGGCTATCCAGTCTGCGGGATATCAGGTTCCGCAGGATATTGCCGTTGCCGGCTTTGATGGCTCGGAACTGGCTGAAATGATCTCTCCACCGCTGACCACCATCGCGCAGCCATCGCGCGATATTGGTCGTACTGCGTTCAGTCTGCTTCTGCAGAAGATTGACGATCCCCAATCGCAAACTGAACGCGTCATGATGGACTGGCACCTGATCGTGCGTGCCAGTGCCTGATCGATTAATGCGGCAGTTTTTCCAGCGCCGCACGCAGATTCTGATGTGAAGTGGTGATGATGCTCCAGGCATCCTTCGGCTTGTCGTGCTCGATGATAAACCACTTCACGCCGCTGGCTTTGGCGGCAGGCAGAATAGTGTTCCAGTCCAGCAAGCCTTCGCCCAGCGGCGCAAAATTCATCTCATCGTCGCGGATACCAATCGACGCATTATCCTTGGCGTGAATCGCATAGATCCGTCCCGGATAGGCTTTCAAAATGCGCGCCGGATCCTGGCCTCCGCGTGAAACCCACGCCGCGTCCATCTCCAGTTTGAGATTTTCTGCCCGTGAATGATTGAAGATAATCTCCAGCGCGGTCACGCCATCGTACTTCTTCATTTCGAAATTGTGATTGTGGTAAGCGAGTTGGATGCCGTCTTTACGCAGTTTCGCACCGAGTTTATCCAGGCGTTGTGCATAGTCTATCCAGGCTTTGGTGCTGTCCGGGCGATCTTCCGGTTTAATCCATGGAACCACGATGGTGTGATTACCCACCGCTTTGTTGAACGCCACGGTCTGCGCGTAGTCGCTTTCCAGTGCCGTTAATTGCACGTGAGATGAGGTCACGGTCAGGTGATTTTTATCCAGCAAGGATTTCAGCTCTTTGGCTTCCAGACCATGCGTGCCTACCAGCTCAACGTGCTCGAAGCCCGCTTTATGGGCCATGGCGAACTGTTCAGCTGGTGTGCCGACATGACGTAAGGTGTACATCTGAAGTCCAATTTCATCTTCAACGCCCGCTGCTAACGCCTGTGAAGGCACAGCAATAAGCATGGACAACATCCCCACCAACACCATCAATTTTTTCATATTTATTCAGCCTCTTATGATGAGTAATCGATTACAAATTAACTTAAAGTAATCGATTACAAAATTTTCCGTGCTGATTTTGTGATCTGTGTTCAGATTATGGGGGGGTTAACAATCAGGAAAATTTAAATGATGAGGACTGTAAAAGGTGAAGGTACGCGCCGAGAAAATGGACGAGCTCAGGCCACTCCTTTACTCACAGCCTTGCAGTTTGTTCACAATGAGGGTGAGCAAGGAGGAGAGATAACCTGATACCCATCCTCTATGCGGTTCATCATGGCAGATTCATGCAATGTGGCTATCTACAAACCTACGCCAGCCCATCCACAATGGTAATCATGGCTTTTGCCACACCCTCACGCTGTTTTTTAGCTAACTGATACTCGTCGGAATGATAACAGTCCAGTGCCGTTTGATAATCAGGGAATTCAATGATGACATGCTTCTTAAATTCATCACCCTCAAGTGAGGTGGCATTTTCACCGCGAGCAATAAATTTCGCCTGATATTTTTTAAACGCAAGCGGTGCCAGCTCAATATAATTTTGGTACTGCTGTGCATCCTCAATATTGACGTGAGCGATCCAATACGCAGACATTATTTTTCCTCGGCAGTCAGAATAGTTTTAGCCAGCGTGGCAGCTTCAGAAAGATGCTGTTTAACGGCTTCTTTCGCTTGTTCAGCATTGTTTTCTTCAATCGCTTCATAAATACGCGACATACGTTCAAAACCCGCTACCTGACGCTCAGGGCTGCGCAGGGTCAGTGCGCGCAGTCGGCTGATACGGCTGTTTAGCCGTTGCACGATTTCCCACGCAATATGATGTTTTGCAATGGAAAACAGCGCTTCATAGAAAGCCTGAGACGCTTCAACGCGTTCGATGTCATCATGATCGTGCGAGGCTTTAGCGATGCGCAGTAATCTTTTATGCAGGTTTTTTTTATCACTGCTGGTGGCTATTTTTGCGCAATCCTTCGCCGCTTCAGACTCCAGCAGCATACGAATATCGTAAATCTGCTCAGCAACGTCCCAGGTTAATATTGCAACAATCGGCCCTTTTTTCGGCAGGTTTTCAATTAGACCCTCCGCTTCCAGATAACGGATCACTTCGCGCACCACGGTACGGCTTACACCCAGCTCATCACAAAGTGAACGTTCAACCAAACGGTCGCCGGCTTTAAAGTATCCCGAAATAATGGCCTGGCGAACTTTAGCCAATGCCAGTTCACGCAATGTTACGGGCGTATTTTCAATTTTTAGGGAATGACCCGCATCCATAATCGTCTCTTCGTTGAAATGCAAAAAATTCAGCCTGAAGTCAATGTCATGTCTTGCCAGCGTTTTAACTATTAGCACTGTTTCTGTTCTGAAAGCAACGCCGCCTTTACTCTCATTGCCACCACCGTCTATCGATTCCTCACCGACGCGACAGTTGAAATCAGCGTTAGCTCACAGTTTCATCATGCGGCCGGGGCACGAAATAAAAATATCCTTGAGGAATAATCAAAACCACGTGAATTCATACCGTTATAAAACGTCTGCTCCGATACGTCATGTGATTTTTATGACCGTAGTCACACTCACTTCGCGTCTCAAACAGCCCATTACGCATTGCCCTTTTAATCCCCATCCCCCCAGTCACGGCGGGGATTTGCGTCGACAAAGCATAGCAAAATCTCCGGCAAATTTTAATACCGTATGATGGTATACCATGTTTTGACATGCCAAAAGTCTCAGTGTTATATCCTTTCCCGACACACCAGATTAAAAAACCGTTAACTTGAATGAGGCTTTAACCATGCATCCAGATATACGCAAGACGTTCGTTACCACCGAAACCATCTACTCCGACGGCGGCAAAGCGGCCACCACGCCGCTGGTGATGATTGCGGCGGCTGCCGTGGTAAAAAATCCGTGGGCCGGTGAAGGCTTCGTTGAAGACCTCGCCCCCAAGATTCGTGAAATGGCACCGGTACTGGGCGAACTGCTGACCAGCCTGATCGTGAAAGAAGCGGGCGGCGGCGACAAGGTGGTGGCTTACGGTAAAAGCGCAGTGGTGGGCTTGAACGGCGAACTGGAACACGCTTCAGCGCTGATTCATACCCTGCATTTCGGCAACCATTATCGCTCTGCTGTGCAGGGTAAAACCTACCTGGCCTTTAACAACACCCGTGGTCCAGCCAATACACCGATTCTGGTTCCCATGATGGGCACGGATGATGAGGGCACTCGCGAACACTACCTCACTATGCAGTTCAACATCAACGATGCGCCATTCGCAGACGAGATTGTGATCGCGCTGGGCGCGGCACTGGGCGGCCGTCCGCATCATCGTATCGGCAACCGTTATCTTGACCTGAAAGAGTTAGGCCATGACCAGAAAAACCCAGCAGCTATCTGAGTTAGGTCTCCAGGTCAGTTACCTGGAGGCTGGACAGGGCACGCCGCTGGTGTTGATCCACGGTGTCGGCATGAATGCCGACGCCTGGTTCCCACAAATGGACGTGCTGAGTCGCTATTTCCGTGTGATCGCGGTGGATATGCCTGGCCATGGCGAAAGCAGCGGTTTTCGTCATCCTGCCACCTTAAAGGATTACGTGCAGTGGCTGGCCCAGTTCTTACAGACACAGCCCGAACGCAGTTTTGCCGTCGCCGGACACTCAATGGGCGCACTGATCACCGCAGGTATCGCTATCGATTATCCGCAGTGGGTGAATCACGCGATTGTGATGAGCGGCGTGTTTAAGCGTAACGACAGCGCGCGCAATGCGGTGTTGAAACGCGCCCAGGAGTTAGCGAGCGGCAATGTGCGGCTCGATGCGCCACTGGATCGTTGGTTCAGTGACGACCACCACGAACAGCCCCTGCGTCAAAAAGTGGGAACGTGGTTGCAACAGGTGAATCTCGACGGCTATGCACGCGCCTATCAGGCGTTTGCGGCGGGAGACCGCTTCTATTCTGAGCGCTGGAATGAAATGCAATGTCCGGTGTTAGTGATGACCGGTGAACTGGATGCCAATTCGAATCCAGACATGACACGCCAAATGGCCCAGGCAGCACGACAGGGACAGGCAGTAGTGGTCGCTAACGCTAAACACATGTTGAACCTGACGGATGCAGACCGGGTGAACGAGGAAATTTTGTCGTTCCTCAAGCCGGTTGCTGCCGCCGTCACGCAAAAAGAGCCTGTAAAGGAGTAACTTATGGACGCAGATAAACGCAGACAGTTACGCGACGCCTTTGGCGCCTTCATGACCGGTGTCACCGTGGTCACCACTCACGATGCACAAGGGCAGCCGATTGGCTTCACCGCAAACTCGTTCTCGTCGGTGTCACTTGACCCCGCGCTACTGCTGGTGAGCATCGATAAGCGCTCCGCTAATTTCGAGAACTTCACCCAATGCCCGCACTTCGCTATCAACATTCTGGCGGAGCAGCAGAAAGAGACGTCGAACATCTTCGCGCAGAAAGTGGCCGATCGCTTCTCACTGGTGAAGTGGCGTAAAGGCGAGTTCAACACCCCGCTGCTGGATGACAGCTCCGCCTGGTTTGAATGCGCGATGCATCAGGTCATTGATGCGGGTGACCACGCGATTCTTATAGGTAAAGTCGAGCAATTTGATTCCTGCGGTACGCCGGGGCTGGGCTACTATCGCGGCGCCTACTTCACGCCTTATCAGAATGCCGAATCCCTGATTGCCGGCCCTAACGTTGTGGTGAGCGCGTTGATTGAATCAGCGGGTCAGGCCTTGGTGGTGAAGAAAGAGAACGGTTATGGCCTGCCATCGCAAACGGTGAACAACCGCAGCGTCAGTGAAACACTGAAGCAGGTGTTCGATGGACTCAACATCGAAGCCAGTCCGGGCTTTGTTTACTCCATCTGGGAAGACCGCCAAAAGAAACAGCAGCATATCGTATTCCTGTGCGCACAGCCGACGGGCAGCACCTTGCCAGCGGT